>JBDTUD010000001.1:0-238866 GCA_040007915.1 Sphingorhabdus sp.
CCGCGATCACCATCGTTGCCGCAGTGAAGTACATCTTCATGTCAACGCTCATGCCGGTGGTGAACATATGGTGCGCCCACACGACAAAGCCGACGACGCCAATGGCAACCATTGCATAGGCCATACCGAGATAGCCGAACACCGGTTTGCGGCTGAAAGTTGCGATGATCTGGCTGATGATGCCGAAGCCCGGCAAGATCATGATATAGACTTCGGGGTGGCCGAAGAACCAGAACAGATGCTGATATAGAACGGGGTCACCGCCAGCTGCTGCGTCAAAGAAGGCGCCGCCAAAGTTACGGTCAACCAGCAACATCGTGATCGCCGCCGCCAGCACCGGAAGGGCCAGCAGCAAGAGGAACGCGGTCACCAGTACCGACCATACGAACAATGGCATTTTGTGGATGGTCATGCCTGGTGCGCGCATGTTGAAGATCGTGGTGATGAAGTTGATCGCTCCCAGTATCGACGCGGCACCCGCCATATGCAGCGAGAAAATCGCCATATCGACCGCCGGTCCGACCGACCCCGATGTCGAAAGCGGCGCATAAACCGTCCAACCGGTACCCGCACCAAGGCCGGTACCACCGGGTACAAAGCTAGAACCCAAAAGCATGATGAATGCGACAACGGTCAACCAGAACGAGATATTGTTCATCCGCGGAAACGCCATGTCGGGGGCACCGATCATGAGCGGCACGAACCAGTTGCCAAATCCGCCGATAATCGCGGGCATCACCATGAAGAACACCATGATCAGACCGTGCGCCGTAATCAGCACGTTCCACATATGATAAGCTTCGTCGAGCGAGGCCTCCTTGCCTGCCATCATCGAAGCCCAACCGGTCAGATGCTGGATGCCTGGCTCAGCCAGCTCCCACCGCATCAGGCCCGAAATACCGCCACCAATAATCCCTGCGGTAATCGCGAAGATCAAATAGAGTGTGCCGATATCTTTATGGTTGGTCGACATGAACCAGCGGGCGAAAAAGCCCGGCTTGTGATCCGCATCATGATGGGTGTGATCGTGAAAATCGGCACCGGTCGCAGCTATGGTCGTCATAAACTGTAGCCTTCTTACTTGGTTGCTGGTGCGGCAGGGGCCGCTTTGTCTGGAGTGGCGGTAGCAGCGGGCGCTGCTGGAGCAGCAGCGTCCGCCGCTTTTCCGCCGGGCATCTGCCCGCCTTGTGCTTTTACCCATGCCGCGAATTGGGCTGGCGGCAGCGCTTCAACCGCAATCGGCATGAACCCGTGACGAGCGCCGCATAGTTCGGAACATTGCCCGAAATAAACGCCAGGCCGAGTAATGGTCAGCGACTTTTCATTGAGGCGACCAGGCACAGCGTCAAGCTTGAACCAAAGCGACGGCACGGCAAAGGCGTGGATCACATCGGATGCGGTGGTCTGGATCCGGAGCGGGACGCCGACCGGCACAACCATACGGTTATCAACGGCCAGTTGCTGGGGCCCGTCATTATCGGTCCGTGCGCGCTCGCCTTTGGGAGCATCGCCAGGTTCTTTCAGCATGTTCGACACGACTTCGAACCCGCCATGATCGGGATAGGTATAGCCCCAATACCATTGGTATCCGGTAACCTTGATGGTCACCGCATCGGCTGGCGCGGGCTTGAACTGCTTGGCAAGCAGGTCGAGTGACGGATAGGCAATGCCGAGCAAGATCAGCACCGGCACCAAAGTCCAGATGATTTCGATGAAGGTGTTATGTGTGGTTTTTGACGCCACGGGGTTTGCGGCCCGACGGAAGCGGATGATGATGTAAAACAGCAGTCCGAGCACAAACAGCGAGATGATGGTGATGATCGGCAACAATATCGCGTTGTTGATCCATTTGGCATAGACGCCGTTGTCGCTGAACTGCTCCTGAAAATCCATCTGCTTGGCGACCGGCATGCCGATACCCGGGGTCGGCTTCATCGGCGTGTAACCCGGCAGCGAGCCGTCCATCGATTTCGGTGCTGCTGCCTTTGCTGGCTCAGCCGGGGTTGCCGCTACGGCTGGTATCGGTGCCGCATCGACTTGGGCTACCGGTGCCGGTACCGGATTCGCTGCTTGTGCAGAGACCGGCGCAGGCCCGGCGGCAAACATTGTCCCTGCCGCAAATAAAACCAAAATTTTCTTCAACATATTCATCAACTTGGCCCCATGTCTTTGGTGCGGCGCACTGAAGCTGCGCTCGATTGGCCGGAGCAAATCCGGCAGTCTCGCGCGGCTTATAGTCACGCTTACCGCAAGCCTCAAGGCGTTGCCCATAGATTTTATGGATTTATTCGCAAGCCTTTTCCACCTATCTGCGTTGCAACCGGCACATGTCGGAATGCAAAAAATAACAGGACGCCGACTTTACCCATGACCGAAGATGAAATCCTATCAGAATTCCGCGCCGCCGATGCGCTGCTCGAAGGGCACTTTCTGCTGTCGTCGGGACGGCATAGCGCACATTATCTGCAATGCGCCCGGTTACTGATGAATCCCGAACGCGCTGGCCGCATCGCGTTGGCGATTACCCAGCGTATCCCGCGCGAAATCAGAAGCGAGATACAGGCGGTGGTATCGCCTGCCATGGGCGGCATCATCATCGGCCATGAAATGGGCCGGGCGCTTGGCGTCGATGCGATGTTTGTTGAACGCCCCGAAGGCGTGTTCGGGCTGCGACGCGGCTTTACGCTCGTCCAAGACACCAAAGTGCTGATGATGGAAGATGTTGTCACGACCGGTCTTTCGTCGCGTGAAGCAATCAAGGCGATTGAAGCAGCTGGCGGTCAAGTCATTGTGGCCGGGGCGGTGGTCGACCGATCGGCGGGCAACGTGGATTTGGGTGTGCCGTTCTTCCCGCTGATCCAGCTCAATTTCCCGACCTTCGCGCCGGATGAGTTGCCACCCGAATTGGCCGCAACCGAGGCAACAAAGCCGGGAAGCCGTAAAGAGTGACCCCCCGCTTGCGTCCCCAAAGCCTGAGATTGCCCCAAAGCCTGAGATTGGGTGTCAATATCGACCATGTCGCGACCATCCGCAACGCGCGTGGCGGGGAGCATCCCGACCCGGTTCGCGCAGCCGAGATCGTAGCAGCGGTTGGGGGCGACGGAATAACGGCGCATTTGCGCGAAGACCGGCGGCACATCCGCGATGATGACATCCAGCGGATCATGGCGGCAACCGACCTGCCGCTCAATCTCGAAATGGCGGCGACCGAGGAGATGCTCGAAATCGCGCTGCGCCACAAACCGCATGCCGCATGCATAGTTCCGGAAAATCGCGAAGAGCGGACCACCGAAGGCGGACTGGACGCTGCCGGGCAACATAATCATTTGGCGCCTTTGATCGCGCGATTGCGCGATGCGAATATCCGCGTCAGCCTGTTCATCGAACCCGACCCGCGCCAGATCGAGGCGGCCATGTTATTGGGCGCACCGGTGGTCGAATTCCATACAGGCCGTTATGCGCATAGCGAAGGTGCCGAACGCGAGACCGAGCTGCGGCGTATCTCCGATGCTGCGGCGCTGGCGGTCAAGAACGGCATCGAGCCGCATGCGGGCCACGGGCTGACTTTCGAGAATGTGCAGCCGATTGCCGCGATCCCGCAGATCGCCGAATTGAATATCGGCCATTATCTGATCGGCGAAGCGATCTTCATTGGCTTGGAAGAAAGCGTTCGACGGATGCGGACGTTAATGGACGCGGCACGGTGAGGGTGGTCGTAAATCCTCCCCGGAACGGGGAGGGGGACCGCGCCGCAGGCGTGGTGGAGGGGGCCCACCCAAAGTTTTGCGGCACGGCTGAGAGGTGGGGCCCCTCCGTCAGTTCTGCGGACTGCCACCTCCCCGTTCCGGGGAGGATCTGGCTATGATTATCGGTCTGGGCTCCGACCTGTGCAATATCGAGCGCATCCAGAATTCGCTCGCTCGATTTGGCGAACGGTTTGAAAAACGCGTGTTTACCGATGTCGAACGGGCCAAAGCCGCGAGGCGTCCGTTCACCCGCGCCGGTACTTATGCGAAACGCTTTGCTGCCAAGGAAGCGTTCTCCAAGGCGGTTGGCACCGGCTTTAAACGCGGCGTGTTCATGAAGGATATCGGCGTCGTCAACGCGGCCTCCGGAGCACCGACCTTGGCCTTGACCGGCGGAGCAAAAGCACGGCTCGACGCGATGGTGCCGGTCGGTTATGAAGCGCATATTCACCTGACGCTAACCGACGACCATCCATGGGCACAGGCGTTTGTAATTATAGAGGCGCTACCGCTGACGAGGGCATGACCATTTTGACTTCTGACAATATGAATCCGGAAACGCCGCCAGCTGCTGCCGAACCCGTCCCCGAAAAGCGCAGTTGGACGGCGGGACTCTGGGCAGAGTTCAAGGGCATGTTCTGGCTGCTGCTTGCGGTGCTGGGTTTCCACAGCTTCATTGCCAAGCCTTTCTATATTCCGTCGATTTCGATGATGCCGACATTGTTGGTCGGCGACCGCTTGTTCGTCAGCAAATATCCTTATGGCTGGAGCCATGTTTCGCCGACCGTACCGAACCCGGTGGCGATATTCAGATGGCTGGTGCTCCGCGAAGAGGTCGAGGCGCTGGCGGTGCCCTTGCCCGAGAGCAACACGCGGGTCTGGGGCGAGTTGCCCAAGCGCGGTGACATCGTCATTCTGACGCCAGAGGGCAGATATCAGGATTGGATCAAGCGGGTCATCGGCCTGCCCGGCGACACCATCGAGCTGCATGAAGGCCAGATTTTCCTGAACGGCAAACCGGTGAAGCAAGAGGTCCAACCCGCACTTGATCTGCCCGTTGATGCCAACAATCCGTGCAGCGAAAGCGACTTTCCCGGTGCCAGAATGCAGGCCGAAGACGGCAAGCTCCATTGCTATTTGCCGATCATCCGCGAAACCCTGCCGAACGGCGTCCAATATGACACGATCGATGCGGCCCGCAGCGACACCGATGATATGGCACCGGTCAAAATTCCGGCGGGGCATGTGTTTCTGATGGGCGATAATCGCGACCGTAGTTCTGACAGCCGCGTGCCAAAGCCCAGCGGACTCGGTGGGCCGGTATCGTGGGACCGGATCGGTGGCCGCGCCGAAATCATCACCTTCTCGGTCGATGGCAGCACCAGCATCAACCCCGTCAGCTGGTACACATCGCTGCGCGGCGATCGGGCAGGCACCAGCCTGCGCCCCAAGCAGGTGAAGCCCAATGAATGATGCGCCGGCATCAAAGGCTCGAAAGGCCCGGACCCCGCGCAAGCAACCGGATGTTTTCGAAGAAGTTTTCCACGAAGAAGTAGGGCCGACCGAACTTTATGATCCGCTGATCCGAACCGAATTAAAAAAAGCGACCGTTTGGATCGGTGTCGCGGTTTCGGTGGCATTACTGGCATGGCTGTCTCAGGCTATCTTGCTAATCATCGGTGGCATTGTTCTGGCATCGATGTTCGATGGCGGCGCGCGCTTGATAGGCCGGGTATTACCCATTCCGCGCGGGATCCGGCTGACCATCGTCGTACTCGGCGTTTTCGGTTTTCTATACTGGACTTTTGTGTTCGCCGGATCCGAACTCACATCGCAGGCAGCGGCGTTGCAGGGCATCGTTGAAACCCAGGTCGCGCGGTTTGGCGACGAGATACAGGCCGCCGGATTCGACATCTCCGCCGCAGATGTAAAAGGCTTTGGCACGCAAATATTGAACTCGGTCGGCAGGGTGACCGCTGCCGTCACGTCGGTTGTCGGCACCGTTACCAATTTGGCAATGATGCTGGTGCTGGCGATTTTTATCGCATCCGAACCGCGTTTATATGAGCGCGGCGTCGCTTGGATGCTGCCGCTTGCTGAACGCGAAAATTTTTACGGCACATCGGAAAGGATCGGCAAGACACTGCGCCGGTTGATGGCGGGGCGGTTGCTCGGCATGGCCGTCGAAGGCTTTGGTACATGGATATTGCTCTCGCTGGGCGGAGTGCCGATGGCGGCGTTGCTTGGGGTTTTAACCGGACTTTTGGCGTTCCTGCCTAATATCGGTGCGATTGTTTCAGGTGCGCTCATCATCTTGGTTGGCTTTTCGGCGGGCGTTGACATCGGGCTCTATGCGGTGTTCGTCTATTTTGTCGTCCAGATGGTCGATGGCTACCTGATTGTCCCGATGGTGGCCAAACGCGCGGTCGATCTGGCGCCGGCGTTGGTTTTGGGGGCTCAGATATTGTTCGGTGCATTATTTGGTATATTGGGATTGGCGCTCGCTGACCCGATAATCGCGATGATCAAGGTTGCGCTCGAACGCCAGTCGGAACGTAACGAGGCGCGGCAGACCACGCCTGCATCTGGCTGATCGGGCCGGAATATGATGCTGGTCCTGTGCTTCCTGATGGGCGTCGCGAATTTCGCGATGCACAAGGCGGTGGCGGAATCGGGACATCCTTTTGTCGAGGATACCAAGCTCTATTTCGGACGCTATTTCGGGCGTTATGGCAGCTACGGCATCGAATTTGCCGTGCTGACCGCCGCGATGCTGTTCGCGCACGAAGGATATGCAATCATCGCCTTCTTCTATTGGATCTATACCGGCATGAATGCGCTCGCGACATGGTTGTTGCTGTCCGGCAGGGCATGAAAGCCAGTTGCCTTTTTGCTCGCCGAGCCGTTGATTACACGACGGTCGGCACCAAATAATATGGCCTGATTTACCGGTTGCGGATTAGCGGTACTTTCTAAACGGCACAGCGCATGCCTATATAGGCTGGATGCCGCCACAATTCCCCTCTTCCGACACCGCCATGTCCAGCCCCGATTTTGCTGTTATGCGTCGGTTCCTGCCCTATTTATGGCCCAAAGATCAACCGGCGCTGCGCGGGCGGATTGTCGGCGCGCTGCTGCTCGTGCTGCTTTCCAAGCTTATCCAGTTTTCGATGGGTTGGCTTTACGGTCAGGCGATCGACCAGATGACGCCCAATTCGCCAGCCGGAGGAATGGAGGCAAGCGCAACCATCGCAATTGCACTGGTTGCCGCTTATGCGGGTGCACGTTTCGGCGGGGTGCTGTTCGACAATTTGCGCAATGTCGTGTTCGAACGCGTCGGGCAGGACGCAACCCGGCGTTTGGCCGAAAATGTCTTCGCACATCTGCACAGCCTGTCGATGCGGTTTCACATGAACCGGCGAACCGGTGCCGTCACCAAAGTCATCGAGCGCGGCACCAAGAGCATCGATATCATGCTCTATTTCCTGCTGTTCAACATCGCGCCGACGATCATCGAACTGATCGGGGTTTCGATTATATTCTGGACAAAATTTGGTGTCGAGCTGGTCGCCGCCACGCTGGCGATGGTGGTGTTGTATATCGGCTTTACCCAGCGCGTCACCGATTGGCGCAACAAGCTGCGGGTCGAGATGAACGAACTCGATACCGCTACCGTGGCGCGCTCGGTCGATAGTTTGCTCAACTATGAAACCGTCAAATATTTCAACGCGGAAAAGCGCGAAAGCGAAGCTTATGGTATCGTCGCGCGCAAATGGGCAATCGCTGCCGTCAAATCCGAAAACTCGCTCGCGGCGCTCAATATAGGTCAGGCCTTGATCACCAACCTGATGCTGGCAGGTGCGATGGGCTATACCATTTGGGGCTGGTCCAAGGGCCAATTTACCACCGGCGATGTGGTGTTTGTAAACACGCTTCTGGCACAGCTTTTCCGGCCGCTCGATATGCTCGGCATGGTCTATCGCACCATCCGCCAAGGGCTGACCGACATGGCCGCGATGTTCGAACTGATCGATACCGAACGCGAGATTGTCGATAAACCGGGCGCCAGGCCGATAGCGATCCGCGGTGGTGCACTTTCGTTCGAAGATGTGCATTTCGGATATGACCCTGACCGTGAAATCTTGAAGGGCATCAGCTTTTCGGTTCCGCCCGGTGGGAAGCTGGCGGTCGTGGGACCTTCTGGCGCGGGCAAGTCAACCATCGCCCGGCTGCTATACCGTTTTTACGACGTAACCGGCGGGCGGATAAAGATCGATGATCTGGATATTCGCGACGTCACGCAAAACTCGTTGCGCGCGAGTATCGGGATCGTGCCGCAGGACACGGTGCTGTTCAACGAGAGCATCGGCTACAATATCGGCTATGGCCGTGAAGGTTCGGACCAGCAGCAAATCGAAGAGGCCGCACGCGGCGCATCAATCCACGGCTTCATCGCATCGCTTCCGCAAGGATATGCAGCCCAGGTCGGTGAACGTGGGCTGAAATTGTCGGGCGGCGAAAAGCAGCGGGTTGCCATTGCCCGAACACTGCTGAAAGACCCGCCCATCCTGATATTGGATGAAGCTACCAGCGCACTCGACAGCCGCACCGAATCCGAAATTCAGGCAACGCTCGACCGTGTTTCCGAACGGCGCACGACGATCATCATCGCCCACCGGTTATCGACAATCGTCGATGCCGACGAGATCGTCGTCCTAGATGCCGGGCGCGTCGCCGAACGCGGAACGCATGCGAGCCTGCTCCGCAAGCAAGGCCTCTACGCCGAGATGTGGGCGCGCCAGCAGGCCGAGGTCGATGAGGAGGAGGAAACCGTCGCTTAATACAGGGCGCGCTAATACAGGGACACAATACCTATTTCTGCTTCGACATTAATGTGGGTATCGCGCGCCTGGATACAGAAATAGGTATTGTGTCCCTGTATTAAGCGCGCTTGCGACCGGCGGGGCGGGTTTTTAGAATACGGCCGGTCTGATTCTCCAGCAAACCCAGCCATACGTCACTGCCCAGCGGGCGTCCGGTCCGCAAC
Organism: Sphingorhabdus sp.; assembly: GCA_040007915.1. Lineage (GTDB taxonomy): Bacteria > Pseudomonadota > Alphaproteobacteria > Sphingomonadales > Sphingomonadaceae > Sphingorhabdus_B. The sequence continues at coordinate 8,794 of JBDTUD010000001.1, forward strand.
ACCGCTTCGATCCGGGCATCACGGTCCGCTGCTTCCAATCCGTCGACCAACATCGCGCGCCAGTTGCCAACCCCGCCAAAGTCAAAATCAAGCGCGGTCAATCCGTCTGGTTTGCCGGAGATATGCGCCCGGGCACTCGACCAGGCCCAATCTTCAGCGTGCTTGACAATTGACGCCTTGACCGGGTTGTTTTCGACATAGCGGACTGCCGCCATGAGATGGGCATCGTCCATCGGGTAGCTGGCAAAGCGTCCCTGAAACAGATATCCGGTCCAGCCTTCGCGCTGGTTGATCCGTCTTGTGTAACGCCGGTGCGCTTCTGCCAGAGTGGCGCGCAGGCCGTCTTCTTCGCGCGGAATGAGGATGAGATGGACGTGATTTTCCATCAGGCACCATGCCAGACAACGGGTGCCTTGCGCCGTGCAAGCCTCTGCTATCAGGGCCAGATAGGCCCGGCGGTCGCCGTCGTTGAAAAAGACAGGCAAACGCCGGTTGCCGCGCTGGGTCACATGGTGCGCAACCCCGGGGACAACGATGCGGGCAATACGTGGCATATATTGTCTTTACCGCCTAAATGCAGGGACACAATACCTATTTATTGATCCAGTCACCGCATAGGACCCCAAAATGTGCAATAAATAGGTATTGTGTCCCTGTATTAGGCTCTGTATTTAGGCTCGACAGGATGGTGATCCGCGTTAAAGCCGCTTGATGCCGACTGCCCATGACGTCCTTCACTCAACCTTCGGCTTTCCCGAATTTCGTGGCGTTCAGGAATCGGTGGTCAATCGGGTGCTGGCGGGCAAACGGACGCTGGCGGTGATGCCCACGGGGGCGGGCAAGTCGCTTTGCTATCAATTGCCGTCGGTGATGCTCGACGGTACAACTATTGTCATCTCGCCCCTGATTGCATTGATGCATGACCAGATGCGTGCGGCGGAAACGGTGGGGATCAAGGCTGCGACGCTGACATCGGTGGATCAGAACCGCGCAGAGACCATCCAGCGGTTTCGCGCAGGCGCGCTCGATTTGCTCTATGTCGCACCCGAACGCGCATCGGGCATGGAATTTCGCGGGCTTTTGCGCGAGGCGAAGATTGCGCTTTTCGCAATAGACGAAGCACATTGCGTATCCGAATGGGGGCATGATTTCCGGCCGGACTACCGGTTGCTCCGCCCGTTAATGGATGACTTCGCCGCCGTCCCGCGGCTGGCGCTGACGGCAACGGCAGATGCGCATACCCGCGAAGACATATTGCTGCAGCTGGGTATAGACGCAGGCGGGATGATCGTTTCGGGCTTTGACCGGCCCAATATCCAATATGCGATTTCGCCCAAGGCAGGTGCCGCCAGTCAGGTGGCAGATGTCGTCATGGCAACACCGGGGGCGGGAATTGTCTATGTCCAGTCGCGCGCCGGAACGGAAAAGTTGGCGGACAGCCTGAAGAAAACCGGGCGACCTGTCCGGGCATATCATGCCGGACTGGACCCCGACATCCGGAGGCGAAATCAGGCCGATTTTGTCGCATCCGAAGATATGGTGATGGTCGCCACGGTGGCCTTCGGCATGGGCATCGACAAACCCGACGTGCGTTTTGTCGCCCATGCCGGGCTGCCCAAATCGATTGAGGCATATTATCAGGAAACCGGGCGTGCGGGCCGCGACGGTGATCCTGCAACCGCCCACATGTTCTGGGGTGCGGAGGATTTTTCCAAGGCGCGTTTATGGTTGCGCGATGTCGAACCGGCGCGGCTGCCCGGCGAGCGGGCGCGGCTGGCGTCGCTGGGCGCGTTGGTCGAAACCGGCGGGTGCAGGCGCGCGGTGCTGCTCAAACATTTTGGTGAGAAACCGCCTGAGAAATGCGGCAATTGCGATAACTGCCTGACGCCGCCAGCCGCCATCGACGCCACCGAAGTGGCGCGCAAATTCCTGTCTGCCGTTTACCGCACCGGTCAAAGCTATGGCGTTGGCCATCTGGAAGCGGTGCTGACGGGTCGGAGCGACGAACGGATTGTCAAACAGCAGCATGACCGGCTTTCGGTGTTCGGCATTATCAGCGGCGAGGAGGCAGCGCTGATCAAACCGGTCGCGCGGTCTTTGCTGTTGAAAGACGCGCTTCGGACCAACGACCATGGCGGTTTGATGTTTGGTCCGGAGGCCAAAGCCATATTGAAGGGCGACCAGTCGGTTGATCTCGTCCTGCAACCCAAGCGCGAACGCCGGGGACGCCGCAATGCCGCAGCCAATCCGGTTGGTGATCCGCTGTTCGAGGCGCTGCGCAACAAGCGCCGCGAGCTGGCACTGGACGGGGGGGTCCCGCCTTATGTCATTTTCCACGACGCGACGTTGCGCGAAATGGCGCAGGCCAAGCCCGATAGCCTGTCTGCACTGTCGCGGATAACCGGCGTCGGTTCGCGCAAGCTTGATGCATATGGCGACGCTTTTCTTGCGGTATTGCGGTTGTTCTAATAAGGTTTGAAACATGTTCAAAAAGCTTACCGACGACGTGCTTGTCGCTCCACAAATCAGCCTTGAAGCCGTAACGGCGGCCAAGGCAGAAGGCGTGACGCTTATCATCAACAACCGGCCCGAAGACGAATCGGCGGACCAGACACCGGGTCCCGATATCGAGGCGGCCGCGCGCGCGGCGGGGCTCGATTATGTTGCCATCCCCGTCACCCATGCCGGTTTTGCCGAATGGCAAGTGACCGCAATGGCAGAGGCGCTTGAGGGTGCCAACGGCAAGATTCTCGCTTATTGCCGGTCGGGTACGCGGTCGACCCTGCTCTGGGCGTTGGCGCGGGCGTCGAAGGGTGACCATCCAGCGGTGCTTTCCGAGCAGGCGGCAGACGCAGGATATGACCTGACGCCGATTGCCGCGATGATGGACATGATTCGCGGTCGGGCATCTTGACGGCGGAGCTGGTCAAGCTTGCGGCATCAGTGATCGCGATCCTCGCGCTGGCCTATTTCGCTTATTGGCTGCAGCTTGGCGGCGACCTCCGGATTCGCGACGAAGACCATGCGCGGCGATTGGCTGACGAGATCATTTTCGGGTTTGAACCGGTCGATATTGTTCTCGACAGAGCGGGCATTGGCGCGTTGATGCGCGATGCCAAAGGCCGCCATTTGCTCGTCCGCCGGCACGGTGCGCAATTTGCCGGACGACTGCTCGACCGGCATAGCGAATCACGGCTCGACCACAATTTCCTGACCGTTGGCACCGGCGATAAAAGCTTTGGCAAGATTACGCTCAATCTGGGCAAAGACGCCCAATATTGGGCGGCGGGTTTGCGGCATTTGCAGATATGACCGACACGCTTTTCAACCCTGTCGATTATGCCGTGCCGGTGTTCATCCTGCTGATTGTCATCGAAATGCTTTGGGCCCGGTCGCGGGCGCCGGAAAAATACGAACCCAAAGATACGCTGACCTCGCTGGCTTTGGGGACAGGCAGTACCGTGGCGGGTGTGCTGTTTGGCGGCACGCTGTTGGTAGTTGCACTTTGGGGATATCAATACCGGATCGCGACGGTGCCGTGGGCGTGGTGGGCATGGATTGCTTGCTTCATCCTCGATGATTTCCTCTATTATGTCTTCCACCGCTCGGCCCACCGCGTGCGCTGGTTCTGGGCGTCGCATGTCAACCATCATTCCAGCCAGCATTATAATCTATCGACCGCACTCCGCCAAACCTGGACAGGCTTTTTCGCGCTCTCCTTTCTGTTCCGGATGCCGCTGGTTTTTATCGGCTTCCACCCGACGATGATCCTGTTTGTCGGGGCGATCAACCTGATCTACCAATTCTGGATCCACACCGAAGCAATCGGGAAGCTGCCCCGCTGGTTCGAATTTGTGATGAACACACCGTCGCACCACCGGGTGCACCACGCGACCAACCCGCGCTATCTTGACCGCAATTATGCCGGCGTCTTCATCATCTGGGACCGGATGTTCGGCAGCTTTACCGAAGAGGGAGACGGCGAGCCGATCCGGTACGGCATCGTCAAGCAACTGGGCACGTTCAACCTGTTATGGAGCGTCTTCCACGAATGGGTGGGCATTGCCCGCGATGTCTGGTCTGCACCGTGGCGGTACAAATTCTCCTATATGTGGCGACCTCCGGGCTGGAGCCATGATAACAGCCGCGACACGTCTGATATAATCCGGGCGCGGTGGACCCAAAGGCAGGCCGCCGCCGATTTTGTCAGCGCAGATTTGCAATAATCTTGCGATAAACGCCCGACACCGCTAACCGCGTGCGCGATATGGCCAATAACAGCACAGATTATATCAGCACCCGCGGCAACGCGGACGCGCTTGATTTTGCAGGCGTCACGCTGACCGGACTTGCCAGCGACGGCGGACTTTATGTTCCGCGCGTCTGGCCGCGCTTCACCCCTACCGAGATCACCGCGATGCGCGGGCTATCTTATGTCGATCTGGCAGCGCGGGTGATGGCACCGTTTACTGCGGGGGTGTTGAGTGAAGCCGAATTGCAGGAATTGTGCACGGCTGCTTATGGCCGCTTTTCGCATTCCGCTGTCACGCCGCTGGTGCAACTGGACAGCCAGAACTGGTTGCTGGAGCTGTTTCACGGCCCGACTTTGGCGTTCAAGGATGTGGCGCTGCAATTGCTCGGCCATTTGTTCGAGCGGCTTTTGACCGGCAGTGACAAGAAACTGACTATTGTTGGCGCCACGTCGGGCGATACCGGTTCTGCCGCCATCGACGCGGTCGCGGGCCGTGAACAGGTCGAGATTTTCATGCTCCACCCCTATGAACGCGTGTCGGACGTGCAGCGTCGGCAGATGACGACGATGCTTGCCCCCAACGTCCACAACATCGCGATCCAGGGCAGCTTCGACGATGCGCAGGCGATGGTGAAGCGGATGTTCGGCGACCGCGAGGTCAATGGACCACTGACATTGTCGGCAGTAAACTCGATCAACTGGGCGCGGTTGATGGCGCAGGTCGTCTATTATTTCGCCGCAGCGCTGCGCCTCGGGGCGCCTGATCGCGCTGTCGCCTTTTCGGTGCCGACCGGCAATTTTGGGGATGTATTCGCAGGCTATGTCGCGGCGCAAATGGGCCTGCCCATCGAACGGCTGATCGTCGCCACCAACGTCAACGACATCCTCCACCGCGCGCTGTCGCATGGCGATTATTCGGTGTCAGGCGTGACCCCGACCGCCGCACCGTCGATGGATATTCAGGTTTCGAGCAACTTTGAACGGCTGCTGTTCGATCTCGAGGGCCGCGACGGTTCGACCACATCCGCGCGCATGAAATCGTTCGAGCAGACGGGCAAGATGGTGCTGTCTGCCGAAATGCGGCAAAAGGCAGACTTCTTTGTCAGCGCCCGTGCCGATGCCGACGCAATGGCGTTGGCAATGCGTTGGGCGCATGAATCTTGCGGCGAGGTTATCGACCCGCATACCGCAATTGCGCTCCATGCCGCGCGGGCAGCGAAAGTCGCGCCCGACATACCTGTGGTCACTCTTGCCACCGCGCATCCGGCAAAGTTCCGCGATGCCGTCGAACGCGCGACCGGCATCCGGCCTTCGCTACCGGCGCGCGTATCGTCTTTGTTCGACCGCGAAGAACGCTTCGATATATTGCCCGGCGATTACAACGCCGTGCGGGATTATGTGCTGGCGCGCGCCACACGCTGAAATGACACCGGATTTCGTCACTTTGGTCAGCGAACCGCGCGACGATTATACCCTGATCGACAGCGGCAATGGCCGTAAATATGAGCGTTACGGCACGCGCCGCTTCATTCGGCCCGAACCGCAGGCAATGTGGACACCCGCAAGCGACGATTGGGATGCCGATGCCGAGTTTGTGCCGGGGTCCGATGATGAAGGCGGCGGGCGTTGGTATAACAACCGGCCTGTGCCCATGGATGGATGGCCGCTGACGTGGGAAGAAGTGCGGTTCAATGCGCAATGCACGCCGTTCCGGCATCTGGGGTTTTTTCCTGACATGGACCCGGTGTGGCGCTGGATGCGCGGGCAGATTGATGATGTCGCCGAGCCGACAGTGATGAATCTTTTCGGCTATACCGGTGTCGGAACGCTCGCCTTATCGGCGGCGGGTGCGCAGATGGTTCATGTTGACGCGTCAAAAAAGTCGGTCGCGCAAGCGCGTGCCAATGCCGAAATGTCGGGAATGGTTGATCGCCCGGTGCGATGGATTGTCGATGATGCCGCGAAATTCGTTGCTCGCGAAGTACGCCGCCAAAAGCGCTATGATGGCATCCTGCTCGATCCGCCCAAATATGGCCGTGGCCCCGACGGCGAAGTCTGGCGGTTGGAGGAAGATCTGCCCGGCCTGATTGCCAATTGCCGACAACTGCTCGACGCCAACTCGCGCTTTCTGTTCCTGACCGTCTATGCCGTGCGGATGTCGGCGCTGGCGCTGGGCGCGTTGCTTGAGTCGCATTTCAAAGACCTTGGCGGTAAGGTCGAATTCGGTGAACTGGCGGTCCGCGAAGAAGCGCGTGGCATATTGTTGCCAACAGCCATTTTTGCGCGCTGGTCGCGCAATTGAACAGGGAAGATATGGCCGATAGTTTAACCCTCGAAATGCACGACCTGGTCGTCAATGTCCTGACCGGAATTTACAGTCAGGAAACGCATTTGCCGCAGCCGCTGAAAATCTCGATCAGTGCTACGCTCGATATGGCGGATCATTATACACCCGACACTCCGTTGTCGGCATCGAAAAATTATATGAAGCTGAAAGAAGCGGCGACCGAATTGCCGGAAGGCGTGCATTTCATGCTGATCGAGGCCGTCGCCGACCATATCATGACCCGGCTGTTTGCGGGCGACAAGCGCGTGCAACATGTCGTGGTCAAGATCGTCAAGCTGGCAATCGCCGAAGATGGCGAGGCCATTGGCATTACGATGGCGCGGGATCGCAAATGAGCGAGGCCAAACCGCTTGCGCTGGTGACGGGCGGCATGCGCCGTTTGGGCGCGGCGATCGCGGCGCGGTTGGCAAAGGCGGGATATGATCTGGCGATTTCAAGTCATGTCGATGGCGCTCCCGATACCGTTTTGGGTGATGCCATCGATCAGAACGGAACCAATTGGCATAGCTTTATTGCCGATCTTGCGGACCCGGTAGCACCAGCAAAACTGGTTGCGGATGTCACATCCCATTTCGGCCGAGCGCCCGATCTGTTGGTCAACAATGCCGCGATATTCGGTCAGGATGATTGGACAGCGATGGACGCAGCGACGCTGGATGCGCATTTCCGGCTGAACACATTCGCGCCGGTACTGCTATCGCAAGAGCTTGTGAAAGTGGCACCTGGCCAGATTGCCATCGTTCACATCCTGGACCAGCGGATTGCCAATCCGCACCTGGACCAGATCAGCTACACTTTATCCAAGCAAGCGCTGGCGGCGTCGGTCAATACGATGGCGACGGCTTTCGGGGCAAAGGCACGAGTCAATGCGATTGCACCCGGCCTGGTGATTGTCACTGAAGATTATACGACCGGTCAGGCGGAACGGCTGGCAACAATGATGCCCCTCGGGGCATTACCTGACCCGGATGGCATCGCCGATGCTGTGCTTTATCTTGCAAGCGCTAGGCATGTCACCGGACAGACAATCTTCGTCGATGGGGGTGCGCATCTGAAAAGTTTCGAGCGCGACTTCATCCACCTTTAACGCACGCGCCAAACCTTGATGCCGTCGCCCATATCTGGGAGCGGCTCCAGCCACGCTGGCATCTTGCCGTTCGACAATTGAGCCCAGAGACCTGCCGGATCTTTACGGGCATAAAAGCCAAGCTCTGCCTCGCCCGGACAAGCGGCAATGTGCGTGATGCCGCGTTTCATGATTATGGCGTGCGCGGTATCCGGCGATGACCGGAATATCGCGATATGGTCGTGCATCCCCTGCACATTGCGATGATGGCTGCTCGCCAGCACCTGATGCTGCGTCGCCAGCAAGATGGTCGGCCCCATATCGAACGGTGCGACAAAACGCGCCTTCGGCAATGTCCCCAGCGCCGCCACCGAAGGGGGCGCCTCGCAGCGGTCGGCTGTTGCCCGTCTCGCCGGATCTGCGACATCTGGTTTTTGTCCGATGATGAAGGATCCCGCAGAATAAAGCTGACCCACAACCGCGCCCGGCACCAGCAAGAACAGCATCAACGCGACCAACCTGACACGCTGTGCCGGAACCCGCGACCGGCGATAGCTTTGGAACAGATTGCTCACCCATACGGCAATCAGCGGAACGGCAAAGGCGGAAGCTACTGCAACTGTGCGGAACACCAGAAGCGACAACAATGCCGCATAAATCAGAAAATATCCGGCAAGCCGCATGTCCTTGGTTGCACTGCCCACCGATTTTGACTGCACCGCAAAAAGCGCCACAAGCCCGCACGCCAATATCGCCGACAGCACCAGCGCATTGCGCCAGCTTTGGTGCCACACCGGCAAGCCTTCTTTGATATGCTGATACCAATATTCGTGAACCAGCGGGTCGAGCCCGCCAAACGCGCCACTGGCGCATTGCGGCGCGATCAGCAATATCGCCGCAAGCGCTACAGCACCCGCCGCAAGCACCGCGGCCATGCGCCAGCGACGGTGGTCTGGCGTCGCAACGATAGAAGGCAGCATGATCGCGGTAGCCAGCAGTATCGCGACCAAGTGCGGAGGCGAAATGCTGTCGCAATGCGCCGCCAGCATGTCGGGCTGCGTGCCCAGGAACAGCGCAGCACTGGTCAGCGTGAATGCGGTGATGGTCCATATCAGCCGCTGGCCATGCGCCTTTTCAACGACCCAGCGCCAGCCCAGCAGCAGGAAGAACGCGGCCGTCATCGGCGCGCCTTCGAGCGAGATATGCAACCATATCGCCAACGCAAAACCGAGCGTCAGCCCTCCGCGTTTCTTGTCGGGCCAAAACATCGTCCATAACGCCAGAACGGCAAAAAATATCTGCCAGCCATGATGGTCGATCCGCATCGGGCGCAATTGCATCAGCAAGGCTGGCGAAATCAGGGTCAGCAAAACCGCAATCGTGCCTGCTTCCCTATTGCCGAGCCGCGCGGCGATCCGGCCCAATATGTAAGCGATACCGCCCAACAGAAAGAGCGGAATCAAAGTGCCTGCAATCATATCTGCAACCGGTTGACCGAAAATCGGCGACAGCAGCAAAACGACAATGGCCAGCGGCAGCTCGATCAACCGCGACCAGTGCATCGGCGCGCCTTCAGGGGCGTTCATCCGGTACTGGGTGGTGTCAAACCAGCTTTGGCCGCCCAGAAAATCGCGCAGCTGGACGAGCCGCAGCTGATCATCGGGGTCCCATCCGGACAGCGTGACGATTTGTGTCCACCCGGACCAAATTAATATTGCCGAAATAGCAAGCCACAGCAGCAGCACCGGCTGCAACGGCAAAGAATGACGTCCCATATTGCCCCCTAAGCGCGGCTGTTTAGCGGAGCATTGCCATGTTGTCTGCACTATCTTTGCCGAGAGTTGCGGCGGCAGGAAAATTCACCTTGAAGATATGAAACGGACCAATATCAGGCTGCTGGGTCAGCCAATTGGGTACGTCACCCTGCTTAATTTGCGCAAGAAATCCGTCGGGTGCGCGATGCGCGTATATCTGCATTTCAAAACTACCGTCACAAGTCACGAGATATTGGACTTTGTGTTCTCGAAAGATGGTCTCAGCCTGCTGGACCGATCCAGTAAAGGTGCGAATAACATCTGCCATCGCTACCTGATTGCGGTGATGGCCCGTGGCGATCACCTTGTGGTGGGTGGCTTGCAGGATCGATGGGCTCGTATCCAGTCCGGCCATTAACTGCGCTGGCGGAAGGCGATTGAGCGCCGTCACCCATGTCAAACTCTGACATTCCAGTGCAAGTTCCTTGAACGCCTCGTCTTTGGCTACCAAATCTGCATCCGCAGCTGCATTGATTTGATTCATGACATTTTGCCCGACAAGGGTAGGAAGTCCGATGGTCATCGCCAGTACCCGGATAGCCATGCGCGTAGTAAGCGAATTCAAACTTTCAGCCTTTTGAAACAGACCGACAACCATCGGTGCCAGCATCAGTGTGGCCAAGCATACTGCATAAACAGCGGTCCGGCTGACAAATGATCCAACAACCGCGCAGCCCAGAAACAAGAGAGAAAGGAGTAACTTATCCTCATGGTTGGGCCGCTTCGAAAAAAACAGCAGATATACAAGACCGATAAAGCCACCGACCAACCCGGCAATCTGCTGAATTGCGAAATCCAGTTGTACCGACCAAAGCGGCATGCCTTCCGGTACACGCATGAACCAATATTGACGTACGAGCGGATCAAGTTCGGCAAACGCGTCGCCGGCACATTGCGGAGCCGCCATTAACAGGACCGCAATTCCCGCCAATCCCGCTCCCCCGGCTATTGCGAGTTTCGCAAGAACCGGCAGCGGCCGACGAAATATCAGGGTACATCCTGCTGCGGCGGAAATGATCATTGCCATGACGGCGAAAATCGCAACGTGAACAGGCGACAGGCTGTCGCAGTAGTTTCTGGTCTCCGACCAGCTTTCGGTGATGCCGAAGAACACCGCCGCACCAATTGCCAATGCCGAAATGGAAACAGCGAATGACCATTCTTCCCCGGCGTTCTTGGGTTGACCGGTTGGCGTCACCCAGCGCAGGGCCAGCAGGCCGAGGAATACCGCGGCAAAGGGTAATCCTTCAATCGATATTTCAATCCACAATGCCAACGCAACGCCGATAATAACAGCAGCGCGAACCGGCGACGTCCGATCAAACAACGCCCAGCTTGCGACGAAAAATAGCGCAAGCTGCCAGCCATGATGGTCGATGCGCATCGGCACCAGCTGCGCAATCGCGGGCAGAATGGTCAGAAATAGCAAGGCGGCCAAAAGCGCGACAATCGAACCAAACAGCCGACGAACGGTCGCCGCATAGAAAATCAACACTATGCCAAGGGTTAGCAAAGGCACCAACGCAGCAGCCGATTGTTCGGCCAACATCTGGCCCAGAAACGGGCGAAGTAATAAAATAACTGCTGCGATGGGCACATCTACCAGGCGCGACCAGTGCATTGGTCCGCCATCGGGCGGATTCATCCGATATTGCGTAATATCCCACCAGCTTTGGCCCGCAATCCAGTCGCGGACCTGAACAATGCGCAACTGGTCATCGGGGTCACCCATTCGCCATTCCGCAATGGCAACCCGGCAGGAAACGAGCAACAAGGCACAGCCGAGCAACCAGACGAGCAGCAACAGGCTGCGATAATGGCGGTCTACAAATTGCGACATGAATTACCCGATCTGCGGATTGCGAAAAATGACCAGGTTACGCAGGAAATAAGTGAGCTGGAAAGAAACGCCAATTGCCACAAGTTTGGAGATACGCGGGTCCAGACCTATGGCATTACCGCCGCCAACAATGGCGATTGTTGCCAACAGCCCTAACAAAGCTGACATGACAAACATGGCCTTCTGCTGGGTGCGCGCTGTCGTACCGCGCTCTGATACACGGTCCCTGAACACTTTACGGCTCGAAAGTATCCAGTGGGCCAGTATTCCGACCGTATACCCGGCCGCCGAAGCGGCGACACTCGCAACGCCGCCGCTCAGTAACGTCAGGAAAATGCCGACATCGACCGCAAGTGCGCCCAAACTCACCACGAAATAGCGGATATACGTATTCGCGCGCATCCCGACAATTAGCTTTATCATTTCATTGCCCCACATTTTGCCGAGCTGCTGCAGGAGTTTTGACCGGCAGCAGATTGATTTTCATTTCAGGCCGCTTTGCTAATCTTGCGTCCTTCGTCATCGGCATCAGCGCCAACCGTAATCCGCTTGGGCACGTCACGTTCCGAGCTCAGCGCGGCGGCCTGATCTTCGGTCACCTTTGCGGCAATCTGCACTTGTTCGCCCTCGTCGCCCGCCTCATGATATTCGGCATCCTCGTTGACGTTCCAGATATTGTAAACCCGGCTGCCGGCGGCAATATTTTCAACCGTCAACATGGCGGTCATCATCGCATGGTCCTGGTTATTATAACGGTGCATACCGTTGCGACCGACCATATGCAGCGTGGGATAGCGGCTTTCGAGTTCGGCGCGCATCGCCTCGACATTTGCCGCATATTCATCGTCATAGACCGGATAGGCCTTTTCCTGACGAACCACCGCACCGCCAACGACGTCTTCGGCTTTGCATAGACCGAGAATCGCCATTTCTTTTTTGGCCAGCTCGATCAGGTCGGCATCGCTCGACGACCAGAGGCCATCATTTTCAAAGCAGAAATATTCCAGGCCAACGCAAGCGATCGAAGGATCGGGCACCATTTCGGGCGACCAGCTGCGGAAATTCTGCACACGGCCGACCTGCACCTTGCTGTCGTGGATATAAATCCAGTTGTCCGGGAAAAGATCGTCCGATTTGATCATCAGCGCCACCGTAAGAAAGTCGCGGTAGCGCAAATTGTTCGCCTGCAACGATGTCGCGGGCAGTGGATGGATACGCGCGGACAATTCGCGCATCGGGGCGCTGCTGATGACGTGTTTGGCGGTAATCACTGCCTCGCTGCCATCGGCGCGGGTTGCCGACATGCGCCAGTTACCGTTGGCGTCTTGCGCCAGTTGTTTGAAACTGTGGCCCATCAGGACATGGTTGCCCTTGGCGACAACAAAGTCGCGTGCAGCATCCCACATCATCCCCGGGCCAAGCCGCGGATAGCGAAAGGTTTCGAGCAGTGTTTTGGTTTCCATGCCATCATTGGGCCGCTTGTTGAGACCCAGCGAGCGCTTCAGTCCGTCGAGTACCGCAGCACCGAGGCTCAGCCCCTTGATCCGTTGCGCCGCCCAGTCCGCCGACATTTCGTCGCACGGCATGCCCCATACTTTTTCGGTGTAGGTCTTGAAGAAAATCGAGAAGAGTTTGTGACCGAACTGATTGACCGTCCAATCCTGAAAACTGCGAACATTCCGGTTCGGGAACGCCTTGGCCTTGGCATAGCTCAGCATGCAGAGCGTCGAGCGCATGATGCCCAAATTCCACAATGCCTCGAACGCGCGTAGCGGATAGCTGTAGAATTTGCCTTCGTAGTAAATCCGGCTCATCCGCGGACGTTGAATAAAGTCGTCGGGCAAGATCTCGTTCCAGAGATCGACGACCTCCTTCGATTTCGAGAAGAAGCGGTGGCCGCCAATATCGAAGCGATAGCCATCGACTTCGACGGTGCGGCTTATCCCGCCAACATAACGTTCGTCCTTTTCGATGACGGTAACGCTATAGCCCTTCTTTGTTAGCAAATAAGCAGCGGTCAGCCCGGCTGGCCCGGCACCGATAATTGCAACATCAACGTCGTTTTGCCCCTGTACCATCACTTAAATTCCTCCTGCAAACTGCTTTCGGGAAATCTGTGAACGAATTGCCCTAATAGATGGTTAACAAGAGGTTGCCTGTTGCTGCAAAGCGCAGAATTCTTGCGGCGTCACACAAATAGCTTGCTTTCGGGCCAGTCCGCGACCATATGGCCCCCAAGCGCATAAGGCGAGCGGACAAACCGTACGCAGAATTGGCAGCGTGAGGGCTTGGATCAACAGGCTCCGCCAATCGAACAAGATGCGTCAAGCTTAGAGGCTTCCCATATCACGCAGGGTTGTTTCCAACGGGTCGGCATAAGCTGCTCCCGAACACCTGCTGTTGCGCCCGTGCGGTCCTGATTGAAGGATGCGCGCCTAGGGCCGCGACGACTATTTTGAAAGAATATACATGTCTTATTTTGAAGACCTGGGCCTTGCCCAACCCATCCTGAAGGCGCTTGAAGCCGCAGGATATGATACGCCTACCCCCATCCAGCAGCAGGCGATCCCGTCGTTACTCGAAGGCCGCGACCTGTGCGGTATCGCGCAGACCGGCACCGGCAAGACCGCCGCGTTCGCGCTGCCCTCGCTCCACCATTTCGCCACCAAACCAAAAGCGCGCCAGCAATATAGCTGCCGGATGCTGGTATTGTCGCCAACCCGCGAACTCGCCGCACAGATTGCCGAAAGCTTCCGCACTTATGGCAAATTTCTCGGCCTGAAGGTCGAATGCGTTTTCGGCGGCATGCCGATTTTCAGCCAGAAGAAGAAACTGGCAGGCGGCGTTGATATCCTCGTCGCCACGCCCGGCCGCTTGATCGACTTGATCGAGCAGCGCTCGGTAACGCTAAAAGACGTTGAAATCTTCGTCCTCGACGAAGCCGACCAGATGATGGACCTTGGCTTCATCCACGCGTTGAAGCGGATTGACCAGTTGCTGCCGAAGCAGCGCCAGACTTTGTTCTTCTCGGCCACGATGCCAAAGGCGATTGCCGAACTCGGCAACCGTTTCCTGAACAACCCTGTGCGCGTATCGGTTGCCCCTGCGGCGACCACCGCAGAGCGTGTTGAGCAGTTCGTGACCTTCGTCGAACAACGCGAAAAGCAGACTCTGCTGACGCTCAAGCTACAAAGCGAAGAGATCGACCGCGCATTGGTTTTCACCCGCACCAAGCACGGCGCCGACCGCGTTGTGCGTGGGTTGGCTGGTGCTGGTATCAAGGCCGCCGCGATCCACGGCAACAAATCGCAGGGCCAGCGCACTGCTGCATTGCAGTCATTCCGTGACGGCCAGATCAAGATACTGGTCGCGACCGACATCGCAGCGCGCGGCATCGACGTCCCCGGCGTCAGCCATGTGTTCAATTTCGAACTGCCCAATGTGCCCGAACAATATGTCCACCGCATTGGCCGCACCGCGCGTGCCGGTCGTGAAGGCGTGGCGATGAGCTTTGTCGCTGGCGACGAGCGTGGTTATATGAAGGATATCGAGCGGCTGACCGGCGTGCGCGCCATGACGCTTGGCCTTCCAGAAGGCTTCCGCGAAGCCGTCGCCAGCCTGCCGCCGCCTGCCAAGGACGAACGTCCGCAGCAGGCACGTGGCGGACGCGGTGGTGGTCAACCCGGTGGCGGGCGCACCAACTATGCCGGCAAGAAACTCGGCGGCAATAATGGCGGCACCGGTCGCAATGGCGAAACCCGCCAGCGCACCTTTGCCCCGCAAGGCGGCTGGCAGCCTAATGCCGGGCCTCGTGACGCCAATGGTTCTGGGGCAGGCGAAGCCCGTCCACGCAGCGACAATCATGCAGGCGGCGACCGCCGTCCCACCGCCGACCGCGCGCATGCCGCACGCGGCGATGGCCGTGGTCGCGATCCGGGAGCGCCTGCACGCAATTACGGCCCCAAGAAAGCAGGCGCTGGCCGGTTTCGCGGTGAGGTAAAGCGGGCTAGCTGAATCGACCGCATACAAAACTCGTTGTCATTCCCGCCCTTCGACTGCCCGTAGGGCGGGCGCTCAGGATAAACTTCAGCCATAGGCTGAAGGCGGGAATCCATGGCCCGACTTCGCGTCATCATTTGACGCTGCGGAGTGCCGATAGGTTAGACCATGGATCCCCGCCTTCGCGGGGGGGTATAGTGATACTGCTAATATCGCAACTCTTTGACCACAGTGCAAATTTTACCAACCAATGAACTTGATTGCTCCTACAAAGAACCTGTGTGATTACACATCCGCAAATGGGAGTAGGTGATAATGCTTTTTTGGGCCTCGGCAATTGCAGGTATGATTTCGGCTGGATTTTGGTTTTACGCCTCAATCTCAATATCACGGGAAACCGAATTAAAGCGGCGTGAGAAGAACGCTACAAAAAGGGGTGAGGACGTTGACATGGGTGGCGTTGTAATTCTTGATGGCGACAACAAATACGACTTAATTGCAACGCTGCGACATCAAGCTCGGTGGAACAAATGGGGTGCATTTTTTGCCGCTATTGCATTGATAATTCAAGCACTCGCTCAAATTATGGCAACCTCAACCTAGACTAGAAACGCTAAACAGATAATCGCTCAAAGCATCTGCCAGAACGTCTTTCGAATTATCGCAGCCACTTTGCACGGTCCTTCCAAGGGGTTGCGTCCCAAGCTGGAATACGCACTTTGGCGTTAGCAACCGTTTTGACTTCGAGCCAGACCATTGGGCGCAGGCGTTGAATTGTTCGGTGCCATATGGACGCTTCATCGGTTATAGCCTTGGCACCATACTCGCTTAGTTTGAAGCGTCGAGACTGCCCCGCTTCGATCAAATAAGGAAAATCTAGATCGAAAAATGGGTCTTCATAATATAGCGCCGTTCCGGCTTTGCGACTGCGAAAAATAGCGCCGCTCAAATAACATATCTCAATTACCGCAATTGGCCGGTCGGATTGGTTTTGCAGGTAAAGGAACGGGCATTCTTCAGGCTGGTTATTTTGGTCTGGAGTATGTCCCCATACAATTTGGACGGCTAATCGCTCTTTGAATTGCGAACGATACGTCCAGACTGCGACGGCGGCGCCTATAAACGGGGACATTATTGCCGAAGCAATACCTATTAAATCTCTTAGCCCGGTATCCGGCAATGGGGTCACCGTGCAATTTCCCTCGCAACCGCATCATAATGACCGTCCAATGGCATTACAAATTTGTTACCGACAGTTGTCACTATTTTGCTGCCGATTTTTGCAAATTCGCGGGTTCCCACCCCAAACTTATGGCTTTGCTGAACGTAAGTTCGTTTAGTTCTTGCCAGCGTTGATACTCGGCCGTCTCGTTCGGCGGGACACCCCTTGGATATTTCTGAATGAAATCGCGTTGCATAATCTCGGCGGCAGCGCTTCCCATTTTCACCATAGTATAGCCATCGCGAGGGTAATTGTCCAAAATGGCAGACCCCACCGCAATGGCCTCTTGATGCCGCCCCTTTACCATCAAATATTCCATGACCGTCGTCGCCATATGAGCGATGGTTTCACGTTTCGTGAGCGTCCTAAGATAGAGTCCTTGTTTCACCGCCATGTCGCTCATTGGCAGGTTTTCGCGATACCAGATATCACGGGTTGGATATCCGCCGCTCGTCGGTTCGATGCTCAGGCCATGCTGATTTTGCGGATTGGTAAAGCGCACAAACATATGCAGCGGCGCGGTTGAGAGGTGGACATTGAGACCCAGCTTTTCGGCTAGGATGATATGCAGCACGGGCATGGAAACGCAGTTGCCGCGCCGGGTGGCAAGATATGTCGGCAGGAGCTTGTTATGGACATTCAACCCTAACGGGTCTTCATGGTCATAGGAAAAAGGTCGGTTGCGATTCCATAACCCTGCATCATAAAGCACTTGCCGCACCGCCTTGAGTTTATCCACGTCGCTTGCACCAACTCCGGCTATAGCCTTTGCTTCTGAGGCCAGTTCGTCGACCTGTTTGGTGATTGTAGCTTCATCAATCGAGGGGTCTATGATGCCGTCAAATGCCAATTTCGCGGCCATATAGCTAAGTGCCGTGTCAGGAATGGATAGCGCGGCGCGGACAGATTCGGCGGGGGACGGAGAGGCTTGGGCGGACCCGAGCGGACAATATGAAATAACGAGACAAAAAAATATTTTTCTGAAAAATATCATTTATAGTATTTCTCTATTTCCGGATCACCTTTCTTTAGCATTAGTTCATAAAGATCGCGAGCAGATTGAACTACATTATCAGACATATTCACCATATTTTTACTGATTACTTTATACATCACTTTTGGAATATCAATTCCGTAGAAAATCGGCTCAATATCCTTGATGAATTTGCCTACTTGAGTGATTTCATCTGCATATAATGACTGGCCGATCATAGATGTGGGATTGTCTGCCATCGGGTAGTCGTCAAAAAATGTATCGCAAAAACCCTTGATATAAGTGTCAAGGCGATCCGAATAGCGTGGATCATACCAATGTGCTATAGAGTAAAGTTCATACATAATACCAAAGCGAGTATCGCTAGCCGTTAGATTGCCCCATTCTGGAGGGGTTGGTATAAAATTACTATTAGTCATTATCGACGATTCTTCAACCAATCATCTAAAGGGATATGAGCGGCAGGATTTTTACTTGGTTCAGGAAAATCTTTTGTTTTTGTAATAGGATCACCATTGACATCTCGAACTCGTCCGCCCGATGTTTCCTTAACGTAAGGTTGCCGCTGAGAGGCGAAGGGCGCTTTCGGATCGCCGCGTTCTACGCGAATTTGGTTGCCTTTGCCGTCTGCAAATCGAACACCTCCCCCTCTGCTAGCCGAGGCACTGCCGAGCCCGCGTTTTGCGGCAATCTCTGCCGCTTGGGTTGTTGCTCTACCGAAGCGAGAAGCGGCAACTATATTCAACCCTCCTCGTACTAGGAGCGATCCTCCACGGATTGCAATCCCTTCGACAGGTAGGGCTATAGATGCTCCTATTGCCAGCCCCGTCGCAATATTCCCGCCAATTTCCCTATGCGTTTCATCCATCTGTTCCCGCTGCTCCTCGCTCAGCTTCGGGTAGACATACTGCCTATCCCAGTAGGATTCTGGCTTCTGGCCGTCAGGGTCTACCAGATTGACAGGGTCATTCTCCACGTAGACATATAGATTTTGCCCGCCCTCATAACCCACGGGATCGGCTTGCAAGAATCTTGCATGTGCCATTCCGGGCATGATGAAGGTGAGAGCGAAAGCCATCATAACGAAAAGTGCTTTTTTCATATGTTCTCCCCCGGCAACGGTAATGGGCAATCTATTGTATTTCCGGAAATCTACAAGGCTGTTTTTGGGCGTTTTTTAGTGGACAAATGTGTGCTTGCCGAAGGATGCCGCCTGTAATCTTTCATAAAAACGAACAAATAACCCTAACGACCTTCGGGATTGGATAACAGCTTCAATCGCCGCCGCAAATTTGACGGGTCAATACCATGCTTTCGGGCCGTTTCCCGTAAGCCGTCCCGTTTAGAGGCTAGGTTCAATTCCAGCGATTCCGACTGCATTTGCTTAGCCGAAACTTCGGCATCCTTTTCCAGCCCGAGAATCACCCTCGCGCTAATGGTCGAAACGGGCCTACGCGAATTTGATTTGTTCAATATGATGTTGCTTAGCTTTGCGGTCGATACGCCAAGCGCCGTCGCCAATTTCCCAGCGCCAAGCGATTTGGACAACACGCGCAGCCTGGCAATAATGGCTAATTGGTCACTCTCGGTAACCCCATAATCAGGCGCTGCCTCGGGATCAAAACCCAACACAGCTTGCGTCTCCCAATCGTTCGATTCCTTGCCGATGTTGCAGACGCCAGACATTTGCACATGACGACGCAGCGTTGTGCCTTTTTCGCCATAACTGCCATTCAAGAACTTGGATTCAGGATGCAGATGATATTGCGCCAATGTTTCTACATAGGTTTTGAGCATTTCAGACGGGACAGGTTCGCCGCTTTCGCGGCAAAACGCAGACGCAGCCGCTTTGGCATAATCAGTATCATAAGCCGCTGCTGGCTTAACAGGCCGGACCTTTTTGCGTCGTTTCGCACACGCGGCCAAATCCAATATCACCTCTGAGTTCGGAAATAGCTTCACTGACATTGAGAGCAAAAATCCGAACGGCTTTACCTTGTCACGGTATTTGCGATTGGCATTATAGCCTTTGAACCAGCGCAATAGGTCCGGCGATGTTGCCCCGTAACGGCTAATTGCCGGTCGCAGCATCGCGGCATGATAACCCAATGGGACTTGATTGGGCGTTCCAGCAATGGCAGCCCTCACTATCCGCCACCATAAATCGACGTGCCAATATGACGTGCCTTTTCCTAAAACCGAATGGTGCGCTTTGGGCATATCATCCGGTGCATTGGTTTCATCAAAGGGTGGTCGCAAATGTCCAAGGCCATGTGCCGACACTTTCCGCATGATCGGTGCGTCGTCGGAATCCAGATTGAACAGCGCATATCGCTTAGCTGATACCGCCCAACAATACAGCGGCTCGGGATTGCCGGTTTCGAGTGCATGGTTTTCCGGCTCGATTTTCAGAATTGAGCCGCCAAAGTCATACGGGTTTAATGCCTCAAACCAGCTAACAATATCATGCACTTTTGCTGCAAATTGCTCGCGGTCCATTTCATCGGGTTTGGCAATCGCAATGCTATCTGTGTCGCAAAAGGACCATTCTAATCCGCTGTCTGTTACTTGCCGTTCGGCAATCGCCAGCATTAGCCTTGCTGCACCGGTTATCAGGGTCGCCAATAGCGGATGAAAATATGGCCCCGTTTCTTCTGCCTTGTCGGTCGAAAAATTGAAAGGTGCAGACGTGGCACTGTGAACAATTGTTGGAACGGGAACGGCACGGCGGTTTACATTGATTTCGACAAATATCCCGTAGCTTGTCGCATTGGCAAAAATTTTAAGCGCGTTTTGTTCGGTGTCCATTGCGGCGAAGTCGTCGCCAGATTTGCTTTTCATGGAGACTTTAACCGAATATCGCAGCTCGATTAGGCGCTTGTATAAATCGTCTTTGGTAGGATCGACACGATAGTCAGCGTTTCCGCCCACGTTGACGGGACGCAAACCCGTCTGCATTTCACCTGGCATAAACATTACGGCTTCTAAAACTTCGGGTGCCTTTCCCGCTAGCAGCTTTGATGCAATGCAATCTGCCAATGTGAACCAAAGCGGCGTGTCGCCAGATGTCAGATAATTGAGGCCAATGGTCGATTGCTCGCCTTCGGAATAAGCTGCCCGAACTGGAAAAATGTCTCCTTGCGCCTTTACTCTGACAAGCATGGTAAGTTGCCGCCATGATTGAGGCTGTTGCAGCCAATCCAGATCGGCATTTTCAAGAATGGCTTTTGCTTCGGCAGTTGCGTCCTGCGTTGTCATTCCGTCTGCGATGACGAAATTCCAAAGCCCCATAAGGGTGCAAACCGTAGGATACATTGAAAGAAAATCGCACATCATCACTTGGCGTAGTTCACGCCGTATGCGGACCTCAGACCGTCCACCAAAATAAGTGCTCATAATGTTAGCGAGTATTTGGCGCGGGAATTGCGGTTGGCATTGCTGCCAAGGGATAATGCCCATTTCTTTCAAATAGGCTTTGCCAATGCTGGCTTCGCTATAGGCCTTTTCAGGCACCAGCTTTGGCAATCCCAAAGCGGCTAATCGTTCTGTCAGTTCGAGATAGCATTCCCATGTCGTTTGCACGTCGCGCACCGCATATTCGATCATGGTGTCGGTAACCGGACCTGCAAAATCATCAAAGTCCAACTTGGGATTTTCAACTTTCAAGAATTTGGACAGGTCAGCAAGGCTAAAGCCCCTCGCAAACAGCGCATTGGCTAGCGTCTTTACATCGACAAAATGGCCGCGCCGTGGGCGGTTATACAGACCGCGCCCCCGTTCGCCTCGGGCATCACGTTGCCCCATTGGCGACGCAAAACGGATAAACGAACAATTGCGTGATAGGTGTTTGACTTGGCAATTTGGATAGATTTTCTGTTTCGATATTTTGAAGGTAAAACCGCCACGCATATCCTGATATTTGTTTGACCGTGCCGAGCCGTGGCGAATTGCAATGCGGGAAATGTCGAATGGCAGATTAAAGCCGATAATATTAGCGCGAAGCTGATAGGCCATGTCGTAGAAAATTTGGTCTGCAAATTCATCGCGGGTCAAAAGCGAAAGCCCGCGTGCATCAGTGTAGCTTTTTAGCGTTTGCAACTCAGCATCCGTCACGCCTTCAGGATCAAAAAACACGCCAGCCCCGTAAAGATCATCGGCTTGTCGAAGCTGATAAGTGCCAATCCGCAAAGACTGCCCTGCATCGGTCGTGGTTTCGGTGTCGAAAACAAGCGTCCATTCACTTGCGAAAGGCGGGCGCTTTTTGCTCACCTTCTTTGGCTGCTTTGGAATTGTCGATTCTGCAAAGGCTCGCAGCGACAACGCCAGATGGTCGCTAATTGGCGGGATGGAATTGGCGGTCATGCTGCACCGTCCTTTTCCGGCAAGGCCGCCCGTTCGATAAGCATATGAGCGAAAGTATAGAGCCGCTCGATTATCAGTTTCAGCAAATCCGCCAGCCCCAGCAAGAAATGCCCAATACGGTCCAGCATCGGATCGGCGCTTGGATTGAAAACAGGATGATCCTTTTGATCATCGCTCAATCTGCGGTGGCAATTTCGGCAACTGATAACGGTCAAATCATCGCGGCCCTGATCGGCAACATGATGCAATTCCAAGCAACGCCAATCGCGTTCGGGACAAGTCCCGCAAACAGGATTATTGCTGCCTAACTTTTCAAGGCGAAGTTGTTTGCGCCGTTCGTATGCGGACGGGTTTGTCATGTATTTTTCCTTCATGGGATAAGCCGGTAAACATTGTGGAACAGCTCGGTCCCGGCAGCGGCGAGCTGGTAAAGAGTGTTGGGGTCGGTTTCGAACGGATGCGATTTGCCAGCGGTATCGGTGACCGAACGGCCTTCGAATTTGCGTAATGGCGATGGTTCATTCGAAAGCAGGAAAGCGCGAACGGCGGACAGATATTCACCGTTGTCCGACGCAGCACTAAAGTTAGGCAGAATGGCCTTGGACACGCGGCCCTTTGAAATGATCGTCATTTCTCGGTAGCGGTTATCGTTAATAACGAGCGTTCGGCCGCGTCGTTTGATGGAAACATTCTCGCGCAAATATCGGCGCAATAATTCGACGGAAACGCCAACGCTGCGGGCAGCATCAATTTGCCGCCCGGTTTTGCGATAGACCTTCAAGGCGCTTTCAAGGCGCTCGCTATTCTTAGCACGCGGTTTGCGAATTGATTTCTCGCCAGCTTTCGCATGGCCTCGCGCTTGTGAGCGTGACAAGCCACGACGCGCGGCGTTCGCTATGCGACGTTGATATTCCGCTTTGTGATTTCGTTGTTTTGCCATGCTGCCCCAAACTTTCTGTTAGTGGGGGGGCTTGTGGTGAGAGCTTCCGAGTCCATTCTTGTTTGGCGAGACGCATCTGTGAAAAAAGTTGAATCAGGCAAATGACAAATAGGGAGCTCGCTAACCAACTTAACGAGCAATTTGAGCTTTCCGGTCGATCAGCAGTGACGGAGAATGTTATTCGTCAATGGGTTGATTGGCAGCTTTTGCCCAAATCGAAAATCGCTAATATAAAAACGGGTAGCGGCCCTTCGTGGACAAGAGGCGAAGTCGCGCTCGATATGGCAGCAAAGCTCGCACAGTTCAGGAAATATGGGCTGATTAGTGAGAAGCAACTGGTCGCACGTTGCTATATTGAAGGCTGGCCCATTGAAATTGAAACTGCACGGCCCGTGATGATGAACCGCGCTAAATACGCCCGAAGCCATATGAGCAAGTTGCTTAGCGTGGATTATAGCAAATTGGAGCGAGCGTCAGATTTAACGGCTGTAAAAAAACGGGCGCTTGAAAGGCAGCTTGGAAAGCAAGATGCGCGATTTGAGGGAATGCCTTTCGAGTTCAAAGGCGATACGGGCATTCTTCTAACTTTGTCAGCTCTTTCAGGAAACGCGCCGCCACCTGAAATTTTAGGGATGCTAGAACAGGCGATGCCGATTTCCAAAATTCTTGGAAGTCATTGGGCGGGTTTGATGTCATTGTTTGTCTCAGGAATTTCGGGAATGGCTGGCCTTCCTGACGAAATAGACAATAGCTTATTAGATAGCATCGAGCATTGCAGCGACGAGGTTTTTGCTAATTCAAAGCAATCTACACAATTTATTTTCCGGGCTGCTAATGATCCCGAAATTATGTCGCTGGCGGCAACGGTGATTGGCGATACCGCCGATTTTGTTTTTGACCAGATTAGGCAACTAGCACCTAGCGAATGGCCAACATTGGTGTTTTTATCGCTTTGTCATTCGCAGCATAACTCGAAAAATCAATTGCCAAAATTCAGCAATTAACCTTCAATTTAATAGCAAGAATGCCTGATTTACGCTATTTTTTACTATGCTATTAGAACAACAAATTACCGCTAATTCGCATTGCGACGATTGGGCAATTCAATCCGAAAATTGGATTGCCGAAACAGCCAAATTGCAAATACCGCGTCGGGTAAGGGAGCGTAATTCCAATGCTTTGATATTGACCGGTCACGGCGTTTCAATGCGCGTTGAAAACGGCACACTGGCAATTCGGGATGGCTATTCATTTTACCCGCAAAAGCAAAACCATTACCGCTATTTCAAAGGCGATTTGGAATTGCCGTTTGTAATATTGCTATTGGACGGCAGCGGCTCACTATCGTTCGACGTGCTTAGCTGGCTTAGCGAGCAAAATGTAGCATTGGCGCGGATTAAGAGTTCGGGAGAAGTTGCGGTGGTTGCCAGCCCTACCGGCTACATTGCAGATCGCAATAACGTATTATGGCAAATTGAAACTGCACAAAACCATATCGAACGGCTCCGCTATTCAATTGATTTGATAAAGGCCAAATTTGCAAATTGCATTGAGACATTGGAAATTGCCTTTCAACCTTCCGAGCGCATACAAAAGACAATTGGGAAATTGGATAAGGCAATTGCGGAATTGGCATTAAATCCGCCGGTTGACCTAAAGCAATTACGCGGAATTGAGGCAACGTGCGCCAGTTCCTATTTTGGAATATGGTCTGGTTATGCTTTGCAATGGAAGACAAATAGCCGGTATCCAATTCATCCGCATTGGCTGAAATATGTTGGCCGCCCGTCACAGGCTAATGGCCTAAAACCCAAAAACGTAAATGCCTCACACCCGATAAATGCGATGCTGAATTATGCCTATGCGGTGAAACAAACCCAATTGCAGATTGCGGCAATAGCGGACGGCTTTGACCCGACAATTGGGATAATGCACAACGGGCGGCGGGGTTTACCGGCCTTCATATTCGATCAAATCGAGCCACAGCGGCCTTTGGTTGATCGGGCAATACTGGAATTTATGCAATGCCAGATATTTACCGGTGCAGACTTCATATTACGAAAAGACGGGGTTTGTAGATTATCGCCGCAATTGGCGCGAATGGTAGCAACTCTAATTAGCCAATAACCATTGCTATGTCCGATTGCCGTTATACGCGGCCTTTTCACGCTCATAACCCTTTTGAAATTGCTGATATTTGACTGTTAAAGTTTGCTTTGCCGATGACAAGCGAGAGCAATTCAATAATTCATCTGCCGCACATTCAGCCAGAAATTGCGATGATTGCGACCCCGTGTCTGACATAAATCCGTTTAAGGATTCCATATAGGATTGAACCTGCGTGTGGGCACTTTCCATGTTATTTGAAATGCCGTCGATTTGATAATCGAGCTGGCTAATGCGGTAAGCGTCGTCACCGGAATCGGCGTCAAATTTCTGTTTGGCGTTTCGCATTTTTCCAACGCGGCTATAGCCGACGCGATATTCAGCAATAACTATGTCCGTCTTTTTGGAATCCTCATGCACTTTTTGGGCTTTTTCAAACATGCTATCTGCTAGCTGGTCAATCGAATCCTGAATTTTTGACCGCTGTTTAATGCGGTCTTTGGAAGCGGCTGCGGTTTCGACCTCTTTCAGTTTTTCGGCTGCACGATAACGCTCGGCGTTTGCCAGTTCTTCAAACTTGCTCGCATCACTTTTTGTCAATGTAGCTTGCGTGGAGCTACCGTTCGCAAAGATGGTAAGGCGAAGATCATCGCCATCAATGGCCCCTGTTACAAGTGACAGACCAGTGCCATTTTCCACTGTCAAATTTAGCGTATTGCCTTCGATTGTGCCGGAAAGAGGCCGCGTTACGGCTTGGGTTTTACCGCTATCCTCCGCTGCTACGACCGACCATGATCCATTGACGCGCCCGTTTTCAATAGACGTGATTTGCACCATCAATGCCCCGTCAGTATCGGAGTAAATGTAGCTACCAACGCCAGCCGGTTGGCTGTTGCAGCCCGCAAGCAAGACAACCCCCAATATCGCTACCATGCAATTCTTATACGCCACAGCAACCTCCAAATGCTTTACATTAATGTCCCCATTATGGGGACGTTGCCGTTTACATATACTTAAAGCCCGACTTAAGAATCGGGGAATGGTTAATGCAGCGAGGATGGGTGGTTTCGTCCGACTATCGAGCAGCTATCAACGCCCTCAAAGAAGTCAGAACAGAAGCCGGAATTTCACAGCGAGAACTCGCTAGGCGGCTAAATAAACCCCCATCATTTGTGAACAAGATCGAGCAGCTTGAGCGGCGCTTAGACGTGTTGGAATTTATCGTAATCGCACAGGCGCTGGAAATTGAGCCTAAAGCATTGCTAGGCAGCTTAATGGCTGTATTGCCGGAAAAGGTAAGTCTTTAGATTAAAGTGTGGTCATTGATGCACGTTCTGGCACATATCACTATACCCCCCCGCCTTCGCGGGGATGACAAACACTTCGATGCTATTTCTGCAATATTAGTGTCGGAAATGCCGCATGCCGGTGAAGACCATGGCGAGACCAGCTTCATCGGCGGCGGCAATGACCTCATCGTCGCGCATTGACCCGCCGGGCTGGATGACCGCCGTCGCGCCCGCTTCGGCGGCGGCCAGCAGACCATCCGCGAACGGGAAGAACGCGTCGGAGGCGACGGCTGAACCGACGGTGCGCGGGCTTGCCCAGCCGTAAGTTTCGGCGGCCTCTTTGGCTTTGATTGCCGCAATCCGCGCGCTGTCGCGGCGGTTCATTTGGCCCGCACCAATGCCCGCCGTTGCACCGTCCTTGGCATAGACAATTGCGTTCGATTTCACATGCTTCGCCACGGTCCAAGCAAAGCGGCAATCAATCAGCTCCTGTGCTGTAGGCGCGCGTTTGGTGACAATCTTCAAATCGCTGTCGGCTACCGAACCATTGTCGCGCGACTGGACCAGCACACCGCCCGCAATCGTCTTCATCATCAGGCCACCGCGTGTTGGATCGGGCAGCTTACCGGTCAGGATCAGGCGCAGGTTTTTCTTCTTGGCGAATACCGCCTTGGCATCGTCATCGGCATCCGGTGCCGCGACCACTTCGGTGAAAATCTCGGATATCGCCTCTGCCGTCGCACCGTCCAGTGGCCGGTTGACCGCAATGATACCGCCAAAGGCCGACACGCTGTCGCATTCCAAAGCAGCACGATAAGCTTCGATCAACGTCTCACCGGTTGCCACGCCGCAAGGGTTGGCGTGCTTGACGATAACCACCGTCGGCGGCCCGTCGCGGAATTCGCTGACCAGTTCGAGCGCGGCGTCGGCATCGTTCAGATTGTTGTAGGACAGTTCCTTGCCCTGAACCTGCTTATGGGCGGCGAGCGTGCCGCCGGGGGCGAAAGCGGGTAAATAGAGCGCGGCCTGCTGGTGCGGGTTTTCACCGTAGCGTAAGCTCTGGCCAAGTTTCACCGGAACCGTCAGGCTTGCTGGAAACATCTGCTGCTGGTCGGCAAACGCGAACCAGCTGGCAATCATGCTGTCATATTCTGCGGTCGCCGCATAAGCCTTTGCCGCCATCGACCGGCGGAAGGCCAAGCTTGTAGCGCCGCCCTTTTCTTCCAGTTCCGCGACCAAGCCGTCATAATCCGACGGGTCGGTGACAATCACCACCGCGTCATGGTTCTTGGCTGCACTGCGCACCATAGACGGGCCGCCAATGTCGATATTCTCGATAATCTCATCGCGGCTCGCGCCTTTGGCAACCGTCGCGGCAAATGGATAGAGATTGACCACGACCAGATCGATGGCACCAATTCCATGTTCCTTCATCGACGCCACATGCTCGGCATTGTCGCGCACCGCTAGCAGGCCGCCATGAACTGTTGGGTGAAGCGTCTTGACCCGTCCGTCCATCATCTCGGGAAAGCCGGTCAGTTCGCTGACATCCTTCACCTGCAGCCCCGCCTCGCGCAGCGTCTTCGCGGTGCCACCGGTCGAAACCAGCTCGACATGCCGTGCCGCCAGCGCATGGCCGAGTTCGACCAATCCAGCCTTGTCCGACACCGACAAAAGGGCGCGTTTAATACTCACGTCTGTCATGTTCTTATCCCAAAAAGCGGAGCTGCCATCCGATATTGAGGCCGCCCTTACCAGTATCAGCGGCAATCACAAGCTGGCGCGTCGGATGCGGGCGGCCTTCTTCATCGACCCACAAGCTGTCGTCGATGGATAACGTGCCGCCTGCCGCTGCGAAGGCCCAATTGCTGCCACCCGCCATCCGCAGCAGAGCTGTCTGCACGTTCTCCGTGGGCGTCAGTTCGATATCCGGCCCCAGATGGAACCGGACATGCACCGGCGTTCCGTCCTTGGACTTGCCCTGCGGGAGCAAGGTATCCTCACCGCGTAATTCCAAGCCATCGGATCGCATTATCAGCAGTCGCGAATGGATATATCCATAAGCGCGGGCATAACCGTCATGACTCGCTTCGATGCGCGTCGCATTATCGACATCGCGCCGGTCAAGTCCGACCTCCGCTACGCCTTTACCCAATTGGCCACCCGCGAGAATCGCGGTCGAATTGCTGTCATCGATGCATAAAGTTGAGTGCGCGGCCGTGGTGCGGAGCCCGCGTGCAAGCGCTGCCGGTATGGTCGCGCCGACCAATGCCGAGCCACCGCAATTGACGATGATCCGCTGCTTGCCGTGCGACAATTCAAACGCCAGTGTCGAGGCGCATCCCGATGCCGATTGCCGTGCCAAAGGCGGCGGTCCGGCATCGAGCAGCAGCACAGAATTGCCCGCCGAGACCCGTTGATATCCCCAATCAAGCGCCTGCCTTTGCGGACGGGCGCGCACGCCGCTAGCCTTGACCAGCGCGTCGATCCGGTCGGCACCGACATGCGCAGACCCCTGCCAGGCACCCAGCCCGCCGTCATTATGCGTCAAGCCGAGCAATGCCGGCACAGCCCTGCCCAACGCATCGACCAGAAATTCGGGAAACATCTCATTGCGCGCAATATAGCATTGCTTGAGCAAGCTCAGGAGCCCGATCAATTCCATCAACTGCAACGGCGACCGGGATATAACTCCCCCGTCAGCAAACACCGTCGCGTCCAACGCTTCGGCCAAGCCGTTTTCACCAACCGCCCGCCGCACCTTGCCTTCGGGCAGGAGCAAAGAAGCCGCAACTACCCCCGCCCAGCCCAGAGTTTTGGCAAAATGGCTGGAGGCGCGCGGGGCCGTTTGGTCAAGATGCCGTGCCGCGCGGGCAAAATGGTTGATGACGCGCGAGCGGTATATAGGGTCGGTGCTGGAGAGCAGGAATGGCGAGGCCGCCGCCATGTTGACCAGGCGCCATGCGGTATTGTCCACCCGCCAAGCCGGTTCGCGTGCCTTTTTGCCATTGGCGACCAACCAGCCATCGGCAATCGCCGCCGCCACTGGCGCACCTTCCGCGCGGTTGGTGGCGGCCGCCAGATCGCGCAGCCAGTCGAACCGGTGGATATAGTCGGCCATTGCTGGGGGCAGCGGCAGTTTCTGGTAATCGATGCCTTCCACGGGCTGTTCGAATCCCTGAAAATGGAATTTGCCCATTCTGAGCGACTGGCCACGCGCCGCGCTTCCGGTCAACGGGTCGTCGGGGACAGCCAGCAGGCGCAGCGGCACTTTTCCGTTCAACCGCATACTGTGTAGCGGCGTGCGCCACGTCATCTTGTAAAATTGGAGAGACAGCCGTTCGATCAAATTCTGGCCAGCACCTTTGGGCCGGACCATTAAAGCGCCTCGTCGCGCCTCATCAACGCCTGCATCACTCAGGGTCATTCACCCCTAAGAGCCCGGATATTGTCGGCATATTGGCCGGGACCACCCTTGAAAGTGGCGGTGCCCGCGACCAGCGTATCCGCACCAGCCGATATCGCCAGCGGTGCGGTTTCAACGGTGATCCCACCATCGACCTCAAGCCTGATGTCCTTGCCGGTCTTGTCGATCATCTTGCGGATCGCTTCGATCTTGCGCAACTGGCTGGAAATGAAGCTCTGCCCGCCAAAACCGGGGTTGACGCTCATAACCAGCACCAGGTCGATATCCTCAATCAGGTAATCGAGCATCTTCGCGGGCGTTGCCGGATTGAGAACTACCCCAGCCTGTTTGCCCAGCGACTTGATGAGCTGCACCGTGCGGTGCGGATGCGGCCCAGCCTCTGGGTGGAAGGAGATGATGTCCGCCCCCGCGTCGGCAAAATCCTTCACATATTGGTCGACCGGCGAAATCATCAGATGAACATCGAACGGCTTGGCGCTATGCGGACGAAGCGCCTTCACCACTGCCGGACCTATGGTAATATTGGGCACAAAATGCCCGTCCATCACATCGACATGGATCCAGTCGCAACCAGCCGCGTCAATCGCGCACACTTCTTCGCCCAGCCGGGCAAAATCGGCGGACAGGATGGAAGGCGCAATGCGGACGACGCTAGACATATTCGGCGCTTAGCCGCCAAAATACACAGGGGCAACCCCAAGGAACGGCGTTATGCACAGCTAATCGGCGCGTCGCCGTCGAAACAGGCTGACCCGACCGACGGGATCTTTTGCTTCACCAAAATAGCTGAACCCCAGTTTTTCCGCGACATTACAGGATGCGATATTGTCCGGATCTATGATGCAGCGGATTTCCGAGTCGGCGAGATTGCTGTCGGCCCAATCCAATATTGCCGTCATCGCCTCGGTCGCTAGACCCCGGCCCGAAAAGTCGGGTGCAAAGGCCCATCCAGCTTCGGGATAACCTTCCAGCGCCGGGATGCCGCGTTCAAACTGCGCCAATCCGCCATTGCCCAGAAATCCCCCGGTATCGCGGTCCAGAAACGACCAATAGCCATAGCTGAATAGCGACCACATCCCGTTACCCTGCAAAAACTTGCCCCAGCTTTCGTTGCGGGTGCGCGGTTTGCCGCCGATAAATTGGGTCATACGCGGATCGGCCCATGCGGTGGCATAATTCTCCCAATGGTCGAGCGTCATCGGAGCAATGGTCAGGCGGTCGGTGGTTAGGGTTGGCGCAGACTTTATCATAAACTCCCCGCCCCCATAAATTCCCCACCCCAGCGTGGGCTGGGGCGACGCATTTTTACAATCAAGCCTTGCGTTCAAAACGCGCGACGAAAAATCCGTCAAGCCCGCCCTGGTCAGCCAGCATCGGCGGCATGGTGCGGATATAGCCGTTGGCATCGGGCTCGATCCCCTCCGGAAGCTCTGCGGCTGTCACCGGTGCCGTGGCAAAATCAGGATGCCGCCCCAGAAACGCCTCGGCCTGTGCCTCGCCCTCATGCGGTTCCAGCGAGCAAGTGGCGAATACCAGCACGCCGCCCGGCTTCAGCCATTCCGCTGCGCGGTCAAGCATTGCACTCTGGATCGCGGCGAGGTTGTTGATTTGCTTGATATCGATCCGTTGCAAGACATCGGGATGGCGGCGCATCGTCCCTGTGGCGCTGCACGGCGCATCCAGCAGGATCGCGTCATAAGGTGCAGACGGCACCCACTCCATGACATCGGCGGTGACGCGCTCGGCATTCAACTGCGTGCGTTCGAGATTGGCCATCAGCCGGTCCATCCGCCGCGCCGAATTGTCGAGCGCGGTCACCGCAAAACCGGCGGCGGATAGCTGCATCGTCTTGCCTCCGGGCGCGGCGCACAGATCAAGCGCGCGGCGACCGTCGCCAGCGCCCAAAAGTCGCGCAGGCAGGCTCGCTGCCAAATCCTGCACCCACCATGCGCCTTCGTCATAGCCTTGCAGTTCCTCAACTGCGGTACCGCGCGGCAGGCGGATATGACCGGGCATCAGGCTGACCCCGCCCAGCCGTTCAGTCCATTCAGCGGTCGAGGCCGCGTCGCGCAGCGCGAGATCAAGCGGCGGCGGTTCAGCCAATGCGGCCTGTGCGCCCGCCATCATATTATCGCCCCACGCCGGTTGCCAGCGCATCGCCACGGCATCGGGCAGCGACGGCATTTCGGGCAATGAGACCTCGGCGCGGAGCAGCGAACCCAGCACACCGTGCACCAGCCGCCTCGGCCCTTTATCGACCAGCGGCAATGCGGTCGCAATCGCAGCGTGCGGCGGCGTCCCCAGCCGCAAGATCTGCGCCAGCGCCAGCCGCAGCACCATCCGTGCCTTGGCATCGTCGGGCAGTGGCTGCTTGGTCTTGCTATCGATGAGCTGGTCAAGATCAACCGCCCAGCGCAGCGTTTCCTGCGCAATCGCAATAGCCAGCGCGCGGTCCGGTGGCGACAAGCCCTTTGTGGCGTTCGCCGTCGCCTGATCCATCGGCGTGCCCATCCGCATCACCGCATCAAGCAGACGGAGCGCCGCGCGGCGGGTGGGAAGGCCGGAAATTTCGTCGTTCATGGGGATGCGCCTTACGCCGAGCCGCGATGAATAGAAAGGCGGCTTGAACTTGGATCCCAAAAGGCCGAGTATTACGGCAACCCAATAGTGGATTGCAATGTCATGGCCCAACGCCCACCCCATGTGAAACCGCCAGCCTATCTGTCGAAAAGCCCGCCAGTGCCCAAGCCTGAACCAATGGTGCGAGGTGAAGAGCCCGATCCTGATCGCCTTGACCCGGTGCGCTATGGTGATTGGGAGTTGAAGGGTGTTGCGGTAGATTTTTGACGCTGCTGTATCTGTGCACAGGCTGATGCAGTGCGCGGTTTCCGCGTCTGCTGCCTAATCTCGGGCGCAGAAATCAACGCTTCATTGCCTAAAAATTGTGCAGGTGCGAAGTTGCTTGTTATCTGCATATTTTTTTGCAATCTTGCCTTCAATGCCTGCCAAACCGCCCTGCTTTGACGAAATGCTGAGAGAGGATGGGAGCACGCGCGCGGCCTATACCGACTATCATGAATGGTTCAACAATCAGGACATCAAGTCGCTGCGCGGCAAAGCGGGCGAGGCTGAACAATTTTTCCGGCGCACCGGCATTACCTTTGCGGTCTACGGCGATGACGAGGCCGAAGAGCGGCTAATCCCCTTCGATATCGTCCCGCGCATCGTATCGGCTCGCGAATGGGCCAAGGTCACGCGCGGCATCGAACAACGCGTGCGCGCGATCAACGCGTTTTTGCAGGATATTTACCACCGGCAGGAAATCGTGCGCGCCGGACGCCTGCCCATCAGCCTGTTGCAAAACAACTCCGCTTTTCTGAGTCAGATGATCGGCTTCCTGCCCCCCGGCGGCGTCTATACCCATATTGTCGGGGTCGACCTGGTGCGCACCGGTCCGGAAGAGTTTTTCGTGTTGGAAGATAATGCCCGCACCCCGTCCGGGGTGTCTTATATGCTCGAAAATCGCGAGACGATGATGAACATGTTTCCCGAATTGTTCAGCACGATCCGCGTCCGCGATGTCAGCGATTATCCCAAAAACCTGCGCCAATCACTGAACCGTGTTGCCCCCCCCGCATGCAAAGGCGATCCCGTTGTAGCGGTACTAACGCCGGGCATCCACAATAGTGCCTATTATGAGCATGCATTTCTGGCGGACCAGATGGGTGCCGAGCTGGTCGAGGGTCATGATATCCGCATTGTCGATGGCCGCGTCGCGATGCGCACAACGCGGGGCTATACGCCGATTGATGTGCTCTACCGACGGCTCGATGACGATTATCTCGATCCGCTGATTTTTAAGCCCGAATCGATGCTCGGCATCCCTGGCGTGTTCGATCTCTATCGGGCTGGGCAGATCACTATCGCCAATGCGCCAGGCACGGGCATCGCCGATGACAAGGCAATTTACAGCTACATGCCCGACATCGTCGAATTCTACACCGGCGAGCGGCCTATCCTTCACAATATTCCGACATGGCGTTGTTCGGAGCCCGATGCGCTCGCTTATGTGCTCGATAATCTCGCCGAGCTGGTGGTGAAGGAGGTTCACGGTTCTGGGGGATATGGAATGTTGGTTGGCCCAGCCGCCAACAAGCGCGAACTTGCCAATTTTGCGGCAAAATTGAAGGCCAAGCCTGCCAATTACATTGCCCAGCCGACGCTCGCGCTGTCGACCATTCCGATTTTCACCAACTCGGGTCTCGCGCCGCGCCATGTCGATTTGCGGCCCTTTGTGTTGGTGTCGCCAAACAGCATAGAGATTACCCCCGGCGGGCTGACCCGCGTTGCGCTCAAACCAGGCTCATTGGTCGTGAATTCGAGCCAGGGCGGCGGCACCAAAGATAGCTGGGTGCTGGAAGATGATTAAATTCAAATACCCTTTCCGTTCGTATCGAGCGAAGACGAGGCACCGTGTTGTACTGATGGATGAGGCGAACGGATCGGGCGTGTGCGGCCATGCTGGGTAAAACCGCAGGCGGCATATATTGGCTGTTCCGCTATCTTGAGCGGGCGGAGAATATTGCGCGGCTGGTCGAGACCGGCCACCGCTTCACGTTGACCCGCGGTGCGGGCAGTGCCAGCGAATGGCGCTCGATTGTCAAAGCGCTCGGCATGGACGCCGCTTATGTCGCGCGACACGGCGAATATGTATCGGGCAATGTCGTCAACTTCCTGCTGCGCGAAAAGAGTAACGATGCCAGCTTGCGCGCGATCATCGATGCCGGGCGACAAAATGCCCGGCTGACGCGCACAGCAATTACCCGCGAAGTGTGGGAGGCGGTCAATGAAAGCTGGATCAACGTCAACGACGCGCTGAAACGCCCGGTGCGCGAAGCCGAATTGCCCAACATATTGGAAATGATCAAACGCGACAGCGCGATGGTGCGCGGCGCAATGCACAACACGATGCTGCGCAACGACGTCTATAATTTCGCGCGGATCGGCAATTTCATCGAACGCGCCGACAACACCGCGCGGCTGCTCGACGTCAAATATTATGTGCTTTTGCCCTCGGTCTCGTTCGTCGGCTCGTCGCTCGATAATGTGCAATGGGAAGCGATTCTGCGCTCGACCTCGGCTTACAGCGTTTACCGTTGGTTGTATCCGGGACGCACCAACGCGCTGGGCATCACCGAATTTCTAATCCGCGACCACCGCTTCCCGCGCAGCCTTGCCTTTGCGTATTGCAAGCTACGCGACAATCTCCGTTATCTGTCCGACGATTATGGCCAGCCGTCGGCGGCATTAGAGGCAACCGAGAAACTCTACGCGCAGCTACAAGAGACAACCGCTGCCAAAATTTTTGAAGACGGTCTGCACGAATTTCTCGTGGCGTTCTTAAGCATGAACCGCAATATCGGCGCGCTTGTTGAACAGGATTATCGTTTTACCGCATGACCACGAAACGCCTCCTGATATCGCACAGCACCCACTACCGGTTCGACCGGCCAGTGACCTATGCACTGCAACGCCTGAAGCTGCGACCAAAGGACAGTGCCGGGCAGATGGTGGTCGACTGGAACATCGACATCGAGGGCGGGAGAATTCAATCGGCATGCGAAGACGCGCATTTGAACCATGTCGCCCTGGTGTCGGTCGATAGCGGCCGGACCGAAGTGTTGATAAAATGCAGCGGCGCCATTGAAACCACGAACAGCGACGGCATCATCGGCAAGCACCGGGGCAATATCCCCTTATGGTGCTTCCTGAAGCCCACCAAATTGACAACAGCGGGCAAGGCGGTTGCCAAGATGCTGGGAGGGATCAAAATCGACCCCGCAAACGAGTTGGGCGGCTTGCACACACTGTCCGATATCATCCGCGACCATCTGCCTTATAAAGACGGCTATACCAATGCGAACACCACCGCCGAACAGGCAATCGGCATCGGCAAGGGCGTGTGTCAGGATCATGCGCATATCTTTTTGGCGGCGGCACGGGGCTTGGGCATTCCGTCGCGCTATGTCTCGGGATATCTATTGATGGACGGCGTTATCGACCAAAGCGCCAGCCATGCCTGGGTAGAGGCGCATATCGAACCGCTTGGCTGGGTGGGTTTCGATGTTTCCAACGGTTACAGCCCCGACCAACGCTATATCCGCGTCGCCACCGGCTTTGATTATTCCGACGCCGCACCGATATCCGGCCTATCTTTTGGCGCGCTTGACGAAAGCATGGTTGTAAGCTTGCGGGTCGAACAGTAAGCACATTGTAATATTAGGTCGGGGACTGCACGGGTAATGACATATTGCGTCGGAATGATGCTGGACAAGGGCATGGCATTCATGTCGGACAGCCGGACCAATTCGGGTGTCGATAATGTCTCCACCTTCCGCAAAATGTTCCATTGGGAAGTGCCCGGCGAGCGGTTCATCACATTGCTGACCGCAGGCAATCTGGCAACCACGCAGGCGGTGATCGCGCAGCTGGAAGAACGCAGCAAGGCCCCCGAAGACCGCAAACCACCGATACTGGAAGCGCCAACAATGTTTCAGGTCGCGAGCCATATCGGCCTGTTGTTGCGCGAAACGATATTGGCACGGGCAATGACCGGCGCCACCGCCGCCTCTCCCTTCAGCGCATCGATGATTTTGGGCGGCCAGATCAAGGGCATGGAACCCCGGCTCTACATGATTTACCCGGAAGGCAATTTCATCGAAGCCAGCCGGGACACGCCGTTTTTCCAGATCGGTGAAACCAAATATGGGCGGCCGATACTGGTGCGCGGGTTTGAAGCGAGCATGGAGTTTGCCGACATCGTAAAATTGCTGATGGTCTCCTTCGACTCCACCTTGAAGGCAAATCTGTCAGTAGGCCTCCCCCTCGACTTATTACTTTATCGCAATGGCGATTTCGCGCCGTTTCACGAGCGGCGGATTACCACAGAAGACCCTTATTTCGAGAGCATTTCCGAAAGCTGGAGCGAGGCATTGCGGAGTGCCTTCCATTCGCTTCCGAATTATGAATTGGAAGGCTGAATACCCCCAATCCGTTCGTGTCGAGCTTCGTCGAGACACCCATCAGCAAGACACTACCCGACGGCATCTCGACTTGGCCTAGGCCAAGTTTATCCTGAGCGGCTGCAAGCCAGCCGAAGGGCTCGATGCGAACGGTTTTAGATCAAGCCCGTTCTCCGATAAACGGCACCGCAATTTCAGGCCGCACCCGCGCAAGCCGTCCGGTAGCCTTATCCAGCATTGCCCAAGTCGTATTGGCCCGCACAATGACCTTGCCCGAAGCGTCGACAAAATCCACGCGGCGGTCAAACTGCGCACCTTTGGGTTCAACCTCGATCCACGTCCGGCCAGTCACTTTATCCCCCGCCGCAATGTTCCCGTGATAATCAATCTCGTGCCGCGTCACGACCCAGATATAAGCGGCGATATGCTCGGGCGGCGCGATCGCCTGCCAGTGCGCAGTCGCCATATCCTGTATCCACCCCACCCACACCGCATTGTTGACATGACCGAGCTCGTCGATGTCGGACGGGGTGGCGGTGAAGGTTTGGGTGAAGGGGGGCTGCGTCATTCTTTTGCTGCGTTGTTACCAATATCGGAAAGAGCAGCCGCCAAACGCGGTTCCGTAACGTCTTTCGGGGCAATACCGAACAAGTCGAGATATTTGGATTTCACCTCTTTGCCTTTGACCCACCGGTATCGGTCTGCCCAGCGAGCAAAAACAATTACATCCTCATCAACCCAAGTTAAGCCCAGCGAACCATCCATTCGAGTACCGCAAGTCGTGATGCCACCCACATAGTGCCAAGAAGGCTGAAAGGCCTCGCTGCCTTTTAAGGTTTGAAATGGCGTGATATAGGCCTCGCCACCCCCGAAAAATGGAATAAATATTGGCGGTTCAATGGGTTCCGGTTGCGGAACTTTGGTTTTTCCGCGCACAGAATTCAATTTCTTTGATCTGGGGTAGATTTTTCCGTCCACTTTGATTTTTTCATAGCGGCCGATAAACACCATATCGCTGTTGTCCCAATGCCAGGCTTGTAACTCCAATTCACGCTGCTCCGGCGTCTTATTCAGTTCAATCTCGCGCTGCTTGTGGCGAACTTCAAATGCTTCGTCGCTTTCGCCCGCATCTTGCAGAAAAGCCGGTTCAACCACGCAGGCAATGGCTATATTTGAAAACATCAACATTGCGGATGCAGCAAAAACAGTAATGCCTGTTTTGACATGAATCATTATTGTTTACCTTCAAGCGGCTTTCCTGTCCTCTAGGGTCAGCTGCGCCACATAACCTGACCGGCTTGACCCCGCAGCCTGAGCCAAAGCATCCAGCCGTTTCAACACGCGGCGCGGCAGTGTTATGTTCACGCGCTCGATTGTATCGTCGAGCAGGGCAGGATCGATTTCGACGACTGCAAAAATCCAGCCTTCAAATTCGTCGTTGTTACGAAGGACATCAAGGCTTGACGGCGTCGGTATCGCTTGACCAGAATCGAGCACGGAATCCATCCACAACGCAATGGCCTCTTGAACATTCACCATCGCCTCATCCAATGTATCGCCTGCCGAAAAACAGCCGGGAAGATCAGGCACCACCACGCCAAATGCGGTGGTTTCGTCGCCCGGCTCGATTGCAATGGGATAGCGCATTATGTGCCTCCTTAAATTCCGGCCTGTTTGCGGATCGCCGCGACCAAACCTTTGCCTAAGTCCTTTTTGGGATGCGGCACCGAAACATGGCCCGGAAGGTCCGGATGGGTGAATATATGATGCGATCCGCGCACACGGTTCAACGTCCAACCGACCGCCTGTATCTCGCGGATCATGTCGGCACTCTTCATCGTGTGTATAATACACACAAAATGACATCGGTCAAGCGGAACCTCACTCCACCATCCCCAACTGCCACAACAGAAACGCCGCTTCCTCCGCATTTTCGCGCAGCCGTTCAAACCGCCCAGACTTGCCGCCATGCCCTGCGCCCATGTTGATTTTCATCAGCAGCACATTGCTATCGGTCTTCAGGCTGCGCAGTTTCGCGACCATCTTCGCCGGTTCCCAATAGGTCACGCGCGGGTCGTTGAGTCCGCCGGTGTAGAGCATTGGCGGGTAATCCTTCGCTTCGACATTGTCGTAAGGCGAGTAGCTGCGCAGCAGTTCGAACGCTGCCTTGTCGGTGACCGGGTTGCCCCATT
The DNA here is from genome assembly GCA_040007915.1 of Sphingorhabdus sp. Classification (GTDB taxonomy): domain Bacteria; phylum Pseudomonadota; class Alphaproteobacteria; order Sphingomonadales; family Sphingomonadaceae; genus Sphingorhabdus_B. Next base: position 47,666 of record JBDTUD010000001.1, read on the forward strand.
CGGGCCATTCACCCGGTGTCAAAGGCAGGCTTTCGTCGAGCATCGTATTGAGTACATCGACAAACGGCACATGCGCCACGATGGCACCGAATAGTTCGGGTGCCTGATTAGCGACCGCCCCCATCAATTCTCCGCCAGCCGAACCGCCTGATGCCGTCAACTTGCCCTTTGACGTGTAGCCCTGCTCGATCAGTGCACGGCCGACGTCGACAAAATCGTTGAAGGTATTGGTCCGCTTTTCCAACTTGCCATCGAGATACCATTGATAGCCGAGATCATCACCGCCCCGAATATGCGCGATGGCATAAGCGAAACCACGGTCGAGCAGCGACAGCCGCGTGGTCGAAAAACCGGGCGGCGTGGCGTAACCATAAGCGCCGTAGGAATACAAATGTAAGGGTGCGCTGCCGTCTTTCTTGAAGCCCGTTTTATAGACCACCGACACCGGCACCATCGCGCCATCACGCGCCTTTATCATCAGCCGCTCGGTCACATATTGGCTTGCGTCATATCCGCTCGGAATTTCCTGAACCTTCAGCGTCTCAAACTTGCCGGTCGCCACGTCATAGTCATAAACCGTGTCAGGCGTGACCATGGACTCGTACCCCAGCCGCAGCTGGGCTATGTCATATTCGGGGTTGTCATCCAGCCCCGCCGAATAGCTCGCCTCGGGGAAATTGATCCTCTCGACCTTCGCCGGGTCGGCATAATCGCGGATCTCGATCTGGTCCAATCCGTCGATCCGGCCTTCGGTCACAAAGAAGTTTTTGAACAAAGCGATACCGGTCAGATAATGCCGGTCAGACCCGGCAATCAGGGTTTCCCACTCGCCGGGCTTGTCCATCGACGCGGTGGCAATGCGGAAATTGACGTGATCGTCGTTGGTCAGGACATAAAGTGTGCCGTCGCGCACATCGACCGAATATTGCCTTTTCACCTGACGCGGGCTGATCAGGATCGGCGTCGCGGTCGGGTCACTGGCGGGAACCAGCCGGATTTCCGACGTCGCATTATCGCCGGTGGCAATGACAATCCAGTCTTCCTGAGCGGTGAGGCCAACACCGACGCCGAAACCGATATCGGGTTCTTTATAGAGCAATTTCGCTTGTCGCGGATCATCGCCCAGCCGGTGATAATGGGCATTGTCGGTGCGCCAATTCTCGTTGGCGAGGCCGTAGACAAAACCCTTGTTATCGCTCGACCAGACGATGCTCGACAGCGTACCCGGGATGACATCGGGCAGGTCTTTACCGGTCATCAAATCGCGGACATGCGCTTCGAACCGTTCGGAGCCATTGTCGTCATAGGCATAAACCATCAACCGCCCGTCAGGGCTGATCGAAAGTTCACCCAGCCGGAAATAATCCTTGCCCTTGGCCAGTATGTTTTCGTCGAGGATCAGTTGCTCCACAGAACCATCTGTTGCTTTGGCAGCAACGGGTTTGCGATAATGCTTTTTATACTGCGCGCCTTCGTCGAATTTCGACCAGTAGATATAGTCGCCATCCTTTTGCGGAACCGACGAGTCATCCTCCTTTATCCGTCCCTTCATTTCCTGGAATATCGTTTCGACCAGTCCGGTATGCGGTGCCATCTGCGCCTCGAAATAGGCATTCTCCGCCTTCAGGTAATCGAGCACATCCTTGTCATCGACCACCGGATAGCTTTGGTCCCGCAACCAGTAATAATCATCGGTAATCGTAATCCCGTGATATGTGGCCGCGTAGGCGCGCTTTTCGGCGACCGGTGGCTTGGGCATGGCGGCGGATTTTTCGGACATATTTTCTTTCTGTGGCGCCGGTTCGGCAAATGCAGCGGAGGAAATCGCGGCGAGCACGACGGCGAGGGTTGGCAACGCTTTCATGTGGCGGTTTCCTCGCTTATATCAAGGGCAACGTTTACGAACAGGAATGCCCGATGTCCACCTATGAAGCCCGCCTTGCCGCCTTGCGCGCGCAGCTTAAAAAAGACCATCTCGACGGCTTTGTCGTGCCGATCTGCGATGAACATATGTCCGAATATGTCGGCGATTATGCGCAGCGGCTGGGCTGGCTGACGGGCTTTGGCGGGTCGGCGGGAAGCGCGGTTGTGCTTTCGGAGCACGCCGCAATCTTCACCGACGGGCGCTATACGTTGCAAGTCCGCGAGCAGGTCGACGGCAAGAACTGGCAATATGTCGGGGTGCCACAAACCAGCATTGCCGACTGGCTGAAAGAACATGCCCCCGAAGGCGCGCGGATTGGGTATGATGCATGGGTCCACAATAAGGGCTGGGTCGAAAGCGCAACCAAAGCGCTCAAAGCCAAGTGTGCGGAATTGGTCGCCGTAAAGAGCAACCCGATCGACCTGGTCTGGGCCGACCAGCCGGACAAGAGCGATGCCAAGTTGCAGGTCCATGCCGACCAATATGCCGGGCAGAACTCGGCCGAAAAACGCGCCGCAGTTGCCGAATGGCTGACCGCGAACAAGCTCGATAGCACGGTGATTTCGGCGCTCGATTCGGTGGCGTGGTTGCTCAATGTGCGCGGCAAGGATGTATCGAACACGCCGGTCGCGCTCAGCTTCGTGCTCGCCCATGCCGACGGCACCGCCGACCTGTTTATCGCGCCAGAAAAGATCGACGATGCCGTCCGCGCCCATCTAGGCAATGCGGTGCGGTTGCGTGACCCGCAAGAGTTTGTCCCCGAACTGAAAGCGATGGCGGGCAAGCGCATTGCGGTCGACCCCGACCGCGCGGTCGCCGCGATCTTTGGGGCGCTGAAAGAGGGCGGCGCAACGATTATCGAGGCGCGCGACCCGACGATATTGCCCAAGGCCGTCAAAAACCCCGTCGAGCAAGCCGGCCACCGCGCCGCCCAAGCCCGCGACGGCGCTGCACTCAGCCGCTATCTGCACTGGCTTGCCCAAGAAGCGCATAAGCCTGCCCTGAGCGGTGTCGAAGGGGGAGACCTCACCGAACTCTCCGCCGCCGCCAAACTACGCGAATATCGCGAGGCCACCGGAATGCTCAAGGATTTGAGCTTCGACACCATCTCCGCCGCCGGTCCCAACGGTGCTAGCCCGCATTATAAGGTTGATCAAAAATCGAACCGGCGGATTGAACCGAACAGCGTCTATCTGGTCGATAGCGGCGGGCAATATCTCGACGGCACCACCGATGTCACGCGAACGATATGGGTAGGGCCGGGAGAGCCGACGTCGGAAATGAAGGACCGCTTCACCCGTGTGCTCAAGGGCCATATCGCGCTGGCCCTCGCGGTCTTTCCCGAGGGCACGCGCGGCGCCCAACTCGACACGCTGGCCCGCGCGCCATTGTGGCAAGCAGGCCTCGATTACGCCCACGGCACAGGCCACGGCGTCGGCAGCTTCCTCGCCGTCCACGAAGGCCCGCAACGCATCGCGAAATTCTCGGGCGGCCAGGCAGGCGCGGACGAGCCCTTGTGCGCGGGCATGATCCTGTCGAACGAGCCCGGCTATTACAAGCAGGGCGAATATGGCATCCGTATCGAGAATCTGGTGTTGGTCGAGGAGCGGGAGATTGCAGGCGCGGAGGGGCGTTATTTGGGGTTCGAGACGCTGACGTTTGCGCCGATTGACAAGGCGTTGGTCGATACGAGTTTGCTCGGTGCGGACGAATTGAGCTGGTGGGATGCGTATCATGCGCGGGTGCTGGAGGTGGTTGGGCCGCAGTTGGAAGGGGGTGCGCTGGCTTGGGTGGCGGAAGCTTGTGCGGGGTTAGCTCGGGGATAATGGTAGGCTATCGCAGGCCAAGTATTCCTGCTGCTGTTTCCCGTCAATTAAGACAGGAAGCTGGATTTGGATGTGCGCAATGCGGGCATCCCTACATCGAGTATCATCATATTATTCCTTGGGCGCAGGAACAGCACTTTCGACCTGAGGACATGGTTGCACTTTGTGGAAATTGTCACCCCGCCGTCTCTCTCCAAGGTAGTGATCGCCAGTATGCTATAAAGGCAACGCCGTTCAATATCGCGGAGGGACGATTCAAAGGTGCGCTCGCTTATGACAAACGTGATTTAACCTTCAAAGTGGGAGGAAATTGGTATGCCGATACGCCGATCATTTTGCGACTTTACAACACGCCCCTTATTTCATGCCGAATTGAAAATGGGCAGGCGATGGTCTCGCTTATGATGCTAGACGAGGAATGCCATCAAATTCTCGCTATTCAAGACAACGAAATCATTTTTCGAACTGATGACATGTGGGATTTCAAGTACAGCCATAATCTCATCATCGCACATTCTGCGCCACGTGATATTCAGCTAAAAATGGATTTTCGTGGAGAGGAAGCAATCATCGAAGGAAAGCTCCAGATCGGAAAAGGCAAGATCGAGCTGTCTGCCGATGAGACGGTGTTGCCCGGAAATAATTCGATGAAAGGATGCCATGTCAATGGCTGTAGCGTCGCAATACAGCTGGGCGACGAAAATGAAGCACTGCCGGTGCGCTGCCGGATTTAGGTCATTTTTTTGTTGGGTTTTTGTCGCGGACACACTTCCCGAGACAAAGTAATGTTCAACCGCCCGCCCACACACGAAATTACTGACAGTCCCAGCAAGCGGTATCGTTCGCCGGTCATCACCCACGCCAGCCCCTCCCAGCTGTCGAAGGCAAGCACTTGTTCGCTGACCTTCTCGCCCTTTTCGGCGCGGCGCCATGCGCTGACAAAGGCCGCTGCATCTTCGGCCGGACTGCCGCCGACCACCAGTTTCGTCTCTATCATTCGCCTGCTCCTTTTGCCTTTTGCCATGCTGTCACATCGGCGAGGAAATCGGTCATAAGCTGTTCGGGCGAGGCGAAGGCATCGAATTCCGGGACACGAATCCGGGACACAATAGTCAATTCACTTTCCCAAAACCCTTGCCAGCCGTTTGTGCATCTTCTCCGCAAACGGATTGACCACCGTCACCCCGCCCCACGCAAAGCCGTCTTGCATATCCTCTGACAACAGGAGGCTGCATCCACCAGATGCTGCCGTCGACAAAATTAACGCGTCCCAGAACTGCAATTTGTGACCGGTGGCAAGATCAATGGCGTCGGTAAAGCTATCCGTATTTGTAGCAATAGCTTCAAACTCGTCCAAAGTCAGCAAGAGCTGCTCTCGCGCGAAATCACGGTCACGGCTTGCGCGCACCAGCACGGTATACAGCTCTCCCAATGCCTGTGCGGTGCCACACAGGTGCAACGCTCGGCCAAGTTGGCATGCAATGCACGCGCCCCATCTACCTTGATGGCATCATCTGGGTGGCTCTGCACACCCTGCATATACACCAATATATTCGTGTCATACGCGACGCGAATCTTCGTCAAGGAATGTGCCTGTCTGAACGGTCGTAAAGGTCTTCACGTTTCCAGGGGCCGGTTGTCAAAGGAGGTCGCCCCTCCAACGACGCTAGATACTCTTTCGTCGTCTTCGTCTTTTGCCTTTGCTTAGGAGGCGTGACATGCGCCACAACTTTTCCCCGTGACGTCACGGGGAAGCTCTCGCCATTGCTAACTTCCCGTAACATTTCGGAAAAGCGCTGATTGGCTTCGGTGGCGGATATATATTTTTCCATATTCTTAATCTAGTGTTCAACACTAGAAATGTCAATCTGGCCGGGCTTGAGCGCGTTCTTGTTCCTCGCAGAATGTTAGCGAAGAGGCCCCTCATGACCGTTTGACAAGAGTCTATGTTCCTGTAATGTTCCAATCGGATTTTGGAGGAGCGATTCGATGATTGGCTATGTGACTTTGGGCACCAACGACCTGCCCCGGGCAGCGAAATTTTACGATGCGCTTGCCGCCGAAATGGGCACCGGTCGGATGATGGACTTTGACGGTTTTATCGCATGGGGTACTCCGGGCGGCGGTGCCGGAATTGGGCTGACCAAGCCTTTTGATGGCAATTCCGCAAGCGTTGGCAACGGCGTGATGGTTGCATTGCAGGCCAAAGACAAGGAGCAGGTAAATCGGCTTTACGATATCGCGATTGCCAATGGCGGCACCGACGAAGGCCCGCCGGGCCCTCGCGGCGAAGGTTTCTACGCAGGCTATTTCCGCGACCCCGATGGCAACAAGCTGAACGCCTTCGTGATGGGTCCGGCGGCGGCTTAAGGTGAGACTTTAATGTGACCTTTGGCCGGAAAGGACAAATGGATGAAAACGGCTGTCGGTAATCTGGAAACGCATCCGCTTCATCTCGGTCGTGGAGCGACTGCTGTTCCGCCGCCGCCATTCACCGGCATGGACTGGTATCAGGGCTATGCCGAACGCCATGATGCCGACGGGCCTGAAGGTCGGCTGGTGACGATGTACCGCTTTACGACAGACTGGGACAGCTGGGAAATGCACCCGGCGGCCTCGGCACCGAAAACCGCCCGCGATGACCGCTATGCGTGTTTGACGGGCGTGACCACCGTCACGCCAAGATGGGAGCCAGGGTCGCTACCGAGTGCATGTGACCCGAGGGCTTCTCACTTTGAGGGGCACCCTATCCTGCATAGCTTGGCCGGACGCACTCCCGGCCAAGCTCGCTTTTAGAGGTTCTCATGATGATCAATTAACGGGGTTGAATTGCAACGTATCGGACTGAAAATTCTACACCATTCTGCCCGGGCCCGCCGGCGGCTTGCAATTGCAGGATTTGATTTGGGCAATCGGATGGAACGATGAATTTGGCAGCTTGGGCAAAATTGCCTTGCCGCAGGGGCGAGGCGGCAAACCACAGGCTATCCGATCCTTCAGTCCTCAGGCACTTGAAATCCCATCTGACATCAGCCCCGGGCGCCATTTCAGAGACGTGGTAACGGGCAGAAAAGAGATATCTCCCAGGGGCAAGGAACATCAGCTTCTGCATGATCTGGCCACGTTCGCCCGAACCAGCAAAAACATTTAAAACAAACTGCTTGTCGTTTGCCTTGGCAAAATCGCCGCCAGTTGCCACCCCATCGTTCATCTGCCAACCCGCAATCGGATAAGGCAGATTGACCGTTGTTGCATTGAGTCCCGCAGCTGTGAAGATAGCCAAATTCGCGCCGGGAAGACTACGATAATATTGCCGGAACGTATCATATCTTGATTTTGCGGCAAGGCGGGCAAGCAATCTATCGGGAAGCGAACGATACTCGTCTGGAATCGAAAGCTGGCCCGCGGCCACCAATGTCTCGGCAATATATTCCGGATTTTCGTTAGTATCAATTGTATCGGAAACGAATGCCCACATCCAGTTTGATGGCTGTCTTAAATAAGGGAGGAGCTGTCGGCGCACCTCAGGATTAGCCAGCGCATCGGCCAACGTGGGAAACAGCACCGCTCTGCTTTTTTCAGTGCTCCGCAATGCAATGTCGTAATGCCTTAACGCAGTGGGGACGTCCTCTTTGGCGGCTGCTGCTTCAATCAACCACAATTGCGCCCCGAATTCACGCCGCGATATTTTTGTGGCGAGCCTGATATATTCTTGCGCTACTGTTGGTTGGCCGCGCAAATCTGCCACATAGCCCAACAGCCTTACAGCGGTTGCATTAAGTGGCTGCTGCCTCAATGACGATTTAACGAGTGCCTCAACGGGGCTCAAAGATGCCTTTGACTGCGAGGATAGAAACTTCAAATCTGCTTTGAGCGTGAGGGCGACCGGTTCGGAAGGAACAAGGGACAGCGCCAGATCGGCATTTTTCCGTCGGGTAATATTGGCAGCGGCATTTATCGCGGCGACATAGGCGAACAGGATCGCCGCTAGGGCGTAAAAGAAAAGGACTGCCCATCTGCGCGGAGAGCGCTCTCCCCACAGGCTGGCTATCAGCTTGCCCGTCATAGACCGGTTCTTTGATCGCCTGTTCTGCATCGTCACGTTTCGGATCTTTCTATTGATCGGCGCGCATTTGTAACGTTTGGCGATGAATCCATTTTTGGATATGCCAGCCATACAACCGCAACCACAAAGATGCTGACGAGAGCGGGAACACGCAGGGGATAGTCGGCGGCGCTGGCAATCATCAGCATGAAAATTAGCACCGCACCCAAGCGCGCATAGAGCTTTTCTCTGTTTCGGCTTTTGTAAGATTGGAACGCAGCCCAAGCCGCCCTCACATATGCCGCAGCTCCAACAAAAGTCAGAAGCACGCCGGGGAGACCAGTCGTTAGCAGCATCTCGAGAAAATCATTATGGGCATGATTTACATAATATATCGACAGCAAGTCTTTGGGCTCGTGCACCTGATAGACTTCAACAAACGTACCCGCGCCTGAACCGATGGGGAAATATGTCCATGCGGCCTGGATCACGGGTTGCCACATCCTAAATCTGAACTCCTCGGTATTGCCGGATTCGGCCATCCGCTCAAAGGCCTGTCCGCGCGCCATTAAAATTGTGATCAACACCAACGCAATGACCGCGCCGAACCCAATGAAATAACGAAAATCGGTCTTTACCGCCTTCCGCTTAGGTGGTTTCACATTGCCATGTTTCCGGTAAAGAAGCGGTATGCTCAAAATTCCGATTGCCCCGACGAGCAAACCCGCGCGCGATCCGGTCACCAATATAAGCGGTATAATTATCATACCGCCACCAATTGATAGCAAAATTCGGAAGCGGATCTTTTCGACCGAGTCCGCGGCAGTGGCAGCATAGATGGCGAGCATGGGGATCAACATCGCTAGCAACACAGCCTGATGGTTGCGATTGGCGAAAAGTCCAACTGCGGAGTCCTCGTTGGTAATACGGTATAAATAGAGCGGATCACCGGGGGCAATCGACTGACCAAATCCGACAACCGCTGTGACAATTGCAAAGCCCATCAAGACGAAAAGCAAGGAAAATTTCTGTTCCCGTTCTAGCTGAATGGCCATAATCAAAACAGCCATCGGGATCATTAGGGCATAAAAGGCATTCCAGGTAGCGGGGGGGACCAGACTTATAGGCCGCCAAACTGGTTCCTTGAGAGTCAGTCGGCTTATTTCAGCGGCGAGTTCACGGCCCGGCAGCTGTTCCCAGATTGTCGGCGGCAACGGGACAAGGTGCGCCAAGGTAACCAGAACCGTACCCAGCGCCAATATAAAGACCAAGCGATGGGACATCGCTTGCTGCCACTGCATATTCCACAGGCCATAGGCCAAAAACAAGACGGCTGCCGGGCGCAATATCACCAGAGACTGTACATCGGACCGCGATGCGCCACCTGTGAGGAACGTTATTGTGAGGAAAATCAGTAATGCCCAATATGGCAAGGAACCCCATTTTTTATCGGGCACGGTCACCCCGCAATCTTATGAACGTCAAACATGGTGCCTTCTAGTTTGTCAACGTGTTGAAGCCAACGAAAATTTCTCAGTGAAAAGCGGTCATTCGCAAAGCCTTCGATTGGGCGCTACATAACACTAGACCGAGGGTTTTTTCCAACATATAGGCAAGCGAGTTCGCGGCCCAGTCATCTCTCGACAACGATAATAAGAAACGATTTTCATCCAGCATGTTTCATCCCGTTGTAATAATGAGCTGCATCATTTGTGCTGCTGCAGTATTCGGACTTTGCTGGATCGCGGTTCCAATCTGCGAGAGCCTTCGTCTGATGGACGTTCCTGCGGGAAGGAAAAAGCATAAACAGGCGACCCCGTTAATGGGTGGATTGATATTGCTGGTCGCTGTCATACCGTTATCTGCTATAGTTATTGCATTTGCGGCGGCACCCGCATGGCAAAATATATTGGTGATATGGGTCGTTGGCACTGCAGCCACTGCGATCCTCGGTCTGTCTGATGATCGCCATTCGCTGACAGCGCGTTGTCGGCTTTTGATTTCGCTGGCGACCTTTGCCCTTGCGGCAGCCATAGAACCTGCGTTCAACATTCGCTTACTTTCGTTCGAAATTGCGCCATTCGAGCTGGGCCTTGGTACCGGATGGCTGGCCGTCATTTTCACGGTGATCTGCGGAGTGGGTTTGATCAATGCTGTCAACATGGCGGACGGCAAAAACGGCCTGGTGATCGGGCTATGCATAGGCTGGATATTCATACTCAGCTTCCGCGCCCCGTCAGCGCTGATGCCGATAATTGCTTTGCTGCTAATTGCTTTGACAATCATGCTGGCGTTTAATCTGGTCGGTCGGCTTTTTCTGGGCGATGGCGGTTCCTATGGATTTTCATGTGCCATTGCGCTTTTGGCGATTGCGATTTTCAATATGCCGGGAGATCATGCCGGGCGGGCAATATCCGCTGACGAAGTCATGTTGTTGTTTGCCGTGCCGGTGCTCGATTCATTCCGGCTGACGTTCGTACGGATGCGCCGGGGGCAATCACCAATGACGGCAGATCGCGACCATTTACATCATCATCTGGAAAACTGGCTGGGCTGGCCACAGGGCCTTATCGCCTATCTTTGCATCGCGCTGGTTCCTGCTGCGATGGTGATTATTTAGGTCCAACCCGAGGGTCGGGAAGATTGTGATGGTGTTCTGTGTCCCGGTGGTAAACGCTTTCCGGCTGACGTATAAAAGAGTTCGGGCCGGTAAAATCCCTCGCCCGACCGCGACCACCTGCGCCATCATCTACAAGACAGATTCGGCTTGCCATTCAGGCTAGCCGTTATCTGATTATCGCAATGCTTGGACGATCTGCTTAACCGCCGCTTCAGGCGAGAACATTTTGTCCGCCAGTTCAACCAACCGTGCTGCCATGGCAGAATCCCCCACTGCATTGGTGGCAAGTTCACGCGCGAGGCTTGCGAGCGCGGTTGCCGAGCCATCAGTCGACTACAGTCAGTACATGACCACGTCTTTGGCGTCGTACTTACCAAACTAAAGCACCGCCAAGCCGGCTATGGTTATGGTTATGGTTTGAACCGCCCCGGGATTGTCGGAGGCCATTTGGTATAAGTTACGCGGCCATGGGGACGTCGTCCAGCATGGCGTAATATCGTTGTTCGGCTTCGACGGGCGGGATGTTGCCGATGGGTTCGAGCAGCCGCTTGTTGTTGAACCAGTCGACCCATTCCAGCGTTGCGAACTCGACAGCTTCAAAGGATCGCCATGGTCCGCGTCGGTGGATTACCTCGGCCTTGTATAGACCATTGATCGTCTCGGCCAAAGCATTGTCATAGCTGTCGCCGACGCTGCCGACCGAAGGCTCGATGCCGGCTTCAGCCAACCGTTCGGCGTATTTGATCGAGACATATTGGCTGCCACGATCACTGTGGTGGATCAGCCCGCCGCGATGGACAGGTCTGCGATCATGCAAAGCCTGCTCCAGGGCGTCCAGCACGAAGCTGGCATGCGCGGTCCTGCTGACCCGCCACCCCACGATATAGCGGGCATAAACGTCTATCACGAACGCGACGTAGACGAACCCGGTCCAGGTGGAGACATAGGTGAAGTCTGACACCCACAGTCGGTTCGGCGCTGGGGCATGGAACTGCCGGTTGACGCGATCCAGCGGACAAGCTGCTGCTTTGTCGCTGATCGTCGTGCGCAACGGCTTGCCCCTGATCACCCCCTGCAAACCCATATCGCGCATCAGCCGCTCAACGGTACAACGCGCGATGCCGAACCCTTCGCGCGACATCTGCCGCCACACCTTGCGAACACCGTAAACGGCGAAGTTCTCGGCGAACACGCGCGCGATCTTCGGCTTGAGCGCCAGATCTCGCCTTGCCCGCGCCGACAGGCGCGTTGGGTCCCGTCGCTGCGCGACATGCTTGTGGTAGGTGGAAGGGGCGATCGGCAGCACTTTGCAGATCGGCTCGACCCCATGAGAACCACGGTTATCATCGATAAACGTAATCATCGCTTGAACGGGCGGTCGAGCTCCGCCTGTGCAAAATACGCGCTTGCCCCTTCGACAGGCTCAGGACAGGCTTGCGAAGAATCTCGTTGGCCTGGCGAAGCTCGCGGTTCTCGCGTTCCAGTGCCTTCAACTTCTCGGTCGTATCCGTCGGTACGCCAGAACGCTTGCCGCTGTTGACCTCGGCTTTCTTCACCCACTCGTGCAGTGTCTGCGGAACACAGCCAATCTTCTCGGCAACCGATACCACTGTTGACCACCGTGAAGGATAATCACCCTCATGATCCATCACCATACGTACCGCTCGGGCACGCACCTCAGGTGAAAATGTGTTCGTTGTCTTGTTCATAGCAGGCCCTTCTTCTCAGGAGTTGGGGCCTCCGACAATCCCGGGGCGGTTCAAACCGAAGGAAATGATTAACGATCGTATTTACCACTATCAAACTTTCCCAAGAGTCGAATCTCTTCCCAGGCGTTTGATGTCAACGTTGAATGAGATCACGATAGCTGAACGGAAGGCTGAATATTAATCACATTTTTCTGGTCGAAAGGTCAGCCTAGCCAAACGTTTCTAATGATCGAAAGTGTCGCAAAGCTAGGGCAGTATAGTCCGCGACAATCTTGTCGTTGACAACAGCAGTATCAAATCGACTGACCATGTCATAATGCGCATTGGTACCCATGGTTTTCACTCGCTCACGGTCACTTACCATTACAGCAATTGCTTCTGCAATAGCATCTGCGTTTTGTGGTGGAACCAGTAACCCTGTATGTTGATGAATGACTACGTCTCGGCAACCTGGAACGTCAGCGGCAATTAACGCACGGCCCATGGCAGCCCCTTCAAGCAATGCCAGTGGTATGCCTTCTCGGTGAGAAGGCAGGATCACGACATGTGCCTGAACCAAAAACGGCTGCACATCCGTGACATGACCGTGCCACTGGACCAATTGGGAAGAGACCGCCATTTCAATCTCGTTTCTCGTAAGAGAGGACGGGTTGTTCGAATCAACGTCGCCAACAAGGTGCAAAACGACGTCAAGCTTCCGGTTCCGTACAATTTGCATGGCTGCCAGAAGTTCAGGCACACCCTTTTCTTTAAGCAACCGACCTACAAAGACCAAGGAAAGCTGTTGACTGAGAGGCAGTGGTTGGCGAGCAAATCGAATTGTATCAACGCCACTGCCCGGAACAATGCGTGTTTTTGCAAAATCAACAATATTATAGCGCAGATATTCATCGCGATCTGCAAGATTATAGAAGTAGACACGGTTTGTATATTTCATCGCAATACGCAACAGGCCGATTGCCAAACTTTTTACGATTGGAGACGATGACAAAAAAGTATGCCCTAGACCGGCAACGGTGGCTACACGCACGGGTACCCGCATTATCTTCGCCGCAATCATGCCTGCGATTATTGGCTTAATTGTAAAGGCATGAAACACGCTCGGGCGGATGCCACGTATGAGCCTACAGTATGCGAGTACCAATTTGCCAAACCCAAATGCACTAAATGACCTTTGGTCGACCGGAACAGGGAAGAACCTAAACTGTTCATTCTCCAAGATATCAACATACGGGCCCGCGACGTGGTCCCCGGCAAGCGTAACTTGCCAGCCAGCATCTTTAGCTGTCCGAGCCAAGTTAAAGCGCTGTGAACAAATTGTCTGAGCGCAACGAGAGGAAATCAGTACCCGTCTTGGTGAAAATTGCTCGTTCATCTGGTCTCCAAAATGTGAAACCTGCTGCAGTCCCGCTGCTAGGGCAGACGTTTTAGAAATTCAATCTACTGAGGTTGGTGCAATGGCTATTCACAGCATACCTGATTATTGGTAGGAATGGATTTATAAACGCCAAGCTTCTTAGGATCCATATGAACGCTCCGCCAATTATTTTTCTTGAACTGAATGAAGTTAATTTCAAGTTTGTAGATTCCTATATTGAACAAGGCCACTTACCTAATTTCAAAGATTTTTTTTCCGTACACGGCTATTCGGAAACGACCTCGGAAACGGATTACGAAGCGCTTGAGCCTTGGATACAGTGGGTCACCGCTCATACCGGGCTTAGTTTGAATGAGCACGGTGTCTTTCGGCTTGGTGATATTACAAGTTATGACATCAAACAGATTTGGGAACATTTGGCGGATCAAGGCGTCTCGGTGGGCGCTATCAGTCCTATGAACGCAAAGTGCCGCGGCGAGTCTTGGGACTTTTTCATTCCCGATCCATGGACAAGCACCGCAATTGTGGCGAGCCCAATCGCACGCAGGATGTACCAGGCCATCGCGCAGATAGTGAACGACAATGCGCAACAGCGCGTATCGCCGGGGTCATTGCTGAATCTCGCTATCGGGGGAGCTCTGACTGCGTTGCCCTCAAGTTACCCCGCATATTTCAATTATATTACGCAAGCTCGAACGAAGCCTTGGTTTAAAGCGATTTTTCTTGACCTTCTGCTCAGCGATCTGTTTTTGCGCTCTGTTGCGAAAAAGCGAACGCAGTTCGCCACACTCTTTCTGAATGCTGCTGCACATATACAGCATCACTTTATGTTTTCGTCGACTATTTATGACGGCCCAATGCGGAATCCTGAATGGTATATTGCACCCAAGCACGATCCATTGCTGGACGTGTACACCGCATATGATCGGATTTTGGGCCGTACACGTGCTCGGTTCCCCCAAAGCCGAGTGATGCTGGCGACGGGGCTTCATCAGGACCCGCACTCTGACGTCACTTTTTATTGGCGACTTAAGGACCATGCTAATTTCTTGAAGAAAATCGGAGTCGATTTTGTGACTGTAGAACCCCGTATGTCACGAGATTTTCTAGTTACTTTCGATTCATTTTCTACCGCGGCTACAGCCGAAGTATTTCTTAATTCGGCTCAAAGTGACCAAGGCACAGCTTTGTTCGAAGTCGATAATCGGGGCCAAGATTTATTTGTAATGCTTACGTATCCAAACGATATAAATGATGTTGGGCATTATGTGGTTAACGGCGAAATCTATAATGACTTAATCGATGAAGTAACATTTGTAGCGATAAAAAATGGGTGCCATAACGGTATAGGGTATTTTGCTGACAGTGGGCTAATTCGTAATGCAGCTTCACTGCAATTTGCTCTATCTGATATACCGAAGCGCATATTGACAGCGCTGCAACTCAGAGGGGTTCCTTGGCACTGACGTGACCCCCTTAAATTCCCGCCATTTATAATTAGAGTCCGGCCCTGAGAAAGGACGGACAGATGAAGCGATCACGGTTTACGGAAGAGCATATTATAGGGGTTTTGCGAGAGGCGGAGGCTGGTGGCAAGACGGCTGATCTTGCGCGCAAGCACGGGATATCGGAAGCGACGCTTTACAACTGGAAGTCCAAGTATGGCGGACTGGACGTGTCTGAAGTCAAGCGATTGCCAGCGCCGGAGGACGAGAAGGGGCGGCTCAAGCAGTTACTGGCGGACGCCATGCTGGATAACGCAGGTCTAAAGGACCTGCTGTCAAAAAAATGGTGACTCCCGCTGCAAGGCGTGAAGCGGTCGCGCATCTTCAGGCCCTGCTTGATGTTAGCGAGCGGCGGGCGTGTCGGGTTGTCGGGGCGGATCAGACGGTGATCCGTTACCAGTCGCGTTGCGGTGATGACGGTGCTTTGCGCGAGAAGCTGCGGGAACTGGCGCATCAGCGCCGCCGGTTCGGCTATCGTCGGCTGCATGTGCTGCTGCGGCGCGGCGGGATCATAATCAACCGCAAGAAGACCCAGCGGCTGTATCGCGAGGAAGGCCTGACCGTGCGACGGCGAAAGGGGCGCAAACGTGCGGTTGGTGCCCGCGCACCGGCACCCGTTCCGGCGCTGCCCAACCAGCGCTGGAGCCTCGACTTCGTGCATGACCAGATGGTGACGGGCCGCAGGTTCCGCGTGCTCAACGTAGTTGACGATGCCACATGCGAATGCTTGGCGGCGATCCCTGACAGCGCAGGCGGCGCGGCAAGCCCGGCATGATCGTCAGCGATAATGGGACCGAGCTGGACACCTCCATTAACCGGCTGATCTGATGGACTTTGGCTCTGGGAGGCTGGTTGTGCGTTGATTGCGCGTCTTTTGGCGGCTCGAATGGCATCTACATGGCGATTTTCCTTTCCTTTGGACGCACTTATCCCGTTGCTGCCCGTCGCTCGTGGAAGATCAGGCGCTGCATATTATAGGCGAGGTTGACGAGCATGATCTTGGCTTCAGCCCGCTTGATACCGATGGTGCGGATGAACAGAACCATGTGTGCCTTCTGCTGCGCAAAGACATGCTCGACCCGTGCGCGTATCTTGGACTTTGTCCGATTGGCTGCGCGCAGTGCCTCTGAGCGGGGTTTGCCCTTTGGCTTTTTGCGGTGGATGCGGCTGACGCGGCCCTTCGATTTGAGCCACGCCTCATTGGCCTTTGAGCGGTAAGCAGTGTCCGCCTAGACGTCGGATGATGAGGAAGCGCAGCCAATCCGGGGGATTGGGGAGCACCGAGTGTTGTCGGTTGTCACCACTTCACGCAGTTGCGATCCGTCATGGCGGGCACCGTGCGTGACCACAGATTTGCGGATGAAGCCAAAGCGCTGATCAATGGCGATGTGATTCTTGTAGCCATAGCTCGGGATGGCAATGTCGATCTGCGGCTTACCCCCAACCGTCGCACGGGCCTTGGCGAACTTCACCGTCCATCGCGCATCCACGTCCTTTTGCGCTGCTTTGGCGGGTTTGTCAGGCCAGACTTCATCGGCGGACTTGCCTGCCTTGATCGCGTCCTTCTCTTCCTGGGTATTACGCTGCTTGGGAGCGGCCACCAGCGTGGCGTCGACAATCTGCCCTCCCATGGCGAGATAGCCGTTGGTGCGCAGCCGATTGTCGAACGCAGCGAACAGTACCTGCAGCGTCCCTGATTGGGTCAACTTCTCCCTGAACAGCCGGATCGTATTAGCATCAGGCGTAGGTGCGCCAAGATCAAAGCACAGAAAGCGGAGCCAACTCAGTCGGTCGCGGATCAGATATTCCATGCGCGCATCGGGGACATTATTTTGTGCTGCAAGGATCAGTATCTTGAACATCGCCGCCGGATCATAAAGCGGGCGTCCGCCCTTCGAACCATCGGCATAGGCCAGCGCGTTATCGAGGATCACACGAAAGCCCTCAAAATCAACAATCCGCTCCAGTTCCTCCAGCGGATCGCCGTTCGCTGACAGCCGCTTCAAATGATCCGATAATCCGAACAATCCTGCCTGCTTCATAACCGCCTCCTGATGGAAACACTGAATCAGATCACTCGCTCAAATACGAGAGGTTTTTGGAGGTACCCAGCTGACCTCGAACGCGGTGCTGGAATGGTGCGGCGCGGCCAGGGTCGAGTGGCATTACACGACGCCGGGCAAGCCGACCCAGAATGCGTTCGTCGAAAGCTTTAATGGGCGCATGCGTGACGAGCTGCTCAACGAGACGTTGTTCACCAGCCTCGATCATGCCCGTGAAAAGATCGCCGCATGGGCCGATGATTACAACACCGGGAGGCCGCACTCGTCGCTCGGATATACCACCCCGGCGACGTTCGCCGCTGAACTGAAAAAGCAAGGGGCTGCTTCGCTCCGCATAGCCGGAGGCTATGCTACGCAGCCCCTTGCTTCACCCGCGCAATCGCGCAACAACAACGATGGGACTCTAATCGCAACTGGATGAAAGTTGGGGGTCACGTCAGCACCCAAATATATCGAGATATTGAACCTTTTCCTTTGCTGCGCTTTTGCAATTTGGCGGGGCAAAGAAGAATTGGGTTGCTACAAGGCTGCCTTGCTCGTTCTTAGCCATGCCTGAAACATCAAAATATTCCACAACGGCGCATATAAATCGCGTTTGCCGCTAAGATGCTGGGTCCATGCCTTTTGTATTGGTTCTGGGCGCAGATAGTTCTGCGCTTTCAGAAGAGTCGGCTCCAACAAGTCTTCTGCCCAATCCCGCAACGGACCTCGCAACCAATCTCCAATAGGTACAGCAAAGCCAGTTTTCGGGCGATCAATCAATGATTGGGGAACGTGGCGATACAATATCTCCCTAAGCACCCATTTGCTTGTTCCGTTGCGCAATTTCATAGACATTGGTAAGCGCCACGCAAACTCAACCAAGCGATAGTCCAACATAGGTATTCGAGCTTCGAGTGAGACGGCCATAGCCGCACGATCAACTTTTGTTAGAATGTCATTAGGTAAATAGTGGATCATGTCCTGAGACATAATCCACTCAGATTCTCCTAAAACATTCAGACTATTCTCAAAATAAGAACTATAATATCCAGATACACTGTCACCTAAAACAATTTCACTAGGGTCTTGCCAATGCGAAACAATATTATTGTATAGATCAAATCTATTACTGCTTGAAATTGCATTTCCGGCTTTAAAAGATTTTTCGCTCAATCTGTTCCAGTAATGCTTCAACCGAAAAAGCTCCGCAACACGATCAATATTTTTATGTGAAGCGCTCAACAAAATTTGGGCAGCGACCCCACGAACCGGCTGTGGCAACTTTCTTATCTTGGGCCAAATTGAATGCGCAAATTGATGCCTGTTATATCCGCCAAATAGCTCATCACCTCCGTCTCCTGAAAGCGCGACCGTAACATGCTCGCGCGTCAACTTAGCTAACAAATATGTCGGTAGCTGAGAGGAATCGGCAAACGGCTCCGAAAAAATTTCAGGTAGCTGGGGGACAATTTCGAGTGCATCCTGTACCGTGACAAACATCTCTGTATGCTCGGTGCCCAGATGGCGCGCGACTGCGCGCGCATATTTCGACTCATTGTACCCCTCTTCTTCAAATCCTATAGAAAATGTACGTACTGGCGTGGAGGACTGCTCCTGCATTAAGGCAGTTATTAGTGATGAATCGACGCCACCGGAAAGAAATGCACCGACGGGTACATCCGCGAGCATTTGCTGTTGTACCGATTGCCGCAGAAGATTCTCAACATTTAAAATAGCATCCGTGTCGGAACCGTCATATTGGTCGCTAACGCCGGATATCGCAGCTTCTGCCACCGACCAGTATAACGTCTCGTGATGATGCCCACCTTGATCAACTACAAGCAGGCAGCCTGGCCGAAGTTTGTTGATTCCACGATAGATCGACTGATCTCCTCCAACGTTATTATAACGCATGAAATTGGCAAGAGCAGTGCGGTTGATCTCCGCTATAAACGAGGGATGAGCACAGATAGCCGGTAGTTCCGAGGCAAATAGAAATACTTTTTGGGATCCGCAACCCTGCCACCCGTAATAGAGTGGCTTCTCACCCATTCTATCTCGACCAAGAGTTAGCGTCCGTTCATGTTTATCCCAAACTGCGCAAGCAAACATTCCGACAGCCTGCTTGATTGCAGATACTATACCGAGATTGTCTATAGCCTCTAAAAAAACTTCCGTGTCCGACGTTCCGCGCCAAGGTCCTTCAAATCGCTGTCGCAATTCGGCGTGATTATATATTTCTCCATTTAACAGTAATATATAGCGACCGCTACGCGATTGCATGGGTTGAGCCCCGGCTTCTGTCAGGTCAATAATCGACAGACGTCGGTGTACCATACAGATGCCGAAAGTTGAATCGACCCAGTAGCCTTCTGCATCCGGGCCGCGGTAGGCAATGCTATCGCCCATCGAACGTAGCACCTGCCGACTTTCAACGTCGCGGCCACGCCAACTTTCTGCGAGAAATCCAGCTATTCCGCACATCTTTCAGGTTGACCTCTGCTGTTCCAAAACTTCTGTGTATGTTTCAAAATACGTCTGCGCGATCTGATCGATATCAAAGCGTAAGCGCACTTGACTGGCGGCCATATGCCTACGTCGACTACGTTCTGCTTCTGGCAAATCGATGACCTCGACCAGCGCCGCGGCGAGTCTAACGCTATCCGAAACTGGCACAACGATTCCTGCTTCGCCGACGATGTCGGCCGCATCGCCTGCGTCGGTAACGACGGGCAAGACAGCATATCCCATTGCCTCACACACCACGTTTGGGAATCCTTCACTGACGGACGAAAGACAAAAGGCATCGAGGCTGCCGTAAAATTCAGCCATATCCAACACCTCCCCGTGCAGCTCTACAAAATCGCGGAGCTTCAATTCATCTATCAGAGATGCTATTTCGTTATTTTTATATGAGCAACCTTTGCCGGCAATCACCAGCTTAACTCTTCGCCCCTGCTTTCTCAAAATTGCAAATGCATTGAGCAGATTTTTATAGTCCTTGGAAGGATCAAATCTCCCGGCTGCGCCAATGACAAAAGGTCGCTCTGCTGATGTAGGTCCGACAGACATCTTTTCCTGTAGCAACGGAAAATCGTCGAACTGATAACCATTGTTTATGACAGTCATCCGGGACGCATCATATCCAAGACGACGATGGACGTTTAGGGCGCGGTGCCCGCAAACAATGATGCGGTTGGGGGCCCAGCGCGACAGCAATGCACACCCTTTAATAAGCAGCCTTGTTGTTAGCGGTAAAATAGCGTCCGCACAGCGAATATTCCAGAGAAGCGGCATTTTTTGTTGCCGCCACTTCGCCAGAGAGGCGACCAGGTCGGCCCGGTAAAGCCAGCTTTGAACGATGTCAGGTGCAAAGGCGTCAATAACTGCCGCCAATTTCGTGGGTGCTGAAAGCAGTCCCGACAACGAACCGGCATTTAAATACACAACTTCACATCTCTCAAACATATAACCTATATCGGAATCACCCCGAGAATCTATACTGACAACAAGCTGCTCAACTTCATATTGGGCAGCCAATTGCCGTGATAGCCTACATAAAAATCTTTCAGCGCCCCCCAAACCTAGTCCTGAAATAACGTGCAAAACCCTCATTTTTTTGTGCCAATCACATTGTAATGGGTCGAAGCGGCGGGAAGAATAACCAAAATTGCCGCCTCGACCTTCAGCCACCACAACGGCGGATTTGAGCTCGGCAACAGTCGAAAATTTCGAGATTTCGCTGACCAAAAACCTGCCTTTAATAGAGTTCTGCGCAGCGCAAATGGGGTTGTTATTCTCTCGTCGCCATATGGGTGGCGCTTGCCCTGATTGTCATAGAATACACCTTTAGTGCGAAACCCGCGTATCGAAAAGAGCTGCGCCTGTAACATCGGATTCCAAGCATTGGCTTCGCTTATATGGCATTCACCATTCGGGCCAAGCAGCTTAAATAAGAGCGGCGCTAGCTCTTCGCGAGGTTCAATATGGTGATAAGCCTGCTCCATCCACACAAGGTCGAATAGCGCCTCAGACTGAAATTCAAATATCGATGCCTCGACAAATTTGATGTTTAACGACCGCCCAATTTTGCGCTCAAGCCAGTCACGGCGCGCCCGGGCCACGGCTAACCGCTCAGGCTTCAGATCGATTGTTGTAACTTCAGCACCGAGTAACGCGAACCAAAGAGCCTCCGTCCCGCAGCCAGTTCCAATTTCTAAAAGTCTTGGTGCCCTTTTACGCCTTATAGAGTTACCGATCTCTAAAGTTTGCTGTGCAAAATGATGACGAAGATATGGATTAAAATCCTTACGGTACTTTTCATAATATTTTTCAAAGACCCTTTGATCTTCGTCCGCCAGCTCGTTATTATCAAACCAGTATTGCAGAAAATCTGAAATATTATTCCAGTTATCCATTTCAATTCAACTTTCTTTTAAGTATAAAAAGTACTATCTGTGCTTGATATATTGGATATATCGAATTATTCCTGAACGAACTCGGGAATAATCAAGCTTCTTATACCTACCCCTAAACTCTGATATTATTTCACTTGAATTCTCTGGGAAATTTTCAACTCTAAGATCGTTTCCGTTTAATTGCACAATACTCTCCCAGTGAAGCATTAATCTCCGCGCATAGTTCGCAACTGACCTTGTTTGCACTACCTGTCGACTATCGGCGCTTTTCTTGAATAGACGATCCATCTCATCGAAGAAGCCGGTGCGATCGTCAAAAAGCCGCGCGAGTGTTCCCAGATCGCGATGATAGCTGATATCGGTAGCAATAATATCAATGCCAGCATTAATCGCATCATACACGCTCATCGCGCCGCCATCAAATCCAAGATACAATAATGCATCCATTGAAATGAGCTTTTCTTTATAAAGAAAATACTCTCCTTGTAGGCTATTGGAATATCTTGAAATCTCGAAATTCAAATTAGCGGCGGCCAGTTTACAAGAAAATCTTTCCCAGTCAGATCCAAGGAAACAGAAAATAAAATAATCTCGATATTCTTTAGGTCGACTAGAGAAATATTCCAATATCCAATCTTCGTTCTTCCTCTTATCTTTATAACAAGCAGAAAATATAGCTAGTCGAATCGGTCGAACACTCTGATCGCGCAACGGTAACTCTAAGCCGACCACTCCGTCAGACCCACCTTTTAAAGCTGTCACGAAATCTGCATCATGTGGTGACATGCACACGAAGCTGTTAAAAGATATGAATGTACGTTTTAATTCCGCTTCTCTAATTCTATCATCAACATGTGTTATAAATACAGAATTAATTTTAGCTCTTTCATCAAAAAATGGAGTCAGGTAGCGCGAGTTTAAAATAATTTCTTGGCCGCTATATTCCGTACCTCGACCAATATTAACATTGCAACCTAATCGTTCCAATTCACAGGCCAAATCTCTCATTAACCGCTCAATAATCCATCCCTGGCTTTCAGGTTCAACTATATATATACTAGTGAAGCGTTGCACTCTCATTTTTTCCAAGTCTCTTCCTGCCTCTTATCGAACATTAATAGCAATTTGGCTAGCGAGCAGTGCGCTGCTCACAATATAGCCGAAGCGGCGCTCTGCCTTTGTTGATCGTGCGAAGCCTATGGCTACAATAACATAATAAATTGGATAAATAATCGTCTTATGGCGGGTTTGCAAAGAATAAGTACCTAATATCAAAAGAGAAACAATAATCGCAACTACAACATTTCGTTGCTGCGGTATTGCCTTGAATTTGGTTATCGCGCCGGCAAAAAACCAGGCGTTGAGCCAGAGCGTCTCTATGGGAACAACGAGATTGAGTAATATCGCTCTCGTGTCGAAAAACTGACCAACGAATGCGCTGGCCGGATTAAAAAATGGGTATAGGAACATGTATATACCGTTGAGAGAAAATTTAAGCACAAACGGCATATTTTGGATCGCTAAAAAGATCTGGTTAGCATTCGCATCTGCGGTCAGGTCTGCAATCACCTCACGGCCATCTAAGCTTATCCTATCGAGATATTGCAAAAATATGGAAGAATCGATCAGATTCGCACCAAGTCCAACGCCAATGATAACCAACACCGGTAGTCCGAAGACGAAAGCCGCTAGTTTTTTTGCATCTAGACCCCTTAAATTTGGGAGGTAAATGATGAAGTAGGCCGGTAACAGGATGATTGCTGTGCCCGGACGAATGGCGAGCTGTGTCATGATGGCCAAAACCGCCAGCAGCCACTTTCGTTCACTGACGCAACTCAACGAGTATATAAATAACGCGGCGGCAAAAGTGTCCCTAAGCAAAAGCGCTCCACCGTTCATTAGCAGGAACGGACAAATTATTGTCAGAACATATGCGGCATTTGCCGACTTTAGGTCATTCCCATTTACCAGCATGAAGCGCCGGACAAATGTCGATAACAAGGCAGCGGTCCCAGATTGAAAAAATATCACGTCCATCGGATGATGGATTGGTAAGAGCGATACCGCCTTTAATACGTTAGAAAATTCATGAGAATATAAATAATAATACTCTCGAACTTGCATTCCAGTCGGCACCGAGTCGGCAACTAAAGAGAAGAAATATGAATCATCTGTCCAAGATCCAAGCGGCGAGCTTGTTCCATATGTTTCAGGATATACATATGTTTGCACCACATAATATAATGCTATCAGGCCTGAGTTAATACTGAATGCAAATGAAAACGTACCCAGATCTCGACGATGGAACAGAAAGATAAGAACATGCCAAATTAAAAGATAATAGGCAAATCCCAACACGCTGTAAGGGTTTACGTATAATATCCCGCCGAGAGTCATTAGCAAAGCAGCAGCCATGACCGGCTTGCGTATTATACCGGGTTGGTCAAAACTTTCAGATTTCGGTAAGCGGCTCTGCGTAGGGGATTGGGTGGCGTATTGCATTGCACGCGTTTGCTATGAAAGCCTGTTTTAAGCAAGCACAATGGGTACGCATGGAGCTGCGGTTACGACAGGACTCCGCGCTCTGTTTGATTTTGAAGCAGATGAATTGACCAAATGGCAACAATGGCGAAGTTCATAAGAAAGGTGATCGACCATCCGATTGCGGCACCATAAACACCGAAAGGCGGAACAAGCACAAGGAGTGATCCCACTCCGAAAATAGCGCTGGCTAAACTGCCGACAAGCACAATGTCTGGCCTTCCTATCGCAACCGCAAGCGGATGTCCCCAAATCAATGGTGCGCTCCCTAACATGCCGATAGCCATTAACGGCAATAATGATGATAATTGAGCAAAATCATTACCAAAAACATTAACGCCAAAAATCTGTACGCCTGTATATGTGGCACCGAAAACGGCCATTGAAACTGCACAGAGCCAAATGGAACTTTTCAATACGAATTTTTTCACATCGGCTAACTGTCCCAATGCTGTTAATCTGCTGAGCTCCGGCATCATTGCAAGGAAAAATGGATCAACAGCTCGCCAAATAAGCAAGGTCACATTTTTTGCCATCTTGTAAAGTCCGACCAGTTCGATCGCTAAAAACGGTGAGATGAGAGTAACATCAAGATCCTTATTCATTAGATCGGTCCAAGACAAGCCGAGATTGGAAAAAAGCAGACGGCGAACTGGGCGTAGCCGAGCAGTCAGTTTTGCATCCGACACGCCGGACCAGATATTATTTAATTTTATCACATTTCGTGAAACAAAAAGCCATTGGGCACCAACCCCGGCCGTAGCCGTTAATGACTGCACAATGATCGCGCTCGTAACATTGAGAGTAGATGTCGCAACCAAACAGAGTAATAGGATCAGCCTCACCGCGGCTTCACCAACCTGACTATATGCACAAAGGTCGCTTCTCCCGCTGACCCTAAGAAGACCCAGAGAAACACCCATCCCTAAACGCGATGTAAACATTCCCAAGGCTGCGATTCCGATCGGCGTCGTTGCGTTAGTCGGCAGATTGAGCAGATGAGCAAGCGATGAAGAAAACAATATAAGCCCCACAAAAGGAACTATTTTCCCTATCGATTCGACCAAGATTAAGTCCGCTATCTGACGGCATTGCCCTGGGGATAAGATTCTGCTGTCCGACAGAGTCCAAAATTGTTTGGCTACTATATCTTGCATTCTTGGTTCGAAAAGAGAGCCCCCTACGATCACAATCCCCATGATGATGGAAAATAGTCCAAATTCCGCAACACCGAGGCCGCGCCCTAAAACAACTAATATGAGCGCGCTGCAACCGATCTGTCCCACGCTTCCCAGCATCTGCCAACTAAGGTTTTTCTGAAACATGCTCCGGTTAACGCGCCTCATCATTTCGCGGCCGATTCAGTCGTTTTGCAGTCGAAACAAAAACATACCGGATTGTAGGGGCTTGTTCTATTCATTATCGTCGTAGCGCTTAGCAAGCTGTTGCGACAACTAAGGCATTCCAAGTTGCGTCCGATGGCGCTTCATCGAGCGACGGGAAGGCCGAAATACTATTCATTTCGAATCCCGACATGCCAAGCATCATCCGCATTTCTTGAGGAAAGAAATATCGAAGATTATGGACTTCTTGTGACTTTTCGGTATTCTGGTTGCCCTTTATTTTCCAGAGTCGAAAAGTAACTTTCGCTGTATGGCTTAAAGGGTCGAGAATCGTGTTGGTCGCACGTACAATCTGCTCATTTGGCAAATCTAACACTCGCACTCGGTCGGTTGGCTTTAGCGCAAGGACCGATGGACCATACCAAAAGTCGCAAACAAATATTGACCCCGGTTTCAAGTGGCGTCGAACATTTGTAAGGGCAGCAAGTACATCTTCGTTGGACGTCATATAACCAACAACCGCAAACATCATGATCGCACGATCAAAAACGTTGCCGCAATGAAAGCTCGTTGCATCGCCGTGGATGAACTGGGGCCGCCTAGTTTCTGACAGGATCGCGGCATTAGTACGCGCTCGAGCGAGCATGGCTTCGGATATGTCAATCCCCGTTACGTTGTGGCCCCGCTCTGACATTTCAATCGAGTGCTTTCCTGTTCCGCATCCTACATCAAGCAGCGTTCCAGTAGTATCCGCACCGAAGCGCCTAAAAGCTTCTTCGATCAAATCACATTCAGCATCGTAACTTTTCTCGTTGTAAAGCAGATCATACTGATCGGCATACAGCGTATTGAATACAGTCATTATATTGTCCTTGTGCTAACATGCGAGAAACAATCGCAGACTAAATAATCCCGACCGGCACTAAAAAGTGATGCCGCGGAGTGGATTACTGATTTGATTAATTCTAGATCAATCTGTCGAGGATTTGACAGAATTTGGATGCAACATAGTCTAGCTGCGTGTCGTCCATTGCGGGCCCCGTGGGCAAATAGAAGCTTGAATATGCAACTGAGTTGGCCACGGGACAGGTGTCACGCTCCACAATACCTTGAACAAGAAATATGTCCTGAAGATTAAACGGTATGAACCCTTCTCGAGTTTCAATGCCCTGCTCTCGAAGAGCCCCCATTATCTCGGTGCGCTTGTCAAGCAATGCACCCTTTAATACCAGATGGTACATCCAGATGACATTCTTGGCATGTGATCTGTGAACAGGAAAATCGATATGCTCGCTATAAGGAGTCAACCTGTTTGTATAAAAACGGGCAATCTCTCGCCTTTTTTCAATCAAATCGTTTGCCTTCAACATCTGGCCACAACCTATTGCCGCCTGAACATTGGTCATTCGATAGTTATAGCCGATATCTTGGTGCATGAACTTGTTTGCTGAACCGAACGCTAATGCCTTCAGGTTTCTCGCTTTGTTGGCCAGACCCGCGTCATTTGTTGTTAACATTCCGCCTTCACCGGTAGTGATGATCTTGTTAGCAAAAAAGCTGAAACATCCAGCATCGCCCAGGCTACCAGCCACTTTATCGCGGTAAGTCGCTCCATGCGCTTCCGCACAGTCTTCGACTACCAACAACCCATGATTTTTGGCTAGTTGATTTACTGGCTCCATCTCGGTCATCTGACCGAAAAGATGAACAACCATGATAGCCTTGGACCGCCCAGTTATCTTATTCGCTAAGTCGACAGGATCCATAGTCAAAGTTGCCCTGTCTATATCAACAGGAACTGGCTTGGCGCCAATATACAGCACTGCAAAGAATGATGCCATATTTGTCAAAGTAGAGACCAGCACCTCATCACCCGCCTTTACTCCAGCTGCAACCAACGCAAGGTGAAGCGCGGTCGTACCGTTTGAGCATGTAACCGCATAACGGGTTCCGCAAAACGCAGCAAACTCCTCTTCAAAACGATCAAGAAAAGTGCCGTACAATCCCGAAATTGCACTCTCTCTCATCGCTTCATTAACAAACGCGATTTCTGCATCCCCCATTTGTGGACGCGAGACCGGCACCAACACCTCCATTACCATTACCATTAACTCCGAGGATCAATAAGCGGCTCGGCAAGCCTGAACGTATCATTCTCATACTCCGAACCTGCCCGGGGGCCTTTAGTGAGAATTAATACTGTAGAGGCAGTAATCCCCTTTAGTGCGTGCCTCTCATGCTCACGCGTGACAGCAAATGCACCCTTTTCCAGCACACGCTCGCTCCTTGCTCCATCTGGCATCTGGGTAACCAACAGAATTGAACCATCAATCACATAATTCCACTGAATAGTATGTTCATGATAGTGATTTGCGCGCACTGCACCTTTTTTAAATGTAATCAGCGTCACTGCATTAATCGTTTCATCGTCGATAAGGTCAGTTATTGCCCCTCGATCATCTTCGTGAGCTGGTTGAAGATTAATGATTTCCATATTCAATTCCTTATTATTCCAGTGTTTCGACCTGCGGCACATAAAATTTCAATTGCAGATGCGCTAGCTTCAGTTTGAGGAAATCCGCAATATTCCAAGGCAATATCAACGCATGCGTCGCCTCCAAATCGATCGCATCGTCGGCCACGATTGGTATGTGCGAACCTGGCGTACGCTTTCCGATCTTTAATGGTGATGAGTCAGCGATATAAGCGACCAGATCGCTATCAATCCGACAATAGTTTAGGAATGTGTTGCCCTTCGTGGCAGCCCCGATGCCAATAACTTTTCCGCCCGCGGCGCGGATTTGCCAAAGAGCTTGGTTGACCCTGATCTTTGCAGCTTGCACGCGCCCCATAAACTTTCTGTAAGTTTCTGGCTCATAAAGGCCAAAGGCCTCCTCGTCTGTTATTAAGGACTTAGCCGCTTTAGACGTAACTCCGCCCTTTTTGGTATATACGCGAATAGAACCGCACATATATTCTAATCGCTCGACCTTCTCGATTGAGAAACCACTACGTTCTAGACAGGCGAGCAGTGGCTTAACCGCAAAATAATGCACGTGCTCATGATAGATGGTGTCAAATGCAGTGCGCTGCACAAGATCGAGCAAGTAAGGAACTTCAAACACAAAACGACCGGTCGGGTTCAGCAATCTGGAGACATTTTCAAGCAACGATGGCAAATCATCGGCATGATTGACCACGTTCGAACTCAAAAATAATTCTATTTGTCCATCTTTGGCTATCTCGTTGACAGCGACGTCATCAAAAAACGCGTTTATCGTCGATACGCCATTTGCGCGTCCAATCTCTGCAATATTCGTCGATGGTTCAACACCTAAAACATTAGGGAAGCCGGCAGCTTGAAAATGTTGCAGCAGGGTGCCTACGTTGCTGCCAATATCAACTATACGGGCGTGTTGCGTTAATTGGTGGTTTGCCAATGCGGCCTGGCAGAACTCCCCAAAATGGTCGATCGCAACTTTGGAATTTGATGAATCATAGCTGTAATCCTGCTTCTGATATCGATCTTCAGGCGAAACCGCATAGAGCGTAAAAACGTGACCGCAAGGTGCACAACGCCCTAATTGCAAGGGGAACGAAGCCTCGGGCCCGTATTGAAGGTCTTCAGGCAAAAAGGTGTCGGCCAGAGGATGAAAGCCCAAATCGACAGCTAGCTCAATATCTGATGAACCGCACAATCGGCACTGCGTAATCTTCACTTTTTTCACCTTCACTTAATCAATAATGACGAATAGAATGACCTAGTAAAGTGATTTACTTGGGCCGTTACTGCGCTGCAATTCGAACTCCGCAGCCGCCAAATCCGCTTCTGCCATTTCCGCAACCAATTCTTCGAAACTGGTTTTTGGTTCCCAACCCAGTTTCGACTTGGCCTTGCTGGCATCCCCCAAAAGAGTTTCAACCTCCGTCGGTCGGAAATATCCTGGGTCGACAGCCACCACACAGCGTCCATCAGGAAGAAAGCCGCACTCATCGACTCCGCTGCCCCGCCAAGCGATGTCCAAGCCCAAGTGTGCTGCCGCCAATTCGGTAAATCTGCGCACACTATACTGGTGACCTGTAGCTATGACGAAGTCCTCCGGTGCATTCTGCTGCAGCATCATCCACTGCATTTCTACATAGTCTTTCGCATGACCCCAATCTCGCATTGCATCAAGGTTACCTAAAAATAGACATTTTTGAAGGCCGAGCTTGATTCTTGCTAATGCCCTAGTGATTTTTCGCGTCACGAAAGTTTCACCGCGAATGGGTGATTCGTGATTGAATAATATTCCGTTGCACGCATACATGCCATATGCTTCACGGTAGTTCACGGTAATCCAATAGCCATAAAGCTTTGCTACGGCATAAGGCGAGCGGGGATAGAATGGAGTAGTTTCGCGTTGAGGCGTTTCTTGGACCAAGCCATATAACTCTGACGTCGACGCTTGGTAAAAGCGTACCGTTTCAGCCATGCCTGCAATTCGGAGTGCTTCAAGTAGACGGAGAACACCAACGGCATCCGAATTCGCCGTATATTCTGGCTCTTCAAATGAGACCGCCACATGGCTTTGAGCGGCTAAGTTATAAACTTCATCAGGCTGGGCTTCGCTAACGACGCGCATCAAACTGCTGGAATCGGTCATATCCCCATAATGCAGTATCAGCTTGCCGTCGTGCTCATGCGGATCTGAATACAGATGGTCGATACGACTGGTATTGAACAAGGACGTCCTTCTCCTGAGTCCATGAACAACATATCCTTTTCGTATCAGAAATTCTGCAAGATAAGCACCGTCTTGACCGGTTATTCCGGTTATTAACGCTGTTTTTGACATATATTTTGGTCCACTGAAAATACACAATTCGTTGACGAAATTCATGCTAACTTGTTCTATTTATTCCATAATACTCAATATACCAATCAATGAACCTTGAAATACCAACCTCCACTGGTGTATCCGGTCGGAAATGCACCCACTGCTCGAGATTACCTGTTGCAGCCGCAGTCGCGCCAACATCCCCTAGTTGCATTGGAAGAAAGTTCTTCTTAGCCTCCACACCGAGTGATTTTTCGATCGCAGCAACGTAGTCCATAAGCTTGGTGGGCTGATTGTTCCCAATGTTAAACACACGATATGGCGCGTTGCTGGTTGCGGGGTCTGGATTGGCCGAGTCAAACGCCGGATCTGGCTCAGCGACTTTGTCCAGTAATCGGACAACACCCTCAACAATATCGTTTACGTAAGTAAAATCGCGCGTCATATTACCGTAGTTAAATATATCGATCGGTCGATTATCAAGAATAGCCTTGGTAAAGAGAAATAACGCCATGTCGGGGCGACCCCAAGGGCCATAAACTGTGAAAAACCTCAAACCTGTCGTCGGCAAACCAAACAAATGGCTGTATGTATGCGCCATGAGTTCGTTAGCCTTTTTCGTAGCCGCGTACAGGCTGACGGGATGATCGATATTTTGGTGCTCATGAAATGGAAGTGCGGTATTTCCTCCGTACACGCTTGAACTGCTTGCGTAGACCAAATGCTCGACTTCATAGTTTCGGCACCCTTCAAGAATATTGAGAAAGCCGTGAATGTTGGCATCTATATATGCATGCGGGTTCTGCAGAGAGTATCTAACCCCTGCCTGAGCTGCCAAATTAATCACTCGCTGTGGCTTAACGTCCGCAAACAATTTTGCGACCGCATCTTTGTCAGAAATGTCAATTTTTCGAAACGAAAATCCATCATACTTTTCCAGTATGGATAACCTCGCATGCTTAAGGGTCACATCATAATAATCATTCAAATTATCGATGCCGATTACTTCGTCACCCCTATCCAGAAGTTTCAGCGCAGTATGCATCCCGATGAAGCCTGCGGTGCCAGTCAGCAAAATTTTCATCGTCAGAGTCTTCCGTCAACAGCATTAAGAGGCAGAATTGCTTTAACATCGAATATTGCAGCATTTGCCTTGCCCAGCGCCTTAATACCAACCTCGCCGAGTTCGACAAATTGATCATGCCCAACAGCAACCACAATGGCATCGTATTCACCGTTGATCGAGATATTGGATAAGCAATCTAGTCCATATTCATGTTTTACTGTACTTGGATCAACCCAAGGGTCATAAATATCTACTGACGTAGAATATTGAGCCAATGCGTGTACTATATCAATAGCTTTTGTATTACGAATATCTGGGCAGTTTTCCTTGAAAGAGAGACCTAACATCAAAATTTTACTACCGATTATCTGAATGCCTTTACGCAACATTATTTTAACTACACTCTCTGCAACGAATGCTCCCATTTGGTCATTTATCCTTCTTCCGGCCAAAATAACTTCTGGATGATATCCTATTTGCTGTGCTTTGTGAGTAAGATAATACGGGTCAACGCCGATGCAGTGTCCACCAACCAACCCTGGCCGGAAGGGTAGGAAGTTCCACTTTGTACCCGCTGCCTCCAGCACTTCAGTTGTATCAATTCCCAGTCGACTGAAAATCAGACTTAGTTCATTCATCAAGGCTATATTGACGTCGCGCTGTGTATTCTCGATGACCTTAGCTGCTTCAGCCACCCTGATACTACTCGCTTTGAAAGTTCCGGCGACAATTATACGCCGATACAGCTCGTCCACTACCTCTGCTGTTTCTGGCGTACTGCCACTCGTCACCTTGCGTATTGAAGGAAGGCGATGTGTCTTGTCACCCGGGTTTATTCTTTCTGGACTATAACCACAAAAGAAATCTTCATTGAAAGTCAGACCGGATTGTTTTTCAAGTACCGGAACACATACCTCTTCTGTGCAACCTGGAAAAACAGTCGATTCGTAAATTACTATATCCCCTGGACTGAGAACAGCCCCTACTGTTTGGCTAGCTCTAATAAGGGCGCTCACGTCAGGTCGCTTAGCGTCATCAACAGGAGTTGGAACCGTAACAATATATATGCTGGCTGCGGCAAGATCAGCGGGGTCGGAAGTTAGCATGAGTTGCGATGCCATGGCGAGTTCGGCTTCATCGACCTCTAGAGTATTATCTCTACCCTGCTTCAAGGCATCTATTCGTGCCTGATCAATGTCAAAACCAACCACCGAACTC
Organism: Sphingorhabdus sp.; assembly: GCA_040007915.1. Classification (GTDB taxonomy): domain Bacteria; phylum Pseudomonadota; class Alphaproteobacteria; order Sphingomonadales; family Sphingomonadaceae; genus Sphingorhabdus_B. Next base: position 80,124 of record JBDTUD010000001.1, read on the forward strand.
GCCTTGCTGAATTCCACAGCCAAAGGTAACCCTACATAGCCCAAACCAATTACAGCTATACGTTTCTCGTGCATAAATATAACACTGCCTTCTTACTTGGACCAAAGTTTCGGTTAGCTACGCGCCAACGGCGAGAACGAGTATAGAAGGGTTTAAGGCAATAAAAAGTAAGCCAGCAAACCCAATGGCCACCCAAGCCTGTCCTGCAAATGATGGTGTATGTGATTTCGATCAGCTGTCATCTTTGGTGCCGTAACCATAGCCGTAACCATAGCCGTAACCATAGCCTGCATGACGCTGTTTCAGCTTGGTTAGAACCACCCCGAACACATGCGCATGCACGGACTGCAATCGACCCAGAGAGGCTTTAACGCCGCGGACAGCCACGCCTTCGGCTTCTACGACAAACACGCAACCTTCAACCGCGCGCGACAACAACGGTGCGTCGGCAAGGCCCAAAATGGGCGGGGAGTCAATAACGACATGGTCAAAATGTTCGAGCAATTGTTTGACCAGCAGCAGCATCCGGTCACTGCTGAGAAGTTCTGCTGCACTCGGCGGCATCGGACCTGCGGGCATAATGCTAAGGCCTTTGATGGCGGGGGGCGAAATCAATTGCCGCCAATCATTGTCACCGGCCAGGAAATTGCTCAATCCCATTGCGTTACCCAGGCCAAAGAAACCATGGATCGACGGCGACCGCATGTCGGCATCGATCAGCAACACATTCTTGCCGGTTCGGCCCAAAACAGTCGCCAGCGCCATGCTCGTGGTACTCTTGCCTTCCGCCGCCCGGGTACTGGTGACCATGAACGTGCGCGGGACACCGTGGTCCGTGGAAAAAGCCAGATTAGATCTGACGCTCAAATAAGCTTCCGACAACATGGATTTTGCGTCATTCAACATGGTGAGTGCATCCGACTCTTCAACATCCGGTACACTGCCTAGCAAAGGAACCTGTAAGAGGCGGTTGACTTGCCCCGGATCGCGCAAACCTTCGTCAATCTGGTCAAGAGCGAATGTGCTAAGTGCAGCCAGCCCTAGTCCTGCCAGTAACGCAAGAGCCATGTTCAATGGCAAACTCGGCGCCGACGGCTTCTCCGGGACCTTCGCGACATCAACGATAGCGATATTATTGGAACCAATCCCTGCAACGCCAATCTCTTTATATCGTTGCAAAAGACCGTCATAAAGTTCGCGATTTGTATCCGCCTCCCGCTGGTAAATATTATATTGGATGCTATCGCGCTGCTGCAGATCGAGGCGCGATTTTAGGCTTTCGACCCGTTCGGCAAGTTGGCGCTCACGCTGCGCCGCTTCCTTATACTCGGAGTCGCGTGACGTTGTGCGAGTGCTGCGAACCCGACCTTCCTCGCGTGCAATGCCTGCGTCCAGAGCTCGTAATTCTTCGGACAATGCCTGCGCCGCAGGATAGCCAGGCTCAAACAATACCATAAGTTTGGCATATTCCGCCGCGACTTCAGCGCGACGTTGGCGCAACAAATTGATCGCGTTATTAGACAGCGCTTCCGAACTCGAAATGGCCTCTGTCTGGCGCGCCCGGCTCTCGGCCTGAATTCGGTCGGCCACAGCTGCAGCCAAGGCGCCATTCAACGCTTCCAGATCGGCGGTCACTAAAGTTCTTTCGCTCTGAGTTTTCCCATCCGTGCCTTGCGTGCGACTGAGCGTGACGATTCCCTTTTGCGAAGCGTAGTTTACCAGATCACGCTCGGACGTCTCCAATCTTGCCCGCAAATCGGCCAATCGCGCCTCAAGAAACGTGCGCGCGTCGGCAGTCGATGCAAACCGTCGATCCATGCTCGCGTCGATAAACTGTTGTGTCCAAGTGTTGGCGATGAGCGCCGACAACTGCGGCGACGCGCTGGTGTAATTTATGTCTATGAGCGCCGAACCCCGGATTGGCGATATTCCGACATTCTGCAACAAGAGATCGACGGCTTTCCGTTCGCGCTTTTCCCGATCAGCCGGGGTAAGTATACGATTGTCACCGCCAAAAATTGCCGACCGGTCATCTGCTGACACCCCGTGTGCCGCAAAAAAATCGTTGTTCGATGAAAGACGTAGTTTGCGCGACACGCGCTCCGCCAGCGATCTTGCTTCCAGCAAAGAATATTGGGTTTGATAAAATTCAAGATCCCGTCCGGCGTCTGCCGATTCGAGTCCTTCTACTTTGGTGATGTTCTTCTGGTCGCGGCTGATTTCGATCCGCGCCCTTGCCGAATATTCCGGCGTCGACAGCAAGGTTATGACAAGACCCGCAATGAGGGCAGAGGCAACAATACCGATTATTACCCATTTCCAGCGCAGGACCACCTGCCAATATTGCAGCAGCAACGGCGGAGCCAGAAAACTCGTCCCGCTCTCGCCATTCAGCGAATCGAAATTGTCACCCAATTGATCGACCGCTACGCTGGAGGATTGCAACATTATTCATCTCAATTCAGTTCTTGGGAAGGTCGATCAGATTTTGTCAGATTTTATAGGTCCGATAGTCTTCAGATAAAAGTACGTCTACAACCTTGTCACTCTGACATTATTTGCCCCAGCCACCCTAGCCGCAGGTAGATGCCCATTCCAGTCGTTCCGAAGTTAATTATTGCATCTCTTAGACCGACCTTCATCCGGCATTTTCCAGAATTCCGAAAATCGGACAACCTGATTCAATTCTGGCGGAGACGGAGGGATTCGAACCCTCGGTACCGAATTATCAGTACGACGGTTTAGCAAACCGTTGGTTTCAGCCACTCACCCACGTCTCCAGCGCGCTTGGCATCGGCGGCCTATAGCGGCGCATTTCGGGGGCTGCAATGCTTATTGATTATCGGCGGTGCGCACGCCGAATAATCCGCGTTTGATTCGCTCTGGCGCAAATAAGACTCATGCCGTCGCCCGTTCATTGTGCGCTCATCGCTGCAAACCATAAGGTTCGCTTTATTTTGCGGGAGGCGCACGTGATGCACAAATCGGTCCCAAAGCCATCGTTCGGGACAATCTGGACCCGGATGATACTGGTAATTGCGGCGGCCTGTATGGTCGCTGTGCCGGGTAGCGCACAAATCACGACGGTCGACCCTAATGACGCGATCGATTCCGATCTCGGTACGCCGCCCCCTGCTCAAACCCCGCCTGCAGAAAATAGCACGACGGTTCAGGACGGTATTCCGACCGACGGCCCAACAAGCGAGCATCAAAAATCAACGTCCACCGTCACGCCGCCAGCAGATCAGACTACCTATCAGGAAGATGACCTTATCGGGGCGGCGGAAGGCGTGTTCGGCAAGGGTGCACAAGGGTTGGGCAAGTTGATCGAGGACATCTTGAAAAAGCAGGGCCGTCCCAATGCCTATATCGTCGGGCGCGAAGGGGGCGGCGCATTTGTGGTCGGTTTACGTTACGGATCGGGTACCCTCAACCACAAAATTGAAGGCCAGAAGCCGGTTTACTGGACCGGCCCGTCGGTGGGTGTCGATGCCGGGGCCAATGCGGGCAGCACCTTTATCCTCGTCTACAATCTCCATGACAGCGAAGACCTGTACCGCCGGTATCCCGCCGGCGAGGGCGCGGCGTATCTGGTAGGCGGGTTCAACGCGAGCTATTTACGGCGCGGTGATATCGTCATGATTCCGATCCGCGTCGGCGGCGGCCTGCGGCTGGGTGCCAATGTCGGTTATATGAGATTTTCCAAGAAGCAGCGCTGGCTACCGTTTTAAACGACGCGCAGATCTTCCATGCGTTTCAAATAGCGCGCCAGCACGTCAATTTCGAGATTGATCTCGCGGCCCACCGACAGGTTGTGGAGCGTAGTCATTTCAGCGGTATGCGGAATGATATTAAGCGTGAAATGCACATTGCCGTCGATCTGGTCTTCAACTGTGTTCACGGTTAGCGAGACGCCATCGACGGTAATCGAACCCTTGGCCGCGATATAGGGCGCAAGATTGGCGGGCACGCTGATCGTTACCTTGCAGCTATCACCAATATGTTCGGTTGCAACAATTTGCCCGATACCGTCGACATGGCCAGTTACAATATGCCCGCCAAGTTCATCGCCGACTTTCAACGCGCGCTCGAGGTTCAGGTGGGTGCCTGCTACCCACATGCCCGACGCGGTACGTGCCACGCTCTCGCCCGATATATCGACGGCGAACCAGCCGTCCGCTTTGTCCACCACAGTCAGGCACACGCCCGAACATGCAATCGAAGCACCGATCGCAACGGTCTCCATATCATAGTCACAGCCTATAACGAGTCGGAGATCGCCGCGCTGTTCCGCGCTGTTGATGGTGCCAATGTCGGTTATGATGCCAGTAAACATATTGTCGCCTCAGGATGCTTCAGATCTTGCGTAGACTTCGACCCGGTCATTGCCAAGCCGCCGTGTGTCCATGAGCCGCCAAATCCCGTGCGCGTCGTCCAGTTGTGTCAGTCCGATATCGCCGAGGCACGGCATGCCGCCGCCGATCAATATGGGCGCGCGGTAAAGCAGCAAGCGGTCGACCCGACCGGTGCGCAAAAATGATGCCGCCGTCGCTGCCCCGCCTTCGACTATCAGGTTATTGCAATCGAGCGTGGCAATATCCGCTGGCGTCCGAATCGAATCCCAGCCGTCGGGCGCGTCGCCGCTGCCGAGCATCACGCGACGCGGGGCGCGATCTTCAAGTCCGGGCAAGCGGACATCAAGCCGGGGCGTGTCGGCACGAACCGTTCCCGCCCCCACCAAAATCGCGTCACATCGGGCGCGTTCGATATGCGCGTGGGCTCGCGCCGCGCCGCCTGTGATCCAACGACTGGTCCCGTCCGCCATCGCAATCGCGCCGTCGAGCGAGGTTGCGAGTTTGAGGGTTACATGCGGCCTGCCGCGCTCGATACGCGACAGAAAACCGCCCATCGCGGCGCGTGCTTCTGACACCATGACGGCGACAACGACGTCAATTCCGGCCTTGCGAAGCTTGGCGATGCCCTGGCCAGCGGTGCGCGGGTCGGGGTCTTGCAGTGCGACGACAACTTGCGCCGGTTTAGCCGCCATCAAAATGTCGGCACATGCCGGGCCGCGTTCCGATATATGCCCGCATGGTTCCAGGCTGACATAAATGGCTGAACCCGTCGCGGCACCGCCTGCCTGCTGCAACGCCATCGCCTCGGCATGGGGCCGCCCGCCCGCCTGTGTCCAACCGCGGCCGACGACATAACCGTCTTTGACGATGATACAGCCAACCGACGGATTATTCCCCGTGCGCCCGACGCCGCGCTCGCCAAGCGCCAACGCAGCGGCCATGTAGCGCTGGTGAACGGGAGAATCTATTTCGCTGCCCCGGATTGTGCGGCGGTCGCCTTCGCTTTCTGCGCAGCACGGTCGGCCTCTGCCTCACGTTCGATCCGGTCAACATCCATACCGACCGCGCGGCCAAAGGCTTTATAGGCCTCTTTCTCGCGCCGGATCATTTCGTCCTTCAACTTCTGGCGTTCGGCAATGGCGGCCTTCGATTCATCCAGCGTCCGCGTCAACGGCCAGCTTTCGAAATAGGTCACGGTTGGCGGCGGCGGCTTCGCTTTCTGCAGCGTGTCGAGATAGAATGTATAGATAATGATCGCGGTCGGCACACAGGCCGCCAGAAACACCCAGGGGTTATGCTGTCCGGGCGTGCGCAAAAACCCGATCAGGTCGGAACCGGCGTTGCGGAAGGATACATCACGAAAAAAGGACATGTCCCCTCAATAAGACGCGCGCGGCGCAATTTCCAGTAAAGGATTGCACGCCACGCGCTTGGTTGGGCTGGAATCCGGTCAGTTGATGTCGAATCGCACCGTCAACGTCTGCCAGTCCTCCACCGGTTCGCCGCCACGCGTGGCCGGTTTGAACCGCCATGCTTTCAATGCCTGACGCTCGGTCGCGCGGGCAAAATCTGGCTCGGTGGCGCTGAGTATCTGTGCTTGCCGGACCCGGCCATCGGTACCGATCAGTACCCGGATTGTCACAATGCCCTCGATTTCGCGTTGCAACATGCGGACCGGATAATCGGGTTGAAAGTTGCGGGTGAAACGCAGGTCGCGGGTTGCTGCCTTGAAGGGGGACGCCGGCGGGTTGATGATGTCGCGTACAATTTCTGTCTCATCATCGCCGCCTTGGCCGTCCATTAACGGGCCAGTGTCTTCGATCTTTTCACTGGTAGCAACCTGATCGACCGGTGGAACACCTGTGTCGTTAATCGGCTTCGGTACAAAAATCGGCGGCATTTTCCGGGATTCTTGCTCTATCACCTCCTTTGGCTTGGGTGGCGTCAGTTCAATGGGTTCACCAAAGATTGGTGGTTTTGGTTTTACGCGCTCGACTACAAGCGGCGACAAAGCCACGGCCAATATAATCGAACCGTTGACCAGAACCGCCGCGCCCATTCCCACCGGGTTGCCGCGCTTTTTCTCGCTCACATAACTCATATCGGGTCTCCTCTCCCGCAGATGTTGCGACGAGGCCGGAGCGCCCAACGATCAAGCCGCTCCGGACCTGCATCGTATTTGGGATGTTATACTATTACATATTCCTGGCAATATAATAAATGCGACCCGGAAAAACCCCAATTTTAAGCGGTGCGAAACGCGTTGGTAATCGGATAGCGCCGGTCGCGGCCAAAATTGCGTGCGCCAAGCTTTACGCCGGGCGGTGCTTGGCGGCGCTTATATTCAGCGACATAAAGCAAGCGCTCAATACGCGTCACATCGGCGCGATCAAAACCGCGGGCAACGACCTCGTCGACCGACAGCTCTTCCTCGACCAACGCGTGCAGCATCTTGTCGAGCACCGGATATTCGGGAAGCGAATCGCTGTCTTGCTGGTCGGGACGCAGTTCGGCGCTCGGCGGTTTGTGGATAATCGCTTCCGGGATGACCGGACCGTCGGGGCCTAAACCGATGCGGGGTTTGTGTTTGTTGCGCCATTCGGAAATGGCGAACACCGTCATCTTATAGGCGTCCTTCAACGGATTATAGCCGCCTGCCATATCGCCATATATCGTCGCGTAACCGACGCTCATCTCGCTCTTGTTGCCGGTGGTCAGCAGCATGTGGCCGAATTTGTTGGAGAGCGCCATCAACGTCACGCCGCGTATCCGCGATTGCACATTCTCTTCCGTGATATCCACTTCACGGTCGGCAAAGCTGCCCGACAGCATGACGTCAAACGCCTCGACCGCTGGCGAAATCGGGATAGTATCAAGCCTGAATCCGATCATCTCCGCGCACGCAGCCGCATCATCAAGGCTCGACTGGCTGGTATAACGGCTGGGCAGCATGATGCACCACACCCGCTCCGGTCCCAGCGCGTCGGCTGCAATCGCGGCACAAATCGCCGAATCGATACCCCCCGACAGCCCCAAAACCACCCCCGGAAAGCGATTGCTATCCACATAGTCGCGCAAGCCAACTACCATCGCGCTGTAGATGTCGGCAGGATGATCCTCCCATTTGGCGAGTTCACCGGCTTCACACGACCACCCGGCCGCACCGCGCTTCCAATGGGTGACGCGTAACTCTTCAGTCCAATCGGGCAGCCGGTGCGCCGCACTCCCATCCGCATTGAGCACGAACGAAGAACCGTCAAAGACAAGTTCATCCTGCCCACCGACCCTGTTGAGAAAAAGCAACGGCAACCCCGTTTCCGTAACCCGGGATGCAAAAACCAGATCAAGCCGCCGCTGGTCCTTGTCAATTTCATAAGGGCTGCCATTGACCGATATGAGCAATTCCGCGCCGTTATCGGCCAAATGCCTTGAAACCGCCGACAACCAGCCGTCTTCGCAAATTGGCAAGCCGAGCTTCACGCCCCGAAATTCTACCGGTTCGGGCAGCGGTCCCGAAGCAAAGATCCGTTTCTCGTCAAATGTGCCGTAATTGGGTAGCTCATGCTTGTACCGCACCGCTGCCACCCGCCCGCCGTCGAGCAAGGCAACGCCGTTATAGAGCAGGCCGCCATCAACGAAAATCGATCCGACCAGCATTGCCGACCCGCCATCGGCCGTTGCCTTGGCCAGTTCGGCCAATTCTGCCGCCGCTCGTGCGGCAAAGGCCGGTTTCAGCACCAGATCTTCCGCCGGATAGCCGATTAGCTGTTGTTCCGGATAGACAATCAAATCGACGCCCGGCGCTTTCGCGCGCCATTCAAGCATTGCCTTTGCATTGCCCGCAAGGTCACCGACCCGCTGGTTGAGTTGCGCCATTGCGATGGTCAGTTGGTCGGTCATGGCTTTCATGTCTATTGTTCTGCCCCATCAAGGGCAAGGTGATTGTCAGCGTGGATGGTCGCCGCTAGAGCGGCGTCACGAATCCAAATAGCCAGCAGCGTCGGGGGACGAATATATGAAACTAATTTCGGGCAACGCCAACTTGCCACTGGCGCGGGCGATTGGCGCCTATCTCGATCTCCCGCTAACTGATGTTGCCGTCCGCCGCTTTGCCGATGACGAGATTTTTGTGGAAATCCATGAAAATGTTCGGGGTGAGGATATGTTTGTTATCCAGTCGACCAGCCATCCGGCAAACGACAATCTGATGGAGCTGCTGATCTGTATCGACGCGTTGCGCCGAGCTTCGGCCAAACGGATTACTGCGGTGCTCCCATATTTCGGCTATGCCCGCCAGGACCGCAAACCCGGACCGCGCACGCCAATCTCGGCCAAGCTGGTTGCCAATATGATTACCGCCGCCGGCGCCGACCGGGTACTGACCGTTGATCTTCATGCCGGACAGATTCAGGGCTTTTTCGATATTCCGACCGATAACCTCTATGGTGCGCCGGTGATGAGCGCCGACATTTTGTCGCGTTACGGCGCGGAACCGTTGATGGTCGTCTCGCCCGACGTCGGCGGCGTGGCTCGCGCCCGGGCGCTGGCCAAGCGCCTTGACGACGCACCTCTGGCCATCGTCGACAAGCGCCGTGAAAAAGCAGGCGTGTCCGAGGTGATGAACATCATCGGTAATGTCGAAGGCAAATTCTGCGTCCTCCACGACGATATGGTCGATTCGGGCGGCACTCTCTGCAATGCAGCGGCCGCGCTAAAGGACAATGGCGCGACCGATGTCGTCGCCTACTGCACCCACGGCGTCTTGTCGGGCGAAGCGGCAAGCCGTGTCGCCGGTTCGGTGCTGAAAGAACTGGTGATTACCGATTCGATTCAGGCAACCGATGCGGTCGCCGATGCCCATAATATAAGGCACTTGCCGATTGCGCCCCTGCTCGGCGAGGCCATCCGGCGCATTGCCGACGAAAGTTCGGTGTCGAGCCTGTTCGATTGATGCCGTCCTTCCCGCCTTCGCGTGAATGATGAAATGTGAGATGGATAAATTATGACCCCATCGGACATCATCCTTGCCAGTCGCCTCGCGGATGCCGCTGGCCATGCCATCCGCCCGTTTTTTCGTTCGCATTTCACCCATGAAGCCAAAGGCGACGCGTCCCCTGTCACCGAAGCCGATCGCGCCGCCGAGACCGCGATCCGATCGATTCTTGACGCCGAATGCCCTCATGACGCCATTATTGGTGAGGAATATGGCGAGAAATCAGGTACTTCTGGACGCAGTTGGATCATCGACCCGATCGACGGCACGGTCAGCTTCATGGCAGGCCGCCCCATATTCGGCACGCTGATCGCCCTCCTTGAAGACGGTTGGCCTGTTTTGGGCGTGATCGACCAGTGCATCAGTGGCGAGCGCTGGGTAGGAGCGACCGGACATGAGACAACATTGAACGGCCAGCCGGTGCGCACTCGTGCCTGCCCTTCGCTAGCCCAAGCATCACTAGCAACCAGCGGACCGCAATATTTCAGCCAGCATGACGGCGACCATTTCATGGCGCTCGCCGCCCAGACCGCACACAAAAGAATGTTGTTCGGCGGCGATTGCTATAATTATGCGCTTCTGGCGAGCGGACATATCGATATTGTCGTCGAGGCGGGCTTGAAGCTTCACGATTTTGCTGCTTTAATCCCTGTAATAATAGGGTCGGGTGGTATGATGAGCGATTGGTCGGGTGAGCCGCTGCACGCAGCATCAGATGGACATATAATCGCTGTGGGCGATCCAGCACGACTCGATGACGTGCTGGAGGCCCTCCGATGTCATCATTAGAGGCACCGAGCCCGGTAAAATTCATCCTGCCCGCGCAGTCCCTGCTGCGTTATGTATCGACCTATTATTTCTTCAAAATTGAAAATGACGAGGCCGGTGAACAGGAGGATTTGCTTCATCCCGAATGGGCCAGCGCGCATTTCACGTTGTCGGGCAGTTCGCGAGGCAGCATCGTTTCCGAACCACCAGTGCCCACGCCTCCCGCTAATTTGACTGGCCCGACCATAAAGGCCTCGCGAATTTTCTGCGGCTCGATGTTCATGGCGGGTATCGGCATATTACCACTCGGCTGGTACCGGCTTGTGCCCTGTCCGGCAGATCGCTGGGCCAACGGGGTCGGTGATCTCAACGAAGTCCCGGAATTTGGCCTATTCAAGCAGATTTGGGACGAAATGCAAGGCATGTCCGACCCTGCCGAGATGGCCGTTTTGTTCAATGCTATGCTGATAGACGCCATAACCGGACCAGACCCGCTCGAAAATGACATCGAGAATTTGCATATGGCGCTTGCCAACCCGGATATCCGCAGCGTTGCCGATCTGTCCGAAGTCGCAGGTATTAGCCAGCAACGGCTGGAGCGGCTGTCGCGGCGGGTTTTCGGTTTTCCGCCAAAGCGGCTTTTGCGACGGCAGCGTTTTTTGCGCACCTTGGGCAACATCATGCTCGACCCCGACTTGAAATGGTCGGCAGCACTGGATGACCATTATTTTGATCAGGCGCATTTCAACCGCGATTTTAAAGAATTTATGGGCATGTCGCCCGGCAAATATCTCGCCATGCCTCGCCCGATTAGCATTCCAGCCACGCTCGCGCGTGCAACACATGTCGGTCACCCATTGCAAGCACTGCAAGGGCCGGGATTTTTTGACCAATAGTGCAAGGGCATGACTCTGCCATCTTTGCTTGCATTCAGCTCCGAATCCCGCTAGGCGCGCCGCTTCCGAATAAGCAGGCTGGCCAAAAGGGCTGCCATGTCGGCTTGATACGGACTTCCAAAGGAGACCAAAATGCCCAAGCTAAAGACCAAAAGCGGTGTGAAGAAGCGCTTCAAAATCACCGCAACCGGCAAGATCAAACATGGCGTCGTTGGAAAACGACACCGTTTGAGCAGCCATAATGCCAAGTATATCCGCCAGAACCGCGGCACCTCTGTGATCTCCGATCCGGATGCCAAGACGATCAAAAAATGGGCACCTTACGGTCTGTAAAGACCGCCAGAATCAAAGGATATAGTATATGGCACGCGTCAAACGGGGTGTTACCACCCACGCCAAACATAAAAGGGTATTGGAGCAGGCAAAGGGCTATTATGGCCGCCGCAAAAATACCATCCGCATTGCACGTCAGGCCGTTGAAAAGGCTGGCCAATATGCGTACCGTGACCGCAAGGTCAACAAGCGCAATTTCCGCGCGTTGTGGATCCAGCGCATCAATGCTGCCGTCCGCGCCGAAGGCATGACATATGGCGTGTTCATGCACGGTGTGAAGCTGGCCGGGATCGAACTCGACCGCAAAATCATGGCCGACATGGCGATGAACGAAGCAGCGATGTTTAGCACAATCATCGCGCAGTCGAAGGCAGCGTTGGCTAAGGCCGCGTAAGCTCCTAAAACTTCGATATTGCGCAAAAGGGCGTGGGCGGCACTTGCCGTTCGCGCCCTTTTGCTTATGCAGGCGAACGGCGCCTCCCTGGTTCGTCGCCCCCGCGCAGGCGGGGGCCCATCACCGGAGGATCAAATTTACACGGCGGGTGATGGATTCCCGCCTTCGCGGGAATGACGAATGAGTGAGGAAATACATATCTACTCTGTTGATTCAACTCTGAGCGAAGAGCTAATCGAAGCAACTGCCGCCGGAGAGCGTGATCGCGTTAAACTGGCTTTGAACAACTGGTTCTTGGCAAATACGACCGCAATTTCGCACACGTCAGCTCCAATGGAATTGGAAGCTGTGCGGATATCGTCGCTGGGAAAATCGGGTGCGATTACTTTAGCGCTCAAGGCCATGCATCCGGAACATCGCGCAACGATTGCGCCAGAAATAAACGATGTGAAAGCCCAAACGGAAAGCGCGCTTAGCCAACGAAAGATACTTCTCGAAACCGCTGCGCTTAACGAGCGCCTGGCCACCGAACGCGTTGATATGACTTTGCCCGCGCCCATGATGCCGCAAGGTTCGGTCCATCCGGTCAGCCAGGTCATGGACGAACTTGCCGAAATCTTCGCCGATATGGGTTTCGCGGTGGCCGAAGGTCCGGAAATTGAGGACCAGTGGCATAACTTCACTGCGCTCAACATGCCCGAGACCCACCCGGCACGTGCGATGCACGATACTTTCTATCTGGCTGCCAGCGACGGTGAAGAACCTAAGGTACTGAGAACGCATACTTCTCCTGTACAAATTCGCACCATGACGTCGCAGGAGCCGCCGATCCGCATCATCGCGCCGGGGCGCGTCTACCGTTCGGATTCGGATGCGACGCATACGCCGATGTTCCACCAGATCGAGGGGCTGGTGATCGACAAGGGCATCCATCTCGGCCATCTCAAATGGACGCTGGAGACATTTTTAAAGGCCTTTTTTGAGCGTGATGATCTGACTATTCGCCTGCGCCCAAGCTATTTCCCGTTCACCGAACCCTCGGCGGAAGTCGATGTGAGTTTCTCCGTGGAAAACGGAAAGCGAGTGCTCGGTGGCTCTCCCGATTCTGGGGGGGGCGGATGGATGGAACTGTTGGGCTCAGGCATGGTCCACCCCAAGGTCATAGCAGCCTGCGGGCTTGATCCCGAGATCTACCAGGGCTTTGCCTTTGGCGTTGGTGTCGACCGGTTGGCGATGCTCAAATACGGGATGGATGACTTGCGTGCATTCTTCGATGGCGATTTGCGCTGGCTGAAACATTATGGCTTTGGCGCGCTCGATGTGCCCACGTTGAGCGGAGGAGTGGGCGCATGAAGTTCTCGCTTAGCTGGCTTAAGGCCCATCTCGATACCGACGCCGGCATTCATACTGTCGCGGACCGTTTGAACCAGATCGGCCTTGAGGTTGAGGGCATCGAAAACCCCGCCGAGAAACTCTCCGCTTTCCGCATCGCCAGGGTGCTGAGCGCGGCGCCGCATCCGCAGGCTGATAAGTTGCAAGTGTTGAGCGTCGATGCCGGTGGCGGGCCTTTGCAGGTGGTCTGTGGTGCGCCCAATGCGTATGCGGGCATGCTGGGCGTGTTCGGTCCGGCAGGTGCAGTCGTACCAGCAAATGGCATGATCCTAAAAGTCGCAGCAATCCGGGGCGTTGAATCCAACGGCATGATGTGCTCGGTCGCCGAGCTGGAACTGGGCGATGATCATGATGGCATTATCGAACTGCCCGCCGATGCGCCGATTGGCCAAGTCTATGCCGATTGGGCAGGGCTGGATGATCCGGTTATTGATGTCGCGATCACACCAAACCGGCAAGATTGCATGGGCGTGCGGGGGATAGCGCGCGATCTGGCGGCGGCCGGTCTCGGCACGCTAAAACCACTGGTAGTTGAAGCAGTGGCAGGCAGCTTTCCTTGCCCCACAGAAATCCGCACGGACGACCCCGACGGTTGCCCTGCTTTTTATGGCCGTGTCATCAAGGGTGTGAACAACGGCGCGTCGCCCGATTGGATGCAAGCGCGGTTGAAGTCTGCCGGTCAGCGCCCGATCTCGGCGCTGGTGGATATCACCAATTATGTATTGCTCGATCATGGCCGTCCGAGCCATGCCTATGACCTTTCCGAACTCAACGGTGCGGTCGTCGCACGCAAAGCAAAAGAAGGCGAAACCGTCACCGCGCTGAATGGCAAGGAATATGCGTTGGGCGCCGACATGACCGTAATCGCGGACGACAATGGCGTCCACGACATCGCGGGCATTATGGGCGGCGAGCATTCGGGCTGTTCTGAAGCAACGACGGATGTTCTGCTCGAAGTCGCTTATTTCACGCCCGAGCGGATTGCCAAAACCGGCCAGACGCTGGCGCTGACATCCGATGCCCGCTCACGCTTCGAACGCGGGGTTGATCCGGCGTTTCTGGACGACGCAGTGGAGATCATCACCGCCTTGATCATCGACATCTGCGGGGGTGAGGCGTCCGATGTCGTTCGTGCTGGTGCGCCCCCAGTTGCGCCGCGCAACATTTCCTATGATCCGGCCCATTGCCTGGCGCTTGGCGGCCTTGAAGTGGCGGCCGACAACCAGCGGGAAATCCTGGAAAGCCTGGGTTTTTCGGTCAACGCTGACTGGCAAGTGACGCCACCAAGCTGGCGCCGTGACGTCGAGGGCCGCGCTGATCTTGTAGAAGAGATCATTCGCATTGTCGGTCTGGATAATGTCCCCTCCACGCCATTGCCGCGTGCAGACGGCGTTGCCAAACCAACAGCGACAACGCTCCAGAAGGTCGAACGCAAGGTCCGGCGCACCGCCGCCGCGCGGGGATTGAACGAAGCGATAAGCTGGTCATTCATTCCCGAGGCCGAAGCCGCAGCCTTTGGCGGTGGCACTTGGAAGCTGGCCAATCCGATCAGCGAAGACATGAAAGTCATGCGACCCTCATTGCTGCCCGGTCTGTTGTCGGCGGCCCGGCGCAATATGGATCGCGGCGCGGACAGCGTCCGCCTGTTTGAAATCGGGCGGCGTTATTTGGACGACACCGAAAGACTGACCGTCGGCATCGTTCTCGCGGGCGAGAAGACACAGCGTAGCTGGGCAACTGGCAAAGCGACAAAGTTCGACGTATTTGATGCCAAGGCGGAGGCGATAGCATTGCTATCCGCCGCTGGGGTCGCCTTAGATGGTCTGATGGTCATGGGAGATGCGGGCGACCATTATCACCCCGGCCAATCGGCAACGTTGCGTTTAGGTCCAAAATCGGTACTGGCGAGCTTCGGCACCCTGCACCCCGCGACCGCCAAGGCATTTGATCTTGCTGGAGCGGTAATGGCCGCCGAAATCTACCTCGACGCAATTCCGGCGAAGAAAAGCACGGCTTTCATGCGCCCCGCGTTCACGCCACCCGCATTGCAAGCCGTCACCCGCGACTTTGCTTTTCTCGTGCCTGCCGATTTGGCGGGTGGCGAACTGGTTCGCGCGATCAGGGGATCGGACAAGGACAGTATCATCGCGGTACAGTTGTTCGATCAGTTTGTTGGCCAAGACATGCCCGAAGGTCGGAAATCATTGGCGGTTGAAGTGACGTTGCAACCGAAGGCTAAAAGCTTTGGTGAGGAAGAGCTAAAGGCCATTTCCGACCGCGTCGTGGCCGCAGCGGCAAAATTGGGCGCCGCTTTGCGTGGGTGAGCGGACGTCGATCACGTCTGGCCTGTTGACCGCCGACATTGCCCATCACGGTGCCGAACTCCAAAGCCTGATTGATATTCAAGGCCACCAATTGATGTCGGCAGGAGATCCTACATTCTGGCGTGGGCGGGCGCCGTTGCTATTTCCAATTGTCGGCCGGTTGAATGAAGATAAGCTGCGGCTGGGCGATGCGGTTTACCCGATGAAACAGCATGGTTTTGCCCGCAAATCCGATTTCGCATTGATCGAAGCCAGCGAGAGCGAAGCGCTGTTCCGGCTGTCCGACACAGCCGAAACCCGCGCGCAATATCCGTTCGCGTTTGAACTTGATGTGTGCTTCCAGTTGAACGAAACCACTTTGCACAAGCGGGTTATCGTGCGGAATACCGGCAACGAAGGCTTGCCCTTCAGTTTCGGCTATCATCCTGCCTTCGCGTGGCCGCTGCCTTTCGGTGGCGCGCGGTCGGCCCATCAAGTCAGTTTCGGGCAGGATGAGCCCGCCTCTCTTTGTCGCGTAACATCTTACGGCACCATCGGCTCCGAACAGGTCCCGACCCCCATCGTCGGCAACCGCCTACCCCTTGCCGATGATCTTTTTGCCAATGACGCTTTGGTGTGGCGCGACTTAAACAGCCGCAGCGTGACATATGGTGCGCCGGGGTTCCCGACGCTCGATATCACCTTCCCTGATACACCATGGCTTGGCATCTGGACCAACCCTGGTGCAGCCTTTGTATGCGTCGAACCATGGGCAGGAATGGCCGACCCTGAAGGCTATCAGGGGGACTTCGCCGATAAGCCCGGCATCATGAAACTCGCACCCGGCGAAGAACGTTCATTCCGGATGGATGTCACGCTCACCGCCTAGAGGCAATTTTTAGAATTTTAAACCGGCGGTCACAATCACCTGCCGGGGATTGCCATAGAAGGCGCTCACAATGCCTTCGCGGCCCAGCGACGGGATGACGTTACCCGTTGTTGCATTGAGCAGCGGCGTGCCGTCGGGCGCGACCTGCAGGAACTGGTATCCTGATGTCTTATAGCGTTTGTTGGCAAGGTTCTTGCCGTGCAGCCCCAGTGACCAGCGGTCGTCGTCCGAAGTCCAGACCAGATTTGCATCCCACAGCGCGTAGCCCTTCTGGTCGAGGAACGGGCTTGGCACTTCGAACTGGTTGGTCTTGCTGCGGAAAGAGACCGTGGTTGATGCGTTGATCATGCCCGATGCGGCAGCGAAGCTCCCGCCAAGGGTCGTCGAACCGGTCCATTCAGGCGTGTTCTGGATGGCGCGGAGATTGGCAACATCATTGTTGAACGCATCGATGAAGCGGAGATACTTTGCGTCGATATAGCCCAATGTCGCGCCTAGGGTAACAGCCGAACCGGCACCTGCGAAATCACGCACCAATGTAGCGGTCGATTCGAATTCGACGCCCTTCATCCGTGCCTTTGCAGCATTGGTGGTGACTCCGATGAACGTATCGTTGGTGCCATCGCCGTTCGAATCGAAGCCCGCCGATCCGGGAATCTGGACGTTCTGATAGTCCGAATAGAAACCGGTCAGCGCGATCCGCAAGCGGCGGTCGAGCATTGACGCCTTCCAGCCGAGTTCATAGGTCGTCACTTTTTCAGGCTCGAAGCTCAGGAAGTCGTAGATTTCCTCATAGCTGCGGACACCGTCACGATTGGTATCGGGGGCGGCGCTCGAAAGCCCGCGCGGATCAAAGCCGCCGCCCTTGAAACCCTTGGAATAGGACGCATAAAGTGTGTGATCGGGCGTTGGCTTGAAAGTCAAGGAGGCGCGCGGCGTGAATTCCTTGAAGCTCGCATCACCCACAAAGTTGGATGTCGTCGCAAGAATCAGCGGAGTTCCTCCGAATTCGGCCGACGTACCGAGCTTGGTTTGACGCAGGATCTTCGCGTTGCGGTTATCGACGGTGTAACGACCACCCAGCGACAGCGCGAGCTGGTCGGTGAAATCATAGGTGAAATCACCGAACACCGACCAGGTGTCGGTCTTGACCGTCCCCGACGTATAGGCGTTGAGGTTGGCGACTGTCGTGCTCAATAACACGTCGAACGAGGTGATCGCCTTGGCATCGAGATAGTAGAAACCGATCAGGCCATTTAATTTATCGCCTTCATAAAGAAGCTGGAATTCCTGGCTCAGCTGCTCATTCTGGTAGAGACCCGGGACATCAACATCAACTGCGGGAAGCGCGTCGAAGTCGATCGGACCATAGGTCGTGTCTTTACGCCACGCGCTGATGCTGCGAAAGGTCATCGTGTCGGACAGATTGATCGAAACGTTCATCGCGAAGCCGTAAGCCTTGATGTCTTGCTTCGGATTAACAAGCGCGCCACGCGAGTCGAATACATCGGTAAGGACAGGCGTGTTCGTCAGGAGGCTGGTGATTAGGCGGTGGCCGCCGCGCTGGTTCGACTTGTCGCGGGTGTAGTCGCCCGACACCCGGATCAGCACCGGTGCGTCATTGCCACCAAACTCCACGGTGCCGCGCGCCGCCCAGACATCCTTGTTGTAATTTTCCAGGCCTGTGGTGAGGTTGTCGCCAAAGCCGCCACGACTGAGCCGCGCGACCGAACCACCGATGCGGAACTTGTCGCCAATGGGGGCGCTGACGCTGACGATGCCGTCGGCCTGCTTGAACGTACCGAACGTCGCGCGTGCCTTTAGCTCGAAATCGTTGGGCAGTTGCCGGGTGACATATTTCACCGCGCCGCCAATGGTGTTGCGACCATAGAGCGTGCCTTGTGGCCCACGCAGCACTTCGATCCGCTCAACATCATAGATATCGAGTACGGCGGCCTGGGGACGGTTGAGATAGACATCGTCGAGATAGATGCCGACCCCGGCTTCGAAGCCACCAACCGGATCCTGCTGGCCCACGCCGCGGATGAATGCCGACAGCGTCGAGTTGGTTGCACGTGAATTTTCGAGCGTAACGTTGGGGGTGGTTTCCGAAATCGCGGTGATGTCGATAGCACCTGACTGCGCCAGCGCCTCCGCCGAATAAGCCGTGATCGCGATGGGTACGTCGAGTAGATTTTCCTCACGACGACGCGCGGTGACGACGATCTCGCTGCTATCCGCTTCTTCGGCAGCGGCATCCTGTGCAAAAGCGGGCACGGTCGCCAAACAACCTGGAAGCGCGACACATGCAAGCAGCAACGCACGGATAAACGGACGATTATAGGCTATCATTGTTCACTCTCCTGCCGAAAAAAATGCGGGCTTTACCCGTTCTGGAGTTCGCCTATAATGAAAGTTGAACCATGTTTCAACTTGCTTGCAATGGGAGTGGATAAAATTGACCGGTAGTGGCATATCAGCAACAATGACGCCCGCCGCCAAAACCCCGCGTACCGAGCGCGGCCGCAAAACACTGCGCTCGTTGCTTGATGCGGCGGCAGCGGAATTTGGCGAGAAAGGGTTTCACGAAAGTTCGGTGGTGAGCATCACCCAACGTGCGGGTGTCGCACTGGGGAGTTTCTACACATATTTTGACTCCAAAGAATCGCTCTTCCGGGCGTTGGTGCAAGATATGTCGGCGCAGGTCCGCAATACTGTCGGACCAGTCATGCTGGCAGCGTCCGACCGGCTCGAAGGCGAGCGGAGAGGACTGGACGCCTTCCTGAATTTCGTTCGCCAGCATAAAGAATTATACCGGATCATCGACGAAGCCGAGTTTGTCGATCCGCCCAGCTACCGTGCGCATTATGAGAATACCGCCGCCGGATATGTCGTCAGTCTGGCTGATGCAGCGGCGAAGGGCCAGTTGAGGAGCGACGTCGAAGAAGTTCACGCTTGGGCGATTATGGGCATGAATGTGTTTTTGGGGCTGCGCTTTGGCGTATGGGGCGAAGATCGCGCAACCGGTGAGGTAGCCGATATTGCGGCCGACTTTTTAGCAAACGGCTTGAAGCGATAAGTTCACCGAGTTCGTGGCTCCCGCGATTTCTTAACCGTTAAATGTTCCCTTTAACCCGAAATCACTTTAAGCGGCGCGGATGACGCTGAACCGCCGCACATTTGCCATTATCTCGCATCCTGACGCAGGTAAGACGACACTGACCGAAAAGCTGTTGTTGCAAGGCGGCGCTATCCATCTTGCTGGCGAGGTAAAGGCACGCGGGCAGGCACGTCGCGCGCGGTCTGACTGGATGAAGATCGAGCAACAACGCGGGATTTCGGTTACATCGTCGGTGATGACATTTGAGAAAGATGGCATCATCTTCAACCTGCTCGATACGCCGGGGCATGAGGATTTTTCGGAAGATACCTACCGTACACTGACCGCTGTCGACAGCGCGATCATGGTGATCGATGCCGCCAAAGGTATCGAGCCGCAGACCCGCAAACTGTTCGAGGTATGCCGTCTGCGCAGCGTACCAATCATCACTTTCGTCAACAAGGTTGACCGCGAAGGCCGCGAATGTTTCTCGCTGCTCGACGAGGTTGCCGACGCATTGGCGCTTGATGTATGCCCAATGAGCTGGCCGGTGGGCATGGGCGGCGAGTTCGAAGGTATCTACGATTTTTACACGAACAAGCTGATGCAGCCTTCGGGGCCATCGAAAGAATTTAGAGGGAAGACCAGCCAGCACACCGGCTTGGCTGACCCAACGCTGGCCGACAAAATTTCAGAGCGTGGCCTCGCCAAATTGCGCGAAGAGGGCGAGCTGGCGCAGGCCGGCTATGCGGCGTTCGACATCGAAGCCTATCAAGCTGGCGATCTGACACCGGTATTCTTTGGTTCCGCGCTCAAACAATTCGGCATTGACGAAATGATTGCCGCCATCGCCAATTACGCCCCGCCGCCCCGTCCGCAACCGAGCAGCATCGGCACCATCCTGCCCGAACGCAAGGACGTCACCGGTTTCATCTTCAAGGTGCAGGCCAATATGGACCCGCAGCATCGCGACCGGATTGCCTTCATGCGGCTCTGCTCGGGCACATTCAAGCGCGGCATGAAACTGATCCCGTCGGGCCACGGAAAGCCGGTCGCGATCCATTCGCCGATCCTGTTTTTCGCGCAAGACAGGGAGATCGCCGACAGCGCGGAACCCGGCGACATCATCGGCATTCCCAATCACGGCACGTTGCGGGTGGGGGACACGATGTCGGAAAAAAACGACCTGAGGTTTACCGGTCTGCCCAATTTCGCGCCGGAGATTTTGCGCCGCGTTGTGCTGAAAGACCCGACAAAGACCAAACAATTGCGCAAGGCCCTAGATGATTTGAGCGAAGAGGGCGTGATTCAGGTTTTCTATCCCGAGATTGGCTCCAACTGGATCGTCGGTGTGGTCGGGCAGTTACAGCTGGACGTGCTCATATCGCGTCTGGAAGCCGAATATAAAGTGGAGGCCGCGCTGGAGGCCGCCCCCTTCGATACCGCGCGCTGGCTATCGGGTAGCGATGCGGCTTTGGCGACATTCGTGTCGTTCAATGGCGGCAATATGGCAAAGGACCGTGATGGTCATCCGGTGTTTATGGCGCGTTCGGCATGGGATGTGAATTACCAACAGGAAAAGCATAGCGACTTGACGTTTAGCGCGACCAAAGAACGCCAGACCTGAATTCGATCAGATTCGCACGGCGATATGCCTGGGCCTCAAACTATCGCCTCCAAAACCTTGTGCTCCTGCGCAGGAGCACAACGGCTTTCTGACGCCATAAATTTTTGTCTCAGGCATATCGCTGTGCGAATCTGATCGGTTTTGAGTCTAATCCCCACCACGGCGGTCGTCGGCACCGATAATGTTTGATCCCGAATTGGCAGCGCGCCGATCAAGCTAGAGCAGGGCGTCCTGCGCCAATGCCAAACCGCCGATCAGCCCAGCATGGTCGCTCAAATCTGGCGGCACGATAATGTCGTCAGCTTTGCCCCGGAAATAACCTTTGCCGATCTCTGTGGCAACTTTGCGCACGCGCAACATTAGCCCCGGTGTAGCCATAACGCCGCCGCCCATTATCACCCGGCCCGGCTCCATGACCGACTGCAACGTGACGACCATCTGCGCGAGATACCAAGCGATGATGTCGTGACCGGGATGGTCGGCAGGCAGTTCCGACAGGGACAAACCCCAGCGGGCCTTGATCGCGGGGCCGCTGGCCAAACCTTCGAGGCAATCGGCGTGAAACGGACAGATGCCTGCAAAGGCAAGATCGCCGGTGTGTCGCTGTGGGCGGATATGCCCCATCTCGGGATGCGTCAGCCCGTACAGCGGCTTGCCATCGACAATCGCGCCGCCGCCAATACCGGTACCGACGGTCACATAGACGCTGATCCGGTGACCCCGTCCCGCCCCCCAACGCGCCTCGGCAAGTGCGGCGCCATTAACGTCAGTATCGAAGCCCACGGGCAAACCAAGTTCGCGTTCCACCAGACCGGCGAAATCGCTGTTGCTCCACCCCGGTTTTGTGGTCGCTGTGATATGACCCCAATTGGCGGCTTTCCGATCCAGTTCCAACGGGCCGAAACTGGCGATGCCTATTGATGACAACGCGCCGTGCCGGGCTTGGGCGTCCCGTAGCCAGTCTAGCGTAGCGCCGATTGTTTCGGCTGGACTTATAGTATCAAATCGCACCGTTTCCCGGATGTCGTCTGGTGTGGCGACTATCCCCGCTACAAATTTGGTCCCGCCAGCCTCGATGCAGCCATATAGAGGCGGGGTCATGCCCACGCCGGCAGTTTCGTTGTCGCGTCGTCGGGTACGATGTTCAGCATCGGCGCGATGGTGCCGCCAAATGCCACACGGTTCAAGGCCCGATCCAAAATGTTGAGGCTCAAGGATGGATTGTATAAATTAGCCAGATCGAAGCACCGCGCGAAAGGGCAAGGTTTTGCCATAGTCTCGCCATCTGCGTGGACTAATATCGCGACACTATTGGCTATCATGAAGTACGATCACTATATGTCCGACATGGCAATAACTCCGCTGACTGCGGCACCGCTGGCCGGTTTTGACAACGACGTTGCGGCAAAGGCGGCACGGCTGAAAAGTGCGCCCGACGATATGGCGATGATTCGTGCGGCCGCAGAGCTGACGCGGGATTTGAACGTCCCAAATCCACGCATTTACTGGACGGATTTTCTGCTTTCGGCGCTGCTCGGCTATGCCGCTTTGGTGGTTGCGATTGTGGCGGTCGCGGTCTGGATCAAGGCGGTTGCCGCAGTCATATCGATTCTTGCGTTATACCGTGCGGGCAGCTTCATTCACGAAATCACGCATATCAAGCACGCATCGGTTCCCGGGTTCCGCTTGGGCTTCAACCTTGTCATCGGTGTGCCCATGATGGTGCCCTCCTTCATGTATGAAGGCGTCCACAGTCTCCACCACGCGCGGACGCGCTATGGGACGGACCAGGATCCCGAATATCTGCCGCTGGCATTGATGAAGCCGTGGACGCTGCCTTTGTTCATATTGGTGTCGCTGTTGGCACCCTTTGCCTTGTTGTTGCGCTACGGCGTGTTGGCCCCCTTGTCGCTGTTCATCCCGCCATTGCGTAAAATTGTGGTGGAGCGCTATTCCGGGCTGGTAATCAATCCGGTTTTCCGCCGCCGCAGTGCCGAGGGCGAGATGCGCCGGAACTGGATAATCCAGGAAACCGCAGCCAGCATCTGGGCGATCACCCTGCTCGCTGGCGTGTTCAGCGGCTTCATTCCTTTGCAAGGTTTCTTGATTTTTCTCGGTGTTGCGTCGGGCGTGGCGGTACTCAATCAGGTCCGCACACTGGTGGCCCATTTATGGGAAAATGATGGCGCGCCCTTAAGCGTCACTGCGCAGCTCCTCGACAGCGTCAATGTGCCGCCGCCTGCCCTGCTGCCCGCGTTGTGGGCACCGGTGGGCCTGCGTTACCATGCGATCCACCATTTGCTGCCCGGCGTTCCCTACCATGCTCTGGGCGAAGCGCACCGCCGCCTAAGCGCGGCTCTGGACGATGGGTCGGCTTACCACCGCGCCAATTATCCAGGGTTGCCAGGCTTGGTCGGTCGCCTTGTCAAAAGCACGATGCGTCGGGCAGCCTAGCTGCCAACCCAGTTATCACAAATAACAACGGGAAAAACTGGAGCGGGCGAAGGGATTCGAACCCTCGACCCCAACCTTGGCAATTGGTTCGGGTCGTTTTCGCCACAGTTTCCTAAGCTTTCCGACCGTACGAAAAACTACGCAAGTTCAATAGCTTATATTGACCGTAAGCCCGAATCGGATACGCTACGATTCGCCGCGGTTTTCCGTCAACTGCTTCCCCGCTCATGCTGCACCTGCGTGGGGAAGCAGATTTGCCGCCCGAGCGCCGCCAGATCGACCAGCCAATCAGAAAGGAATTTTATCCAACCCAAAGAATTTTTGATGACCCGATTGACCAAGCGCATAATCGACTCTGCACAGGCTGGAAGCCGCGACAGCTTCCTGTGGGATAGCGAAGTCCGAGGCTTTGGCGTTCGCCTCAAGGCCAGCGGCACGCGCACATTTATCATTCAGTATCGCAACGTCGAAGGACGCACCCGTCGCTGCGTCATCGGCCAATATGGCGTTCTGACCGTGGAGCAGGCGCGCGACCATGCAAAGAAGAAGCTGGCCAGTGTCATCAACGGTGCGGCCCCTTCGACCGCTGATACAAACCTCGTGAAATGCGGGTGCCCGCAAGTTGGATCATCACCTGCCTAAGCCCCTTGACACTCGCTGCCGCTCCCAATAATTTGATCACAAATTTCATCTCGCTGAATTCCCAGCAAGCTTAAAAGATCATGAGGACCCATGACGCACCTTCCTCCGCGCATCGCTCAGCCAAATGAGGCAATCGAGTTTTTGAACTCGAACCCTCAGATTGAGTACATCGACGTAATATTTACTTCCTTGGCGGGGGTGCCGCGCGGGAAGCGCGTTCGCCGATCAGAACTAGCCAACATTTACGAAAATGGCCGCCTTTTTCCAAGTTCCATGCTGGTGGTCGACGTGACGGGCCAGGATTGCGAAGAAACCGGGCTGGTCTGGGGCAATGGCGATCCCGATTTGATGCTGCTGCCAGTGCCCGGCACCCTGGTGAGGGCGCCGTGGCTGGGAGATGATGTGGCACAAGTGATCACATCTATGTACAATCTGGACGGCACACCCAGCGACCTAGACCCCAGGCACGTGCTGCAAAGAGTGCTGGACCGGTTCGCTACGATCAACCTGACACCGGTGGTCGCGTGCGAAATCGAATATTATCTGGTTGACCCCGTGCGTGGCCCCCGCGGAGAACTACGTCTGGCCCCTGCTCCCGGGAAAGCCGGTCCGCCGAAATCGATTGATGTCTTCAGTCTGCGCGAGGTTCAGGATTTCGCACCTTTCTTCAAAGAACTGTGGCGCATGGCCGATATTCAGAACATCCCGCTCGAAGCGGTCATTTCGGAATATGCCGCAGGCCAGGTGGAGTTGACCCTGCATCACGGCCCGGATGCCCTGCGCGCAGGCGATGAGGCGCAGATGTACAAGCGGCTGGCGCGCGGCCTGGCCGCGACACAGGGTATCGAGGCCACTTTCATGGCCAAGCCTTTCACCCATTCTGCCGGAAGCAGCATGCACCTGCACTTCAGCATCAACGATGCTGCGGGCGACAATATCTTTGCGAGCGAGGACCCGCAGGGTACGCCGGTGATGCTCCATGCCATCGGCGGCTTGCGTGAGACACAGGCGGAAGCGTTCGGCATTTTCGCGCCAAATGCCAATTCTTATCGGCGCTATCGCGCCAATTCCTATGCGCCAACAGCGCCAATCTGGGGTGTGAACAACCGCTCGGTTTCATTGCGCGTGCCCGCAGGCCCGCCCAAGTCGCGCCACGTCGAGCACCGCTTTGCCGGCGCCGATGCCAATCCCTATCTTGCATTGGCCGCCATGCTGGCGGGTGTCCATCACGGCATTGTTAACCAGATCGATCCCGGCCCACCCGTCGAGGGCGATGGTTACAAGGCTGCGGCAGATTCGATCCATCAGGTTCCCGGCAACTGGTACGCCGCGATTGATGCGCTCGACAAGTCAGACATCCTGCGTGACTATCTCGGGTCTGGTTTCATCGACATGTATTGTGCCGTCAAGCGTATCGAGCAGGACCGCTTCTTCAGCGAAGTCGTTTCGCTGGATTACGACTGGTATCTCAAAACCGTCTGAGCCGGGCGATTCAGGCGGGGGAAGCAGCGTGACCGATTCCATGCATGATCAGGAAACCTTAGCCCTAATGAAGCGACGCGATGCTGCGTTTGGACATGGCGCAAAGCTCTTTTACGACAAGCCTCTGCATCTTGTGCGGGGTGAAGGTGCCTATCTGTTCGATACGAACGGGCGGCGCTATGTGGACATGTACAATAATGTGCCGTGCGTCGGCCATGCCCATCCGCGCATCGTCGAGGCGATGGCGCGCCAACAGTCCCTGATCAACACCCATAGCCGCTACCTGCATGAAAGCGCCATTGCCCTGGCCGAACGGCTGACAGGCCTCCAGCGCGTTACCGATTGCGCAATCTTCAGTTGCAGCGGCACCGAAGCGATCGAAGTGGCCATCCGCATGGCGCAGATCGGCACCGGGGCGCGTGGGATCATCTGCACCAACCATACCTATCATGGCAACAATACCATTGTCGGCGCGCTCACCAATCTGGGCGAGGAGGACAAGAGCCACGCCCATCTGCGCTCTATTCCCTTTCCTGAAACATTGCGCCCGATCGTGCCCAATCTGTCCGGCGCTGCACTTGCCGATGCCTATATCGCCCGTCTGAGCGCCGCAATCGAGGAATTGAAGGCCAATGGCTCTGGCTTTGCCGCGCTGATCCTATGCCCCATTCTGGCGAATGAAGGACTTCCCGACATCCCGGAAAACTTCATGGCCAAGGCTGCCAAGATGGTCAAAGAGGCAGGCGGCCTGATCATCGCCGACGAGGTCCAGGCTGGCTATGGCCGCACCGGGCAATGGTGGGGCTATGATGCCGTA
The DNA here is from genome assembly GCA_040007915.1 of Sphingorhabdus sp. Classification (GTDB taxonomy): domain Bacteria; phylum Pseudomonadota; class Alphaproteobacteria; order Sphingomonadales; family Sphingomonadaceae; genus Sphingorhabdus_B. The sequence continues at coordinate 106,569 of JBDTUD010000001.1, forward strand.
GGGCTGGTGCCGGACATTGTGGTGACAGGAAAGCCGATGGGGGCGGGCTTGCCACTGGCAGCCACCACAGGGAGCCGGGATCTGGTTGAGGGCTTTCGTTCGGAAACCCGGTACTTCAACACCTTTGCCGCCAGCCCCTTGCAGGGTGCGGTCGGGCTTGCGGTGATTGAGACGCTGGAATCCGAAGGGATGATCGAGAATGCCCGCGACGTCGGCGCGATTCTGAAATCCGGGCTGGCCGAGCGGATCGGGCATTGGGAAGGACTTGGCGATGTGCGGGGCGTCGGCCTGTTTGTCGGTGCCGAATTTGTCGATGACGACGGTGCGCCGAACGGTGCGCTCGCGTTTGATATCGTTTGCCGGTTGCGCGACCGGGGCTTCCTTACCTCGATCGATGGTGCCTTCAACAACATGGTCAAGATCCGCCCACCGCTCCCCCTCGCGTCAAGTGATGCCCTCGAATTTTTCGATGCCTTTGATGCTGTAATGAAAGAATACCGTGGCTGACATGCTGATGATCGACTGTTACGCCGATGCGGCAAATGCGGCTGCAGATGCCTTTGGCCTGAAAGCGGCAGAACTGCGCCCGATCTCGAATTCCGAGAATGTCGTGTTCCGCCTGCGCGAGGCTGACACGGGCCAGCTTTACGCATTGCGCCTGCACCGACCTGGCTATCACTCGCTCGACACACTTGTGTCAGAGCGCGCATGGACCTCGGCCTTGGCTGAAAAGGGGATGATTGTCCCAACCGGGCGGCGTGCGAAAAATGGCGATTGGTATGTGCCAGTTGACACGCCAGACCCCCAGAAAATCCGCCATGCCGGCGTGACGGTCTGGCACGAGGGGCATGCGCTGGAAAGCCAGCTCGGCTCGGATCGCGGGCCTGAAAGCTGGCCGTGGTTCCGGCGGCTTGGTGCCTTGCTGGGCGAATTGCACACGTATACCGAAAACTGGGTCATTCCTGCAAACTTCAATCGCCACAGGCTCGATATTGATGGGCTGATGGGTGAAACCCCTTTTTGGGGCCGTTTTTGGGATAGTGCCCTGCTCGACGATCAGGAGCGCCGCCTGATGTTGGATGCGCGCACGTGGGTGACAGCCAGGCTAGGCGAATTGCAGAAGAACGGCGCGGCCTTTGGCCTGATCCATGCAGACAGTCATCTCGACAATGTATTGATCAGCGGTGATCGGCTTGGCCTTATCGATTTCGATGATTGTGCATTTGGCTGGCAGGTTTTCGATCTTTGTGTCGCCTTGCACAGCAGCTGGAGCCATCCCGATTTCGCAACCATCCGCGACCACTTCATCGCGGGCTATGAAACGCAGCACCGGTTGCCGCAGGACATATTGCAACAAATGGACCTGTTTTTGCTCATTCGCTCGCTCCAACTGGTGAGCTGGCGCGAAATGCGGCCTGGCAATCCGGCCAATCTTGAAAAAGGGCTTTGGATGCCGAAGCTCGCACAGGATATACAGCAGGCACTTGCAAGCGGATCTTGATGTGTGAATCCGAAAGACTCTACCCAGCCACAGCTTCCAGTCGTGGCAAAGCAGCTTCTGCCGCTTTGACATATCGTTCCAGGGCCTGGTCCAACTCGTCATCGGTAATGACCAGCGGCGGAGAGAATGCTGTTACCGGCATCCACGGCAAAGCGCGTGTCAGGATCCCCTCGTCCCGGGCTTGAGCAGCCACAATCTTGTGGCCATTGAGCGCGGGAAAATCACGTCGCGTGCGAGGATCTGCGAGATATTCGACGCCCAGCATCAGCCCTGCACCCCGGATATCGCCGACAAAGGGATGCCCTTTCAAGCGCTCCTTCAGTCCAGCCAGCAGCCGTTCGCCCTTTGCCGCTACAGGATCGATGATATCCTCGCGCTCCATAATATCGAGCACGGCAAGGGCAGCTGCACAGCACACCGGATGCCCTGAATAGGTGAAGCCATGCATGAACGCGCCGGTGTCGGCCGAAGTGTTTTCGAGCACATCCCAGATGCGATTGCCGACAATCGTTGCGGATAGCGGCAGATAGGCGCTGGTTAACCCTTTGGCGAGATTGACGATGTCAGGCTTCAGGGCATAGTGGCCCGTACCGAACCAACTGCCGGTACGTCCGAACCCGGTGATGACCTCGTCCGCCACAAATAGAATATCATGTTCGGCAAGAAGCTGCTGCACGCCGTTGAAATAGCCCGCCGGCGGTGGGATCACTCCGCCGGTGCCCATGACCGGCTCAGCCCAAAAGGCCGCGATCGTCTCAGGCCCTTCCTGCTCGATCGTCGCGCGCAGGTCAGCAACCAGTCTGGCGGCATAGTCGGCCTCGCACTCACCCGCATTCGCACCGCGATAGTGATGCGGGGCATCGACATGCAATATGCCCGCTGTCGGCATATCGAAGGCTTTGTGATAGGCCGGTATTCCGGTAAGGCCACCCGCCGCATAGGTCAGCCCATGATATGCTCCGTGCCTTGAGATAACCTTCTTCTTCATCGGCTTTCCGATAAGGTTGTGGTAATATAATACGAGCTTGTACGCGGTGTCGTTGGCATCCGATCCCGAAGAGCCGAAGAACACCCGCGCCATGTGCGGGGCATTTGCACGCGCGCGAAAAAGGGACAGCAACCTGTCGGCCAGTTCGATCGCGGGCGCCGATGCGGCACCGCCGAACAGATGCTGAAAGCTGAGCGTGCGCGTAGCCTCGGCAATCGCGTCGGCCACTTCGCTGCGGCCATAACCAATATTCACGCACCATAGACCCGCACCCATGTCGATATAGTCGCGCCCACGCTCATCGGTCACGATGCTACCCTTGCCGCCCGTCAGCACGAACGGACCTGCATTGGCATTGTCCGCGATGGACGTGACGGGGTGGAACAGGCTGCGCTGGTCCTTTACGGCGAGGGTGGCGATCATGTTGTGCTCCGTGGGCAGGAAATCGAGGTATTGGGGTGGTTGCTTATCCGGCGCTCGCCCCGCCATCGACGGGCAGGGCCGCGCCGGTCACGAAGCTGGCACCGTCGCTGGCCAGGAACAGGGCCGCTCGCGCGACTTCGTGCGGGTGTGCCACGCGACCGAACGGTATGCCGCGACCGCATTCCTCCAGCATCGCAATTCGGTCGGTTGAACCGGTCGTCACATCGAGCATGGGCGTATCGGTATCGCCGGGGCACAGGGCGTTGATGCGGATGCCCTGGGCCGCGTGGTCAAGCGCGGCGCAGCGTGTTAACTGGACCAGTCCTGCTTTGCTGGTGGCATAGGCAACCGCACGCCGCGCGGCAATCAAGCCCCAGTCCGATGCAATGTTGACGATGTTGCCGCTGCCTTGCGCTTGCATGACCGGCAATACCGCCCGCATCATGCGCATCGGGGCGCTAAGATTGGTGTCGATCACCGCGTCCCACTGCGCATCGTCGCAATCAACCACCGTATCCCGGGCGATTATACCGGCGTTGTTGACGAGTATGTCGATGCGTCCGAACAGGTCTTGGGCGGCGGCGACAATTTTCGCGGGCGAGGTGCGATCGCACATGTCCGCCACCAGGAAATGCACCTCGGCTCCCTCGGACATCAGGCTTTTGACGATGGATTGCCCGCGCGCTTCATTGCGTCCGGTCATCAGCACCCGCGCCCCTTGCCCACAGAATTCGCGGACGATTGCCAGTCCGATACCGGATGTCCCACCGGTTATGATGGCACTGCGGTTTGCCAGGATGAACGGTGGTTTCATGTGGGTGGATCTTTCTTTTTCGTCAGTCCGCGCGAAGTTGCCGACGGAGCGGCTGGAGCAGTAATCATGCGTCAGGTCCTTGCCGCCGCCTTTGCGATGGCGTGGCAGGTCGCAAAATGAAGCAGGTCGACCCGGTTCTCATCCTCGTGATCTTGACCAAAGGCGGGGTAGGCCGTCGTCTTGGCAATCACCACATCGCACGCTGGATCGACCCAGATCATCTGATGATAGACACCAAGCGCGCTGTATGCCCCGCTGTCGTCGGGAATCCACCACTGGTAGCCATAGCCCCACGGATAACTCGCATTCGGCCGTTCGCCCGGCTTGAGATGCGGTTTGCTAGCTGTCGAGCAGCTCTCGATCCAGCCGTCAGGCAGAAGTTGCGTTCCTTCAGGCGACACCCCATGGCGGAGCATCAACTGGCCAAGCTTGGCCATGTCGCGCAGCGTAACCTGCAGGCCCATGCCCGCCGCCTCAACGCCCTTGCCATCGATCAGGATGAAGGCATCGTCTTCCATCCCGAGCGTGTCCCAAATCTGCGCCTGCAGATAATCGGTCAGCGACTGGCCGACGGCTCGGCTCAACACCATGCCCAGCACATGGGTGTCACACGTATTATAACGGTTGAATGTCCCCGGTGCATGTTCGCGTGGCAGTGAGGCGCAAACGGCGTCGAACGATGCCGGCGCGAGATAGGCTGCAGCAAAGCGCGCAATGTCAGATGCAGGATCGCCGTAATCCTCGTTCCAGCGCACACCGGAGGACATTTGAAGGATATCCTCGATCCGCACGCCTTCATATCCCGAGCCCTTCAGTTCGGGGGCGTACAGATCTGCCGGGTCGTCAAGACTGGCAATGTGCCCGTCCCGCAACGCGCATGCGACAAGCGTGGATATGAAGCTCTTGGTACAGCTGAAGATCGCCACCTGAGTGTCGGCCCGGTTCCCGTGCCAGTAATTCTCGTAAAGTTTTTGGCCCTTGTGCAGCACGAGCAGGCCCGTCGTTGTCACGTCATCAAGGAACCCGGCAAGATCATAAGTCTGTCCCAGCGCGTCAAATGACGAAGGCAGGGAAAGCATGCGCTCCGCTTCCGGAAATGGCCGCGCCTGGTCTGCGCGATTCACGCGACGACACGGCGTTACACTGGCCATGCGGCGGAAATGATCAGTCTGAGGTGTCCCCCTGAAAAGGCCAGTGTCGCGGGTCGTCCAAACCATGAAATTTGCCCTTTTTAATGAGTGCGTCTGACGCGGTCGGGTGAGATGGCAGCAAGCCCGAAGACTATCACCGCCAGAACGGCCAAGCACAAGCCGACTTGGTAGGCAGGCTCGACTGTACGTTCCGACACGAACATCGAAGAAACGAGCGGCCCCATGCTCAGCCCCAGCATCTGCGCCGCCGCCGTAAGGTACAGCGCGTGGTGTTTGCGTTCGATTTCGCAGATAAGCTTGATCGACAGCGGCAATAGCGAAAGCCAGCATGCCCCCATCAAGACATTGGCGAGAATGAATGTCACTGCGCCGGACGGGTGGCCCAGCCAGTAGATCGCACCGGCAAGTATTGTCCCTCCGATCACAAGGCTTTTGCCTGCCGGTAGCCGATAACCGAACAGTGCAACCGCCGAGGCACCGACCACTTGTGCCAGAATGCCGAGCGATGCCGAAAGGGCGAGCGGCTGTGCACCGAGGCTGGCTGCACGCGCGGTCGATTCAAGGAATACCCACGCCGAAATAACACCGGCATTCTGGAGCACGATGCCGGCCAGTACCAACCATGTTGCTGCCGGCCACGTCCGCCAACTGCTGACGGGCGATGGCATGACCTCGGGCTTGTGCCCAACTGCAATCACCGCAGCAAGGCCTGCCAACCCAAGACCCGCCATGAGCATGAATGGCCCGGACGTGCCATAAGTTGGCAGGATTACCGTTGGAATCAGGTAGGAAATGATCGCGATAACCGTGTTGGAAACCGCCAGAAACAAGGCGTTCATCCGATCGGGATTTCCGGTGTGGAACAGGACGACAAAGGCCCCCGCCAGCACACCACCCTCGGCCAGCCCGCACAAAAAGCGGATAAGCAGAAGGCCTGTGAAATCTCCAACAAAAGGTGTCAGCAGGTTGCAGGCCACAACAAGGGCCGCAAGCATGGCAAGCTTTGGCCGGAAGTGTGACCCTGTCAGCCAACCTGGCAGTACTGCCGATGTGAGCGCCAATCCGGCCGTCTCCAGCCCGGCAATCACGCCGAGGCTGCTTTCGCTCAGCCGCCCCGCTTCGACCAGAGGTCCGAATACGAGTGGCTGAAGCGAAAGGATGGCGACGCCGCAGATGCCATAGCCAATTGCGGCTGCAATATCGATGCGTCGTTGTGCAGAAGTAGCCAACTGCGTGTTTACCACCGGTAACCCAAGGCGACGCCGATCGAGCGTGGCTCGCCATAACTGTTATAGAAACTGCCCACGCCATCAAAGCCGGCATCGGTGACATAAGCCTTGTCGAACAGATTTTTGCTCCACACGGCAACTGACCATCCGGCTTCGCCTTCCAGCGCAATACGGCCATTGGCCACCCCATATCCGGCAACCCCGCGCAGGGCCTCGTCCACAGCCGTTTGGCCAAAGCGCAGGCGCGACCGGAAATTATAGTCACCCGCAATGGTCAGGCTTTGAGTCGCGCCGACCTCAGCGCGATAGCTGGCCGAGAGGGTACCGCTCCATGTCGGCGCGTAGTCCAGCCGCTGTCCTTTCCAGGGAACAGCCTGGCTGTCTAACGAGAAGAATACCTTGTCGCTGTCGGTGACCTTCGTTTTGAGATAGCCGATCGAAGCGCCGAGCCGCAGGCCGCGGACTGGCCGCGCCACCACTTCCAGTTCCGCACCAAAATTATATCCATCACCGATGTCGGTCAACCGGAACGCGAACTGCCCCGGAGTAAGCGTGCTCGGAAGCGTCGTGAACGCCTGGATGTTCTTGTGGTCGTAATAGAATATGGAGCCATTGATCTGCAGGGCGCGGTCAAGCCACTCGGTCTTGAAACCGCCCTCGAAGTTGAGCACGAATTCTTCCTTATAGGGCAGGGTATCATCCGTGGTCTGCGGGAAACCGCCAGGTACGCCGCCGGATTTGTAGCCACGCGAAATCGTGGCATAGATCATCCCAGCTTCAGTTGGTCGGTACGACAGGGTTGCCGAGCCAGTCCAGTGATCGGCAAGCGAGTAATCGCGGTCGATATCGCCAACGGCGATCAGATCGATGCCGCCCGGCGCCGGGAAGCTGGTGATCTTGCTAAAGCCCGTGCGACCCTCGCGGTACGTCGTCTTTTCATCAGAATAGCGCAGAGAACCACTGAAGGTGAGGTCGGGCGAGAGATCGTAATCGAACTGGCCGTAAATGCCCCAGTAGCGCGTTTTCTGGCGATAGGTGACGTCGAGGAACAAATCCTGATAGTCTATGCCAAAGATGGGATTGAAGGTGTCGAACAGCAGCGGATTATCGGTCCAGTTGAATTCCTTGAATTCGTTGAACCGGTAATTGGTGTAAACGGCGCCCGCCTGCCAACGAAAGTCGCCGGTCGAAGGGGAGGCAATGCGCAGTTCCTGATTGAAATTGCGCAGGCCCGCCTGCTCGGTCCAACCACCGAGGTTGAGCTGGCTTGCATCATAGTCGAAATCGAAACCGAAGTCGAAGCGCGTCAGGCCGGTAATCGACGTTATGGTCAGTGCGCCCAGATCTGCCGACAGGTTGAGTGTTGCCGACAATTCCTCGTTGTCGAGACGATTGACAGGCTGCGACAACACCCGCTTGCCGTCCGCGCTTTGCGCACCGGCGCCAGCGAGCGTTGGATCAATCAACTGCGCCAGCGTCAGGCAGTTTGCCTGATCGAGACGCCCTGCCAGCACCGCGCCGCAGAAGTCGAACGTCGGCGTGTACGCGCCGAGTGCCGTAGCGAGGACGGTGTCACTCTTGTCCCGCGCGTAATAAAGTTTGAGCTTGGCCGTGACTGGCCCAAGTTCCGTGCGCAGCATGCCGCGCACGGCCAGACGGTCTGGCTCACCCCACTTGCGCCCACCGGCCAGGCTCTGTTGCCAGCCTCCGCCAAAGCTGCCGTCGTTTAGCACCGAAACCCGCAAAGCCGTGTTGTCCCCAAGCGAAAACGACTGCGCCGCTTCAATGCGATAACGGTTCCAGGAACCATAATCGACGTTGACATAGCCATCCATGTCGCCGGGTTTGGGTTCGTGCGAAATAATCTGGACAGCGCCGCCCACGGCATTGCGGCCATACAGTCCGGATTGCGGCCCTTTCAGCACTTCGACACGCTGGAGATCGAAGATGCCACCTGAACCAAGAACCGACGACGGTTGATACACATCGTCGATATAGATTGATGTGGACGGACTGTTGTTGACATTGAAATCGAACAGGGAAACGCCGCGGATCGTCCAGTTAGGCTGGCTTCCGCCTTTGTCCTGATAGATCTGCGTATTGCTGACCTGCTGGCCGATCTCGTCGATCGTTCGTATCCGCTGATCACGCAACGCCTGCCCCGAAACGGCGCTGATGGCAATCGGCACATCCTGGAGGTTCTGTTCGCGTTTCTGCGCCGTTACAACGATCTCGTCAGCCTCAGCCAGCGGCTCAGTCTGTGCGAGGGCTGGACTCCCGATCAACGCAAGAAAGGAAGCTGAAGTTAGCAGGCCAACACGCATTTCAATTCCCCTTTATTAAATAAGTCTATCATTGATTTTTATTTTACACGCCAAGCTTATCTCTAAGACCATAATACCACGATCCTATCACGCAGTATGGCACCCTAAGAACTTTCCCGCCTATGAATGAAATATACGGCAAATTTGCAAAAACATCGAACTTGGTAAGTTGGCCATCAATTGCTTCGGCGAGCCTGCGGCCCAGCATTTGCGTAGTGGTCACGCCGTGGCCACTGTCTCCCTGTGAATAGTACACGCTGTCGGAAACGCGCCCGACTTGCGGATAGCGCGTCATCGTCAAGGCAAAATTGCCTGACCAAGCGAAGTCTATTTTGACATTCCTCAGTTGTGGAAAGGTCAAGAGCAATTGAGGAATAATCTTGTCTTTGATATTTTCAGGATCAGTGCCGCCATATACCGAACCACCACCGTAAATTATCCTATGATCGGCAGTACGGCGGTAGTAATCTGGAATGTATCGCGTATCCTCGACTGCAGAATTGGCGGAAAAAAGATCGTCAAGTAGTTCCTTTCCGAGAATCTTTGTTCCGACGATCTGGCTGGAGACTGGCAGGATGCGCGCGGAAAGGTCCGGCGCTGCATCACCAAGATAGGCATTGCCACAGACCAGCACCTTGCTGGCCAAGACCCGGCCTTGCGCGGTATGCACCACCGGCTTTGCCGAACGGTCGATACTGGTAACGCGCGATTGCTCGAAAATGCGACCGCCCAGCGCTTCAAAGGCCGCCGCTTCGCCGAGCACGTAATTGAGTGGGTGCATATGGCCGCCGCGCGGATCATAGTAGCCGCCCGCATATCGGTCGGTGTTGACGATTTTCCGGATTGCGTCGCCTTCGAGCAGCTCGACGTCGGTAAAGCCGTGGCGGTGCCATTCTTCCACGCGACCACGCAGACATCGCATATGCGCTTCGTGCATACCGACGATAGCGTTGCCATCGCGCAGTTCGCATTCGATCCCGTATTTTGCGACGCGCTGACGAATGATGTCCGAACCTTCGCGGGCCATCTCGCCGAACTGGCGCTCGGCCTCGGCGCCATAATGCTTACGCACTTCGGCCAGTTTGCGGCTGTAACCATTTACCAGCTGCCCGCCATTGCGCCCTGACGCCCCCCAGCCGACGCGCTCGCCTTCGACGACGATGACGCTGTAACCGCGTTCAACCAGTTCAACTGCAGCCGACATACCGGTGAAGCCCGCACCGACAATGGCGATGGCACATGTTTCATCGCCCTGGAGTCGCTGCCGTTCACAAACGGGGTTAGCCGTTGCTGCGTAATAGGATGGCAGATTGGCATATGGTATGCGGATAGGCGCGTGTTCCATCGGGTCAAACGGTCCTAGATCGTTTTCGCACCCAGCGTCGGTGACGCCGACGGAAAGCGCATCGAAATCAGGAAAAGCCTCTTGACGTGAAAGCAAACCGCCATCGATGTTCCCCATGCGAGCTGCTCTATGCGAACAGCGCATTTCATATTGTGATCACATATTACTCTAACGATTGGCTGTCAACTGCTTGGTGGATGGGATACAAGGACGATAATCGGCATCACATTTTTGCCGAATCTTACAGTTCCGAGGTATGATTTTTGTCTAGCGTCAGCGAGAATATCCAACCAAATGAGGATGCGGCAAACGACGGCGCGACCATGCAGCAGCGCGTTTACAGTGAACTACGCACCGACATTCTTCTCGGGCGGATCGCTCCGGGTGCTCACTTGACGATACGAGGCCTTGCAGAGCGCCTGGGTGTAAGCGCCATGCCCATACGAGAGGCATTGCGCAGGCTTGCTGCAGAACGCGCGCTTGAACTGCTTGGAAATCGCCGCATCCGCATTCCCAAGATGTCGCCTCAACGTTTCGACGATTTGCTGGCAGCCCGGGTCGCTCTTGAAACGGAAGCTGCGGCTCGCGCACTGAATTATGTCGACGATGCGCTGATCGCAAGGATGGAAAAATACGCCGCGGAAGTGGATGAAGGCGTCGTGACTCGGGACTATGATCGCTGGCTGGCGGCTAATTTCGCCTTTCACCGCACATTGTACTCCGCGCCGCCAGAATCGGTATTCGTGCCCCTGATCGAATCCCTGTGGCTGCAGATCGGTCCGTTCCTGCGCCAGGCCCTGCTGACCATTGGGCCAGATTACACGATCGACCGTCATGCCGAGGCACTAGATGCTATCCGCTCGCGCAATCGCATGGCCCTGCGAATTGCGATCGAGGCGGACCTTCGCGATGGCATAACACATATCGGCAACGAGCTGATGCGGTTCAACGCAGCCGCAGCAACCGAGGATCGGAAGCCGTCAGAGCGCGGCTGACGCGCGCCCAGCCGGCGTGTTCAAGGGTTCAGCAGCCGATAGATCGAGAGCTTCACCGATGGTTTCTCAGCAGTTCCGCCTTGCCCGACGGTGCCGGTAAAAATGTACCGGTTGAGCCAGTCATAGCGGCCATCCGGTGCTTCGAACTGCGGCGTCGTTACGGCGTATGTCGCTGGCCAGTCCCCGTTCGGGCTGTACCACAGTCCGCGATTCAGCACATGAATCTGGACGCCATCATGGGTTTCCATGAAATAGTCTGCTGACAATTCAAAGTAGGCGTCCGGGCGCAAAAGTTGCCAGTCGAAGCCACCCGGCAGGATCCGCCCGCTGATCTCGGCTCCGGTGAACGTCCCGCCTGTGATTGGGACGCGATAGCGATCACCGCGAATGGTCTTGCCGAATGGCACATCCTTTTCGAGTTCGACGATGGCATCGTAAATCCACTCCGGTTGAGGAGCGTTCCTCATGGTTTTCGCTGCCGGAGGCCCGGCACGCGCGCCTGTTGCCCCAGCAGTCAATAGCGAAACACCTCCCGCGCCGGTTGCCCTCAATATCCCTCGCCTTGAGATCGCAGGCATCATGTCCTCCTTGTGATCACGAAAATTCTGCTTGCTGTTGCAAACAGGTTCGTGCTTGGGTAGAGTAATGTGATCACACTAAGAGGTCTACAATGAAAAAATCCTGCTGATGGAAGGCAGCAATGTTCCCGCTCGCGAGCGCGCCGCCTTCTGTGGTCACGAGACCACGGCACTGCGGCAATACGCTTCATCTTACTGACCGGGCTTCGCCGCATGGAAGCACTCGGCCTTCAATGGACTTGGGTAGATGAGACTGTCCGTTGTGTACGCTTCCCCACGACCGAGTCGGGTCCCCAAGTCCGCGTGGTCGGAGAAGTCGTTTGACGCGGGTGAGGCATGGACTGGGCGACAAACCGACCGCATCGGCTAGAACGACCTTCGCGCTTCTGGCCGATCCTCCTCATACCTGACATCGGTTCATAGCGCGAGTAACGGCCTGGTGGCGCAGCGCAGCACCGGCACATCAATCGCCAGCACAATCGGGAGTATCATCAGCGTAAGCTGTCATCGCTCAGAGCGACAGCGATATACCATAGGCGATCGAGACCCTCGGTAAAGCGAGCAAGATCACCATGGGCACCCGCACCCACGGCGTTTTCACGAAATGATAGAGCAGCAGCACTACCGCCAGCGCGAGCGCATAGAAGACTGCAAAGCCGAGCCGCAGCCCTGCGCCCGCAGGATCCTCTCCCGCGGCAGCAGCAATTTCGATGAGCGCCTGTCCAAAATAGCGTAGCCAGATGATCGGTCGCTGCCGGGGCTCCGCCACGGCGGTTAAGCGCCAATCCAGGATCAGAGTGTCAGATGCCCTGTCAGCGGCCATTCCATTGGGATGCGGCTCTTAGAAATGCGAGTTCTTCGATGCCAACGGGATCGGCCTCAGGGCCAACTGGCCCGTGACTCATCTTCACGATCACGGTATTCGTTTCAGGATCGACATAGATATACTGGCCCTCGCCACCGATCGCACTGAAGGCTCGTGTACCTTTGATGGTCCACCAGAACCAGCCATAACCGAGACTTCCGTCTTTCCCGGTCGTGATATCCTTGCTGAGATTGGCCACGAAATCGTCAGGGAAGAATGTCTTGCCGTTCGCTTGGCCGTTGTTGAGCATGAGCATCCCGATCCTGCCGAAATCTCGCAATATTGCGTTGAAACCGCCTGCGGTGAACTCGCGCCCTACCCCCGGCGGGCCGTCGATGACATAGAATGCGTCTGCCTGCATTCCTGCAGGCATCCACAGCCTGCTGGACAGGAATTTGCTGACCGGCATTCCCGCAGCACGTTCCACCACCCAGCCGGCCACACCTGCGTCCAGACTGTTGTAACGGTTGAAGGTGCCGGGCTTATGTGTCCCATAATTTGCAGCGATTCACCGCACTTCGTAGACTTCGTAAACTAACATGCCATCGGTCTGGATCCGGCCTTTGGCCACCGCCTGCACCGCGTTGAGCCACGCATATTGAGGAGCCGCAGTTTCAAACAGAGGGGCCGTACGCAGAATGGGGCCATCGGCATCGGAGACCGAACGGCCGTTGTAATGGACATAGATGATCGCGCCATCATCTGTCTGAAGCGTTGTGCGCACATCAAGTTTGCCGATGCCGCCAGAGCCGATCAGGGGCCAATCGGCAGCGGCGCGGCCAACCTGGCGCGCGTTGATCCGCTCGCCCGTCCACACTGCCGCTTCAATATCGACGACCAGTCGGGTTCCCGCGCCAGTGTCACCGACAACGACGGGCGTACCGGGTTTGAGTTCGACGGTAGCGAGCGGGACTAGTTCGATGGACATGGGGTCAGACTCCTGTGGTGGCGTGCGGCCGTTCAAGCCGGGCACCGGGGGCATAGGCTATCGGCAGGCGCTTGATGGTGTTGAACTGGACAGAACGGGCCCAATCAATCGGGCCGTCAATGGCATATTCGGGAATACGGTCGAGCATCAGGTTGAAGAAGATCTGCGCCTGAAGCCGGGCGAGCGGAGCGCCGATGCAATTGTGCGGACCGCCGCCGCCAAACGCATGATGGCGCGGTGGCATTGGCCGGGTCAAAGAAATCTCATCCGGGCTGTCGAACACATCGGCGTCATGGTTGGATGACACATACCACAGATAGATTTGATCCCCGGCATTGATAGTGACGTCACGGATCTTTACGTCCTCGGTCGCCATACGACCCATTCCGCGCGCCGACGGTTCGAGGCGGAGCACCTCCTCTATGGCAACAGGCACGAGGCTGCGGTTGTTGCGGATGGCCTGCCAGACATCAGGACGTTGCGCGAACAGGCGGACGCCTTGCAACAACAGGGTCCGGGTCGTGTCGTTACCTGCACCGAGGAGCAGGAAATAGCAGTACATGAGTTCGATGTCGGCCATGGGCCGATTATCGACCTGACCATGTGCCATGGCGCTGGTGAGGTCGCTGGTCGGGTTCTTGCGACGGTCGGCGATCATCGACAGGCCATAGCCGAAAATCTCCTGAAAGGCCTGTTGCCGATCTTCGGGGCCAGTCGAATATTCCGGATCTTCTGCCCCAAAGGTCCGGTTCGTCCAGTCGAGAACGCGGGCATGATCCTCGTCGGGGATGCCGAGCATTTCGCTGATCATCTTGATCGGCAGTTCGGCGGCGACATCGAAGAAGTTGCAGGCACCCTGTTCAATCACCGAGTCGATGGCACGATTGGCGTGATATTCGATGCTCGGGGCGAGGGCCCTTATGCGGCTGGGGGTGAATTCCTGAGTAAGAATCCGACGGATCATCGAGTGATGCGGCGGGTCCATGAAGATCAGCATCCCCTCTGCAGAACGCTCTTCCTCTTCCTTGCTCAGCCGATTGACCGACACGCCGCGGGTTGAGGTGAAACGCTTCCAGTCGCGGGTGATGGCGCCGACGTCATCAAATTTGGTGATGTTCCAGATGCCCGGGCCGCCATCGGTGCGCGGATTCCAGTTAACCGGATCCTTCTCCCGCAATTCGCGGAACAGATGGTGCGGCGCGCCGTCAATAAAGCTGTCAGCGTCGGCGAGATCGATATCCAATGTCAGGTGCGACATAGTGCTTCCAAGGTCATTTGTTGACATTGCGCTAGCAGCAGACAACGACGAGTCAAGGCATATAATCATTTTTGTCTCGACAAATGGAAAATTAGAGGGGCAATATATTGATATTGTCTCGTTCGCATGGCACATGGCTTAGGCGCCACAGCTACTGTGGCCAAGGTATGAAGCATATCCCCGTCGATTGCGGTGGCGCGCAGCCGGGATGTGCGGTAAAAACAGCAGGGGGTTTGGGCGATGACATCGGTACGGGCACGGATTATGGCGGCGGCATGGGACAGCTTTCGCCAATCCGGCATTGCCGGCACCCGGCCCGAGGACGTCGCGCGGCTGGCCGGTGTCGCCCGCAGCACCTTCTACCGTCATTTCAAGGGCATTGATGATGCGCTGGTCGCCGTGGCGATCGAGCAGGGGCAGGCCAATCTGCGCGACGCGCTGGCTGGAGCACGGCAGTCCGAATTGGGCGAGATATGCTGGACGCGCTTTGTCTGTTGCGCGGTCGGCGGATTGACGTCGGGCGACCTCGCCGAGCTGGTCGGGCAGGACTATATGATGACGGTCGTGCGGCTGACCTATGGCGGGCAGAATCACGCTCGCTATGCCGCCTTTGCCGACTTGATCGTGCCGGCCCTGGAACGGGATATCGAAGCCGGACGGCTCGCCGCGCATATTCCGCCGCAAGACATGGCCGAATGGCTGTTGCGGCAGATCTGGAGCCTGGCTAGCGTCCCGCCATTCCCCGGCGGCGATGAGGTCGCCCTGCACCACTATGTCGAATGCTTCATTGTCGCAGGGCTGTTGCGGCAGGCGCCGCCGCCACCGCTTGATAACCTTTCGGAGCGGGTTGAAGCAATCTGGCATTCGGTCAACCGCATGGAACAGGCGCTGACCACATCGCGCCCACGTTGACAGCCCAAAGCAAGCCAATCTTTTGACCATTCCCCGGAGTGACCTCGTGACCAAAAATATGCCGCAGCAATCCGAAATCGCGCGTCTTTTCGCCTTGCACGGCCGCTCCCATCTGACCGCGCGGACAAGCAGCGCGGAAGAGCGGCGGGCCAAGCTTTTGCGCTTTCGCGCGGCGTTGCTCGACCATTCACAAGCGATTTGTGAGGCGATTGGCGCTGACCTTGGCCGACCGGCAGCGATGGCCAAATCGGCAGAGGTCGACGCGACAATTGCAGAGATAGATTTGGCTGTGGCGCAACTCGATGAATGGATGGCGCCGGCCGCAGTGACGCCGATACTGCCCATTCCCAATGGCCGGGCCGAAATTCGTGCCCAGTCGCGCGGGCGGGTGCTGGTGCTCGGTCCGTGGAATTTTCCGGTCGGTCTGGTGCTCCAGCCGATTGTCGCGGCGGTGGCGGCTGGCAACACGGTAATCGCCAAGCCCAATGAATTGTCACCCGCCAGCAGCGCTGCGACAACGGCTTTGTTGCGTGCAGGCTTTGATGAGGCTGATGTCGCGGTGCTGGAGGGCGGTGTCGACGTCGCCGAGGCATTGCTCGCGTTGCCGTTCGACCATATCTTTTTTACCGGCAGTCCGGCGGTTGGCCGCATGGTGATGGCGGCGGCCGCCCGCCATCTCGCGTCTGTGACGCTCGAGCTGGGCGGTAAATGCCCGGTGGTGATCGGCGATGATGCCGATGTTGACGCGGTGGCGGCAACGGTCGCGGGCGCGCGCTGCATCAACGCGGGCCAACTCTGCCTCGCTCCCGACCACGTCTGGGTCCCACGCGACCGGTTCGATCTCTTTGTGTCGGCGCTGACGGCGCAACTTCGTGCCAAATTCCATGATGACCAAGGGCGGTTCCTGCCCGAGCGGGTCGGACGGATTATCAATGACCGGAATTTCCGACGCCTCTCGGCCTATATTGACGATGCCGTGGCGGCGGGGGCCGTCATCCACTGCGGCGGCGGGAGGGATGCCAATGCATTGACCATCGTACCGACCGTGCTCGGCAATGTGCCGCTCGATGCAACCATCATGCAGGAGGAGATTTTCGGACCGATCCTGCCAGTGCAGCCCTATGACCAACTCGACGAGGTGCTGGCCTATCATCGTGGGCGCGGCAAGCCGCTGGCCTGCTATGTGTTCGGTCGGGATCAGCAATTCGTAAAGACGGTACTCGATGGCATTCCGTCGGGCGGGGCGACGATCAACGCTGTGATCCTCCATGCGTCGGACCTCGGCTTGCCATTTGGTGGTGTCAATGAAAGCGGCATTGGTCGATATCATGGGGTGCACGGGTTCCGCGAACTGTCACACGAGCGCAGTGTCTTTATCATGCCGTAGGTGGCTAGGCAGACCAGCACGCTGGCGCAGATCAGCCGGAGAAGGTTGTAGGAGGGATTGACCGATGGATAGTGATGAAATCCTCGTTTCCGATGATGCAGGCATCCGCACCATCACCCTCAACCGGCCGGACCGGCTCAATGCGCTGACGGGTTCGATCATGGCACCGCTGGCCGACGCTTGTATGAGCGTTCTATCGACAGAAGCAATTCTCGCCCGCTTGAACGATGAATATCTGACAAAACGGCTCATCATTAGCCCCCTGCTTGACGAAGATGCGCAAGCAAAGGCCGGCCAAGCCGCAATCGACGTCAGGCTCGGGTTTGATTTTTGTCTAGTCACAGCATCGCGCTTCGGATCAATCAGCGAGTTTGATGGTGACCAACAAGGTGCATCTTTTAGTCAACTTTATCGCGGTGAGTTTGTATCTCTAGGGAATAGTATTACAATCCACCCTCATCAGTTCTTCCTAGCCCAAACGCTCGAGTATCTGCGTCTACCCCCGGACCTTATGGCATATGTTGTAGGTCGCTCTACATGGGGCCGTCTTGGGCTAATTGTTGCTACAGCAGTCGGCATCCATCCTGGTTTTGCAGGCAGTTTAACGCTTGAACTTCGAAATCTTGGAGAGAACCCGTTAGAACTTTTCCCAGGGCAAGCTATTGCCCAGCTCTTCTTTCACAAAGTGACCAATTCCGACGGTAATGCGTCGGAAGAAAGCGTACCGGACACTCAGTATGTTGGCGCGGTCGACATGGTGCCTAAGAAAATTTCGGACAAAGCAACGTATGAAAAGCTGAACAAAATTCGCAAAAAGGCGTGAAAAGCGACCCGATACCTCGCCGCATTTGGCGACATTCAGAGGCAGCGGTAAATGGGGTTGTAACCCCCCTGTAACCCTCAGTTATCTTACCAAAAATATACGCTGCGCAAAGTTCGTATAAGTAACTGTAATATTTAGTAAAACTGGAGCGGGCGAAGGGATTCGAACCCTCGACCCCAACCTTGGCAAGGTTGTGCTCTACCCCTGAGCTACGCCCGCTCTGGCGGTCGGGACAGTTGATTCCCGACGGGTGAGGCGCGCCGTTAGCATGGGGCATAGACCCCCGCAAGCCCCAAATGTTCAGGAATCGCAGGCCGGGGGTTGGCAAATGGTGGTGTTTGCCCACATAGGCGGAGCACGAATCTAACCGGAGACGAATCTTGGCAACCATGGGCCTTACTACCGAGGAGCAAAAAGCGGTCGAACAATTCCGCAAAGACGTTGTCACGCCGTCGATGGACAAGCTGGTTATCGTTGATTTCTGGGCCGACTGGTGCGGGCCGTGCAAACAGCTGACACCGATCCTTGAAAAAGTCGCTGCCGATTATACCGACAAAGGCGTGTTGCTGGCCAAAGTGGATGTCGATGCCAACAAATTCATCGCCGCCCAATTTCAGGTGCGGTCCATTCCGACGGTCTATGCAATGTTCCAAGGACAACCGGTTGCCGATATGACAGCTGCGCGCACCGAACCGCAAATTGCTGAACTGCTCGACCAATTGCTGGCGAAACTGCCGGTCAAGGCGGGCGGCAGTATGCCTGATCCGGTAGCAGAAATCGACCCTTTGGTGGCTGCTGGCGAAGAATTACTGGCAAACGGCGGCGAGGAACAAGCCTATGCGCTGTTCACCGACGCGCTTGGCGTGGTGCCAGACCATTTGCCCGCACTTTCGGGGATGATCCGCGCCCTAGCCGCTCTGGGTCGGAGAGAGGAAGCGCAGTCGATTTACGACAGCCTTGACGAAACCGCCCGCGCCAACCCGATGATCGAGAAAGCCGGCTCCGTGCTGGTCATCGCCGCAGCGGAGCGTGATCCGGATGAACTGGCGGCACTCAAAGCAACCGTTTCTGCAAATCCGGATGACCATGCCACCCGGTTTGACCTCGCCAACGCGTTAATGGCCGCAGGCGAACGCGACGCAGCCGCAGACGCATTGCTCCATATCATCGCCGCCGACCGCGAATGGAATGAAAGCGCGGCCAAATCTCGGTTGCTGGAGATATTTTCCATGATCGGCCTCGAAGACCCGTGGGTAGCAGCGACACGGCGTAAATTATCGGCTATATTGTTCGGATGACGACCAAGCGCATCTCGCTGTTTCCGCTGCCAGGCGCGATATTGTTTCCCGGTATGCAGTTGCCGCTGCATATATTCGAGCCGCGTTACCGGGCGCTGATCAGCGACGCGATGGCGCGTGACCGGATGATCGGGATGGTACAACCCAAGGATCGTGGCGACAAGTCCGGGCTATTCGCAGTCGGCTGCCTCGGTCGGATGGGCGAGATCGAAGCGCTGGATGATGGCCGCTACAACATCATCCTTGAAGGATTGCAACGGTTTAACATATTGCGCGAACTCGACGTCAAAACTCCCTTTCGGCAGGCCGAGGCTGAATTGTGGGAAGAAGATGAAGTGGGTGATGTGTTGTCAATTGCCGAACGCGCCTCACTCGAAATCGAATCGCGGCGTTTCGCCGATGTGCAGGGCTACGCGGTTGACTGGAATGCAGTGAGCCAACTCGATGATTATTCTCTGGTCAACGCGATTGCCCAGATCGCACCGTTTGATTCAGCGGCAAAACAGGCTTTACTCGAAGCGCGCGGACTATCTGCGCGTTCGGACTTGATTGTGCAGTTGATGCAGTTTTTCGGGCGGCATGACGGGTCGGATAACCGGGTGACCCTGCAATAGGATGTTAGGCGAAACTCTGCCGCAGACCGTCAATGACGAACTGTGCGGCAAGGGCACCCAGCAGCACCCCGAGAAGCCGCGTGATCACCGCTTCGGTCTGTTGACCCAGCACCCGCATAATCGGTCCTGCAGCAAGCAATGCCAGCAGCGTCAGCAACAACACCACACCCAATGCCGACAGAACCACTGCTGCACGATCAAGCCCCTCATTCTGTCCCATCAGCAGCATCACCGAAGCAATCGAACCGGGCCCCGCGATCATCGGCATCGCCATTGGAAAGATTGAGACATCTTCGATCTCGGGCGTCTCGATAATCTTTTGTGCCCGCTCTTCCCTACGCTGGGTACGTTTTTCGAACACCATGTCGAGCGCGATCAGGAACAGCATGATCCCGCCCGCGATGCGGAAGCTGTTAAGCTCGATATGCAACGCCCCCAATAATTGCTCACCGAAGAGTGCAAAAACGAACAATATCCCCGCCGCAACCAAAGTCGCCCGCAGGGCCATGCCGCGACGCTGCGACGCGTTGGCACCTTTGGTCAGGCTGGCATAAATGGGGGCGCAGCCCGGGGGGTCGATGACGACGAAAAATGTAATGAACGCCGAGAGGAAAAGGTCGATCACTTTTCAGCAGCGACCTTGTCCAAAATCACGCTGTCGGTCGCTTCCCCATTCCACAACCGGACCTCAAGCGTGCGCGCGCCACTGGGTTGGGCTATCCATGTCCAGTTCAGCGACTGGTCGCGCGAAAGGCCCATTTTCATTATGGCGCCCTCGGGCGGCGCGACAAGCGCAGCCGGAGCTTTGCCCTTGCAACTGGCAACCCTGGTTTCGATCATTTCAGCCTGGTCGCGCGGCGCGGCAAGTGCGTCACCGTGATCGAGCACCCATTTCCATTCACCATCACCCTGATTGCCTTTTTCAAGCCATTGCCAAATTGTGGTGAAATAACCGACAGCGCCATTAGGTCGCTGCCAGGCACCTGTGGTAACTCCGGTTTTGCCATCGCATGACATAAACGCCTTATGCGGTTGCCATTTGACCGATACCGGCGGGTCGGCACGACCTTTTAGCCATAATTGGGCGTTCACCGGTTGAGGCACGAACATCACTGCGTCCTTGGCTGCCGTTTCGCGGAACGACGTCCATTGCCCCTTTTCCTGCGCCAGCCGGTTGAAGGCAATTTCAGCGGCGATTACTGCACTCGGATTTGCAAGCTTCGGTTCAAATCCGCGCGGGCTTTGCGGACCACCGGCGCAGGAAGCAAGCGCCAGTGCAATTACCGCGAACATATATTGGCGCATCAGATTCCTTTCGGCACGGCCAGCCCCGCACGACGGTGCGCCGCGACGATAGTATTTCGCAGGAGACAGGCAATTGTCATTGGGCCGACGCCTCCCGGAACCGGCGTTATCGCTGCAACATGGCCCACGGCTTCTTCAAAGGCAACATCGCCGACAAGGCGGCCTTTGGTGGCACCATCTGCGGGTGCGAGGCGGTTGATGCCGACATCTATGACGACTGCATCATCCTTCAGCCAGTCACCCTTTACCATTTCGGCGCGGCCAACCGCCGCCACCACTATGTCCGCGCGACGGACAACATCTGCCAGATCCCGCGTGCGACTATGCGCAATCGTAACAGTGCAGCTTTCACCGAGCAGCAACTGCGCCATCGGCTTGCCAACGATATTAGAGCGACCAATGATTACGGCATTCAGCCCCGACAAATCACCAAGCCGGTCCTTTAGCAGCATCAGACAACCAAGCGGCGTGCACGGAACCAGCGCGTCTTCACCGACCGCCAGTCTGCCCGCATTGACGACATGGAAGCCGTCGACATCTTTGGCCGGGTCGATAGCCGCAATCACCGCTTTGTCGTCCATATGCGGCGGCAAGGGCAATTGGACGAGAATAGCATCGACCGTTTCTTCAGCGTTGAGCTGTTCGACCAACGCGATCAGGTCGGCCTGGCCGGTATCTGCAGGCAGCAAATGCTCGAAGCTTGCCATGCCCGCTTCGATCGTCGCCTTTCTCTTCGAACCAACATACACTTGGCTCGCGGCATCGCTACCGACCAGAACAACCGCCAGACCGGGAACGCGGCCTGTGGCTACAGCAAATCCCGGAACAGCTTCAGCCACCCGGGCGCGCAAGTTAGCCGCAAAGGCCTTGCCATCAATGATATTGTCCGCGCTCAAAGGCCACCTGCCGCGAGATCATTGGCCAAACCCACCAACAGCATCTGCAATATCCGCAAGCCGATCAGCAATACCATGGGCGAGAAATCTATCATCCCGGTGTCGGGCATGATACGGCGAATCGGTCGCAAAAACGGATCGAGGATCATGTTCAGCGCATGATAGATTGACGCGACAATATGGTTCGACAGGTTGACCACATTAAACGCGATCAGCAGGCTCAGAATGAACTGAACGATAACCACCGTCGATAGGATAGTCATCAAATAACCAAGGATAGAAACAAGCGCGAGGATCATCATTAGCTCCGGCAAAATTCAGGTGCCGACCAACTAAACCAGCGCGCCCGCTGTATCAACCGGATAAAACAGCTTATTTATGAATGAGCGTACCCGCGCCCTTGTCGGTGAACATTTCGATCAGCATGGCATGCGCCGTCCGGCCATCGAGGATTACCGCGGCATCAACGCCTGCTTTAACCGCGTTCACGCAGGTTTCAATCTTCGGGATCATCCCGCCGCTGATCGTGCCATCGGCTTGCAGCGCGGCTATTGCCTTGGGGTCGAGATCGGTCAGCAATTGCCCGGATTTGCCCAGTACCCCCGCAACATCGGTGAGCAAAAACAATCGCGATGCGCCTAATGCGCCCGCGACCGCTCCCGCCATCGTGTCGGCATTGATGTTATAGGTATGGCCATCTTCACCAACGCCAATTGGCGCGATCACCGGAATCATGTCGGCAGCATTGATCATGTCGATGATGCCGCGATCTACGGTTTCGGGTTCGCCGACAAAACCCAGATCAATGATCCGCTCGATATTGCTATCGGGGTCTTTCTGCGTACGACGGACTTTGCTGGCGCGGACGAAATTGCCGTCTTTGCCCGATATCCCGACAGCCCGGCCACCGGCAGCGTTGATCCAGCCGACCAGTTCCTTGTTGATCGCCCCCGACAGGACCATTTCGGCAATCTCGGCGGTTTCCTTGGTGGTGACGCGCAGGCCATCGACAAAGCTCGATTCGACACCGACGCGTTTCAGCATCGCACCGATCTGCGGTCCGCCCCCGTGGACCACCACCGGATTGATACCAACGGCTTTCAGCAACACGATATCGGCGGCAAAGTCGCGCTGCAAACCGGCATCGCCCATGGCATGGCCGCCATATTTGACGACAAAGGTCTTGCCAGCATAACGCTGCAAATAAGGGAGCGCCTCGGTCAGCGTTTCGGCTTTGGCGAGTATGGCTGGATCGATAGTCATAGCCTCGCGCCCTAGCGGCAAGTGAGGCATTTGCGCAAGAAAATTGGCGTATCAGGCGTCCGGATTGTCCAAATGTTTCGCCAGCGCGACCAGGCCCTGAATGACAAACGGTATGACCAACAGCGACAATACAACCTTTGCCAGCATTTGCCCGGCCATCAGTTCGGCTATCGGGAAAATTCCGTAAAAGGAAATGGTGATAAACAGCAATGTGTCAACGATCTGGCTGAGCGCACTGGCAATCGCGCCACGAACGGCAAGTCCTTTGGTCACGCCGGTATCGCCCGGCTTGCCACGCAGCATGCTGAAAATCGTCACGTTCAGGAATTGCGAGGTGCCGTAAGCCACAATCCCCGCCGCCATCAATCGCGGACTTTGGCCAAGGATCGTCTCGAACGCAGCCAAACGGTCCGGCTGCATGTCTCGGGCTGCGGGCAACACCAGCACCAGAAGGATGAACAGCATCGAGGTTAACAGCGGCACGAAACCGAACATCACCAACTTGTTCGCGGTTTCGCGGCTGAAATATTCGGCGACTGCACTCGACAGCGCAACCAGCATCAGGAACGGAAATATTCCCGCCTCCACCGCCAATGGCCCAAGCGCCACCTGCTTGTTGCCCAGCACGCCCGCAAGCACCGTCATGCCGCCATATAATAATGCAAAAATGAAGAGCGAGCTGGGAATGGCAGCCTTTGCGGGCGCGGACACGTGGTCAGTCATGGTCATTGACTAACGGCTATTTTCTCTCGCGCAAGAACTCTCATGCCGCTAGGTATCGGGCAATATTGGGGCCAAAACGGCGCGGGGAGTTTTCATGCAGATTTTGATGAGCCTTGCGGGCATGGTCGTGATTTTGGCCATCGCGGTGTTGCTGTCGTCGAACCGCCGGGCGATCAGATTGCGGGTGGTGGGTGCGGCGTTTGCGTTGCAGGCAAGCCTTGCCGCACTGGTCCTTTATGTCCCTTGGGGTAAAACGATATTGCAGGTCATGTCGAATGGCGTGTCCAACTTGCTCGGCTATGCACAAGCCGGGACCAATTTCATCTTTGGTCCGCTCGCCTCCCCCGAAATCGGTGGCACCAGTTTTGCCATAGCCGCACTTCCGGTCATCATCTTCTTCGCGTCGCTCATTTCGATCCTCTATTATCTTGGCATCATGCAATATGTGATCCGCTGGATTGGCGGCGGCCTGCAAAAAGTCACCGGTATCTCGAAGGTCGAAAGCCTTTGCGCGGCGGCCAACATCTTTGTCGGCCAATCGGAATCGCCTTTGGTCATTCGTCCCTATCTGGCGGGCCTCAATCCGCAGCAGCTTTTCTGCGTCATGACCGTCGGCATGGCGGGCGTCGCTGGTACTATACTCGCCGCTTATGCCTCAATGGGCATTCGTATCGACTATCTGCTCGCTGCCGCGTTCATGTCCGCACCCGGCGGCATATTGATGGCGAAGCTGATGATGCCCGACATACCCCCGATGCAGGTCAGCGAAGGCGATCCGGCGCTCGCCAATCCACATCCTGATGACGAACCAGTCATCATTCCTGAAGATAGCGAAGAAAAGCCCGCCAACATCATCATGGCCGCTGCCCAAGGCGCGCAGACCGGCGTCAGACTGGCAGTGGCGGTAGGCGCGATGGTGCTGGCCTTTGTCGCATTGGTGGCGCTGGCCAACGGCATATTGGGCGGCATTGGCGGCTGGTTCGGCGCGCCCGATCTAAGCTTCCAGCAAATCGTCGGCTATGTATTTGCCCCCATCATGTATCTGCTCGGTGTGCCGTGGAACGAAGCGTTACAGGCGGGCGGGCTGTTCGGTACGAAAATCGTGCTCAACGAATTCGTCGCATTCATCGATTTGGGCGCAGCGACCGCCTTGTCGCCCGCGACCGTCGCCATCGTCACCTTTGCCCTGTGCGGCTTTGCAAACTTCTCTTCGATTGCCATTCAAATGGCGGTGACCGGGGGTCTTGCCCCTAACCAGCGTCCGATGATTGCTAAACTGGGGTTAAAGGCATTGGCGGCGGGTTCATTATCGAATCTGATGAGCGCCGCGCTGGCTGGTTTATTCCTGTCGTTCGGATAAAATGAGTAAAAGAGGCAAGAGGGCGAGAGGGTTCAGTATAAATATGACACCTCTTTGCCTCTCGCCTCTTTTACATCATCCTTCGCCCGCAGTCTTTTTCAACTCGTAAAGAAGGTCGAGTGCAGCTCGTGGGCTAAGCGCGTCGATGTCGAGACCGGTCAGCTTCTCACGTAGCGCATCGACCCTGGCTTCGGCTGCATCAAGTGCTGCACTGAACAACGGCAAGTCGCCTAACCCCGCCGCCAGCCCGCCAGTTTCGGCACGGCCTTTTTCCAGCTTCTCCAAAACCGTCTGTGCGCGGGCGATGACTGGCGGCGGCAGGCCTGCCAGTTTCGCCACCGCAATCCCGTAGCTGCGATCTGCGGGACCGTCGGCGAGTTCGTGGAGCAGCACCAGATCGCCCTTATATTCCTTCGCCCGGACATGGTGGAGCGACAATGCATCAAGGCTGTCGGCCAGCCGCGTCAGTTCGTGATAGTGGGTAGCGAATAGGCAGCGGCAGCGGTTGGCTTCATGGATGCCCTCGACCACCGCCCATGCAATGGCTAGGCCGTCATAGGTCGATGTGCCGCGCCCGACCTCGTCCAATATCACAAAGCTGCGGTCGGTCGCTTGTGCGAGGATGGCTGCGGTTTCGACCATTTCGACCATGAAGGTGGAGCGACCCCGTGCCAGATTGTCCGATGCACCAACGCGGCTGAACAATCGGTCAACCAGCCCTAGCCTTGCCGATGTCGCCGGGACATAGCTGCCTGCCTGCGCCAGTAAAACGATCAGCGCATTTTGCCGCAGGAACGTCGATTTACCGCCCATATTGGGGCCGGAGACCAGCCAGAGCCGCCGGTCGGGCGCAAGGTTGCAATCGTTCGAGATGAACCGGTCTCCCGATTTTGCCAGCGCGCTTTCGACCACAGGGTGACGCCCGCCTTCGATGTGCAGCTCGGGGGTCGCGACAAATGAAGGCCTGCACCAATTGCCCTCCGCCGCGCGCTCCGCCAGCGCAGCCGATACGTCGATGCGCGCCAGCGTATCGGCACTCGCGGCAATCGCATCGCGGCGGTTCATGACATGGGCGATCAGCTCTTCGAGATGTGCTGCTTCTGCGGCCAGCGCGTGTCCGCCCGCTTGCGTGATGCGGATTGCCTCTTCGTGCAGCTCGGGCGAATTGAACCGAACTGCGCCCGCCATGGTTTGGCGGTGGGTAAAGCCGGTGCCGGGTGCCATCAGCGCATCACCGTGCTTTGCCGGAACCTCGACAAAATAACCGAGTACCGCGTTGTGGCGGATCTTGAGCGCGGCAACGCCGGTCGCATCGCGGTAACGCGCCTCCAGCTGGGCGATCGCCTGCCGTCCGTCGCGGCCCGCCGACCTGAGTGCATCCAATGCGGCGTCATAGCCCTCGGCGATATATCCGCCCTGGCCGCTGTCCGTCGGCGGTGAGGCAACCAGTGCGCGTGTAAACAAATCAACCATGGCGCCATGACCGTCTAGCGTCGGTAGCAACCGGTCGAGCAGCTCGGGCCGATCTTCCATTGCGCCCAATCGTTCGCGCAGCGCACGCGCGCCGTCCAATCCGTCGCGAATCTGGCCCAGATCGCGCGGGCTGCCCCGTCCGGCAACCACTCGCCCAAGCGCGCGGGCGATATCTGGCAGTTGGCGAAGAGCCGCGCGCACGCTTTCGCGGCGCAAAGGGGCGTCATGGCACCACCCCACCAACGATAACCGCGCCTCGATCTTGGACTTGTCCATCAAGGGTGCAGCCAGATCGGCCGCCAGTTGCCGCGCACCCGCACCGGTGATGGTGCGGTCAACCTCGGATAGCAGTGACCCGGAACGGCCACCTTTGCTCGCCGAGGTGATTTCAAGGCTATCGCGCGTCGCCTGATCTACCGCCAAATGCTCGTGCACTGCCCGTCGCACCGGCAGCTTCAGGAACGGCATCTTGCCCTGTCCGACATGGGCGAGATAGGCGAGCAATCCACCCGCTGCCGCCAGTTCGGCGCGGGACAAGGTGCCGATGGCGTCAAGGCTGGCCAGGGCAAAATGGCGTTTGAGCGCGTCCTCGCCCGATATGCTTTCAAAGTCAGCTTTAGGACGAACGATTGCCCCGAACGGTATCTCGCCAAAACCCTCTGGCGTCACCACCTCGCTTGCCGACAATCGCGCGAGTTCGGCCTCCAAGGCGCCGTTTGCTACCGTTATAAGTTCGAAATGGCCTGTCGATATGTCCGCCGCAGCCACCCCAATCTCGCCACCAACGGGTGCCAGCGCGACAAGCAGGTTCGATGCCCAGCTATCCAGCAGGCTATCCTCGGTCAGCGTTCCGGCGGTAACAAAGCGAACGATGTCACGCGCGACCAATGTCTTTGACCCACCCCGCGCCTTTGCTGCTTCCGGGCTTTCGATCTGCTCGGCAATCGCGACACGGTGGCCTGCCTTTATGAGCCGCGCGAGATAACCCTCCGCACTATGCACCGGAACGCCACACATCGGGATCGGTCGCCCGTCATGCGCTCCCCGTGAAGTGAGCGCGATGTCGAGCGTCGCCGCTGCTGCACGCGCGTCGTCGAAGAACAGCTCGAAAAAATCACCCATCCGGTAGAACAGCAGGCAATCATCTGCCTTTGCCTTCAGCGCCAGATATTGCACCATCATCGGTGTCGGTGCGCTGATGTCTTTGCGAAGCTCCATGCCTTTTGCGTTAGCGAACCAAAACCGGCGGGGCAATGCTTGCCCTTAGGTCGCCATCCGGTTAGGGCGGGGCAAATAGTCATACAATAGGAACGGGCCATTTGATGAGTGACAGCGACGTCCAGTTTACCGCCAAAGAGGCGTTGGATTTCCATTCGGTGGGCCGCCCCGGCAAGATCGAGATCATCGCGACCAAGCCGATGGCGACGCAGCGCGACTTGAGCCTCGCTTATTCGCCCGGCGTTGCCATACCAGTACAGGCAATCGCCGATGATCCGTCCTGCGCCTATGACTATACAGCCAAGGGCAATCTGGTCGCGGTCATCTCCAACGGCACCGCGATCCTGGGCATGGGCAATTTGGGAGCACTCGCATCTAAGCCGGTAATGGAAGGCAAGGCGGTATTGTTCAAACGCTTCGCCGATGTCGATTCAATCGATATCGAGATAAAGACCGAGGATGTCGACCGGTTCATCGACGCGGTCGAACTGCTCGAGCCAACCTTTGGCGGCATCAATCTGGAAGATATCGCCGCGCCATCATGTTTCATCATCGAGCAAACGCTGCGTGAGCGAATGAACATTCCGGTGTTCCATGACGACCAGCACGGCACGGCAATTATCGCCGCCGCCGGTTTGATCAACGCTTGCATGCTTACAGGGCGCGCCCTCAAGGACGTCAAAGTGGTGTGCAATGGTGCGGGTGCTGCGGCTATTGCTTGCACCGAATTGATCAAGGCGATAGGAGTTCCGCACGGCAATGTAACCATGTGCGACCGGAGCGGCGTAATTTATCAAGGTCGTCCCGGCGGCATGGATCAATGGAAATCGGCTCATGCTGTGCCGACCGAAGCGCGCAGTCTGGCCGAAGCGATTGTCGGGGCGGATGTGTTTCTCGGTCTGTCCGCCGCAGGAGCGCTGTCGTCCGATATGGTCAAGACGATGGCGCCCGAGCCCATTATTTTTGCGATGGCAAATCCGGACCCTGAAATTTCGCCGCCAGTTGCGCGCGCCGCGCGGCCCGATGCTATCATTGCAACCGGCAGGTCGGACTTTCCCAATCAGGTCAACAACGTCCTGTGTTTCCCGTTCCTGTTCCGTGGGGCTCTCGATGTGCGGGCGACCACGATCAACGAACCCATGAAAATCGCCGCCGCAAATGCACTGGCCCAATTAGCGCGCGAAACTGTCCCGGAAGAAGTGGCCGCGGCTTATGGTGGCACGGCGCATAAATTTGGTCGCGACTATATCATTCCTTCACCCTTTGACCCGCGCCTCATGGAGATTGTCGCTTCGGCCGTTGCCAGGGCGGCAATGGATTCAGGCGTCGCGCAAAAGCCGATTGTCGATATGGCGGCCTATCGTGCGGTGCTACGCGCACGGTTGAATCCAACCACATCTGTACTGACACAAGTCTATGAAACCGCGCGCGCCAATCCTAAGCGTGTGATTTTTGCGGAGGCCGAGGAAGAGGTGGTTTTGCGCGCCGCCATCCAATTCAAACAGGATGGCTATGGCATACCGGTCCTGATCGGACGGGATGCGTCGGTGACCAAGATGCTGCGCGAACTGGGGGCCGACCCCGACAGCTTTGAAATCCACAACAGCGTGACCAGCAATCTGGTGGAGCGCATGGTCGACAGGCTTTATTTGCGGCTGCAACGGCGCGGCTATTTGCGCCGCGATATCCAACGGATGGTCAACCGCGACCGCAATATCTTTGGCGCATCGCTAATGGCGATGGATCAGGCAGATGCCATGATTACTGGCGTCACCCGTACATTTTCGCAAACCATGCGCGAATTGCGCCGCGTGCTCGATCCCAAAAAAGGGCAGACGCCGTTCGGTATCCACGTCATGGTTGGCAAGAGTCATACCGTGTTTATGGCCGATACCACGGTCAACGAGCGCCCTAGCGCGGAAGAACTCGCCCACATCGCCGAACAAACCGCCATGGTCGCGCGGCGAATGGGCCATACGCCCCGTGTTGCCTTTCTATCTTATTCAACATTTGGCAATCCGCACGGCAACTGGCTCGACAATATCCGTGAGGCCGTCGCCCTTCTCGACGAGCGTAAACCCAATTTCGAATATGAAGGCGATATTCCACCCGACGTTGCCCTCAATCCGGCCCTGATGGCGCGTTATCCCTTTTGCCGTTTGTCGGGCCCTGCCAATGTTCTGGTAATGCCGGGGCTACAGTCGGCCAACCTTTCGGCCAAGCTTCTCCGCGAACTGGGCGGTGACCATGTCATCGGGCCAATGCTTTTAGGTATGGAACGCCCGGTGCAAATAGCGACCATGGCATCAAGCGCGAGCGATCTGGTTACACTTGCGGTTCTGGTCGCTGCGGGCGTAGTTGAATAATTGGAGCAAAATTCGGTCAGCTTGGAATATTTGGAATAAGCGTAAGAAGAACCTTGCAATCCTGCAGAGGTAGGGGCGCTGTTTGGTCAGCGTCACCTTTGGCTTTTCAACGCTCCTGCTTTTCGCAGGAGCACGCCGACTCCGTTCAAATCTGCGCTAGGCTGAAGTTTTTGGGTTTAGTTAGGGCTGTTGGGCGTGCTGCCTTGGCCGGTGCCGGCACCGACAGAACCAATATTGCCGAATATCTCTTCGAAGAAGCTGGTATTGCGACCCAAAGTTGGCGTTTTGTCGCCTTCGGGACTGATCTTGGCGATATGTTCCATGCCCGTCTGGTTTACCGCCGCAACATTGCCGGCGGGGTCGAACCGGACGCGTAGCACATATTGGTTACTTGCTTTGGGTTGCGCAAAGGCCAATTGTTTGGTGTCGCGGGCATAATAATACCAGTCGTTCTTGTCGAACTGGCCAACAAAAGTCGGGCGGCCAAGCGACGCTTCCACCGATTGCTTGTTGTCAACGCCCGGCTGTACCGATGACAGCAATGTCGCATCACCAACATATCCCTGGTGCGCCTTCAGCCGGGTGCAGCCGGACGTCACCGCCATCGCGGCAACCAAAGCGGTCAGGCTGATCATTTGCGAGGTTCGCATTATATTCTCCGGCATTTGCAAGGCTTCTCTGCTTTGCCATTGCATCCTTACGGCACAAGATCAATATGCAACGCCATATGAACAGCCGATGAGCCGGTAACGGCGCGAAGGCCAACCCAAGAATGAAACCATCATGTCGCTTTTGAAACGTATTTTCGGTTCCTCAGAACCCGATCCAAAAACGAAGCTGGTGCCGCTATACCAGCAAATCGTGGCGAAGGCCCGCGAACCCCATTGGTACGAGGCAGGCCAAGTTCCCGACAGCATCGATGGCCGTTTTGATATGGTCGCTGCTGTGCTGACATTTGTTTTACTCAAGCTGGAGCAAAACCCCCAATATGCCCAGGATATGGCGTATCTGACCGAAGTGTTCGTTGACGACATGGACGGCCAACTGCGCGAGGTCGGGATCGGCGACATGATTGTTGGCAAGCATATCGGCCGGATCATGGGCGCGCTTGGTGGAAGGTTGGGAGCATTTCGCGAAGCCTTATCCGATACGAAAACACTCGACGATGCCATCTTGCGAAACGTCTATCGCAGCGAGACTGCTGACCCTGCCGCGCTGTCGCATGTTCGGACCGAACTGGTCACGCTTCAGCATTGGCTGGCGGCACAGCTTCCAGAGATCATCGTCGAAGGCAAGGCAACATGGTGAGCGCCAATGAATTCAGCCACGTCGTCAAGCTTAACGACATTGGCGCGGGTGCGTCAAATATCCGGTTGTCTGCCGATGCAGAGGCCAGGACCGGGCTAATGGCGCGCTTTGATCTCGCCGGGCTCGACAGTCTGGATGCAGAGCTTGCGGTTTCACGCGATCCAACGGGGGTCTTGGCCAAAGGGCGGTTCCGGGCAACGCTGGCACAATATTGCGTGGCGACGGGCGACCCCGTTCCCGCGACAATCGATGAGCCGGTAAACATAAGATTTGTTCCCGAGCCGGTCGTGGGCACCGACGCCGAAATTGAACTCGAAGCCGATGATTGCGACAGCATGTTCCATGACGGCCAGATCGTCGACCTTGGCGAAGCGATTGCGCAGTCCTTGGCATTGGCGCTCGACCCGTACCCGCGCAGTCCGCACGCAAAAAATGCGTTAAAAGCCGCTGGAGTCGTTGACGAGGAATCCGCAGGACCTTTCGGGGCACTGGCGGCACTCAAGGACAAGATGAAATCGTGAAATTACGCCGTTAGAGCGGTTTATCGCATTTTCCGAGTCGACAGGTGATTCCGCCCGACTAGAAAATGCTCTCATCAAAACGGCACGTCATCATCCAGATCATTGTCGAAATCGCCGCCGCCAAAGCCCGATGATCCGCTGCTCCAATTGCTACCCGACTGTCCGCCACCGCTAGGTGCACCGCCACCGGATGAGGCGCCGCCGCCCCAGCCTTCGCTAGAACCGCCGCCACCACCACCGGATCCGCCCTTGGCACCGTCGAGCATCACCAGCTTGCCGTCAAAACCACCAATCGAAATCTCGGTAGTGTAACGGTCATTGCCCGAAGCATCCTGCCATTTGCGCGTGCGCAATTGGCCCTCGATATAGACCTTGCTGCCCTTACGCAGGAAGCGTTCGGCAACCCCGACAAGACCGTCGCTTTGCAGCACGACCTGATGCCATTCGGTGCGCTCTTTCTTTTCACCGGTGGTGCGGTCTTTCCAGTCCTCCGAAGTCGCTATCCGCAAATTGCAGATACGTCCGCCATTCTGGAATGATTTGACCTCGGGGTCCGCGCCCAGATTGCCCACTAAAATAACTTTATTGACGCTGCCCGCCATGTCCCAGCCCTCTAATTTTAATTAATTTGATGGCCTTGCTATAAGCCGAAGGATAGCGCTGTCCAATAAGTTATGCCCGCCGCGACATAGGCCAGCGCAAATAGATAAATGACCATGAACATCGGCCATTTCCAGCCGTTGGTTTCGCGTCTGGCGACCGCAATTGTCGAAATACATTGCGGCGCGAAAACAAACCACGCCAGAAATGCGAGCGCGGTCGCCAGCGACCACTGCCCGGCCAGCCGGTCGCCCAATGCCATTGCGGTTGCATCGTCATCACCGGCATCAACCGAATAGGCCGTCGCCAGTGCCGACACTGCAACTTCGCGCGCAGCCATTGCGGGAATCAAGGCGAGCGCAATCTTGTCGTTGAAACCGATAGGCTCTGTCACCACCGCAAGCCCCGAAGAGATACGGCCAGCCACCGAATATTCGCTTTGCGACATCTCGCTACCGATCGGGACTTTAGGGAAGCTCAAGAGCACCCACAAAATGATGGTCGAGGCAAAAATAATTGTGCCCGCACGGCGCAGAAACACCCATGCCCGCTGCCAAAGCCCGATGACGATATCGCGCAACAACGGCAGCTGATAACGCGGCATTTCGATCAGGAAGCTGCTGCTCGATCCCTTTGCCACGGTCCGGCGCAAAACCAACGCTGCAACCATCGCGCCAATAATCCCGGCAATATAGAGCCCAAACAATACGGTGCCTTGCAGGCCAATCCCCGGGCCGATAGCTCGTGCCGGGATGAATGCACCGATAATCACGGTGTAAACCGGCAACCGTGCCGAACAGGTCATCAGCGGGGCAATAAGAATGGTGGTCAGCCGGTCTTTCTGATCCATGATCGTGCGCGTGGCCATGATCCCGGGGATCGCACAGGCAAAAGACGACAATAACGGGATGAAACTATGCCCCGACAGACCGACGCTGGCCATCATCCGGTCCATCACAAAAGCCGCCCGGGTCATGTAACCGGTCGATTCCAGGATCAGGATAAACAGGAACAGGATCAAAATCTGTGGCAGGAACACGACGACCGAGCCCACGCCCGCCATCACGCCCTCAATCAGCAAGGATCGCAAAAATCCGTCGGGCAAAGCTGACGCCACGCCGTCGGATAGCATCGCAATAGCTGTCTCGATCCAGCCAATCGGCGCCTCCGACCACGCGAAGACCGATTGGAACATAACGAACAGGAGCCCGAATAAAATGACCGGGCCTGCGAACGGATGAAGAAGTATCTTGTCGAGAGTGCGCGTCCATTGCCGCGTTGCGGTTTCGCTGATGATGACGGCATTGGCAATCTTGTGTGCTTTTGCCGTCAGTATCTTGCGCTCTTCGAAGGGGAGTGCATCCACCGGTTTGACCCGCAACTGCGGCTCCAGCGTCTCGATCAACAGATCCAACCCGCGCTTGCGCACCGCGACCGTAGGGACCACGGGCACACCAAGCGCAGCCGAAAGCTTGGCAGGGTCCAGTTCCAGCCCGTCACGTTCGGCGAGATCAATCATATTGAGCGCGACCACCACCGGCAAACCAAGCGCAATCAATTCCAGCGTGAAACGCAGATGGTTGTCGAGATTGCCCGCATCAACCACGACCACCAAAGCATCGGGCCTGCGCTGCCCGGCAAATGTCCCGAGCACAACATCGCGCGTAACAGCTTCATCCAGGCTGTCAGGTGACAGGCTGTAAGCTCCGGGCAAATCGACCAGTTCAACCGGTCGGCCATCGGACAGGGCAATCCGGCCACTTTTGCGTTCAACAGTGACGCCGGGATAATTGGCAATCTTCTGCCGTGCGCCGGTGAGCGCGTTGAACAGCGCACTTTTGCCGGCATTGGGGTTGCCGACCAACGCGACCAGCGGCATGGCCTCGGTCATGCGGCCAGCTCGCAGGTAATCGCCGCTGCAACCTTTCGGCGCAAGGCGATGGTCATCCGCCCAACGCGGACCGCAATCGGGTCAGCCCAAAACAATATGCCCTTATGCAAGGCCTCTATGGCGACACCTTCTTCAAGGCCGAGCGAACGTAGCCGGTGGCCCTCAATATCAGGCATGGCGGTCCAATCGATGGCGCGCACGGTGGCGCGTATGTTCAAAGGTATCTGGTCTAATTGCACGCTGCATCTCTGCAACCGATTCGCAATAACATCAAGTGCGACTTTTTGTTCAGCGCGGTGGATAGCGCAGCCGACCGACAAAGCGCGCGAGGCTGGGTACATATTCGCCGCGCGCGCTGGCCTGTGCCTTCGCCTTTTCAAACTGCATCACATTTTCGATGCGCCGGTCGAGGAAGGCGCGCGAATCGGCAAAGTTCTCGCTCTCATCGTTCACAAACACAACGAGCAAGCTGGCATAGACCGCAGAAAGCGTCATCCGTTTGGTATAATGATTAAAGTCGCTGGCCGTATCGCCTGCCAATCGCCAGTTGCGGTCCGCCGTGCGCCAACCGATCTTCGTCGCGCGCACCAGATTTTGCGGCATCGCCATGATCGCCATCGCCCGGCGCAGCGCTTCGCGGTCGGGCGCCATTATTTCCATACGGGTCGCGAGCAGAGCAGTGATACGTTGGCGAATTTTCATCGCATTGAGCTTATCCCCAGGCAAACGGTGCGCGAGTTCAAGATCGATGGAATCGATCCAACCATCGATCATCGCCATCGCACCGCCTTTATAGGCCAGTTGCGCAACATCGGGATCAACGCCGACTTCACTCGCTGCGGCCAAAACCGCCGCCGTACTCCAGCCGTCAAAAGCGGCGTTGCGGGCAATCGCAGGAGCAAGCGCCAAGCGGATTTCGTCGAGTGTGGGGTCGGCAGGAAGCGGCTGTACGGACATGCGGCGAGTGTAAGCCCAAGCTGTTCCCAATAAAAGGACTATTGCTTGCGCACCAGAACCAACGCCGCCATCACCATGAAACCGCCGAAGATATCGAGAATGCTCAGCACCTCGCCAAAGGCGATCCACCCCGCCGCTGCTGACAAGGCGGGTTGTAGCAACAGGGCGAGACCAATCACCAGCGGACTAAAATGCGGCAACGCGTAGGTCAGACACCCCTGCCCGAAAAACTGCGAGGAGAGCGCCAGCAGCAATACCGGCCACCAGATGGTCGGGATGATCTGCTCGCCCGCCACCATCGCCGCCGGAAGCAGAACGACCGCAGCGACAAAACTCGCCATTGCCAGCGCGCTCCAGCTTTCGGTGGTGCCGCGCACACGGATCATGATTACCAGATAGACGGTGTAGGCGAGCCCGGCGAACAACGACAATATGTCTCCGGCAAAATGGCGCGGTGAGAGCTCGACACTTTGACTCATCAACAACGCCGCGCCAGCAAAGGCCAGAATGACCGCCAGCATTTGCCATCGCCCCGGCAGCTTACGGGCAACAATCACGCCGTAAATAACGAGAAGCAAGCTGGCGCAGTTTGCAAACAATGTCGCATTGCCCAGCTTGGTTTCGAAAATGCCGATATGCCATGCGATGATATCAATGCCGAAAAAAAGGCCTGCCACTGTCGTCAGGCCGATGATCGCAGGGGGGGTGTTGCCCAAGCGAAAACCGGCGCGATGTCCCATCAGCGCCAGAAACGGCACCGCCAACGCTAGCCGCCAAAAGCCCGTGGCAATCGGTCCGCTATCAGAATAGCGCACCAGCAGCGGGCCAAAAGCAATCGCGACATTGCCGGCTACCAAAGCGGCAAAGGCAAGTGGCGCTACCGCGCGCCGATGGAAAATCTTTCCAGCCATAAACCCCCGTTGCAATTTGCAACGCTTATCCGCATCTTTGGTTCAAACCAAAGCCAAAATGACAGGAACTCCAATGACTACCAGCCTTTTTGACGCCATCGACCTGGGTGCAATCCGCGCGCCCAACCGCATCCTGATGGCCCCGTTGACCAGAGGCCGGAGCGAGGGCGTGCATGTGCCGATTACCGAGCTGAAAGCTGAATATTATGGGCAGCGTGCCAATGCCGGGCTGATCATCGCCGAAGCCACCGGCATTTCCCAAGAAGGTTCAGGCTGGCCCTCGGCGCCGGGCATCTGGTCCGGTGAACAGGTCGCTGCCTGGAAACCGGTGACGCAGGAAGTACACGCGCGCGGCGGGCGGATCATCTTGCAGCTCTGGCATATGGGGCGTTTGGTGCATCCGGATTTTCTGGACGGCGCTCTACCGGTATCATCGTCTGCTACCAAAGCCGGTGGTTACGCCCATACGCCCACGGGCAAGCAGGACTATGTCGAGGCTCGCGCGCTCGAAACATCTGAAATTCCGCGCGTCA
Source organism: Sphingorhabdus sp. (assembly GCA_040007915.1). Classification (GTDB taxonomy): domain Bacteria; phylum Pseudomonadota; class Alphaproteobacteria; order Sphingomonadales; family Sphingomonadaceae; genus Sphingorhabdus_B. Next base: position 143,327 of record JBDTUD010000001.1, read on the forward strand.
TTGCCGATTATGTTCATGCAGCAAACAACGCGATGGCTGCGGGATTTGACGGCGTGCAGATCCACGCGGCCAATGGCTATCTGATCGATCAGTTCTTGCGGGATAACAGCAATTTCCGTTCCGACCAATATGGCGGCTCGATCGAAAACCGCATCCGTTTGCTCCGCGAAGTTACCCAGGCCGTTGCTGATGCAGTAGGCGCGGATCGTACCTCAGTTCGCCTGTCGCCCAATGGCGAATCCCAAAGCGTTGATGATTCTGATCCGGTCGCCTTGTTTACCGCCGCTGCCGCTGCTTTGCAGGAAATCGGTATCGCTTTCCTCGAACTGCGCGAGCAAAAGCCTTATGGCAATTTCGGCACCACCGACGTGCCACGCGTATCGCCCCATATACGCAGGGTGTTTACCGGCCCGCTCGTTCTGAATCAGGAATATGACCGCGAACGCGCCGACGAGGATACGGCCTCGGGGCTGGCCGATGCGATCAGTTTTGGACGACCGTTTATCTCCAACCCTGATCTGGTCGAACGTTTAAGAACGGGTGCCGATCTGATGCCCGATAACTTCAAGACATGGTATTCCTCTGGCCCCGAGGGATACACCGATTATCGGGTGCTCGAATCGGTGGACAGCTAAGCGGCAAGGCGCCGCCGATCCGGTATTGGTGAAATCTATTCGGCTTCGATTTCGGCCAATATCGGGTCAGGGTCGGCAATCCCCATCAGCCGACGCATGGCGAGCCGCGCCAGCCGCTGGGTTTCGACCTTGCGCCGCGCCGCCGCCAGCGGGACCAAAGCAGCGGGTCGCGCAATTTCCGCATCATAAGCGTCCGCGATAATCACCCCGGCGCGTTCCGGCAGAAAGGCGTCACCATCCAGCGGCATGACGTCGAAACCGGCTGGTACCGCCCAGAAAAACCGGTCGCAATAATCGAGATATTCCGTCCATTTCTGGTCACCCAGCAAATCCGCCCGGGCGCATTTGATCTCGACGATGACGATCTCGCCCTTGATGTTGATGCCCATCAGGTCGGCACGGCGATGGTTGCGTAAACATACTTCGGGCTGGACCATGATCTGGTTGCGCAGGAATAACCGCGAGACCCCGCGTGCGACCGCGGGGGCGCCGGTAAAAATATTGGGAAGCGGAAGCGTTGCCATGCATCAGCGTTAGAACATGACGCGAACAAAATAAAGGCCCCAAAATGGAGCCCTTATCTATTTCGAATTTGGCGAGGTGCAATCAGCGATAGAAAACGTGATTATCAACCGTACCGATGCGGGTCAGCCGCCAGCCCGGCGACACATAGCGCGCATGAAAGAACAATGCGCCTTCTACCGGACTTTGCCAAGCGTTAGACTGTGCGATCTGGCTTATCGCGACCGCATTACGCCAGTTATTGCTGCCGGTGTCGATGCGAGGCATGCCGTTACCGCGAACGAATGAAAATTGGCTTTTCTGGTACACCACGCCGCACAGCGAAGACGGGAAGCGTCCCGATTGGGCGCGCGCCATCACCACACGGGCAACGGCAAGCTGGCCGGAAAGCGATTCGCCCTTTGATTCGAAGTAAACGGCACCTGCGAGACACTGCGTTTCGCGGTCAAGCGCGGACTGTATATCCTGTTTGCGTACAAGTTCAGCGAGCGAGGATGCGGACATCGCCTCGGGTGTCGCCGCTTCGGCAGTTTTTTCGGTTGGCTCCATGATTGAGCCACCACCATTGCCGGGAGTAAAAACAATATCGCCATTGTCGGCGAGAGAAACCGTTACTTTACCTTCTTTGGCAAGTTCAACGGCATTTTGATCGGCAGCAATTTGCGCCGGATCAATCACGATCATATCGGCACGAAGCTCTGTGCTTTGGTCGTTGCCAAATGCAAAACCGGGATCAGCGGTTATCACGGCAGAACCGAGGGTAACCGAAATGGCCGCGATAGTCGCAGCCCTTATAAATTTAGACATTAAAACTAACAATTACTGCGGCGGCACCGCCAGATCGACCTTTCAATCTTTTGATATGGTCAATCGTTTGTTGCATCCGACTCGCGTGTTTGCTGCAGGCACCCCATTTTGTAACCCACGCCGCAACCTTCGCTATTCAGTTACCGTTCATTTATTGTGCGGTGCAACAAAGTCAATAGGCCGACGCCAAAAGTAGGTCCAACCGTTCTGGCATCGCGACATCCAGTTCAATTACCCATAAATCCGGATCGGATGCGGCGCGCTTTTTCCAGCGCTCCGTTATTTCCGTTTCATTTTCCGTTGGTTGTTTGGCCATTTGTTGCCATGGCGAACCGCCTGCGATCAAAGGAAACCGTTCAAAAAGGCGCGGATTCTCGCCGCGCACCAGCCCGATCAACAATATCGCACCGGCAACCGGATCGCCTTTTCGAAGTACTGTGGCAAAATCGCCGCCGAGCTCGGCCAAACGGATGAATGCCGAAACCTGGACCGAACTGGCAAGCCGCGGTTCGGTCAACGCCTATCGAACCCACATTTCAGGCGGCATCGCGCTCTTCGGTGAGCGTCAACAGCGCGTACATGGCATCTGCATCTGCGGCACCGCGCAATTGGGCGCGGTATTTCTCATCGCGAAACAAACGCGAAATTTCTGCAAGCGCACGCAAATGCGATGCGCCGTCTTGCGCCGGCGACACCAAAGCGCAAACCAGATCGACCGGTTCATCGTCCACCGCGTGATAGTCAACCGGCTTTGCCAGACGCGCAAAAACCGCGACCGGCATATCAATGCCGTTAACCTTGCAATGCGGAATCGCCGTACCGCCGCCAAAGCCCGTCGGGCCCAACCGTTCGCGTTCGACGAATCCCTCATGGACGGCATCGACATCCAGACCATAATTTTCGGCAGCCATCGCGGAAAGACGCAATAACAGTTCCGATTTGCTCGGACAAACGATGTCCGCAGCGACGGCCCCTTCGACGAGCCTTGAAGAAATACGAATCATATGTCGTTATATTGCGACCGGTTTTAAACCGGGAAGCAAACCCCAAATGTTTGAATAAATTTACGAAAGTTTATGAATGAAGCCGAATTCTAAGGTGCCGATTTTGGTTCAACCCATCCGATCGTGCCATCTTCGCGGCGGTAAACCATATTATGTCTGCCAGTTCCAGTGTTTTTGAAGAGCAAGGCAGGCGTATTTCTTAAATCCATCAGCATAACTGCATCCGAAACGTTGGATTCGGGGATATCCACACTCATCTCGGCAACAATTACCTGCGCTTCCGGGGCGGGCGCTTCAGCATCGACATCCCCGCCATCGAATACGGTGTAGGCCGCGTGTTCCTCACGCTGTACATGCGCGGATTGGCTCTGCCGGTTCTGTAACCTGCGCATATAACGACGCAGCTGCTTTTCGATGCGATCGGCCGCCTGGTCGAAGGCGACATGGGCATCCTGCGCCTCGCCACGCCCTTTCAAGACCAGCCCATGCATTACGTGCATGACGATGTCGCTGGTAAAGCGCTCGTGCGGCCCGCGTCCGAATGTCCCGTGCGCCGACAATGCTTTGGAAAAATATTTGGCAGCGATCCCCGAAAGCCGGTTCTCAACATGGCCTTGCAGTGCTTCGCCGGTCTCTACCTGATGGCCCGAAACTCTGATATCCATTGCCAGTCTCCTTCTTTCAAAGCGCCCGCCCGGGTTCGAGCCAAAGCGCATCCTTGATGTTAGCGATAAAATCGCGGTGCCGTGCCAGTTCCTCGTCGCTCGCCTTATGCGGGCGCGGTTCACGATACGGTCTCGAAATTTGGATGATATTCGTGCTGCTAACCGCCAATATTGTTTCCGAAAGGTCATCGGCCAGCCCAAGTCCGATCTGGCGACCACCGGTCAGTTCAATGTAAAGATGCGCCAGAAGTTCCGCATCAAGCAACGCGCCGTGCTTTACCCGGTGACTGCGGTCGATGCCGTAACGCGTGCACAACGCATCAAGCGACAGTTTGGCACCGGGATGCCGCACCCGCGCTAGCGCAATAGTGTCCACCATACGCTCGAGAGAGACACGCGGATATCCGCAGCGTTCCAGTTCCATATTCAGAAAGCCGAAGTCAAAGCTCGCATTGTGGGCAACCAGCGGGCTGTCACCAATGAAGTCCAATAGCTCTTGAGCCTTGTGCGAGAAATACGGTTTGTCCGAGAGAAAGCGGTCGGAAAGCCCGTGCACATTTTCCGCCGCTGACGGCATCGCCCGTTCGGGGTTGAAATAAGCGTGGTACGTGTTGCCGGTCATCACCCGGCCAAACATTTCGATACATCCTATTTCCACCATCCGGTCCCCGGTCAGGGGATCAAAGCCTGTGGTTTCTGTATCGAAGATTATTTCCCGCATCTTGAGTCGAATATCGGACCATTTCGAACGTTACGCAAGGCCCTCGCGTAAGCTTTTGACAAGATTGCGGACTTGTGTCCTTGTTTCGGATAAACTTGCACCCGTATCGATGACATGATCGGCCCGTGCCCGTTTATCCGCATCGTTCATTTGTATGGCGAGTATATGCTCGAACCGTTCCGTGGTCATGCCGGGTCGCGCCAACACGCGCGCACGTTGCTCGGACGCGGGCGCAGACACCACCACGGTTACATCAACAGCTGCCTCCCCGCCTTTTTCGAACAGCAGAGGAATGTCGAACAGCAATATGTCGTCATCCCAGTGATCCGCCAAAAACTGGGCCCGGCGACGGGCAACCGCAGGATGGATGATCGCCTCAAGCTTTGCCAATTTGTCCCGGTCACCAAGAACTGCGACACCCAAAGCCTTGCGGTCAACGCCGTCTGCTCCTGTGGTTCCGGGAAAGGCTGCTTCAATCTCGGCCACCAATTCACCGCCCACTGCCTGCATTGCATGGACTGCCGCATCGGCGTCGAAAAGAGCGATGTCTTCATCGGCAAACATCGCGGCAACGGTCGATTTACCCATGCCGATGGAGCCGGTAAGGCCCACGATGAGCGGGCGGTGTTCCCGTGCCTTCATGCCAGCAACTTTTCACGCAATTCATCTTCGCCGTCAGTGGGCGGCGCGTGCCCGAAGAAAAGTTCAAACGCTATTGCTGCCTGTCCGACCAGCATTTCGAGCCCGTCGACGGTTTCCAGATTGCGCGCGCGCGCGGTCTTGAGCAATCCGGTTTCAATCGGCGCGTAGACCAGATCATAGACCACAGCCTCATCGGGCAAAGGCGCAAGGTCTAGGTTAAGCGGGTCTTGCCCTTTCATCCCGAGCGGGCTGGCGTTGACCAGTAACGCGGCCTCGGGAAGCCGCGCATCAAGCGGCAGAACCCGGCCCTTCAATCCGAAATGCGCGAGCAAAGCGGCGGCACGCAATCCGTTTCGCGCCAGCAAGACCACCTCACCAATATCGGCCTGCGCCAGCGCGAACAACACGGCGCGCGCTGCGCCGCCAGCACCCACGACAATAGCCGTTTCACCGACCAAAGGCAGATCGGCTATCGGTCCATAAAATCCTCCGGCATCGCTATTGGTGCCGGTTAGAACGCCCTCCTCGTCGCGAAAAACAATGTTTATCGCGCCGATCGAATTGCGTAGCTCGCCGGGGTCGGCAACATATTCGAGCGACTCCATTTTATGCGGAATGGTAATGTTGCACCCGCGCCAATTTGGATCATTGCGCCGCTCGGCAAAATAATCGCCCAGCTTTTCCGGCGCTATGTCACAGGCTTGGTAACGCGCGGCAATCCCCAGCCGGTCAAGCCAGAACTGGTGGATGAGCGGTGATTTGCTATGGCCTATCGGGTGGCCGATGACTTCTGCATAAGGGATCATGTCGGCAATTTCCCCCTCAGCCGCAAATAGTCAAGCACAGGCAGCAGCGGCAGACCGATGATCGTGAACTGGCTTCCCGAAACGCTCGAAAACAACTGCGCCCCCTCGGCCTCGATCCGGTAGCAACCGACACTATGGCGGATAAGGGACCAGTACCGGGCTACATAATCGTCGATGAACTGATCGCTGAGCGCACGCATCGTCATATTTGCGCTATCGACCATCCGCCAGACCGGACGTCCGCTCTCAAACATCACAGCCGCGCTGATCAAGCGGTGGGTTGAGGCCGACAGTAGCTTCAAATGCGCCCTGGCCATTTCCTCATCGTGCGGTTTGTCGAGCAACTGGCGTTCTGCGGTAACCAGAATCTGGTCGCATCCAAGCACAAGCTCGCCCGGAAATTTGCGCGACACCTTCAACGCCTTGGCTTCGGCCAATGAGTCCGCAATATCGCGCGGCTTTGCGCCTTCGGATATGAGCGCCGCCTTGATGCTGTCTTCGTCAACCGCTGATGGCTGCGCCTCGACCGCTACTCCGGCCGCTCGCAGCATTGCCAGCCTGCCAGCACTTTGTGACGCCAGTATAAGTGTCACGCTTCCTGGGCCTGTTGTAACTCGCGTTCATTGAACAGGTTGATGATCGCTGCCGCACTCTCCTCAATCGAGCGCCGCGTGACATCGAGCACCGGCCAGCCATTGTCGGCAAACATCCGGCGGGCATGCGCTACCTCTGCCTTCACCTTATCCTCATTCACATAATCGGTGTCGGGTGTCTGGTTGAGCGACAGCAACCGGTTACGCCTGACCTGAATCAAGCGGTCAGCGCTTGTGATCAGGCCAACGACAAGCGGATGTTTGACCGTAAACAGATGGGGTGGTGGTGGAGCTTCGGGGACCAGCGGGATATTGGCAGTCTTGTATCCGCGGTTGGCCAGATAAATGCTCGTCGGTGTCTTCGACGTGCGCGATACGCCTGCCAGCAGGATATCGGCATCCTCCCAATTTTGTGCATTTAGGCCGTCATCATGCGCGATGGTGAACTGGATCGCGTCCACCCGGGCAAAATAGGCGGCGTCCATGATATGCTGCCGCCCGGGACGCGCTTTCGCTTCCTGACCGAGCATGTTTGACAACGCATCCGACACCGCATCGAGTGCAGCAACTGCGGGCAATCCCAAGGCGCGGCAGCGGTTTTCCAGCTTGCGCCTTGTATCGCGGTTCACCAGCGTGAACAGCACCAGCCCGGGATTGGCCGCGACATCCATCAGGATACGGTCGAGATGTGTTTCGGAACGCACCATCGGCCAGAAATGCTTGACGACGTTATCCACCCCGTCAAACTGCGCCAGTGCTGCCTTGGCAATATTGTCCAATGTCTCGCCAGTGGAGTCAGATAACAGGTGAAGATGAAAACGCTGGCTCACCCGCCAACTGTGTTGAGATGCTGGGGATAAATCAAGGGACAAATATTTGGGAACGATTGCGTCCCCACTGCCAGCGATTCACCTCGCGATTCGGGCACAGGCTATCCACATGGGCAAAGCGCTATCCACAGGGTGTGAATAACGGGTACCAAATTGGCGACTCGCAGGGCTGTCGCACGACTCTCTCGCCTGCCTTGTTGGCAATTTGCGCAAAAGCTTTTAGAGCGCAGCTTTTCCACGCCCCATCATCTTTCATCATCCTTATTAAAAATATATTAATTTTGATTGGACCCTGCTTCGATGTCAGCGCCTTCGTCTAAAAAATTGCTGAGCGTTCTAAGGGGCAACCAGTTATTGGTCCCGCCCGTTTGGCTGATGCGACAGGCAGGGCGCTATCTGCCCGAATATCGCGCGCTTAGAGCCGAAAAAGGCGGATTTCTCGAGCTGGCTTATGACAGCGATTGCGCGACGGAGATAACGTTGCAACCCATTCGCCGTTTCGGTTTTGACGGGGCCATCCTGTTTTCCGACATATTGGTTATCCCGCATGCGCTGGGGCAGGATCTGTGGTTTGAAACCGGCGAAGGACCACGGCTGGCACCGCCGCTCAAGGACTATGATTTTACGCTGCTGAACCCTGCACCGGAAAGACTGGCGCCGATTTACGACACCGTGCGAAAGGTGCGAGCGGGCCTCCCTCCTGAAACAACCTTTCTGGGCTTCGCTGGTAGCCCGTGGACGGTTGCTACCTACATGGTGGCGGGTCAAGGCAGCAAAGATCAGGGAGAGGCCAGACGGATGGCCTACGGGGATCCTGAACGCTTTGCCCAGCTCGTTGATTTGATTGTCGATGCGACGGTCGATTATCTGTCGGGACAAATCGAGGCCGGTGTCGATGCGGTTCAGTTGTTCGACAGCTGGGCAGGGTCGTTATCGCCAGCGCAGTTCGAGGATTGGGTGATCGCGCCGACGGCCCGGATCGTGACGGCGCTCAAAGCGCGGCATCCCGATACGCCGATCATCGGTTTTCCCAAAGGTGCTGGTGGCAAGCTGCCAGCTTATGCGCGGGAGACCGGTGTTGATGCCATCGGCGTTGACGAGACCGTTGATCCGGTTTGGGCCAACAATAATCTGCCAGCCGGAATGCCGGTGCAGGGAAATCTTGACCCGCTGGCTCTGATTGCCGGAGGCGAAGCGTTGGAAACGGCTGTGGCCCGAATATTGAACGCATTTGCCGGGCGCCCGCATATCTTCAATCTGGGTCACGGCATTTTGCCCGACACCCCCATTGAACATGTTGAAAAGCTGCTTAATCTGGTCCGCAAGGGATAATCCGCGAAAGCAGCCACAAATGACGGAAATCATCGCTGTGCTTTATTACTGGCTCAAATCAGCCCATATCATTTTCGTGATTTTCTGGATGGCCGGGCTGTTCATGCTGCCGCGCTTCTTCGTCTATCATCAGGAAAGTGCCGAGGGTTCCGAAGAATCCGCGAAATGGGTTGAGCGTGAAGCCAAGCTCATCAAGATTATTCTAAACCCGGCTATCATCTTGACATGGACTATGGGCCTGATTCTGTCATGGCATATCGGTGCACTGACCGAAGGGTGGTTTCACGCCAAATTGCTGTTTGTCCTTGGACTGTCAGTCTATCATGGCTGGATGACAGGCTATGCGAAAAAGCTGGCCAAGGGCGAGCGAAGTCTGACCGGCAAACAGTTGCGGCTGTTCAACGAGGTGCCGGGCATAGCTGCGGCGATTATTGTCGTGCTGGTGGTGGCAAAGCCATTTTAATCGCTCCATCAAATTTAGCATTGTCACCGTTCACCCCGAGAATGATTGAAATTTCTTTGCTCATATGAATTTGAGCGGTGTGCAGCAGGAGGCAATGACCAATGCTTTTCGACGGGAGGGAGCTTGAAACAGATCATCGCTATTTCCGAAATTTGGGCAAGACTGAGTTCCGACCTGACATAACCGTTTGGTGCGAGGCGACATTCGACCGTGCCCAGATGCTTTTGGACGATGATTTTCCAACACGGTTTCGTCGCGAAACCCCGCAACGCATTTCTGAACTACTATTCGCCGCTGCATTCATGGATGCCGGATGGAAACCGCAAAGCCGGGTGGCAGGATTTGATTTAGCCTTCGAAATGGGCGAGGGTCGCCTTCTCGTAGAAGTTACAACGCCCGATCCGCATTCTTCGGATACTTGGACAGAGGAAAAGCGCGAAGGATTTACTGTTTGGTCGACTGACGCAAAGACCGAGGAAGCTGCGTTGAGACGTCTGACTGGCGGATTCGCTACCAAAGCTGAGGCTATCCGCAAGCGCTACAATGCAGGTGAAATTACCGAGAACGACTATGTGGCTGTCGCTATTTCCGGGTTCCGGCTCAGTCAAGAAGCCCACGGTGCTCCTGAAATCGGCGGGCCAGTTCCAGATTTCGCTAAGGCGTTTTTGCCAATTGGCTCTCGATATGTAACGGTTCGATTAGGCGATAGCTCCGAAGAACCTGCCGAGGGAGGCTGGCAGTTCAAAGCAACAATCGACCAAGAAGGCAAAACGCCGGTTGATCGCGACTTTTTCTTGCGACCAGAGTTTCAGCATATCCATGCGATTGTCTACACACCACTGCATTTTGGTGAGCCAATCTCACCAATTAAAGAGTGTGCTGTGCTTCACAATCCTATGGCGAATCTAAGGAACCAAGCTGTCCCGCTTCGGTTGGGATGCGAGTATGTAGTTGAGATAGGCGATGACGAATTTTCCATTGGGCAGCTGAAGCAGAGTTCATCTACGCGGATATAAACGCGAGCGCCCGCAATAACCGCTTTCCTACAACCAACCGAATCAGGCATATACTGCCCGATGAAGAATTTGGTCTTCTTGTTCCTATCGCTCGCTGCTCTTCGCAGACGTGTTTTTGCAGGTCTGAAGCGGTGTTAAGGTGTGACCTTAGTGTGACCTTCCAGAAATTTCCGGAGGTTCCGCTTTGCCCAATGGCCGCGCGACGGTTGACGCCGGGCCGATCGCCGACTATCTGCAACTCCAAGCCCGTCCTGGGCGTGAGGCGCGATCTTTCACAACAACCGCGCCATCGAACCTTTCCATCTCCAACCGGTTGTCTTTCTGGAACCGGCTGCCAATTCGGGTAACAAGCCCCACACACGGAAATTTTTATGCATTTGAAAGAGCTGAAAAGCAAAAACCCAGCCGACCTAGTGTCGATGGCCGAAGAACTTGGCGTCGAAGGCGCGTCAACGCTGCGCAAACAAGACCTGATGTTCGCGATCCTGAAAGAACTCGCTGACGACGGCGAGCAGATCATGGGTCTGGGCACGATCGAGGTACTGCCCGACAGCTTTGGCTTCCTGCGTTCGCCCGAAGCCAACTATCTCGCCGGCCCTGACGATATTTATGTTTCGCCCAATATGGTACGCCAATTTGGCTTGCGCACCGGCGATACGGTTGAAGGCGAAATTCGCGCGCCCAAGGATGGCGAGCGTTATTTTGCTTTGACCAAGGTCATGAAGATCAATTTTGACGATCCGGACGCTGTGCGTCACCGGGTCAATTTTGACAACCTGACGCCACTTTATCCCGACGAAAAGCTGACTCTCGATTCGCTTGATCCGACAAACAAGGACAAGTCGGCGCGGGTTATCGACATCGTCAGCCCACAAGGCAAAGGCCAGCGTGCGCTGATCGTAGCGCCTCCGCGTACCGGTAAAACCGTGCTGCTGCAAAATATTGCAAAGGCGATTACCGACAACCATCCCGAGGTTTTCCTGATCGTCCTTTTGATCGACGAACGGCCTGAAGAAGTCACCGACATGCAGCGTTCGGTGAAGGGCGAAGTTGTATCTTCGACCTTTGACGAACCCGCCACCCGCCACGTCCAGGTCGCCGAAATGGTAATCGAGAAAGCCAAGCGCCTGGTTGAACACAAGCATGATGTTGTCATTCTGCTCGACTCGATCACGCGTCTGGGCCGTGCTTACAACACGGTGGTTCCTTCCTCAGGCAAGGTTCTGACCGGGGGTGTTGATGCCAACGCGCTGCAGAGGCCGAAACGCTTCTTTGGTGCTGCGCGTAACATTGAGGAAGGCGGATCGCTCTCGATTATCGCCACCGCCCTGATCGATACCGGCAGCCGCATGGATGAAGTTATCTTCGAAGAATTCAAGGGCACCGGCAACTCTGAAATCGTGCTTGATCGCAAGGTTTCCGACAAGCGCATCTTCCCGTCGCTCGACGTCGGCAAATCCGGCACGCGTAAGGAAGAATTGCTGGTCGAAGGTGACAAGCTCAAGAAAATGTGGGTGCTTCGCCGTATCCTCATGCAGATGGGCACTGTCGATGCGATGGAGTTCCTGCTCGACAAGATGAAGGATTCGAAGACCAACGAAGATTTCTTCGATTCGATGAACCAATAAGGCTTTCCCCGTGATTATCGAGCATGCGTTGTTGCAGGTTCGCGCCGGTGAGGAGTTGGCATTTGAGGCAGCGATGGCCGAGGCCAAACCCCTGATTGCCGCCTCACCGGGGTTTCTTGGCATCGAAGTGCGACCTTCAGCAGAATCGGCGGGAACCTATTTATTGCTCGTTCGTTGGCAATCCGTTGCCGATCACCGCGATGGATTTCGCCAATCGGACCGCTATCAAGCATGGCGTGACTTGCTCCATCAATTTTATGACCCTATGCCGACAATCAGCTATTTCGGAGATACTGTGTGATTGATATTCTTGCCGTAGCCGCTTCGACCGCGACCAGCCTTGGCGGCCCCGCCGACATTTGGGCAGCGATCGTCAAGGATTTTTCCAACATAACCCAGCCCGCTGCTTTTGCGGCCTTCGTGCAGGTTTTGATGATCGATCTGGTGCTGGCCGGGGACAACGCAATTGTGGTTGGTGCGCTCGCGGCGGGCCTTCCAGCGGATCAACGCAAAAAAGTAATCCTGATCGGCGTGATCGCCGCGTTGGTGCTGCGGATAATCTTCGCACTGATGGTCAGCTGGCTGCTCGGGATCGTTGGTCTGGTGCTTGCGGGCGGCTTGCTACTCCTTTGGGTGGCGTGGAAAATGTACCGCGATGTGGCGGCTTCGCACGCGACCGAGTCGCCCGGTTCGCCGGAAATTTCAGGCGACGAGCATTCAGGTATTAAAGCGTCAAAAAGTTTCGCTGCAGCGGCATGGTCGGTCGCCATTGCCGACGTATCGATGAGCCTGGACAACGTCCTTGCGGTCGCGGGTGCCGCGCGCGAGCATCCCGGTATCTTGATTGTCGGCCTGATCTTTGCCGTCGCTTTGATGGGCCTCGCCGCCAACGTCATCGCGCAATATATTGAGCGTTACCGGTGGATCGCGTGGGTCGGTCTTGCCGTAATCGTCTACGTCGCGGGCAAGATGATCTGGGAAGGCTGGCATGAAGTCAGCCCACATGTGATGGCGTTTGTGGGGATATAAAGGACGGCGGCTGTTGCCAGCAGCTGGCCGTTATCCCAAATGCTCTGCAAAAAACGCCATCGTCCTTGAATCCGCCAGTTGCGCGCCAGCCTCATCGCGCCGGTCGCCCATTTCGGTGGCGAAGCCGTGGTCAAGGCCTTCATAATTGTGCAGCGTCACCTTGGGATGGCCGTCCAACCCGGTGTGGATTGCGGCTTGTGCCTCGGGTCCAACAAAATGGTCTGCGGTCGGGATGTGGAGCATCAACGGATGGGCCATCGCGTGGCTCTCGTTCAGCATCTGATCGATCATCACACCATAATAGCCGACTGAAGCACTGATATCCGTGCGCGTGGCGGCCATATAGGCGAGCCTTCCACCCAGACAGTAGCCAACACAGCCGACTTTTCCGACCGGAGCCTGTCCGCCAATCCCGCTGCGGATGGCATGGATAACAGCTTCGATGTCCTTGACGCCGGTATCGGCATCATATTGGCCGAAATAACCGAACGCCTGCTGCAGTTCGGCTTCGATATCGGGGTTCAGCTCGACGCCGGGGGCAAAGCGCCAGAATATCTCCGGCGCAACCGCCAAATAGCCTGCTTCGGCCAGCCTGTCGCATTTCTGCTGGATACCGGGGTTCAAGCCAAATATTTCGGGGATTACGATAATCGCCGACGTTGCCGTGTCGGCGGGCACGGCCATATAGGCATTGAATAGCGCATCTTCACCCAGTGCGTGGATTTTGACCAATTCACCCATGTCTCTTCCTCCATTTGCGGCAGCAATTGCTTGATTCGCTTTCCTCATTATATTGCATGAAGCAGCAGGACAAAGCTATCAGGTCGCGATATGGCCGCTTTCGCCTGTCGGGGAGAATAGAATAGGAGGGCTCGTCCCATGAAGATGAATATCGAAATTGATTGCTCACCCGAGGAAGCCCGCCGTTTGCTAGGCCTTCCGGACGTGACGGCTGCCAATGAGGCCTATGTCGAGAATATAACCAAATTGCTAAAAGGTGCAGGCGGGCTCGACCAATTGCAGGAACTGGGCAAACAGATTGCACCGATGGGGCAAATGGGGCTGCAACTGTTCCAACAACTGATTGAATCCGGCGCGAAAGCCGCATTTTCCGGCGCAACGGGCAAAGACAAGAAATAGGGCTATCATGGACAGCGTGGATACGATCTTCGCGCTGTCCAGCGGCGCGGCGCCTGCGGCGATTGCCATCATCCGGATCAGCGGGCCAGCGGCACTGGACGCGGTACAGGCGCTTGCCGGACATTTGCCGGAGCCAAGGCGGGCATCGCTTGCGACTTTGCGCGACCCTGTGGGCGGCGGCGAGCTGGACCGAGCATTGGTCTTGATTTTTCCGGGACCAAACACCGCCACGGGTGAGGACCTTGCCGAGTTCCATCTGCACGGTGGCCGTGCAGTGGTTCGCGCGGTTGAAGCTGCGTTGGCCGACCTACCGCACTTGCGCCGCGCCGAACCCGGAGAATTCACCCGCCGGGCGTTTGCCAACGGACGGATTGATTTGAACGAGGCGGAAGGGCTGGCCGATCTGCTGACCGCCGAGACTGAATGGCAACGGCGTGCGGCGAGTGTGATGATGAGCGGTACGTTTAGCCGGGCGGTCGAGGGCTGGCGAAATCAAATACTGAACCTGTTGGCGTTGACCGAGGCGGAACTTGATTTTTCCGATGAAGATGATGTTGGGTCACTGAATAAAGAAATAATATCAGATGGTTGTGTAACGTTACACGGCGTCATAACGTCAATGTTAAGCGCGCCGGCGGCGGAAAAATTGCGCGATGGTCTGCGCGTTGTTCTGGGCGGCCCACCCAATTGCGGCAAATCGACATTGTTAAATGCCCTGGTTGCGCGCGACGCAGCAATAGTCTCCGACATCGCTGGCACCACGCGCGATTTGATTGAGGTACCGGTGGCCATCGAAGGTATTCCGTTCGTCTTCATCGACAGCGCAGGGATTCGCGACGCTTCTAGCGATGTTATCGAATCGATCGGCATCGACCGAGCTGTGGCAGCGTTTGATAGCGCCGATATGATCTTGTGGTTGGGTGAAGAGGGCGTGGGACCCGATCATGCTGCTCTGCTGGAGATCGAAGCAAAAGCCGACGACCCGGCGCATAAATTGAAACGCAACAGCGCATATCGGTTGTCGGCACAAACCGGTGAAGGAATGGCTGCGCTGATTAGAGCAATCACGCAACGGGCGAAGGAAATGTTGCCACCACCAGATCAGGTGGCCATCAATGCGCGCCAACGTGCGTTGATGGCGGATGCGGCGGTGGCATTACGTGATGCTGCCGATGCCGATGACTGGCTGATAACCGCAGAACAACTCCGGCAGGCGAGGCTCGCGCTCGATGCGCTAACCGGTCGCGCGCATACCGAGGATATGCTCGACGCGCTGTTCGGGCGCTTCTGCGTTGGGAAGTGATCGTGTGTTTCACGTGAAACACCGCAACCTACTTTGACCGCTTGCTACGCTTGCGCTATGCGCGTTGGATGAATCGGGACTTTGACATCGTTGTGATCGGCGGCGGGCACGCTGGTACCGAAGCAGCCGCAGTTGCGGCGCGGATGGGCGCGCGCGTGGCGTTGGTCAGTTTTGATCGTCACACGATCGGTGCGATGTCGTGTAATCCGGCGATTGGTGGACTGGGCAAAGGGCATCTTGTGCGTGAAGTTGATGCATTTGACGGCCTGATCGCGCGCGCTGCGGACGATGCCGCGATCCATTATCGGATGCTCAACGCGTCAAAGGGCGCCGCCGTGCAAGGGCCGCGGACGCAAGCGGATCGCAAGCTGTTCAAAGCATCTATCCAGCGACAATTGGCAGCGACACCGAATCTGACGATATTGGAGGGCGAAGCGGCGGCTTTGCTGTTTGCGGATGCGAGTGACACCATCGTTGCCGGACTGGCACTTGCTGATGGCAGTGAGATCAGGGCGTCGGCGATAATTCTGGCAACTGGAACCTTTTTGGGTGGCAAACTGTTTCGCGGCGAGGAACGATTGACCGGCGGCCGGATCGGCGAATCATCGGCATTGAAACTCGCTGAGCAAATTCGCGGGAGCGGGTTGCCGATGGCGCGACTCAAGACCGGTACTCCCCCGCGCCTCGATGGACGGACCATTGACTGGGCACGACTTGACCGGCAGCCGTCGGATGACGGTGACTGGACGATGTCGATGATGACATTGCGCCGATATGTACCGCAGCTCGCTTGCGCGATAACGCGGACTAATTCGGTGACGCATGACATCATCCGTAGCGGGCTTGACCGCTCTCCATTATTTGGCGGAGATATTGCGGGGCAGGGACCACGTTATTGTCCGTCAATCGAGGATAAAATATTCCGCTTCGGCGACCGTGACGGGCATCAGGTGTTCCTGGAACCAGAGGGCCTCGACAGCCATCTGGTCTATCCCAACGGCATATCGACATCGTTACCCACCGACATTCAGCAGGGGATGGTGCGCTCGATGGCGGGATTGGAGCAGTGCGAAATTGTTGTTCCGGGCTATGCGGTCGAATATGATCATATCGACCCGCGTGCGCTCGATTCCAAATTAAAAGTGCGCGGGTTTGAAGGCCTGTATTGCGCGGGTCAGATTAATGGCACCACAGGTTATGAAGAAGCGGCGGCGCAGGGCTTGATCGCTGGCCTGGGTGCAGCTTCGCGAATTCTGGAACGCGACATGCCTCCACTTGACCGGTCGAATAGCTATATGGCGGTGATGGTCGATGATCTCGTATTGCAAGGCGTGACCGAGCCTTACCGGATGCTGACGGCGCGTGCCGAGTACCGGTTGCGGCTGCGGGCGGATAATGCAGGGACGCGGTTAACGGGCATGGCGATTGCTGCAGGGGCGGTCGGTGATGAACGGCGCGCGGCCTTTGATACACGGCTGGCAACGAAAACGGCTATCGAGGTCGAGCTTAGGCAAGTCGCTTCGGCTGACCGCTTGATCCGGAACGGTTTGGATGTGAAGCGCGATGCCGGAAAAATGCCGCTTTATGCTTGGCTTCGTTTCCCGAGCATTACGGTCAAAGATTTGCTCGCTGTTTCACGTGAAACGGATGTCGGCCTGATTCCGAATGGCCCGTTACTTGCCGAGATTGAACAAGATGGCCGCTATGCGCCTTATCTCGACCGGCAGGATGCAGAGATTCGCGATTTGTCGGCGAACGAGCGCATCGCTATGCCTGATACGCTCGACTACCGGACGATAGCAGGGCTTTCAAAAGAGATGGTGGAACGCCTCGATGCGGCCCGTCCCGAAAACCTGGCGGCTGCCGCTCGGGTGCGCGGTGTCACACCGGCGGCGCTTGCGGTTATCCTGGTTCATGCAAAGCGCGCAGCTTCCATGAACAGCATCGCAGCATGAACGAAATCGAGGCGCAGCATTGGCTGCGGGACAATTTCGATGTTTCACGTGAAACATGGGACCGATTGGAGGCTTTCGTCGCCTTCCTGAAACGAGAAGCGGGAAGCCAAAATTTGGTGGCCGCGTCCACGCTCGATAGCATTTGGAGCCGCCATATCGTTGACAGCGCCCAACTAGTGAAACTTCTGCCAGGCGAAATTCCCGAGGACGGGCAGTGGATCGACCTCGGTTCGGGTGCGGGCTTTCCTGGTATTGTCGTAGCACTGTTGGGCAACTTCCATGTCACCCTTGTCGAATCGCGTGCCCGTCGGATTGACTATTTGCAACGCGCCCTTGCATTGCTGGCGCTAAACGACCGCGTGACTGTTGCCGGAATGCCATTGGAACGTCTGGAAACTGCCCCATATTCGGTCATCAGCGCCCGCGCCTTTGCGCCTTTGCCGCGCTTGTTCGAGCTTGCCGCACGATTTTCCACAAATAACACTTTCTGGCTGTTACCAAAGGGAAGAAATGCCGCTAAGGAATGGGACGAGGTTCAAACCGGTTGGACCGGCGACTTTCACATCGAACCAAGCGTGACGGATAGCGAAGCGGGAATATTGGTCGGACGGTTATCCGCAAGACGCGGAAATATAACCGCTCCTGCAACAAAGAGGCTGCACAAACGATGATTCGCATTGCCATAGCAAACCAGAAGGGCGGGGTCGGCAAGACCACAACGGCAATCAATCTGGGAACCGCGCTGGCGGCAAGTGGCTGGCGCTGCTTGCTGATCGATCTCGATCCGCAAGGTAATTGTTCGACCGGCCTGGGGCTGAAGCAAGCAGACCGCGTGCATAGCAGTTATGATTTGCTGCTTGGCGACGCGTCCTTAAGCGATGCGGCGATCCCGACGCTGATTCCGGGGCTCGACATCATTCCGGCGACGGTCGATCTGTCTGGAGCCGAGGTCGAGCTGGTTGAATTTGAAGACCGCACCCATCGGCTGCAGGCCGCGTTCAATAATTCGGCGCGTGATTGGGATATCTGCTTGATCGATTGTCCGCCATCATTGGGGCTGCTGACGATCAATTCGATGATTGCCGTCGACTCGGTTCTGGTCCCTCTGCAATGCGAATTTTTTGCACTAGAGGGATTAAGCCAATTATTACAAACCGTTGAACGTATTCAGAAGCGCTTTAATCCCGATCTTTCGATCATGGGCGTGGCGCTTACTATGTTCGACAGGCGTAACCGGCTGACCGATCAGGTGGCTGACGATGTGCGCAGCTGTTTGGGATCATTGGTGTTTGAAACCGTCATTCCGCGCAATGTGCGCCTGTCCGAAGCGCCCAGCCACGGTCTGCCTGCTTTGGTCTATGATCATAAATGCAGCGGGTCAGAAGCCTATATGCAATTGGCGCGAGAGTTGATCGGTCGCCTGCCTGCACGCGAGCTTGCTGCATGACGCCGCCGGACGAATCGGCCGAGAAAGTGCCGTTGCGCAAGAAGATGGGATTGGGTCGCGGGCTCGATGCGTTGTTGGGTGAAGCGATTCGGGGCGATGTCACCCCGCCGCCATCAAGCAGTGGAGTAAACGCGGCGGGGCAGGGCGTTGCCATAATCGCGATTGCTGAAATCCATTCGAATCCGGATCAACCGCGCCGCCATTTTGCCGAAGAAAAACTGGCCGAACTGGCCGCGAGCATATCTCGCCACGGTATCATCCAGCCGATTGTCGTCCGCCCACATGCAGGTGGATATCAGATTGTCGCCGGTGAACGCCGTTGGCGCGCGGCGCAGCGGGCGCAGATTCACGACATGCCCGCCATCATCCGCAATTTCGATGATGCCGAAACGCTGGAGATTGCGCTTCTGGAAAACATCCAGCGCCAGGATCTAAACCCGATTGAAGAGGCGGAAGCCTATCAGAAGCTGACCAAATTGTTCGGGCATAGCGCGGCAGCTTTGGGCGAGCTTGTCCACAAATCGCGGAGCCATGTCGCCAATATGATGCGGCTTTTGGAATTGCCGTCGGCGATTCGCGATCTGGTGATCGAAGAGAAACTCAGCATGGGCCATGCCCGCGCGCTGCTTGGCAGTGACGATGCGATCCGGCTGGCACTGGTCGTTATCAAACAGAGTCTTTCGGTGCGGGCGACAGAAGAACTGGTAAAGCGTAGCAAAGCGGTGGCCACTCAAAAGGCCGATGGCTCCCGTATCGACAACCCGGCAAATGCCGATATTCGTGCGGTGGAGAACCATTTGGGCGATCTTTTGGGGCTGAAGGTGAAGATCAATCAAAGGAAAGCAACGGGTGCCGGTGCGGTGACCTTTGAATATGGCAGCCTCGACCAACTCGACATGCTGTGCCAACGACTGACGGGCGAAAAATTTTAGTTTTTTGCAAATATTGATCTGCGTCTCTTGTCGGCCATTAACCTTTCAACCTACAGCGGATATCCCGAAACTGGCTGAAATGGCGGCGTCGGAAATATTTACCCCGTTTGTTACTGGCTTTGGCAGTGAACGATATTAACCACGCAGCAAAGCAAAGCCTTATGATTCGATGTGCATAAGCAGCCGTGGATGCAGTGGGGCATTCCAATCTGCTTTTGTCACGAAGGACCAGAATATGTTGAACAAGTCGAAAGTCGCCCTTCTGGGCGCATTTGCTGCTGCTGCCATGGTTTCGACCGGTGCGAACGCTGCTACCCAATCCGCTACTGCGGAAGTTGATATCCTTGCACCAGTAGTGCTCTCACCAGTCACAACGCTCGATCTGGGCGTTGTTGCTGTTGGCGCAGTCGCTGGCACAGTTACCTTGCCGAATAGCTCCGACACACGCACTTGCTCAGCTTCGCTGACCTGTGTCGGTACCGCTGCTCGCGGTAGCTTCCAGGTTACCAGCGCAACCAATGGCTATGTAATTGCTATCACCGTTCCTGCGTCAACTTCGCTTACCGGTGCGGGCGCGCCGATGGCGTTGACGTTGAGCCCGTCGGCAGCCTCGATCACCTTTAACTCGGCTGCGTTGCAGACAATTTACGTCGGTGGCACGCTCTCCGTCGGCGCAAGCCAGACTGCAGGCACCTACACCGGAACCTACAACGTTTCGGCCGACTACCAATAATCTGACGCGCCAATACGGCGTGTTATCTACAAAAACCCCCGGCTGCCTATGCATCCGGGGGTTTTTGTTTGCCTGGTACCGCCATCGTTAGCCGCTTGGTAACCATATTGGGGCATTATCCTGTCTGGACCAGTGCGGCTTGACCGGGCCGCGCGCAAATATGTGGATGGGATTATTATGCGCAATCGGCTTGCAACAGCTTGTTGGAAACTAGTGGGCCGAATGGCCTTTACCTCTATCATTTGTTCGGGCGCGGCTTTGATGCTGGCAACCCCTGCAAACGCGGCGGGTGACCTGCTGGTTGCGCCGACCCGGGTGGTGCTTGACGGGAGACGGGGCACAGAGGTCATTCTCAATAACACCGGGTCTGAAGAAGCAACCTACCGAATCTCGCTGGAGCTTCGCCGGATGAACGATATCGGTCGTCTGGAAGATGTGACCGTCGAAAGCGCCAATGAAACCGAAAAAACGGCACTTGCTGTTATCCGTTATGCGCCGCGCCGTGTGACGTTGCCGCCGAACCAGCCGCAGTCGATCCGCGTCGGATTGCAGCCGATGGACAGCCTGCCCGACGGAGAATATCGCGCGCACATGCTGATCCGGGCGATTCCCAAGGCCCAACCGGTCGTAGAAACACAAGACGCCGGTAATGGCCTCAAAATTCAGCTTATCCCGATTTATGGCATCACCATCCCGATCATTGTCCGCAAAGGGAATCTGGAGGCGACGGCGGCTTTGGCCAATGTAAAGATCGGCACCGACAATGAAGGTCCGACTTTGCAGTTTGACCTGACCCGCAAAGGCGTGCGGTCGGTTTTCGGCGAGATTCATGTGACCAAGCCCGGCATGGCCGAACCGTTGATGGTGGCCAAGGGGATTGCAATTTATCCGGAACTTCTCAGCCGGCAGGTATCATTGCCCTTTGGCCCCGAACTTGCGGCAAAGATGCACGGCGAGGTGGTGATCTCTTATTATGAGGCACCCGAAGCGGGTGGCGGGCTGATCAGCCAGGTTCGTTCGGTTCTGCCCTGAACGACTGAGCGAGGGGCAAAGGCGCGATATGCCTGCCTGATATGCGCAGCATCTATCACAAAGGCCGAAGGGCCCTGATGGCATTGGCCATGGCAGCGGGGATCGTGACGGTCCCCGCTGCGCCGTCGTTTGCGGGAACCTGGCAGGCCAGCGACGAAGATGCACTGCTATTCGATGTCCGCGTCGGCCAATACCGTGTCGGCGACGGTGTTCGCGGATATCAGACCGACAATGGCATTTGCGTTGATTTCGCCGATGTTATCATTGCATTCGACCTGCCCGTCCGCCTCGACAAGAAGTCGCGCCGCGCAACTGGTTGGTTATTTGAAGAAAGCCGGACATTCGCCCTAGACCGCGAAGCCAATACAGTACAAATCATGAACAAAAGCCAGTCGATAAGCGCAGAGGAGGTCCGCGATGTACCTGAAGGCTGGTGCGTTGATACCAAATCGCTGGCGAACTGGCTGAACGTCGACGTGCAAGCGGACCAATCCAATGCGTTGCTGATTATCAAGGCCGACCGCAAGCTACCATTTGAAATGGCGGAAGAACGCCGGGCGCGTGCAAACAAGGTTCGCCCTGCCACCCATTTTGATCTGGCAAGCCTGCCGCAAGCCAAAGATCCGTATCGCTTCTGGCGAACGCCCTCGGTTGACGTCGTGGCGTCAACCGGAATCAGCCGGGATAAACGCAGCGGCAGCCGTTTCGACGCCCGTTACGAGATATATGCCAGCGGCGAGATAGCCGGAGCGTCGTTTGATGCCAGGATTTCCTCCAATGATCGCGGTGTTCCCGAAAGCTTGAGGTTACGCGGCTATCGAACCGATCCGGGAGGCGGTTTGCTGGGGCCGCTCAACGCGACACATTTTGCCTTGGGCGATGTTTCGACCAATTCCACGCCGCTTGGTGTCCAAACTACCGCAGGACGCGGCGCGTTTGTTACCAACCGGCCGCTCGGCCGCGCCGAAAGTTTTGATCGCACAAATTTTCGCGGTGAATTGCCCGACGGATGGGATGCCGAACTATACCGCAATGATCAGCTGATCGGCTATTCGCAAAGCCGTGGCGACGGGCGTTACGAATTTCTCGATGTGGCGCTGCTGTTCGGGCAGAACCGGTTTGAGGTCGTGCTATATGGCCCGCAAGGCCAAGTCCGCCGTGATGTCCGCATGATCCCGGTTGGCCTCGATTCGATCCCGCCGCGCGAAACTTATTATTGGGCAGCGGTGCAAGACGCCGGACACGACCTGGTCAACTTCGGTGACATCGACCCTGCCGACTATCTGGGCTGGCGGGGCGGCTTTGGTCTGGAACGCGGAATTGACGCCAGAACGTCAATTGCCGGCTCATGGTTCACCGCCATGTTACGCGGCCAGCGGCAAAATTTTCTCGAAGGGTCGGTGCGGCGTGCGCTTGGTCCGGCGTTGGTTGAACTCGCGGCCGCCAGCAATTTGAACGGCGGCCATGCATTTCGCGGGCAGGTTCTGGCGCAAGTCGGTCAAACCCTGGTCAGCGGCGAAAGCGCGTGGTTGTTCGGCGGTTATCAAAGCGAACGTTATGATCGCGATCTGCGCCGCCGCAACAGCCTTTCAGTCGATCACAGTTTCAAATTAGGCCGCCAACATCTGCCGATTCGGGCGGAAATCAGCCAGAGCAGCCGCGCAGACGGCAGCCGAACTCTGGAAGTAGGGTCAAGACTATCATTTAATATCAATCAGTTGAACGCCAGTACCGAATTGAAATGGGAAAAAGACAGCAATCGGAACGCTATCAACCCGCAATCGCGGCTAGAGGCATCTTTGCGTTTGTCCGGCCGCGTTGGTGGGGTCCGTCTGCGCGGTGAAGCCGAATTCGGGCTGACCGGGGATAGTGGTTTTCGCGAATCCAAGCTGACGGCCGAGTGGCGTGCTGGCGAGAAATCGGACTGGCGTACCGAGCTGGGCTATTCGGTCGCGGATTCGCGTGGGCGGTTGGTTGTCGGCCATACGCGACGCTTCGAACAGTTCGCCCTGACCGGCCAGATCGAGGCCGCCAGCGACGGATCGGTGGCAGCAGGCCTCAGTCTCGCTTTCAGCCTCGGCCCCAATCCGCGTGGCGGTGGCATCCGGTTTGCGGCGGACAAGCTTGCATCATCGGGTCAAGCGCTCGCCATTGTCTTTGAGGACGAAAATGCCGATGGCATTCGTCAGGCAAACGAACCTTTGCAGAAATCGGTTGAACTGACCGCAGGGCTTTCTGCACGCGGCGACCCGACCGATGCCGAGGGCCGCACTATCATTGACGGGCTGCAGCCGTTCGAACCGGTGTTGATCGGCATCGACGCGTCGAGCCTCCCTGATCCGTTCATCCAGCCCGCCACCAGCGGCGTTGTAGTTACCCCGCGCCCCGGTGTACCGGTGCAGATCGAACTGCCATTGGTCGCAGCGGGCGAAATATCGGGCAATTTGCAGCGCGAAGGCGGCAAAACATTGAGCGGCGTCGATCTGGAGCTCATCGACAAGACCGGGCGGGTGGTGAAGACCACGCGGTCCGAATATGATGGCTTCTTCCTGTTCGAATTCGTGCCTTATGGTAAGTATAAACTGCGCGTTGCGACATTGTCGGCAACCATTGTCGGGATAGAGGCCGAACTGCCCGGTCTTGCCGAGCTCGGACGGGGCAAGCCAATAGCCGACCTTGGCATTGTCAGCGCCCGGGCAGCCCAGCGCGTCGCGTCGCTCGCCAATCCCGCGCAAGCACCCTAGCCAGAAACTGTAACAATTGCCGAACCCGTATAAACGGCGTAGCTTGCCGCGAGCGAGGGACTGCGAAAATGGATGATGGGCAAGCAGCGGTAGATGAAGACGCGATGTTGCAACCGGGCGACGTAATCAAGCGGCACCGTTTGTCGACGCGCATCTGGCACTGGACGAATGCATTAACGTTGCTTGTCCTGCTGATGAGCGGCTTGATGATCTTCAACGCCCATCCGCGGCTTTATTGGGGGCAATATGGTGCCAATGATGACGCGGCCTGGCTGGTCATCGATGATGCGGGTGACACCGGTTTTATCGAGCTGGCCGGGCTCCGGGTTGAAACAACAGGGGTTTTGGGCATCTGGGAGAATGCGGAAGGCGAGATAGATCGTCGGGCATTTCCGTATTGGATAACCATACCATCGGGATACGATCTGGAGACCGGCAGGCGCTGGCATTTCTTCTTCGCTTGGATATTCGCGCTCGCGCTAACCGCATATATGGTACGTTCTGCGTGGAACGGCCATATTAAACGCGATCTCCATATCCGGCACCGGGAATGGTCGCCGAAGCATATCTGGCATGACATCAAGGACCATGCGCGGCTGCGTTTTCCAACCGGTTCGACCGCCAAAGACTATAATATATTACAAAAAATCAGTTATATATCTATAATTTTTATTCTGCTGCCGCTGATGATCTTTACCGGCCTCAGCATGTCACCAGCGATGAATGCAGCGTGGCCGTGGTTGCTAGATATATTTGGCGGACGGCAATCGGCGCGCTCGATCCACTTTATTTGCGCTTTCGGGCTGGTCATGTTTTTTTTGGTGCACATCATAATGGTGGCTCTGGCCGGACCAATTAACGAGGTCCGTTCAATGATTACCGGTCGCTATCGCCTGCCTGGCAAACACGAATCGGGGCCTGAAATCCCGCAAGGAGAGGTGGCATGACCAGACGCAATATCGTCCTTCCTCGCCGTCGCTTTCTGACCGGCGCTGCATTGGGTGCCGGCGGGCTGATGTTGTCTGGCTGCGATATGCTGAGCGGGAATGAGAGCTTTCGTAAAGTTCTTCGTAATGCCGAAACGCTGAACAAGGTGTCGCAGCGCCTTATCGGCGATCGCGCCGCCTTGGCCCGCGAATTCTCCGCCAGCGATATCTCTCCGACATTCAAAGCGAATGGTTCAATCAGCGGCGCTACGCCCGAATATGCTGCGCATGTAGCGAACGGCTTTGCTGATTGGCGGTTGGTGATTGATGGTCTGGTTACCAAGCCATTGAGCCTGTCACTGGCGCAGTTGATGGCGATGCCATCGCGTGAGCAGATCACCCGGCATGACTGCGTCGAAGGGTGGAGTGCGATTGGCAAATGGCGCGGGACGCCGCTCGGCATGTTGCTTAAGGCAGCGGGGCTTTCAACCAGAGCACGCTATGTGATATTTCACTGCGCTGATAGCTTCGGTGCTGATCCTTATTATGAATCGATTGACCTGTTTGACGCTTTCCACCCGCAAACAATTCTGGCGTGGGGAATGAATGGAGGCACATTGCCCGTCCGGCATGGCGCGCCGTTACGTCTTCGGGTCGAGCGTCAGCTTGGGTATAAACATGCCAAATATGTGATGCAGGTCGAGGCGACCGATAGCCTTGCACGTTTCGGCCAAGGCAAGGGTGGCTATTGGGAAGATAGGCATGATTATGAGTGGTATGCCGGAATATAGGCTGGAAGTCGTTGTCTATTGACGCCGCCAGCCTGCGCGCTAATTAGTATCTAATTGCAACTTAATTAGGAGAGCGAGCGATGTTCAGCCATGTGATGGTCGGCGCAAACGACCTTGAAGCCTCGAAGAAATTTTACGACGCCATACTCGGTACGCTTGGCGTTGAGCCGGCGTTGGCCGAGGGCAACCGCTATTTTTACATGACCAAGACTGGCACGTTCGCGATTAGCACGCCGATTGACGGCGAACCCGCAACATATGCTAATGGTGGCACAATCGGGTTCAATGTGCCTGATCCGGAAACGGGTGACGCCTGGCACGCTGCGGGCCTCGCCAACGGCGGCACAGCATGCGAAGACCCGCCCGGCATACGCGAAGGCGGGATGGGCAAAATGTATCTCGCCTATCTGCGCGATCCGTCGGGCAACAAGATTTGCGCGCTCAAGCGCATGGCCTGAGCGGGAGCCGCAACCGGAAAACCGGACAAGGACCCTGGAGACCGTTAACGGACTAGCCAACGGCAGGTCTTGGCGGTAACGGCAATCCACTGGATGCGGGTGTAGCTCAATGGTAGAGCTTTTGCTTCCCAAGCAAGTGACGAGGGTTCGATTCCCTTCACCCGCTCCAAAATCCTGTGTGCTGATAGTCGTGAACAGTTGAAAAACCCCAGAATTCTGCTATATATGAGGCATTCATTGGCTACCGGTGAATGCCATTAATTGCCGGCAGCTGGACAATTTGGGGGCATAATCGGGGGCCTTGTTGAAGCCCCTTATGATGCGAGGCCCCCAATGGCGCTTACCGATACCGCGATCCGCACCGCAAAGCCAAAAAACAAGCCCTACAAGCTGGGCGATGCCCAAGGACTGTATCTGTTGGTCAATCCGAAGGGAAGCAAACTCTGGCGCGTCAAATACCGGATACACGGAGTTGAGCGTAAACTTGCACTTGGTGCTTATCCCGAACTGACGCTGGCCGAAGCGCGCGGCGCGCGCGATGCCGCGCGCAAGCATCTGGCCCAAGCTGTTGATCCCAATGCGGTGAAAAGACAGGCTCGCGTTGACGCGAGTGTTCGCGCCAGTAACAGCTTTGCCAAAGTAGCCGAGGAACTGATCGACAAACGCGCCAAGGAAGGGCTGGCACAGCCGACTTTGGACAAGCACCGCTGGCTCTTGAAATTGCTAGGTGCAGAATTTGGCGCACGCGCGGTGGCAGAGATCAGCCCGCAAGAGCTGTTGCATGAGTTACGCAAACAGGAACGCCGGGGCCGTCTGGAAAGCGCCAAGCAGTTGCGGGGCTTTGCCAGCAGGGTATTTCGCTATGCGGTTGCGACGGCGCGCGCCGACCGCGATCCAGCGCAGTTGCTATTGGGGGCGTTGGTTGCCCCTACAGTCAGGCATTTTGCAGCGATTACCGATCCGCAGACGTTCGGTGGCTTGCTGCGTGCTATTGAAGACTATCAAGGCGACCCTGCCGTCATGGCGGCACTGCGGCTTACGCCGCATGTGTTCCAGCGCCCGGGCGAGCTGCGCCGGATGGAATGGGCTGAGGTTGATTTTGACAAGGCGGTGTGGACGATCCCTGTCACCAAGATGAAAATGCGCCAACCGCATTCGGTGCCGCTGTCGCGTCAGTCGCTTATGATCCTATCTGGCATCCGGCAACTGACAGGCAATAGCCCATATGCCTTTCCGTCGGTTCGAACCAGCGCCCGCCCGATCAGCGAGAATACCATCAATGCAGCGTTGCGCCGAATGGGCTATCCCAAAGAGCAGATGACCGCACACGGGTTTAGGACGACGGCATCGTCATTGTTGAACGAAACGGGCAAGTGGAACCCCGATGCAATCGAACGGGCGCTCGCGCACATGATACCGGGTCAAGTGCGACGGATTTACAATCAGTCACCTTATTGGGCCGAACGGGTTGAAATGGCGCAGTGGTGGAGCGACTATCTTGACGAACTGCGCGGTGCAGGAGCAACGCAGTGACGCCCGTGGCTGGCGAAACCGAGATCCTGCCAATCCGGCTTGCAGCGGCGCGCTTCGTTGCCAAGGTCGAGCAAGATGGCGCTGCCGAGCTGGACGCGCTCACATCCAACCTATTCAAAGCCATCCGCCCGCGATATTTGGCATGGCTGATTACTGTTGGTACCGGTGCTGCGTTATTTCTTCTGGCGATAGCGTATGCACTTTTTGCAGCATTTGGCGGACCACAAAGCGGTAATATACCGATGATTGCGCTCTGCATTATCGCACTGGGCTGGTTTGCATTGCTCGCCGCTTGGCGGTGGCATCAATACGGCTTTGGCTGGGCGCGAACGCCGCTAACTGCAACCTATGCAAATACCGACAGCGCTATCCGTAAGAACATCGATCTCTTTTTTGGCGTCCTCCAGCGTGATACGAAGCTAAGGGCCTTTTACTATACTAGGTCCGGTACGAAGTCCCACGTGCGCCGCCAGTATTTTTTCGGGCGGTTGCGGGTATTGATGCTGTCCGAGCATGACTGGATCAGGGAACCGGTATTTGCACCGACAGGCCTGTGGTTTGCGCGCGAGCTGTATATCGAAGCCGATGTGACAGCGTTGATCGCACAGGCACATGCAAAGCCGAAGGCTGGGGGTCGTCCCAAAGAAATTGATTATGAGGCCATTATGCTACGGCTGATCGAACATCCGTCTCTGAAAGACATTGATCCTGCAAAACACGGTGCCGAGACGCGGATTATGGAACTAATTCGCGGCATCTGCGAAACGGGCAGCGCGAGCCAGCCCGATTTACGGGTGCCGGAAGACACCGCTTTGCGCGATTTTGCCAAGAAATTTGTCGCCGCCATGCAACAAAATCGCTTATCCTAAAAATAATAATCGGCAGGCTTTTTCGAACTTTGGCCCAATTCCGTCAGTTTCAATAGCGCCCTATTAGCGAACTATGCCGTCAACCGCGGACTTTCGCGGCCTCTGGGTTAGCGTGCGACACGCCTACAGTCCTGTGCAATCTGACACGTCTCTCGCCACCAACTGGCGACCAAGGAGACGAACATGGAACCAATCGCAATCTCTATAAACGGTGCGGCCAAGGCTTTGGGCGTCGGTCGTTCTTCGATCTACGGCCTGTTGAAATCGGGCAGACTTGAATCGATCAAGATCGGCAGGCGCACCTTGCTTACCACAGCGTCGATCAACCGGCTCGCGCACGGCGAACACGCTCAATTATCGAGCGATTGAAAACAGCGCAGATCAAACTCCGCTTAACCCTGCATTATCTGAAAGGAACCCTCATGTCTGTTCGCAACCGGATCGGCCGTCTCTTCGGCTACCCTTATCTTGCCGTTCGTTACCGGCCTCATTTTCGTATAGCGTTTGCTGTCCATCCGCTCATTTTGAAACTCATCGAAGACAATGCCGATGGTGACACCCGCCGCGCATCGCTTGCCGAATGGCACCGCGCCGAGCGGCCTGTGCTTTCGGTGCTTCGCGGCACCACTTCACTGCTGCGCATTGACGGTCCGCGCCAATGCATCGGCAACGAAGCCTTTGCGATGGGATCACTCATCGAAAGCCCCGGCGTCACTGCGCATCTTGATCCGGTAGAAACGCTTCAGCTTGAGGGGCGTGTTCGCGTCGCCATCGAACAGGAAATATTGCGCTGGATTTCAGAGCATGATTTGCAAAGCCGCCCTCCGGTCGAAGCGAGCGTTGACCGCGATATTGCAGACCCGAAAGCCATCCGCCGGATGCTTGACTGGGTTGAACGCGACCGCTGGACAGAGGAGCAATCCTATGTCGGATAATCCCGAAAACCAGAGCGAGAAAAGGGGCCGCGATACTACGTATCGGGCCAGCAATTTAGATACACACCTCACGCACGGGTGCATCCAGCTTTTCCGCCATTTTTGGCGAGTGCGCTCAGAGTGCGCCGTGAAGGCACGGCCAGCAATGCGCGCGATTCCGGCGTTTTATGAGAGTGCTTGGCGCACTCTTGCCGGAGGTGCATCATGAAGCCCGTCCAGCACACCATCCGCTTGGCCGTCCCGCTCGATACGGCGTTGAAGGCGCTGGCCGAGCGGCACGACATCAGCGTTTATCAAATGCTCCAGCGCAGCGTTAAAACTGGCGTTGCGACATTGGTGAACCCGCCGCAGCCCGACAGCAGTTCGCAGGAGATCGTCAGCGAAGTCGCGTCGATCAGCCTCGCCATCGTCGGGATCGAGCGGATGCTCGACCGCGCCTTGTTCACATCGTGCGCGGCCTATTGTTACGCCCGCAGCGCCGCACAGGGTGCGCGCAAAACCGATGAAGCAATCACCGCAGAAATCACCGCAGCCTATGAACGCCAGCGGCGATTATCGCAGGAGGCGCGATCATGAGCCACGACAGCGACCGCCGCACCCATGCCGATGCGTTGCGGCGGCACAACCGAACAAACCAAACGGCGCGCTTCAAACGTCAGGCCGGAGTCATGCTGGCATCAATTGCCTTGGGCGCGATTACTTTGCCCTATGCGATGCTCGATAAAGAGATATTGCAGGCGGCAGGCACATATCATGTCGCCCATGCAAAATCATGGTTTGCCGAAGGCACCGCTGCCAGACCGACGATGGTCATCAGCGTCGATGGCATCGACTACGCCGCGCCGACCGATGCCGTTAGCGCTCACTCCTATTACTGGGATCGTGCCGATGCAGTCTTTGCCAAATTCAAGGCAGGCGGATTGCTTGGATTTGCCGGTTGGCTAGCAGGGCTATTCTGCCTTCGCGGTGTTGCGGCACGGCGGCGCGACGCCGCCTTGCGCGACCGCGTGATTGCCGGAACGCTTGTCACCAGCGAAGCCCAACTCGCCAAGCTGACTAGCACCGAAGCCGATACCCGAGCGTTGCACATTGGCAGTGTTCCCTTACCCAACCGGCTTGAGACCCGACATATGGCGATGATCGGCACGACTGGCAGCGGCAAGACCACAGCTTTGCGCCAATTGCTTGACGGCATTGAGGCGCGCGGCGAAGCAGCCTTGGTCTATGACACGAGCGGCGAGTTCGTCGCGCATTATTACCAGCCCGAACGCGGCGACGTGATCTTGAATCCATTCGATGCGCGCTGCGCTTTCTGGTCGCCTTTCGATGAAATCGCTCACCCCGCAGATGCCGACCGCATCGCACACCAGCTCATTACCGAGACCGGACAAAACGACCGCGATGTCTGGCTTGAAACCAGCCGCATATTGGTTGCCAATATGCTCCGCGCGCTGTGGCATGAGGGCAAATGCAGCCTTGAGGATTTGCTGACCGCATTACAGAGCCGGACTAAAGACGATCTGAAAATATGGCTGGGTAACAGTTCATCGGCCCGAACCTTCGCCGAAGACGCCGACCGCGCCACCGGCAGCGTATTGTTCATGCTCGCGAAGGCCGCGAACCTGATTCAGTTCCTGCGGATTGAGGGTAACGGTGATCCATTTGCCTTCCGCGATTTCATTCACGGACTGGATAAGCGCTCAGGCCCGTGCCCTTGGATATTCGTGCCGCGTAAGGAGGATTATTTCGAGGCATCGAAGCCGTTGCTCGCTTGCTGGCTCGAGTGCGCCGCGAGCGCCGTGCTTGGCCTTCCACCGTCGCCCGACCGGCGCATCTGGTTTATTCTTGACGAACTAGCCGATTTGCCGCGCGTAGAGAATATGGCGCGGCTGTTGCCCGAGGGTCGCAAGTTTGGGGCCGCAGTTGTTCTGACATTTCAGGCCTTGGGTCAGATGCGCCACCGATACGGGCCGCAGATCGCGGAATCGATGCTGGGTTGCTGCAACACCAAGCTGTTCCTTCAGACCATCGATAGCGAAACCCGGCTTTGGGCGAGCCAGACGATTGGCGACTGCGAAGTCGAAATCCACACGATGACCGATGCGCTTGCCAGTGGCGACGATGGCCCTCGCACCACATTGAGCAAAACCCGCAAAGTGCGCCCCGCGATATACGAGAGCGAGTTGCGCCTGCCCAAATATGAAGGGTTCCTCTTGTTCCCCGATGGTTTGCCGGTGGCGCGGATCAAGATGACCGCCGGTCATCTGCAATCACGCGGGGCGGCACAGCATCCCGGCTACATTGCGGGTGATATGAACGCGACGCTTTGGAAGCAGCTCGCCAATGCCCCGCTGCCAGCGCCTCCACCCCCTGCCCAATCCGGTGATGGGCCAGTGTGATGGTTGCGTCGGTGTCCGCACTTACCAGTTCGGGGCAAGCCGCGAGCTACTATGAGGCCGATGATTATTATGCAGGCGACGGCCTTTCGCCGTCCGAATGGCAGGGCAAAGGCGCGGAAGACCTTGGCCTATCCGGTGACGTTGACCGCGAGCAGTTCCGTGATTTGCTCGACGGAAAGGTTGCAAACCAGCAATTAGGGACGACCCGTGACGGCCAGCTTGAACATCGCCCTGGCTGGGATGTCACCCTGAGCGCGCCCAAATCGGTATCAATCATGGCCGAGGTTGCTGGCGACCGGCGGTTGATTGCAGCGCACGGCGCGGCGGTCAGAACCGCGCTTACCCATGTCGAGCAGCATATGGCGGCAACCCGTATCCGCGACGGCGGCACCGTTACCCGCGAGGCGACCGGCAATCTCGTTGTTGCCAGTTTCCAGCATGGCACCAGCCGCGCCCAAGACCCGCAACTCCACACACACAATGTCATCCTGAACGCAACCAAAGGCGAAGATGGCACATGGCGCAGCCTTGAGCCGCGCGCCATCTATCAACTGCAAAAGCAAATTGGCGCGATCTACCGGCAGGAACTGGCGCTGAAGGTGCGCGAGCTTGGCTACGACATCGAGACGGGTAAGGAATCGATGTTCGAGATAAAGGGCGTGTCGAGCGAAGTGATGGCGGCGTTCAGCACCCGTAGCGCCGAAATCGAGGCAGCCCTTGGCGAGCGCGGCACGACCCGCGACGAAGCCAGTGCGGCGGAAAAACAGATTGCCGCGCTTGCTACCCGCCAAGCCAAAGTTGCGACCGATCATGCGTCGTTGCTTAAGGATTGGCGCGAGACCGCTGACGCGGCAGGGTTCGGAGCCAACGCGCGAATGACTTTGATCAGCGCCGCTGAAGCGACAGCAGCAAGTTCCGACCATAAGGCCAATGTCGCAATGCACGGCGAGATAACAGCCCACCGCGCCATCGCGCATGCCAGCGAAAAACTTGGCGAGCGTCAGTCGGTGTTTGCGGCGAGCGAATTGCAGGAGGAAGCCGGACGATTTGGCTTGGGTAACGTCA
Source organism: Sphingorhabdus sp. (assembly GCA_040007915.1). Lineage (GTDB taxonomy): Bacteria > Pseudomonadota > Alphaproteobacteria > Sphingomonadales > Sphingomonadaceae > Sphingorhabdus_B. The sequence goes on from JBDTUD010000001.1 coordinate 176,282, forward strand.
GCTATGTCCAGATCGTGCAATCGGTCGAAGGGGCGACCAAGCAGGGCGACTTGCTCCCTCGCAGCTATGTTGACCGGCGCGGAGCGGAGTTTGCAGGCTTCACGACCCGCAATAATGTCGAGACCGAAACCAAGATGTTGCAGATTGAGGCGGCGGGGCGTGGAGCTTTGCCGCCCATTGCGTCCCGCATGGACGCTGCGAAGGCTGTTGCCAGTGCTGCTGCCGAGGCCAAGCGGGAAGGGTTCGACTGGAATGCCGATCAGCGCATAGCGACCGCCCAGCTTTTGACCAGCCGCAACCGGATCACCGCATTGCAGGGTTACGCTGGCACAGCCAAAACGACGACTGTGCTAGCGACCTTTGCGCGCGACGCGGAAGCGCGAGGGATGCAGGTGACGGCACTTGCCCCCACGGCATCGGCGGCGATGGTATTAGGCGAAGCCTTGGGCACACGCGGCGATACCGTGGCGCGGCATCTGGTATCGCCCGAGCGCACCAGCGGCGGGAAATCCGCTGTCTGGATTGTGGACGAGGCGTCTTTGTTGTCCGCCCGCGATACTGCCAAGCTGTTTGAACAGGCTGAAAAGCAAAATGCCCGCATCATCCTTGTTGGCGATGTGAAGCAGCTTGGTTCGGTGGAAGCCGGTGCAGCGTTCGCGCAATTGCAAGGTTCCGGTATGGAGACCGCGAAACTCGATGAGATCGTTCGTCAGACCAATAACGCAACCAAGGAGGCTGTGCTGGCGTCTATCGAAGGCGATGCCCGCAAGGCGCTTGTCGCTCTTGATCGCGGCGGCGGCAAGATTATCGAGACGCCCGACCGCGCAGATCGCTTTGCCGCCATCGCCAAAGACTATGCTGCGCTCGACAAGCCCACCCGCACCAAAACGCTTGTCATCGAGCCATCGCGCGAGGGCCGCGATGCGCTGACCAGCGACATTCGCGCCGCACTTGCCCAATCTGGTGCGCTGACTGGTCCCGGCACCAACATGCAAAGCCTTGTCGCGAAGGGGCTGACCCGCGCCGAAGCGCGCGACCCCATTAGCTACGACAAGGGCGACATTGTGCGCTTCACCCGCGACTATGCCGACAAAGGCGTTTCGCGCGGCGAAACATATCGCGTAGCGGCCATTGATCGAGCAAAAGCGGCTGTCGCCTTAAAAGCCGCAGATGGCCGCGAGATCGACTGGCGCTTGCGCCAATGGGGCGCGGGCAAGGTGCAGGCGTTTTCGCCGCAATCGCTCGAACTCAAAACCGGCGACCGCATTCAGTTCACCCGCAACGACCGCGAAGCGGGGCGCATCAACGGCGGGCGCGCAGAAGTCACCGCGATCAACGAACAGGCCCATACCGCGACCATTCGCAGCCCTCGCGGGCAAACCCAGACGCTGGCTCTCGACAATCCCCGCGATCAGCACATCCGCCATGCCTATGTCGAAACCGCGTTCGCCGCCCAAGGGCGCACTGCCGATCATGTCATAATTCATGCCGACAGCAGAGCTACCAATCTGGTCGATCAGAAATCCTTTTATGTCGGGATTTCCCGGGCCAAGGAAACAGCGACGATCTTCACCAACGATCGCGCGAAACTCATTTCAGCGATCAATGAACGGGCCGGATCGGTCCAAACTGCGATTGCACAAACCGCTTTGCCTACACCCGCTGCCAGCAAGGCAAGCAAACTTGGCCTCGCCGCTTGAGCGCTCAGCGACTGCGGTGAGACTACATAGCTCTTGCCAAATCCGGCAATATTCCCGAAGATTCATGACGATGCGCAACGATCTCAATCATCTTCCTGCAACCAAGCAACGCGAGCTTGAACGGATCGTCGAAGTAGTTTTCGACGAGTTTCGCGGGGCCACGGAAAATGCAACCGGCCCCCGTAAAGGCGCGCGCATCCTAAAGATTATCCTGTTTGGCAGTCACGCACGCGGCGACTGGGTCGATGCACCTCTGTCGGCGAACCAGTATAAATCCGATTTTGATGTCCTGATCGTTGTCAGTCAGAAGGAATTGACCGACCGCGCGGCTTACTGGACGAAGGCAGAGGAGCGACTGATCCGTGCCTATACCATCGAAAAAACCTTGCACACGCCGGTCAACTTCATCGTCCATTCGCTTCACGAGGTAAATGACGGGCTAGCTCATGGCCGCGTTTTCTTCATGGAGGTCGCGAAGGACGGTATCGCGCTCTACGAGGCGGACGAGCGCGAATTTCATAGCCCCAAGCCCAAAACGCCTCAGCAGGCACTGGACGCGGCCAAGGAGTATTTTGACGAGTGGATGCCCCTCGCGACCAGTTCCCAAAAAATATATCTGTTCTGTCTATCACAGCATGAATATCGCGATGCAGCGTTTAATCTGCATCAGGCTACCGAGCGCCTATATGCGTGCCTTCTTTTGACCCTGACATTCTACACCCCATACAATCACAATATCGCATTTTTACGGTCGCTAGCCGAAGGGCTAGATCGTCGCCTCTATGGAGTCTGGCCCGAGGAAAATCGTCGCGAACGAGCGCTGTTCCAAAAGCTGAAAGAGGCCTACACCAAGGCCCGCTACTCCAAACATTACAAGATCAGTGAGGAAGAACTGACGTGGCTTGCTGCGCGCATCGAAGAACTGGGCCGTGTCGTCCATCAAGTCTGCAATGACAAGATTGCCGAACTCGAAAAGACCGCCTCGTCCAACTAGAAGCCGCGTGAGGAGCAGCTTGCCTAGACTCTCCGATTCTGGCATAATCTCCATGCGGAATGGAACGACTGGCGGCCATTCCGAGGAATGTCCTGCCAGCATCATGTAGGTCCGACCCTTAAGGCCGGACAGTCGCTGTAGGCCGCATTAGCGGCACACAGCGGACACCGCTTGCACATCCGCGCATGTATGCGCGGTCCGCCTTTGTGCGAGCTACAAATGACTACCTCACATACGAACGACGTTTACGCGCGCGAGGTCGTGATGGCGCGTGTTGGCTATCTTATTCGCCGCAAGCAGCGCGAGATCGAACGGATTACGCGCATCCTGCGCACCTGCTTCGACCCCGATCAGGTGCAGGCACCCGAGCCGGGAACGATCACGCGGATCATCTTGATCGGTCCCTATGCACGGCGATCCTGGTACGAAGATAAGAAGACGCTCGACTTTTCCGATTACGAATTCTGGGTTGTCGTCAATCATCCGCTCTTCACCAACGAAAACTGCTGGCAGCGCGCCCACGATATCATCGGCAGCGAGCTTGGTGATCGCTGCGCTGTCGATCTGGAAATCTATTCCCAGGCCGATATCCGCATCGCCAAAGCCGAACGCGACACCTTCATTCTCGACCGGATCGAAGCTGGTATTACCCTTTACCGGGCATCGCGGGACGCGCCGCTCCAATCGGGCGAACGCCGGGAACTTCGGTCGTGACCGCGCCTTGTTCAATCGTATCATTCGATGCGTTCTATCGCTCCGAAAATCGGCGGCTGCTTCGCTTCTTCGGAAGGCGAGTCGGATGGGAGGCGGCCCCTGACCTTATGCAAGACGCCTTCGCACGAGTGCTTCACAGCGGTGCGTTTGAGAGGCTCGACAACCCTTCAGCCTATCTGACCCGGACCGCCCGCAATCTGCTGATCGAGCGAGCGAGGCGAAGGATGCGGGAGCAAAACGTTATGTTCCCGCTCGACGAGGGGCGCGATGCTCCAGTGCCGCCCGAACAAATGTGGAAGATCGAAGCATCAGATTTGCAGCGTGTCTATCGGCAGGCACTTCGCGCCATGCCGCGAAGGACGCGGCGCATCTTCCTCATGCACCGCATACGAGGTATGACCTACCGGGAAATCGCCGGGCGATTTGGGATGAGCAATCAGGGCGTCGAGTATCATATGATGCGGGCGTTGGCACGCTGCCGCAAAGCAGTCGATGCACTTGAGCGATAACTGCGCCCGGTCACTGACATGAGTCAGGTAGCGTGCGCAATAACAGCTTGTCGCAAAACGACTTGTTAACGCCGTTCTTGTCTTTGTCGGTGGCATTACGTCTGCTAACCGCACTGGCTGAATAGGGGATTCGGGGTCGCGCATTAGCATGGTTGATGGGGAAGTGGAGCATGATGACCATGCATCCGGGCCTGAGGGCGCGGGTGTGGCGCAGCCTTATGCGCATCCTTCTCTTGCCTGCTTTGTGCTCCTTGCCAAGTTTCTAGGGACGCCTGCCGACCCTGAACAGATCGCACACGAGCGCGGCAAGGGCGATGATCCTTATAGTCTGGAAGACCTCGCGCGGATCGCCAAACGGCTCGATCTGATTGCGCGGATTAAGGACACAAAGCTTGCGGAAGTTCGCAAGGTTCCCTTGCCTGCATTAGCCGAGACCTTGGACGGGAACGCGATAATCCTACTCAAAATTGAGGACGAAAGCCTCAATCCACGCTACCTTGTCCAGCGCGGCGATGCCGAGAGGCCAGAGGTTTGGACCGAAACGCAGGCTGCCGAGAAGTTCGCAGGCCGCTTGCTGTTGATGACATCGCGCGAAGCAATGGCGGGCGACAAACGCCCGTTCGATATTAGCTGGTTCATTCCGGCGCTGGTTAAATACCGCAAACCTTTGCGTGATGTGCTGATCGGATCGTTCTTTCTGCAATTAATGGGTTTGGTGTCCCCGATCTTCTTCCAACTGGTGATCGATAAAGTCCTAGTCCATCAATCCATGACCACATTGGATGTGCTGGCGTTCGGACTGGCAGTAGTCTTGATTTTCGAGACTTTGATGTCAGGCCTTAGAAACTGGCTGTTTGCGCACACCACCAACCGGGTGGATAGCGAACTGTCATCGAAGATGTTCAGGCACCTGCTCAATCTGCCGATCAGTTACTTCGAAGCGCGCCGGGTCGGTGATAGCATCGCGCGTGTTCGCGAGCTGGAAAGTATCCGCGAATTTCTGACCTCGAACGCGGTGACGGTCGTGATCGACCTGTTTTTCACCATCGTGTTTTTTGCGGTGATGTACATGTATTCGCCGATGTTGACGCTAATCGTGTTGCTGTCGATACCGCTCTATATCGCGATTTCGGTGTTCATCTCGCCTACGTTGCGTAATCTGCTTGAGGAGAAATTTCGGCGCGGCGCTGAAAACCAATCGTTTCTGGTCGAGAGCGTCACAGGCATCGGCACATTAAAAGCAATGGCGGTTGAGCCGCAAATGCGCGAACGGTGGGAAAAACTGTTTTCAGGATATACCAGCGTAGGGTTTGATGTTGCCAAGCTCGCCAATTGGGGCAGCCATCTCATCCAGATCGTGTCGAAGCTGACCACGGTTGCGATCCTCTATTTTGGTGCCAAGGCAGTGATTGCAGGCGCGCTTACAGTCGGGTCACTCGTTGCATTCAACATGCTGGCGGGCCGCGTCGCCGCTCCAATACTGCGGCTGTCGCAACTCTGGCAGGATTTTCAACAGGTGCGAATATCGGTCGAGCGCTTGGGCGATGTTTTGAACTCGCCAGCCGAACCAGAGTATAACCCGAACCGTGCCAGTTTGCCGTCGATTGCAGGGGCTATCAGCTTCGACAAGGTGCGGTTCCGCTACCGGCCCGATGCGCCAGAGGCATTGCGCGGTGTCAGTCTTGATGTGCAGGCGGGCGAGATGCTCGGCATTGTCGGGCCGTCAGGCTCGGGTAAGTCGACGCTGACCAAGCTGGTGCAACGTCTGTATATTCCTGAACAAGGCCGGGTGCTAGTCGACGGCGTCGATTTGGCACTCGTCGATCCGCCGTGGCTCCGCCGCCAGATCGGCGTGGTGTTGCAGGAGAACATATTGTTCAATCGCAGCGTGCGTGAGAATATCGCGCTTGGCGACCCGACGCGACCAATGGAAGCGGTAATGGCGGCAGCGCAATTGGCAGGCGCACATGAGTTCATTCTGGAACTCAACCACGGCTATGACACGATCATCGACGAACGGGGCGGTAATCTGTCGGGTGGACAGCGGCAACGCATGGCAATTGCCCGCGCGCTGATTAACGATCCGCGGATATTGATCCTCGACGAAGCAACATCCGCGCTCGATGCCGAGAGCGAGGAGATCATTCAGGGCAATCTCGCGAGCATCGCGACGGGCCGCACGGTGATCATCATCGCGCACCGGCTGTCAGCGGTGCGTCAATGCAACCGGATTATCACCGTCGAGGGCGGCGAAGTGACCGAAATCGGAACTCATGCTGAATTGCTCAAGGCAAACGGACGTTACGCGATGCTTTACAACAAGCAGATGGGCATTGCGGTATGATTGAGCGCTGGTTCCCCAATTTCGTTCGGCACTGGGCAATCCTCAAAGAAAGCTGGAAGCAGCAGGATGCGCGCCAAGCCAATGCCAAGCCGCAAAGCGATCATGAATTCCTGCCAGCAGCGCTTGAGATCATGGAAAAGCCGCCAAGCCCCGGCCTGCGTTGGTTGCTGCTGTCACTTTGCGCGCTGTTCACGATTGCGCTAATCTGGTCGTTCATTGGCAAGGTCGATGTCGTCGCCACCGCCAGCGGCAAGGTCATCCCGTCGGGCAATGTAAAGATTATCCAACCCATTGAAATCGGCTATGTCCGCAAAATCCATGTGAAGAACGGCCAGCATGTTGAAGCCGGCCAATTGCTGGTGGAGCTCGACCCGACGCTGGCAGGGGCAGATGCCGCACAGGCGAGCCAAGGCCTACTCACCTCCGAAGTCATTGCCGCACGCAACTTGGCGTTGCTCGACCATTTACAAGGACGTGGAGGCAGGTTCAAGGCACCTGTCGGGACGTCCGCCAATGTGGCCGCCACCCAAGGCGACTTTGTCCGTACGTCGATTGCCGAATATGAAGGCGAGCGCGCCAGCCTTATTCAGCAACGCGCCGAACGCGCGGCAGAGCTGACCGGATCTGAAGCCGAGATTTCCAAATTGCGACAAACTTTACCGCTGATCGAGCAGCAACTGGAGGCGCGCAAGGAGCTTACTGAAAAGGGCTACTTCTCCAAAATCCGCCTGCTCGAATATGAGCAGCAAAGGGTCGAACATATCCAGAATATTGCAGTGCAAGAAGCCAACGCTTCAAAAGCGCGCGCGGCGATGGCCAATATCGATGCGCAGATGATGCGGCTCAAAGGCAGTTTTGGTAAGAACGCGGTAACTGAACTTTCCGACGCGCAGGAGAAGACCGGCCTCTCACGCGAGGAGGTCACCAAGTCGGCGCGGCGTGCAGAGTTCCAGTTACTGCGTGCGCCCGTGTCGGGTACAGTGCAACAACTCGCCATCTCGACTGTCGGAGGCGTGGTCCAGCCTGCACAGGCTTTGATGATCATTGTGCCCGACGATGCCACCGTTGTGGTCGAGGCGAATATCATAAACAAGGATATCGGGTTCATTCGCGAAGGCCAACCGGTGCGGGTGAAGTTGGAGGCTTTTAACTTCACCGATTACGGGATCGTTCCCGGCGTGGTTGAAAGCATCAGCCGCGATGCCATCGATATGAGCCAGCCCGGCCAACACGCGCAGCGCGACGATCAGGGGCGTGCCCAACCGCATTAGGGTCTGGTCTACGCCGCGCGGATCCGGCTCAACAAGCGCAGCATCCGAGTGCGCGGGCGCGACCAGATCATCGGACCAGGCCTCGCCGCGCAGGCCGAGATCAAGACTGGCGAGCGGCGGATTATTGACTTCCTGCTGAGCCCGATTGCGCAGACTATGGATGAGGCGGGCAGGGAGCGGTAAAGCACCCACTTTGTCATATACTAACTTCCCGTATACCATTTATTTTGCTTGATTTTATACCGCCTTCAGGCGATCAGGGGCAAGGTTCGGCGGTTGTCGGATGGGGCCGGGGGGACGCAAAAATGACAGTGGCATCGTTGTTTGTTGAATTCCCGCTGACCGCCATGATCTGTAGACAGCAACACTCAAAGCCCTGCAAATGCTATCAGTCTGCGCCCGAAGCATTTGTTGGATCAAATCGATCGCTGGTTAACAAAATACTGACCCTACGGCCGTCTGTTTTCTTGGCATCAAAAAAGAACTGGGCTTTGTTTGCTATAATACCTCTTCTTATAGCATGTTCCGATCAAATAAAACTATCTGATTTAAAAATATGTAAAAAAACCGGAAACGTACTAACTGATAATCAGTTACTTTCCAGAGCCGCATACAATATTAGCTTAACGAGCCAAAGCCATCCAGAACTTAACGCAGATGATTTGAAATTATCGAAGTCAATCTTAGGTGAGATTCTTAAGAAAACGATATTATTAAGCGAAAACAAGGACTGCTGTAAAATTTCTATTATTACGAAACCAATTGCGGATTCCAGTTTAGCTTATACTAAAAAGATTTTCCAAAATCCAAATGGGATTTATCGTATAGCTAATTTTAGATTTCCTATTATTGACCCGCAAACCGGGAGGAAAATCATCAATATTGAGGAAAAATTTCTCATTAATTCTTGCGGTAACAATATAGATTCTAGCCAACTTTAGGATTTTCTCACATGACTTTACCAACATTTGGCGCGATAACTGCCAGATTCCTGTTCGGGTCAAATGGCAAGCCACAAGATCTTTTCGCAAGCAGCGTTGTTCGGGATAAGCCGATTCAGTCAGATCCGCTATTGCGCAGCGGTGTGCGCCGTGTTTTTATTCTAGTCAGTAGGTTTGATAAAATGCGGCTTCCCTATGTTGTATTTTTGACGTCGTTGAGTGCAATTTTGGTAGGTAGTTGTACTACCGCTACTTCTGTATTTTACACAGAATCTGATAGCGAAAGAGATGTCATGAGGAAGTCAGAAAAAGATTTATGGGAAAAATCATGCAAAATATTACCTGGTTATAATCCAGTTAGTCCGGAAGAAGTTATAAGAATTCTTCATAATAACACAATAAAATTGCTTCCTTACATACCCGATGAATCTGGTTTTACGTTACTCAAATCTCCAGTTGAGTTTCTATTGACGGATGGAACGCATCAAATATTGGGACAGAGAGTTCCGTATTTTGGAAAATATACATATGATGGAAAATTTCTATCAACTCATATTGGAAATAGCCAGCACCAGAAACGGAAACATGGGCTTTTTCTCAAAGACAGAAGTCGAGAACACTATGTGTTAAAGTTCAAAAATACTAAATTTTGTGAATTTCTTGATGTAGAACTGTTAAGTAAGGAGTGAATAGATAATGTCCCTTTTGACAGTCATCGCAGCTATAAGATACTACGATCCAGCAGACTCATATTTCCCAACCGGCCTGGCGAGCCGGGGATACACTGCTCTTACTGCTGCACAGAAATCGAGACTCGAAGCGGAGATAGGTAGGCTTTATACCTCTCCTACTGCCGCGGCAATTTTGGAAACAGCCGCTGCTAGTGGGTACCTCAATATCGGCGTTAAAAGCGGAGGTAGCGAGCAAAGTTTTGTTAACGCTAAGAGATTCATAGCGTTCGATTATAGTCAAATAGATAATTTTTACTATTTTAATGACAAAGGCAAACTAGTTAGGGAAAAATCCGAACTTACTATTATACACGAAATAATACATACTTCAGGATTGCTAGATCCGATTACATCTGGCGCAAACGGCGAGTTTTCGGAGAATGATATTAATTCATCTTCGTTTGATTTTGATGGCGATACAATTCGCAAACAAAATATAGTTGCTCAGGAATTGGGCTATAATAATAACATTCAGAAGAGTTATTTTTCGGCAATGGAAAAAGGCCGAGATGCGATTTATAATTATTTTGATCAAACTATAAGTTATAGTGAGGGAAAAATCGTAAATCATCCAGTGTTTGGACCCATTGCGAGTGGGGCAAATGACTTAGATTTGTCGTCTCGATTTGACGACTCAATAGATATATTGTTTGGATTGGGCGGAAATGACAGCTTGAATGGAGGCGGAGGCGAGGACTTTCTTTATGGCGGTGAAGGCGACGACAAGTTCGTTGGTGCTAAAGGGGATGATTTGTTCCATGGCGGAGGAACGCGAAAGGCGGATGGCGGCAGACTAAACGTCGACGATGATGGCGTTGACACGGCTGACTACAGTGCCAGTCCTTCAGCTTCTAGTATCACGATTATAACTGACGTTTCGGTTAACACGGCTCACTCCACGGCAATCGACAAAGATAAGCGGATGCTCGTGTTCAAGACATCAACAGATGCCGCTGGTGCAACTGTTGCGGCAGGTGCCGACACGATCATTTCAATCGAAAAGATTATTGCAACTGGTGGAGTCGACACTTTCAAAATCAAGGCGCTGAACACAGATCAGCTGGCGGGCGCCGATGGCACCGGTGGTCTCGCTGAAATTAATTTTGGCGCCAACGACAAGCCGGACATTGAAGGAGATCTAATCGACGCCACCGATTTGAGCGCCGGAAGAATTGTTATAGATTTGACAGGAAAGGTGCAGATCAAAGGTAGCGATGAAAAGCTAGTAAAAATTAAAAATGCGGAGCGAGCTTGGGGCAGTAAATTTGATGACGAACTGAGGGGAAATGAAAAAAACAATGAGCTAGTAGGTGGGAATGGCGCCGATGTAATCTCGGGTGGTGCTGGTGACGATGTGCTTTATGCAAATGTCATCAGTAAAACGACGATTGTCCTGCAAGACGACGATAAGATAGATATCCTTGATGGCGGCGCGGGCGCTGATTCAATCTATACCGGCAATGAGGATCAGGTTCTTAATCCGGATAAAGACGACACCATTTATTTGAATGGCGTTCTCCTTCTTGGGGGTATCCAGCCCAAACCGAGTGTGGGTTCCGGTGGAGAGGAAGGTGGGACTCCGACTGCAACAATGGACGATTTTATAGGCACAGATGGTACACGATACATGTATTCAGCATCTGATCTAGTTGTTGCGAGTAGCCGTGGCTCTATAACAATTTCGGGATTCCGCAACGGCGATGCCGCTATCAACCTACGTCACTATAAGCCTGACGTAGAGGAAGCCGAAAAAACCCGTGATCCGCTAATTATCGATCTTAACCGTGACGGACGCGTAGCGAAATCTTTAGGTAACAGCGTGACCTATTTCGATATCGATAAAGACGGCTTTGCGGAACGCGTCGCTTGGGCAAATGCCACAGACGGGTTTTTGGCGCTCGACAAGAATGATGACGGAATTATCAATGACGCAGGCGAGTTGTTCGGATCGGGCTTTGTTGAAACCCAAGGTAACAACAAAGTACGCCGAGGGACTGACGGTTTTGCCGATCTAAGGCAGTATGATCTCAATTCAGATAGTGTGATTAACAGCAGCGACGCAGTGTTTTCCAGCTTGCGCGTATGGGTAGATGCGGACAGCGATGGCATTACGGATGCTGGCGAACTGCGAACGCTGGACGAGATCGGAGTTAGCTCGATCTCGCTCAATTTTACCCGCAAGAGTTCGTTCGACACGTTCAACGATGGCAGCTTTATTGACAATGCCTCCGTAGTTCAGATGACCGACGGTTCGACGACGTGGGTATATGATGCCTATCTTGCAGTCGATCATTACGACACGCGTGAAGACACCACGAACATCGAGATTTCAGGCGTTATTGCTGCATTGCCCTTCCTTATTGGTCGCGGCGAAGTCAGTGATCTCGATGTGGCAATGACTCGCGATTCGGCGCTTGAGGAAATGGTTCGCGCGTTTGCCGATTTGGCGGTAGCAGACGCCGGGTCGATACTCGCGCTCACCGAGAAAATTCTGCTGCGCTGGACGGGGGCAGATGAAGTAGCGACGGACGGGCGTGGCCCCAATATAAATGGGCGCTGGCTTGTCGCCCTTGAAAAGATTGTGGGCAACGACTTTTATCAGGCACAGGTCAAGAGTAACAATCCGCGCGGCGATGCCGCGACAATTCTGACATCTGAATGGCAGAAATTGCTCATCACGACTGCGGCGGAGCTACTTGGGCAAACATCGCTTGGTGTGGCACTGACGCCAGGGCTGGAATTCAAGGCAGCGGCCTTTTTTACCGTCGATGAGGGGGCCACGCTGACGCAGGTCCTAACGAATGTTGCTGCGAATGCTCCGACAAATACACATTCTGCGATCACCTACTGGCATACGATGCTGGCCATTGTCGAACAATATGAAAACCAACTTGGCGTGACACATGCTGAGCTTCTAGCAGCTGCTGACCCATTGATCGCGGCTGCCGGCATTCCTTTTACCCCCGAAACTCTGAGCCGAGCCATATTTGCAGGCGCGGCTTCCGGCGCGGCCAGTGGGCTACAATGGTCGGGCAACCAAGATTTCAACGTAAATGATCTCATCGTTGCAGATCATGTAACTGGACCATTAAGCGGCGGCGCTGGCAATGACGTTTATGTCGTCAACAGCTTCAATGGAGCGGTTACCATCGACGATGGTGAGGGAGTAAACCAACTCTACCTTACAGATCTAACCCGCGACGATATGACGCTGTCCTTCGGATCAATCGATGGCGTCACGCAACTCGTTTTGACGTCGGATGACGCAACCTTCTCTGTCGCATTTGGCCTTGGCTATTCCGGACGGGGCGTAAAATTTGGTGTCGATACTATTCGTTTTGCCGATGGCGAGACTATCGGTACGTCTGCGTTGTTGGATGGCGCAACCATTGCCACGGATGGCGGACTACTAGTGCTTGGCCGAGCAGGGGCTGGTGCTAATCTTTTCGGTGGCACTGGCGATGACCTTTTGGTCGGATTTGGTGAGAGCGACACGTATCTGTTTGGTGCCGATAGCGGCAGCGACATTGTCAATGATTTCCTTGTGGGCAATGTTGGCAACGACACCGTTTTGATCAATGCTACCCGAGAAGATGTTACCTTCAGCCTATCTGATGACGCTGTAGGCGGCGATTTAATTATCTCTATCGTCGGATCGGACGCACGACTGACAGTCGTTGGCCAACGCTTGGCTGGCGGCCAACGCATCGAACGATTTGAATTCATCGGCGGACTTGTGATCTCTGCCGATGAGATTGATGGGCTCCTAAACAGCGGTACGGCGGCAAGTGACACTCTCAGAGGGTCGCAGGGTTCCGACGTTCTGGCTGGACGTGGTGGAGACGACAACCTTCGAGGCAACAAAGGGGCCGACCAATATCTATTTGGTCCAGCATGGGGCCGGGATGTCATAAGCGATTTGGACACGGGAAATAATGTTGTTTTTGAAGCAGGCATTTCGGCTGCCGACCTCAGGTTCGAACGCGCCGGACAAGCGGGCAGCGACCTTGTCATAAAGCACAAGGTTACCGGAGATTCCATCACCATTACAAACGGACTTTCAAAGCCGGTAGTGAATGAAATCCAGTTTGCCAACGAACCCAGCCTGTCTTTAGCGCAGATAGTAAACTTCATGCGCATCGGCGATAGCAACGCGATTCTGGGATCTAATTTTGACGATTATTTGCTGGGATCTTCCGGCGACGAAGCTTTTTATGGCCTCGATGGCAATGATCGAATGGTTGGCGGCGGCGGCATCAACACCTATCATTTCAGCAAAGGAAGGGACAGTATAGAAGCAGATGGCATTGACACGCTAGTTGCTCCAACAGGTGCCAAGCCCGTTGATTTCAGGATACTTAATGGCAGTAATGCCATAAGTTTCCGAGGTTATGAAGGTTTCACATATGTGTATGGAGGACTGGATTTCGTACGCTTCGACGATGGTTCGACGATTGATCTCACCGTTACTTCCAGAACGTCCGGAACGGCCGGAGACGACGTACTCTTCAACACAGACTATCAAAACGCGTACTTCTTCGGTGGACTAGGCAGCGACCTCATGATCGGCGGAGGTAGTAACGACCAGTATTATTTCGATGGAAGTTTTGGCCAAGATGTAATCTACGACCCATCGGGCCGCTCCGATCTGGTGTCCTTCGACGGCGAGGGGCTTGGTCTGGATAGAGCGATCTTCAGCAGAAGCGCATTGGATCTGAAAATCTCGTTTCTGGATTTGCCCGACACGCTCACGATTGAAGGCTTTTTCTGGCGCTATCCCTATTTCCCGGACACCCCTCCGGAAGCGGCTTATTTTGGTCGTGAAGGCGGATCGATTGAGTATTTCACGTTCACATCGCCAACCGATGGTTACAACTTCCTATACGCCAATGACATCGTCGGATTAATTTCGTCGCGCACTGCGGGCGACGATTTAGTCATGTCGAATCCGAATGATGTGTTTGTAAACGGTCGTTGGCAGAATCCTGGCCTGCGGGATGGCGGTGCAGGCGCCGACACGCTTTACGGCGGCGAAGAATCGGAAACCTATGTATTTGCATCGGGTTACGGTCATGACGTGATCAAGGAGAGCTATTACGATCCCAGCGGCTCCTATGAGCGCGACAAGATCATTTTTACGGGCCTTGCCAGTACCGACGTCGATATCTCGCGTAGTTCCGATGACACCTTTTCGGTTGTCTTTACAGTAAAGTCGACCGGTGAAACGCTGACGATTGACGGCACGCCCGAAGATGGTTTCAACGGTGATTTGTACCCGAATGGCCGGAATGTAGGGCGGGGCGGAATTACCATCGAAACGTTCGTATTCACTGATGCGACGTTAACTTTGGACCAAGTCACTGATCTTGCGCTTTCTGCGGGTACCACCAGCGGCAACGACGAAATCTGGGGGATCAATTCTTTCGGTACTATCAACGCTTTGACCGGGGATGATCGTATCCATTTAATTGGCGGTTCAGAAACAATCGTGATTTCAGCGACTAGCGGTCACGATGTGGTGAGCAGAGACGAGCTCGGTCGTTACGGCTTCCAGATTCGGTTAGATGGCATTTCTGCGGCAGATATTGTTATTGTCCCAGTCGATGAAGTTGACGGGATCAAGGGTGGTCATATCCGTATCGAAACTGGGGCAGACTCTTCTATTACGGTTCTGTTCGGTCGCGATATCAGGACGTTCCCATATTATATTGAGGGTGGATACAGTCCCGCGTTTAGCCTGATCACTCAGGATGGCTCTTACGGCTATATGGGACAGATAGGCAGATTGCTCGCAAATGGCACTGCGGGTACGCAAGGTGCGGATAACCTTCAAGATAGCAACGATTGGGAAGACTCTACAGATTCCATCTTTGATGCCTTGGAAGGCGATGACCGGATTTTCGGAAATGGCGGGGCCGATACCGTCGTGTTCGGACGCGGATATGGGGTTGATCGCTTTTGGGGCAAAGCAGAGCCACTGCCATTTGGAGAAGCACAACCAGCTCGCTTCGGCGGGTCTACCGAGCAGTCGGGCAGTCTTATCATATCGATGCTGGAGGGCGTGCTTTCCAGTGACGTTGAGATCAAGCCGAGTGCGACGGCCGCTGGTTTGGTTGAGCTGCGTATTATTGGGACGGCTGACCGTCTCATTTTCGACCCCACATTGCTTGATCGGATAGAATTCGCCGATGTGACTTGGTTTAACGGGACAGCACCAAACTCGGTGATCTATGTCGATCCGTTTGAGACAGCATCGGGACTTACTCTTGTTGATGAAACCATAATCGCAACCGGAGGGAGTATCGAGCTTCCCCTAGCTGCCGATGGCAGCCGCGACCGGTTCCTCGATGCACGGTTTAACGCCCATGTCGCAGGAAATGATGCGCTTCAAGACTGGTCAACTAATACGGTTTTACTAGCGGGCTCTGCTATCGATGATTTCGAGTTTATCCGTGATGCTGACAATCCAAACAATCTGCTGGTACGCAATATTACGACGGGTTCCGAGCTACTCATTGAAAACCAGTTTGCTTTGGGGGAGCCTGCCTTGCAGGCCGCATGGTCGCCTGTCGACAGCAACAGCGATGGAAGCCCGGACTGGTCTTCAATAGACGCGAACGCCGACGGTAATCCCGACTTTGCACCACTCGACTCAACCGGCGATGGTGTGCCTGACTGGGTCAATCCGGACTTTAATGGCGATAGTGAAAGCGATTGGATATCGAGCCGAAGCGCGTCGATCAACGGAGGTTACGCCTTAGATAACGACTTGGACGGCGTTTTTGAGGAATATGTCCTTTATAATGATGCCTATGTCATTTTGCGCGATACTGACGGCGACGGCATTCCGGATGAGTATTCAACCGACGGCGCATCATGGACTGCCGCTCCGCTTGACGGCAATGGTCAGCCGGATTGGACCGCGTTGGACGTCGATGCGAACGGGATCGCTGACGTTGCGTTTCTTGATACCGACGGTGACCTATCTCCGAACTGGGTTCAGGGAAGCCAAAGTGGCCCACAAGCCTCAGGTTGGACAGTCAGCAACGTCGATGAACTGTTCGACGCAGGCGGCAATTATATTGCAAGCCGGACAACGCCTGACGGCATCAATCCTGTATATTTCCGCACCAACGCTCTGCAATCCGAGAATGAAATCTTGGTCGCGCGCGATACCAATGGCGACCTTATCCCGGATGAATACGGGGTTGATATCAATAGCGACGGGATCGCTGACGAGAGACTACAACTGCCATTGGTGGTAGCTGGCAAATTTGTCCTCAATGGAGACTCACCTTTCTCGTGGGCTCAATTGCTCGACCGTGTAATTATTGCTTCTATTCCGACAAGGGCCGCCGACGTTTATTTCAACGTACTTGACGTCCATTCACAAGCCACTGAAAATGTAGATAGGCTGGTCCTTTACCCCGATAACCAAATTGATAGTCTTGCAGGTGACGACACAATCATCAGTCTTGATGGCGGAGCAACGCTCGAATTTGGAGCGGGCGACGGCAATGACGTTTTTCAGGCAGCGACTGTGCGCGTTGCTTCAGCCGACGGCGGCAGCAGCTATGTCGGCGACAAAATATTGTTCGATGGCATCATCGATCCAAATCAGCTTCGGTTCCTGCGCGGCGGTGCTGACTTCAAGGATTTGATCGTTGAAATTCGTGCCTCAGGCGAACGACTGAGGATTAGCAACCAGTTGGGGCCAAATGGACCACAAACGGCTGCCAGCGCTTCGGTCATATTCCAACCGGTTGTCACTGTTTTTGAATTTGCTAGCGGACTCTCTCTTGGCTGGAATGATGTGTTCAGACTTATCGAAGGTGCCAACACAGGTGGAGCTAATACCCTGTCATCTGGCACTTCAGGCGGTGTTCTTGATGGCGGGGCTGGCAACGATGGATTGAACGGCGGTAGCGGCGATGACATCTACATCTTTGGTCGCGCTTATGACGAAGACCGGCTCTTCGATACAGGTGGGCGAGACGCCATCCAGTTTGGCGCGGGCATTATTGAGGGCGATGCATTCTTCTCGCGTACGGGAACCAACGGCAACGACCTGCTGATCGAAGTTTCAGGGACGGATCGCCTTTCTTTGACGATTTCGGGCGAATTTGGTTCGGCGGATAACCGGGTCGAGACATTTGTTTTTGACGATGGCACGCTCATCGGTTGGCGCGACGTTCAACAGTTCATCCTCGAAAATTCAGCGACTGGCGATAACGACCAGATCGTGGGATTTGCCTCAGATGACCACATCGTGGGCAAGGGCGGGAATGATGAACTGAGAGGTGCTGGCGGCAATGACCGGCTTTATGGCGGGCTGGGCCGAGATACGGCTGTCTTTAGCGGTCTAGAGACTGAATATGAAATCACCACCATTGACGGTGTTACGACCGTGCGAGATTTGGTTGCTGGCCGTGACGGCATAGACACGCTTGTGGGGATTGAAGACTTGGCGTTTCTGGGTGAAGGCGGTTCGTCTTTGCCTATTTCTCCAGCCAATAATGATCCTGAAGCACAGGCATTTGAGGTAAATGGATTAGAAGATAGTGACATCGTCATTAACCGCGCGGAGTTTTCATCGCGCATTTCTGATATTGACGGCGATTCATTGGCCATCACGCGTCTCGACAATTTTGAACATGGGCGGGCATGGTTCGATCTAAATGGTAACGTGCGCTTCAGGCCTGACGCTAATTTCAACGGATTAGCTGGTTTCGATTATTTAGTCAGTGATGGCAATGGTGGCCAAACTACAGGGCGGCTTACTATCAACTTTGCGGCTATCAACGATCAGCCGGCAGTATCGATTGCTCTATCGGAAGTGTTTGTTGACGAAGACCGGCCTGTCGATATCGGGATCCCGGAAGCCACATTTACCGATGTTGACGGTGATGCCCTGACGCTTTTGGCAACGCTCGCTAATGGCGATCCTTTACCAAACTGGCTGTCATTCGCTGGTGGACGCATAACCGGCACGCCGCCTTCAAATTTCAACGGTGTATTGAACATTTCGGTCAGCGCATCGGATGGCTTCGCCAGCACATCGTCGAGCTTTGCGCTCAATATCCTACCGCGCAACGACGCGCCTGTAGTTGTTGGACAAATAGCCGATATGGCGGTCGTGCAGGGTACTTCCGTTTTAATAGCAATACCCACTTCGCTATTCGAAGATGTTGACGGTGATACCGTCACGGTCTCTGTTGTTCTGGCAGGCGGTGATCCGCTGCCAACATGGCTGGCTTTTGACGGCCAAAGCCTGACCGGGATAGTACCAGCCAATTTCAGTGGCGCGCTCAATCTCGCTGTTATCGGAAGCGATGGTAAGGCAAGTGCAATCGAGAACTTCAGTCTGGCGGTGACTTCGAACAACCAGCCAGTCGTCGCCAATCCGCTCCAGTCAGTCTCGATCAACGAAGACCAGATCATCGACTTCACCATTCCGGCCAATACATTTGCGGATGCAGATGGTGATGTGCTTTCGTTCACGGCTACCCAAGCAAATGGCAGTCAGATCCCCAGCTGGCTTTCGTTTGTGGATGGCCGCTTCACTGGCACACCACCTGCGAACTTCAATGGTAATATTGCTCTGGTTGTCACCGCAAGCGACGGCCTAGACAGCGTCTCTTCGGCATTTGACCTTGCCATTTTGCCTGTCAATGACGCCCCAGTGGCGCAGAATGACAGCGGCTTTACTACCAACGAAGATGTTGCACTTGTCATAGCTGCCAATGTTCTGCTCGCAAACGACAGCGATGTTGACGGTGACCCGCTTGTCCTTTCATCAGTCGCCAATGCCATTGGCGGAACCGTTGCGCTGATAAACGGGCAGATCACCTTCACTCCTGATGCCAATTTCTACGGTGATGCGTCGTTCACTTACGGTGTGTCCGACCCAAGCGGTGCTGTTGATACAGGGCTGGCCTCGATCAATGTCCTGCCCGTCAATGATGTGCCCATCGTGATGAATGATATAACCGATGTTGCCACCGACGAAGACCAAGCGGTCAGCTTTGCTCTCGCTGCCGACGCGTTCGTGGATGTCGACGGCGATATTCTGACGTACAGTGCAGGGCTCGCCAACGGCGATCTGCTACCAAGCTGGTTGAGCTTCGATGGCCAGCAATTTACTGGCAATCCACCGGCCAACTTTAATGGCGTGCTTGCGATCACGGTAATGGCGAGCGACGGCATTGCGACCGCTGCCCAGCAATTTACGCTGACCATCAATCCGCAAAACGATGCACCGGTTGTTAATCAGGGATTGGCTGATCAGACTTCGCCTGAGGATCAAGCGATCTCGGTTGTTTTGCCTCAAAACGCCTTTGCCGACGTTGATGGCGACACGCTGACATATTCTGCAATGGTTGCAGGCGGTAATGCTTTGCCTTCATGGCTATCCTTCGCAAACGGCCAGTTCAACGGCACCCCGCCGCAGGACTTTAACGGGTTCATCGACATCGATGTTACTGCGAGCGACGGGACGCTGAGTGCAAGCGATGTGTTCCGTCTAACGATCACACCGGTGAACGACGCACCAATTATATCAATCGCACTGGTTGATCGCAGCTCAGCCGAAGACGGCGCGATTGACTTCACGGTTCCTTCAAGCAGTTTCACCGACGTCGACAATGCAAGTCTCGTTCTCAGTGCGTCGCTTGCAAGCGGCACTGCCTTGCCAAGCTGGCTAAGCTTCAACGTGGCAACGGCCCACTTTACCGGCACACCGCCTGCGAACTTCAACGGATTTGTCGATGTGCGGGTGTCGGCAAGCGATGGTAGTTTAAGTGTCTCAGACGATTTCCGTCTAACGGTAACGCCGGTCAATGACGCGCCTATCGTCGCCCAGCTTCTGACAGATGTGAGCATCGCTGAGGATAATGCGGTCAACATCACGTTACCCGCCGGGAGCTTCAATGATGTCGATAATGCGACCCTTGCGCTGAGCGCACGGCTTGCAGGCGGCGCTCTTTTGCCGAGCTGGCTGAACTTTAATTCCACCACCGCAAGCTTCACCGGAACCCCGCCTGTAAATTTCAACGGATTTGTCGATATCAGGGTCACAGCGAGTGACGGTAGTTTGAGCGTTTCAGACGACTTCCGCCTGACCGTTACACCGGTGAATGACGCGCCGGTGGCGGTTAATGACGGTGGTCTCTCCGTTGCGACGGGTAACAGCTTGACCATTGCAGCGGCGACGCTGCTTGCCAATGACAGCGACCCTGAGGGGACAACACCTACAATATTGTCGGTTGGCAGCGCGGTTGGCGGCAGCGTGAGTCTCAATGCGCAAGGCCAGGTTATCTTTACCCCGTCCGGCTCTGCGGCAGGAACAGGCAGCTTTAGCTATACCATCACCGACGGCAGCCTGACCGCAAGTGCGACCGCAACGGTGCAAATCACGGCAACCTCGACCCAGTGGGTCTATGGTACACCCGGACCCGATGCACTCAATGGTTCTGCCAACGCAATTAACTGGATCGACGGCCTTGCTGGCGATGACACAATCAATGGCGGCGCGCTCAATGACCGGCTTGTTGGCGGCGATGGCAACGACAATCTCAATGGTCAGGCTGGCGACGACTTGCTCGAAGGCGGAAACGGCAATGATAATCTCAATGCCGGTTTGGGCAATGATACGCTCATAGGCGGAGCCGGAAATGATAATCTGAACGGTAATGAGGGCGACGACAGTCTCGACGGCGGCGCTGGTGACGATAATCTCAATGCAGGCACCGGGAATGACATTCTCTTCGGCGGGATTGGGAACGACCAGCTCAACGGCAATGAAGGCAATGATAGTCTCGATGGCGGTGACGGCAATGACAGTTTGAATGCCGGGGCCGGTAACGATATTTTGGTCGGTGGCGCAGGTGTTGACCAGTTGAACGGCGATGACGGCGATGATCTGATTGCGCCGGGTCTTGGCAATGATACCGCCAGTGGTGGTAACGGGGTTGATACCGTCGATTACAGTTCAGCCACTTTGGCAATGACGATCAATTTAACCACAAACATTGCGCAAGCAACTGGCGAAACCGACAATATCTACAATTTTGAAAATACCATTGGTGGTAGCGGTGCGGATACGATCACAGGAACAGCTAACGTCAACACGCTGAACGGTGGCGCTGGCAATGACATCATCACTGGCGGTGCTGGTAACGACATCATCGTTGGCGGCTCCGGCAGCGACAAGCTGATTTTGGCCGGATTGCAGGCCAGCTACACCCTGACAACCGCAAATGGCACGGTCAGCATCGTCGATAATCAGCCCACGGTTGATGGCAATGACGGGACCGATACGATCAGCGGCATTGAACAGCTCCAGTTCAAGGGCGGCACCACGGTCAACATTACGTCGCCGATCATTCTCGATCTCGACGGCAACGGGGTAAGGACGGTGTCGGCGGCGGACAGCAATGCGCGCTATGATCTGGACGGCGACGGTCTGGCGGATGACACCAGCTGGTTTGGCAATACCGAAGGGCTATTGTTCCTCGACCGCGACGGCAATGGCAGAGTTACCGGCGCAGGCGAGTTCAGCTTTATCGACGATGTTGTCGGTGCCAAGTCCGACCTGGAGGGTCTGCGTGCCTTTGATAGCAACAAGGACGGAATATTGTCGTCGCTTGATCTGCGCTTTACCGAGTTCAACGTATGGCAAGACCGTGACGGCGACGGAGCGGCCGAAGATGGTGAAATCCTTTCGCTCACCACCGCAGGTGTTCGCTCCATCAATCTTACGGGAACAGCTGTGAACGGCACCACACAGTTGGGCGAAGTAGCGGTCATCAACAAGGGCAGCTATACCCGCACCAATGGGACAACGATGGAGTTCCTGGATGCAGCGCTGACCTATTTCTCCAGCGCCACCAATCTGCCTTCTGTAGCAGTGCAGACGCAATCGCTTGAGCGCAAGGATAGCAAATACCGGATCAGCTTTGCCGGTGGCGCAATGTTCATGGCACCCAAGGGCAGCAAAGGCCAGATTGATCCACGGGCGGGAGCCCTTGGCGCATCGAACCTGTTGACGTTCAAGAATAAAAGCGTTGGTCTGCTATCACCGATCATCCTTGATCTCGACGGTGACGGTATCGACATGCGCTCGATCAAGAAATCCAAGGCATCGTTCGATATGAACGGTGACGGCATCGCTGACGATACCGGTTGGACCGGCAAGGGCGACGGGTTCTTGGTCATTGACCGCAACAACGATGGCAAAATCAGCCATGCGTCAGAACTGAGCTTTGCTTCTGAAAACAAGGACGCCAAGAGCGATTTGGAGGCCCTTGCTTCGCTCGATAATAACGGTGATCGTGTGATCGACAGCAAAGATGCGCGGTTCGGTGAACTGAAGGTCTGGGTCGATGCCAACGGCAACGGCGTGACCGACGCTGGCGAACTCAAAACGCTTGCAGAGGTTGGCGTAACTTCGATTGGTCTTTCGGCAAGCAATCTCGAAGGCACAGCCAAGGTTGGCGAAAATATTTTGATCTCGACTTCGACGTTTACGCGTAGCAATGGCAGCACAGGGACGGTTGGTAATGCGGCGTTGGCCTTCATACCGGGCAAGGACACGGCAGCATCCTTGGTTGCGTCGCTACGCAACACGCGTACTGGCATATCTGGCGGCAATCTCGGGTTCGGGCTGAACCTGCCATCTAATGTCGATCCGTTTGACTATTTTGCGGGCGACGAGGGTGTGCCGCGTTCGGAAGCCAATCTTCTAGCCTATGAACCAGCAAATTGGCTCCGAGGCGTCGATAGCAGTATTGAGGCTATAAGTGATACCGATGCTGCGGCTTTGGATGCGCAGATGGTAGGCAAAATACCCTACACGTCTGGCTCGGTTAATGGTGACCGTCTGCTAGCGATCATTGCCCAGGATATGGCGTCGTTCGGGGTCAAGAGTGGCGAAAACGAACTGTCATGGCGCAGAGACGGGGTAAGGCCGGTTGAATTCTTTGCCTGACGTTTGGCGGATCGCGCAAGCAATCTGACAGATGACGTGGGTGTGAATATGTCTGCATCGCCAGTCGTCGAATCTGCTGTGCATGAATGTCTTGTATTGGTTCATGTTCTTACGGTGAAGGATATAGTTTTGCGTTGCCTGGCGGCGACCTGCTCTATCCGCTGACGCCAACCAAGCCCCCAGTCTTGTCCGTTCCGGTGACGATCAGGAACGAGAAGCGAGGGTAGAATTCGGCAGATGAGCGGGAGTTTATAGCGGTCGCACACTTTCCCGCTGCGCTCCTTGACGGTGCGGCGTTTGTTGGCTGACCCGCTGGCGCTCTTGAATCGCTCTTTGCCCGACGTCCGCTGGCCCGCGTGCCCCGCGCGCAGAACGTCCGGCTGGTTTCGCGCTGTGCAAGGGTGCCGTACTTGTTGGCGTGACGGCATAGGGACGCTGACCGCCTCCGTTTCCTGTAAATGATGGAGCCTGCGGCTCCGTTTGTTTGATAGGCGGGAACGCCAAGGGCTTTGCCCTCTCGTTTCCCAAAGCTGAATAGTCACCCCCGTGTGGCGGTCGCTTCGCGCCCGCTGGCCCGCGCCAAGGGTGACGGTTCAGCTTACCCTCCCCCTCCCATCCTCGCCGGAAGGCAGAGCCGCATGTCGCAGAGCGATTGCGGCTTTCAGCCTAAAAGAGGAGATTTCAGATGTGTGATTTGCTTTTGAGTTACCGTGCTTGCGGTGCGGAATGCCGCGATGATTATTTGCGGTATATTGCCAACGAGAACGGTTTGCCGATTGCCTGTGTGCAAAAGATTGCCGACCGGCTTGGCGAACGCGAGGATTTCGGGGGGTTGGTCCTTATTTGTGAAAGCCGCAAAGGGCCGGTGCAATGAGCGCCGCCCTTCTATCAAACGCCACGGCGCGTGAACACACCGCACGGATTGCCCGTTTGAACGACCTTGCCCGCAGCGCGATGGGCGTTGCTTGCACCGCTGTTGCAACCGTCGGGTTCCGGTCACTGCCCGAGGCCGACCAAAGCCAAGTGCGCGAACTTATCGAAACCTTTGATACCTTCGACGAGGACAACGACCCGCACGGAGAGCGTGATTTCGGGACGATCTATCAGCTTTGCGATGGAAGCTGGACGACGGAGCGCCCAAGGTTGCGCGACGATGAACGCGATCGCGTGTTCTGGAAATTCGATTATTATGACCTAGCGATGCAGTCCGCCAGCGAGGACGCGGCAAACCCCGCCGTCACGCGGCGCGTCCTGACCATCATGCTGTCCGATGAATATTGAGCGGCGGCAGTCCCATGAAACGCAAAGACCTTCGCACCGTCACCCCGCCCGACCCCGACCAGATCATGATGGCGGGTGTTGCTCCTGTCAGCGTTGGCGAACGGCTTGGCTGGTTAGCCAATCAACCGATGCAGCCAAACCGCGCACAGCAACCGCTCGACATCGGGTTCTGGAACCCGATGCGCGACCAGATCGAGATGTTCTGACCACCGACAAATCAATCATTCAACCGAGGAATACACTCATGACCCTACAAACCGTTAAACTTTCACAGCTTCGTTTGTCGCCACTTAACGTCCGGCGCGTGAAGCCCAAAGCCATTGACCAGCTTGCAGCCGACATGCTCGCGCACGGCCAGTTGCAAAATCTTGTCGTTTACGCGGAGGGCAACAAGTTCGAGGTTGCCGCCGGAGGGCGGCGCTATCGTGCCTTAAAGCAGCTTGAGAAAGCCAAGGCGATTGCTGCTGGCCATCCAGTTAGCGTGGACGTGCGTGACAAGGCCGATGCGGTCGAACTGTCGCTGGCCGAAAATGTCAGCCGCGAGGACATGCACAGCGCCGATGCCGTCATCGCTTATGGCGATCTATGCCGCGACGGGTTGTCACCCGAGGACATATCGGCGCGCTTTGGTGTGGCTGTGTCCTATGTCAGGAAAGTGTTGCGGCTATCAGCATTGCACCCCGATGCCCTTGCCTGTCTGGCAGATGACAAGATCGGCATGGAGGCGGCACAGGCTTTGACCTTGACTGACGATCACGACCGACAATTGGAGGCGCTAACGCTGTTCGGCAACAGCGCCCACCAAATCCGGCGGATGCTCACCGAGCAGAAGATCGGAACCGACCATGCGCTGTTCCTGTTTGTCGGGTATGATGCCTATGCCGCAGCGGGCGGGACGATAACCGCCGATTTGTTTGCCGAAAATGGTGATGGTTATGCCGATGACCCCGAACTTGTCGAGACGCTGGCCACCGCCATGATGGCCGAGGTTGAAGCAGCCTATCGCAGCGAAGGCTGGAGCGATGTTCGCGCATCGCTCGAACGACCCGTCGACTATTACAACCTTGTCACGGTTCATGCTGAGGGAGGGCGTGAGCCGACCGACGATGAAGTGGCCGAGCGGATGCGTATTCAAGCGGCGTCCGATGCGCGACTTATCGAACTTGGCGAAGAAGGACGTTGGAGCGATAGGGTGTTTAGCGACTTGGAGCGTGAAGCGCGCATCTTGGAGAACCGCCTGTGCGTGTTCACCGACGCGCAAAAGGCCGATAGTGCTATACTGCTATTCGTCGGCAATAATGGCGAGATCGAGGCTAAGGCCATCCGCACGAAGCGGATGGCTAAGGGTGGCACCGGTGATGCACCCACCATTAAGCCCGATTATTCCGGCGCGATGATCGAGACCTTATCGAAGGTCAAGACGCTGGCCGTGCAGGAGGCGGTCGCCACCAACCCCGCGCTTGCGCTCGACATCTTGCTCGATTGCCTTGTCGGCCGGATCGTTCATGGTGAACCGTGCTATCAATCGCCGCTGTCATTGCGGCTCGAAGGCTTTAACGCCGCCGTTCCCGATGATATGATGACGATGGCCGATATTACGTCGGTCGATGAAATCGGCGGCAGCGACTTCGCTGCCATCCCCGAGGTCAACCGGTTCGCCGCCATTCAGGCAATGGACGCCGATGCCAAAGCTAAGTTGCTGGCGTTGCTTGTTGCTACCCAGATAAACGGCGGTCAATCGGCTAGTTCGCGGCGTGATACGCGCCATCACCGTTTTGACCGGATTGCATTCGCCAGCGGCGTTGACATGGCTACCAAATGGCAAGCACCGGTTGCGTTTTATGATAGGCTTACAAAGCCTGTCATTCTCAAAATCATGGCCGAGGAACTGGGCCAACCCGCCGCCAACAATTGTGCCAAGATGAAGAAGAGCGAACTTGCCGTTACCGCCGCGGAGCGGATGACAGGACGCGGGTGGTTGCCAAAGCCTTTGCGGGTTGATGAGCCGGAGGCGGAAGCAATGCGGGAATTGTCATCATCGTCGAATGACGATGATGGCGATCTTGAGGACGAAGACTGATAGGGACAGCGCCAGCGGCGGCCCGGCTTTGTTAATATCCGCTGACGCGGCAGCTTATAGCTGCCGCGTCATTATCGTGACAGAAGTCCGAACTTGCTTAGTTATCAATATATGATAACAAATGGCCTGTGGATGCCCGTCCTGATTCGAGCCTCGATGCCCTGCTTTCGCTAGACGGCGAAATCTTCTTCATCGATCCATCGGGCGGTCACTGGGTCAAGTTCGAGGTAAAGCGAACGAAGATGTCGGAGGCGCGGCCTCACGGCCTGCGTTATTCGCTCACCCTCCATGACAAGGACGGCGAGCGATTGGTCGGGTTCGACAATGCACATCCGGTCACGTCGGGGTCGGGACCAGGTGCAAAGCGCGGAGTGGAGTTTGACCACAAACACCGGCTGCGAACGATCAGGCCGTATGACTATGCGGATGCCGCCAGCCTGCTGGCGGATTTCTGGAGTGAAGTCGAAGCGGTGCTTGCAACAAAAGGAGTGAAATTATGACGACGCTAAAAATCGGAATTGCCAGTGCTGCGGATTATAAAGCGCGGACAATGGCGATTGCGCGCGGTGAGTTGAAGCCGACCGCGCAGTCCCCCAAGGTCTGGTTCACCTCCATCGAGAGCGTTGCCAAGGTGTTGTCGGATCGCAACCGTGAGCTCTTGAGCGTCATCGCCCATGAAAAGCCTGAATCCTTGCAGGAACTCGTCGAGCGCACTGGTCGCGCCAAATCCAATCTGTCGCGCACATTGAAGACAATGGAGCGCTACGGTCTTGTGCGGATGGAAAAGCGTCCCAACCGCGCGCTTGCGCCGCGCACCACCTATGACGATATCCGGCTAGATTTGTCATTGCGCCCCAAGGCCGCCGCTTGAGGCCGTGAATAGCAATCCCGCTTCACCCTGCAATCAGGTCTGTGACATCGACGCTGTCAGCGGCTATTGTAACGGATGCAGACGGAGCCTCGACGAGATCGCTATCTGGGGCAGTGCGAGCCCAGTTCAGAAGCAAGCCATCTTGGACGCTTTGGAAGAGAGGTCTGCGCAGTTCGACCAAGCGGCAATTGAGGTGCGCGGTTCCTGAAGCATCCACACCGCCGTTATGGCTATTTATGGATATGGTTACGGATATGTCGGTTACGCGTGGCGCATCATGGGTTGCCGTTACCGATGACGCAATCCGACACTCTGCTCATCTCTCCCTAATCGCGCATCAGCTCCTGTCCTTTTGTGACGGACGTTTGGCCGCTTGGCACCGCCTTCATACGCGCAAGCAAAAAACCAGCGCATTACGCTTACGGTTTCCATGAATGGAGCCTCCGTTTTTTGGCTTGCGCGCAGGCGGTGAGCGGCCCTGTAATGTCCGTCAGGACACATCGCCTGACACTCGATCAGGAGAAAACCCGTGCAGAATATCGCAGAATTTCACATCATCGGTCGCATCGGCAAGATCGACGCCGCCAAAGACGTCACCCACATCTCGGTCGCCGCCAATTACAACCGCCGCGACGGCGACAATTGGAAGTCCGACCCGCACTGGAACCGCATCACCCTGTTCGGCAAAATGCGCGACCGGCTTGCCAAAACTTCCACTGGCGACCTTGTCCGCATCACCGGGCGCGTCCGCCAGTCAAGCTACGAGGCCGAAGGCACAACCCGCTACACCGTGGACATGATCGCTGACGGCTTTGCGGTCCTTGCCAAAGCTAATGGCAAGCCAGCAGATGATGAGGCTGGGGAATAATCCGCCAGACCGGCGGCGGGTAATCTTGCCGCCGGTTTTAACAAGAGGCGATGGAGAATGTTGGTGCTATGAGTATGCGGCATGCGGGCAATTACCCTTGGAAAATACCCCAGGATACTGCGATGGCTAGCGATGATGCGTTCCCATAAGATAAACGCCCTAGCAAAATTTTATTGGGGCTTTATCGGGGGCTTTGAGCGAAAGATGTTTTACACTCACACGGTAAATCAGATACTTAATGGAGTAATTCGATTCCCTTCACCCGCTCCAACGTTAACATACATTGTTATGACTTCTTAACCCGGCTACGGGCCAAAATGCTGATGTGGGAGATTTCAAATGGCACAGGTCGGCGGATATCTTCTACCAGATGAGCATTCCAGATTTAAAACTTATGCAAACGACCTTGGTCTAAGTGAGAGCGCTCTCGCAAAGCTCCTTCTAGTTCGCGAGTTACGAGGCAAGCGCTTGAACGCATTAATAGGTCATTATCCACCTGGCACCCAGTCCGATGGTCGTAAACGCGTCACAGCACATCGGCCAGATGCGGCGTTGAAAACTGCGTTTTTGGCACGGTCGAAGGAGGAGGGTCTGAAGCCGGGCCAGGCAGCTTCAATTTTATACAGAGCTGAGCTTGTTGAACGTTGGCTCGATAAAGCCATGACGTCTTAGATTTTGGAATCATCTTGATTCCAAGACGTTTCTTGTATAAATTAATTAGAGAGAGCAAACTTCTCACAAGGGGTTGTGAGGCGGTCGAGTCGGTGATCGTTGGGGGCTTTGGAGTGTAACCCTATGGTTTTGAAAGCAGTAATCATGGACAGTTCCGAGGCAATCAGCCTTGATGCTGCTGTTCTGGACCTTCTGCAATGGGAGCAGTTCGAGCATGACGAGAAATATCATCGGGAGATCGCTCGGCTAACAGTTCAAGACCGCCTGAAGCACATGGCACTGCACTTTGCCAAATATGCCGGAGAGCTTTTTGCCGAGCCTTCTGAAGACAAGTTTCGTCGGCTTGTGACGGATACGTTGATAATCGGAATTTCCGCTGCGAACACTTTAAACATTAGACTCGCAGATGCTGTCGGCCAAACAGATGTTGGCAATCCATCCGATTTTGATCGTCAGCTCGTTGTTGCGGCAGGACGCATGGCAACGGCGTGTGAAAAATTGGATCATTTAGAAGATTTTCCTTTCCGTCCCCATATCTCTGCCGAAGTGCTGAAAATCATAAATTCTTCCATCGCAGTATTTATGGATAAACAATGGGACGTTACCACTTCAATCAAGGATCGATTGGCACCTGTAAAAGCAAAGTCCATTTTTTTTGGGAAACTGTGAATTGAGCGATCGTTAAATGACGTTCTGGAGCGGAAATAAACTCACAGTCGAAATTCCAAAGCGGAAAATCGTTGAGGATTTCCATTCTGAACAGGTCGACTGTTCCGCTTACACATTGACGCTAGGTGAAGAGTTCTTTGTAACGCCAGATTATTCGGTGCCTGTCCGCAAAAATACTAAACAAAGGCTCGCCACTTCCAAGCGTTGGGACCAAAGCGTCCCAGAAATTCAACGCGTGGAAGGCGGCCCGATGATTGTCCCCCCTGGACAATTCGCGTTTTTACTGACCGAGGAATTCCTACGAATTCCGTGTAACGTGATGGGCTTCATATCGCTTAAATCAAGTGCCAAATGGCGAGGCCTCATTAATGTATCGGGTTTCCACGTTGATCCGGGCTTTCAGGGGAGATTGATCTATTCCGTTTACAACGCTGGCCCTACGCCCATTCAGCTCAATCGGGGACAGGACCTATTCCTCTTGTGGTTGGCTGATTTGGACGACAGTGCAACAAATGACCACGCCAAAAAGCAGTCGCGGCCCCTTCTCGAAATCCCTTCAACAATGATTTCTGAAGTGAACCGGCAGATCCATTCCCTGCAAGCGCTCTCTGACCGGATCGAAGCGGTCGCAAACCGGATAACCATCATCTGGTCAGTGCTGGGGATTTTAAGCATCGTAGCAGGACTCGTGTTCGCTGCAATGCAATTACTGCCCGATAAGGAGCCACAACCTTCAGGCGCAACAACCATTTCTGCGCGCCAGATGGCACCGACGGCAACACCGGCAGCGAACCCACCTGCGTCGGCTACAACGCCTCCGTCTGCTCATGCACAAAAACTAGATTTGCAAAATTGAGTGGCGTTGATTTGTTTCCGCATTTGCAAGGAGCCATACTGTCTGCGTGCGGACGCTATCGCTACACGCTGACGCGCGAGTGGAACAAGCGGCTACCAACACTCACGTATATTATGCTGAACCCATCGACTGCAGATGCAACCTTGGATGACCCCACTATTCGCCGGTGCATAGGTTTTGCGCGCGGGCGGGGATTTGGTGGAATTCAGGCACTCAATCTATTCGCGTTTCGGGCCACCGACCCTAGGCAGATGAAGGCGGCACTCGACCCGGTTGGCCCCGATAATGACGCTCATATAATAGCGGCGCTCACGGGGGCTGCAGCCACGAGTTCTCCCGTAATTGCAGCGTGGGGCGTCCACGGCGCCTACAATGGTCGAGATGACGAGGTGCACAAGTTATCGCGGGACTGCGGTGTCAACCTAATGTGCCTCGGTTCGACCAAAGGCAACCATCCGCGACACCCGCTATATGTCGCAGCCGTGCAAGAGTTCGTCCCCATGCTCAAAAATTGTGAAGAAGCAGTTGATCAACGAAAATAGCGTGAAGGTACCTTAAACAGCTGCAGTCAGAAAGTATGGCAACGCTCGAATCCCTTCACCCGCTCCAGTAGCATGGCATCGCGAACCCTCGTTCTTTGAGGCACTTCGCCGCAGGCGGCTCGCTGGTTGGTTCGATTGTCCTCTGGACGCCTACGGCTCCCCTTCACCCGCTCCATATTTTCGGTATAGCATCGGGTGATGATCTCCACCGACAGTCCTTATGTTCTTCTCGATGACGCGCGGGCGTCGGGTGCTTCGCCCTCCCGGCTTTATGTCGATCCCGTGGAATGCCTGACCGCGCGGACGTTGAGTGAGGTTGCGCCGTTGCTGGATGCGCTGCGTTCGGCGACGGCGCGCGGGCTGCATGTCGCCGGGTTTTTGAGCTATGATGCAGGCGCGGCGCTGTTGCCCCATCAATCGGCGTTCGCTGGCGGCCTGCTGGCCTGGTTCGGATTATTCGAGCAATATCAAGAATTTGATACCGACGTCACGCCGTCGCTGCTGCCAGATGCGTCAGGTGCCTGGCTGTCGCCGCTGCGTCCCGACATATCGCGCGGTGACTACGCCAGCGCCTTTGGCGCCGTGCAGGAGTATATCAAGGCGGGCGACATTTATCAGGCGAACCTCACTTTCCCGCTTCAAGCCGACTATGCCGGTGACCCGCTGGCGCTGTATGCTGCACTCCGTCCGCGGGCAGCGGCGGGCTATGGCGGGGTGATCTGGACGGGGGAGCAGCATTATCTGTCGTTCTCGCCCGAACTGTTCTTCGCGCTCAAAGACGGGCGCGTCACCACCAAGCCGATGAAGGGGACGGCCGAGCGCCACGCCGACCCGCTGGTTGATGCGGCGGAGACCGAGACACTACGTACCGACCCCAAGCAGCGCGCGGAAAATCTGATGATAGTCGATCTGCTTCGCAACGATCTGTCGTTTGTGTGTGTGGCAGGGTCGGTCGCGGTGCCCGAACTCTTTCATATCGAAAGCTTTCCGACCGTCCATCAGATGACCTCGACCGTAACCGGGCTTTTGCCGCAAGATAGCGACGCCATAGACGTCATAAGGGCGCTTTTCCCATGCGGATCGATTACCGGCGCACCCAAAATCCGCGCGATGCAGATCATCGGCGAGGTCGAAAAAACTGCTCCGCGCGGCATCTATTGCGGCTCGATTGGCCGGATCGATCCGAACGGCGACGCCGCGTTCAGTGTCGCCATCCGCACTTTTACCTTGTGCGAAAAGACGAAGCGGGTTTCATTGGGATTGGGTTCGGGCATCGTCGCTGACTCGGATGAAGCAGGCGAATGGGCCGAGTGTCTTGCCAAGGGGGATTTTGCGCGGGTGGATGGATATGGCTTTGACCTGATCGAAACGATGCGGTTTGAACCAGCGCAGGGTATATCACGGCTGGAATTGCATCTCGAACGGATGAAGGCGAGCGCCACGACCTTCGGCTTTGAATTTGATCGTCACACCGCGCGTAACCAACTCCACGCTGCGACCTTCCATCTGGATGCGCTATCGAAGATCCGGCTGTTGCTGTCGAAGAGCGGGGCGATTGCCATCGAGATCAGGCCACTCGCTGACACCACCGAGCCATGGCGCGTGGCCTTGGGGCTACTGCCTGTCGGCAACGCCGACTTCCGCCTTAGCCACAAAACCACCGACCGCGCCTTTTACGACGACGCGCGCAAGGCGGCGAATGCAGACGAGCTTCTGTTCGTTGATGCTGACGGCTTCCTGACCGAAGGCAGTATCACCGCAATCTTTGTGGAACGCGACGGCAAATTGCTGTCTCCCCCTTTATCGCGTGGCGTTTTGCCATCCGTTTTCCGTCGTGAATTGATCGAAAGTGGCAAAGCCCTTGAGGCCGACCTCACCCCCGACGATCTCACCGGAGAATTCTTCATCGGCAACAGCGTGCGCGGATTAATCCCGGCCAAACGGGTTGCGTAATTTTGGGGCTTTCGCTAGGGCCTGCCCCGCAACTTGCTAACAAAAACTGCCGAAAGACCCATCATGATCAACCGCCTGTCCGCCGCCTTGGGCCGGATTGCCCCCTCTGCCACGCTTGCCATGACAGGCCGGGTTATCGACCTGCGCGCGCAAGGTATTGATGTCATTGGCCTGTCTGCAGGTGAGCCCGATTTTGATACACCCGATTTTGTCAAGGATGCCGCGATTCAGGCGATCCGTGACGGACAAACCAAATACACCGCCGTCGATGGAATCGCGCCGCTCAAGGCCGCAATCGCCGCCAAGTTCAAGCGCGACAACGGCATTGAATATTCAACCAAGCAGATCACCGTCAACTCGGGTGGCAAGCACACCTTGTTCAACGCGCTGGTCGCGACCGTCGACAAAGGCGATGAGGTCATTATCCCCGCGCCTTATTGGGTGAGCTATCCCGACATCGTCCAGTTCGCGGGCGGCACGCCGGTTGTCATCATGGCGACGGCCGCGCAAAACTACAAAATCACAGCCGGGCAACTCGACGCCGCGATCACGCCGAAGACGCGCTGGCTGATCCTGAACTCGCCGTCCAACCCGACCGGCGCCGCCTATAGCGCAACCGAGCTGGAGGCGCTTGGTCAAGTGCTGCTCAAGCACCCCCATGTGATGCTGCTGAGCGACGATATGTACGAGCATATCTGGTACGCGCAGTCGCCATTTGCGACGATGCTTCA
Source organism: Sphingorhabdus sp. (assembly GCA_040007915.1). Lineage (GTDB taxonomy): Bacteria > Pseudomonadota > Alphaproteobacteria > Sphingomonadales > Sphingomonadaceae > Sphingorhabdus_B. The sequence continues at coordinate 209,996 of JBDTUD010000001.1, forward strand.
GGTCTGCCCCGACCTGTATGACCGCACGCTTACCATGAACGGTGCCTCAAAAGCCTATGCGATGACGGGTTGGCGGATCGGTTATGCCGGCGGCCCTGAATGGTTGATCAAGGCGATGGGCGACCTGCAGTCGCAATCGACCAGCAACCCCTGTTCGATCAGCCAATATGCCGTGCTTGCGGCGCTCACCGGACCGCAGGACTTTTTGAAAGAACGCAACGCTGCGTTCAAGGACCGCCGTGATCTGGTGGTGGCGATGCTCAACGACGCGCCCGGGCTCAGCTGCCCGACGCCCGAAGGTGCCTTTTATGTTTATCCTGACGCCAGCGGCGTCATTGGCAAGACCACGCCAAAGGGCAAAAAGATCGAAACCGATGCTGACCTGATCGATTATTTCCTCGACGATCACCGGGTCGCCGCGGTGCACGGCGCGGCTTTCGGTTTGTCGCCGGGCTTCCGTATTTCCTATGCAACATCGACCGAGTTGCTCAGGGAAGCCTGCACTCGCATCCAGTCAGCGTGCGCAGCACTCGCCTGAACGCAGCTGAACCTAAAAAAACCGCGCGTTAAGTCTGACTTAACCAGCAACCTGCTTGAAGTGTTTTGCAGCGCAGTACCGTATCTCCCAGTTGCCCCACACAGGCGGCAACAATAAGAACAGAGAATGAAATGAACCGTATTTTCAACTTTGTGCGATCAGAACTTTTCCTCAGCCTCATGGGCGGCTTTGCCTTGGGAGTTGCCGGTCTTGCTGTGGTCAAGCCTGCCAGCGCCGAAAGCGGCCATGCAGAAGCATCAAAGGCGATTTCGGTCGGAGCGCCTGTCGATGAGCAACTCACTTCCAAAAGCTAAACCCTTTGTCCGTTTGGCACCACTTGCCATTATTTGTGCCGTCATGGCGGCATGCGGGCCCGAAGCAACTTCCATAATCAGCACCGCCGAAGCAGCGGAAGGCATCCGCATTGCGGCCCCTGCTGCTGCTATCACCGAACCCAAAGGCACCCAAATAGCGGTTTTTGCAGGGGGATGTTTCTGGGGCATCGAAGGCGTGTTCGATCATGTGAAGGGTGTGATCAGTGCCGAGTCCGGATACTCTGGCGGAACCAAGGCCAATGCCGATTATGACATTGTGAGCGGCGGTCGGTCCGGCCATGCGGAATCCGTTCGCATCCGTTATAATCCGGCGCTCGTCAGCTATAATGACCTGCTGCATATCTTCTTTTCGGTGACGCACGACCCGACGCAGCTCAACCGTCAAGGCCCCGACACCGGCACCCAATATCGGACCGCAATTTTTCCAGGCAATGCGGTGCAACGCAAAGCAGCAAGTGCCTATATCGCGCAGCTCGGCAAATCGGGTGTTTGGAAAAGGCCGATTGTGACGAAAATCGAAGCATACAGCTTCTTTCCGGCAGAAATCTATCACCAGGACTTTATGGCGAAAAACCCGACGCACGGGTATATCATAGCGTGGGACAAGCCCAAGGTTGCCAATTTGAAACGGCTGTTTCCAAACCGCTATCGCTAACGGGAAGGTGACTTTCGCTTTTTCGTGGCCTCGGCGTCGAGCGCCAGTGCCTGGCGAACGATCCATGCCTTGACGGCTTCGGCATCGACGGGCTTTCTGTTCCAGGCGGGTCGGTCTGCATCCATCTGCTTTTTGTGGTAGGCGAGCACGCTGATGGCATCGTCTACGCTCTTCACGGTGATGTCCCCGGGTATCCCGACATAGCCGTTTTCCATAAACTCGCTGGCTTCGTGAAGCAGTCGCAGGTCTAGTGCCTGTACACCGTTTTTCAGCGCGACTTTCCACTCGGCGGCAAATCCCGGCCAGCGCAGACGCCGCTGATATGCGGCGCTTGGGGTTACGCCCGCCATGCGCGCGGCAGTGGTGACAACGCAATTAGAGGCAAGCGCATCGAGAAAGTCCTTTTCCTTCGCGCGTGTCCACCCATTGGCGCGGGGCGCGCGCAAATGCGGCTTTCCGGTTCGGGTGCGGAACAGCACCAGCTCGCCGCGCATGGCATCCCCGGTGCATTTGGCGAGCGATGGCGACGGGCTGTCCGCCAGCCGTTCCGCCGCTTCGGCTCGCGCCGCATCGATGGCGGCCGCAAATTCCGCGTCTCTCTTTCGCACGCGATAAACATGGCTGTAATGCACGGGCGCGCGCTCCGCCGACAATTTCACATTGCCGGTTTTGGCCAGCGCACGCAAAAACGGTGCCCGCCAGCGCGGCGGACGGGGAATGCGGGTTCGCATATGAGGTGTCCTTGGATGTTGGGAGGACATTGGGCGCAGTGCCGCAATGTTCCTGTTATGTACCAAATCAGCGTTACAATGTCAAGCTTTGGTCGTGCCTCATTTTGAATTTCCGTTATTGGGCCAACGCGGACGTTGAGTGATTTTCAGCGAATGGCAGCTTTGGAGAAAGCAAACCTTCAGGCAGTTTTTGGTGTTACGGCAAGGGACCGGACATTGCGGACATTGCACTCCCGCAAATGCGACATTCGCATTGACCGGTATCGCTAAGATTGCAGACATCCATCGTTCAATTACGCGACGCGATACCTTTAGCGCCAAGCCAGTTGGACATCTGCGGCGGCGCAACGTTCAATCGATCATTACTTTTGGCATTTCTCGGACTTAGGCGATATGAAGCGATTGTCTTTTTCTGTTCTTTGGATTTTGTTTTGATCCATGTGGCATAGCGATATGTCGCCGTGTTCCGAACGACGGCTGAGTCAGCAAAGGTATTAAATGGGAAAATCGTATGTTCGATAGCTTTAAGCGCAGGGAAGAAGTCGATGAGCGCAAGAAGCTGCAATGCAATTCCTGCAAACGACAGACCATCCACACACTTGAAGCCCAGTGCGTTGGCAAGTGGCACGAGGAATTTGGCCACGGGCACAGTGCAGATGGTGGCACCGAATTCTCGCTTTACCGCTGCGGAGCCTGTGACGAGGTTTGCTTTGAAACCTCATCGTGGTGCAGCGAGGAGTACGACCACGATGACGAGGGGAATACCTATTTACCTCGAACAGAGGCTCAGTATCCGCCCCCGTCCTCTGCCGACTTCGCGTTCGACACGGATTTCACGCCACATGACCTCAATGAGTTAATCGATGAAATGCTGTATGCGTTGGCAGGCAGCAAGCTCAAGCTCGCGACCGTCGCTTTGAGGATGATTGTAGAGTTCATCGTTACCGATACCAAGTGCTCGGGTCGAAACCTGATGAAGAAGATCGATGACTTACATACCAAAGGCCTCGTTGATGAAACTCAGTTAGCCTTGCTCCAGAAGATCAGGGAGAAAGGCAACGCGGGTGCCCACGAACGGATAGCGATGAACCGAAACGAGATGGTGGCGGGGATTGGCATTTTAAATCTGCTGCTGGAAAAGCTCTACAACAGTCCCAAGCGACAGGAAGAGGTCGTCAAGAAGGCGAATCAGGCATTTCAGAATGCCGAAGATACTTCGAGAAAAATTTTGTACGTGTAACGGATAGAAACGATAACCCAACGGAACTGAGGGGACGTTTTTGGATGCAAAGCAATGATGTGGCTGACTATGTCCTTGATCCCGCCTTCTGGTCGAATGGCCAAGCGCTATGGTCGCCGGCTGCTCGAATGTCGCTTTTCGCAGTGGTAAGTGTTCAGTCTCAAAATGCCGAAGGTCGCAGAACTGCCAGAGTTTACAAAGCGGGGTGCCCCTAGTTTATCGAATGTCCGGGTTCATGCAGAAAACCAACATTGGCTGACGTCAGCGGCAATGCCGCCCCTGTGCCCCTTTAAGAAATTCAAACTGCCACCAAACCCGCCACCATCGGATAAAGCGACGCGACCAGCAAGAACGCCGCAACAACATTGAACGTCTTCAGCCGTACCGGGTCGGACAGGAAATGGCGCAGCTTGGCACCCATCACTGCCCATGCGCCGGTGCTGGGCAGGTTGATGACGCCGAATACGCCCGCCACCACGATTACCCCGACCCAGCCTTGCGACTTTGGCGCGTAAGCCGAGATCGCGGTCAGCGCCATTGTCCACGCCTTCGGGTTCACCCATTGGAACAACGCGGCCTGTAGGAAGGTGAAAGGTTTTGATTTCGCTACCGCTGCGCCGTTTTCGGCGGGGGATGTATCCGTCGTGGCGATCTTCCACGCCATATAGAGAAGGTAAAGCCCGCTCGCGGTGGTGATAACCAGATAGGAACCCGGCACCGCCTCTATTAGCTTCATGACGCCAAGCCCGATGAGCGCGCCCGCCATGGGTATCACGTTCATCGCCTATGTCTTGGTTGGGCTATCGAAACACACCAAAGAAGCGCAGCTTGGCTTTGAAGCAGCGATGGCGTTGGCCCCCGAAGTGCGCGAGTGCCACAACATTACCGGCACGGTGGAATATCTGTTGCGCATCGAAGCGCGCGATTTGGCGGCGTATAAATATTTTCACACCGAAGTGCTGGGGACAGTACCGCAAGTGGCGAGCATATTGTCACATATCGTGATGGGTTCACCCAAGGACGAGCGGGCTTAGGGCCAGATTCAGGGCTTATACGCGGGGATTGCCCAGCCTTTGAGGATCGCCATGGCGCGGAGGGCAAATCCGGCGGCGGCGCTGATGATCGCGGCGGGCAGCACGGGAAGGCCGAACCATAAAAGCAGACCAAATAGCCCCGAAGCGAGCGCGGCGGCTGTTACGTAAATTTCGGGCTTGAGCAGGATCGACGGCTCACCCGCCAACACATCGCGGATGATGCCGCCAACGCAGGCAGTGATGACACCCATCATCATCGCGGGGAGCAATGGCACGCCCAAGGTCAGCGACTTCCACGTGCCGAACACCGCATAAATCGCAATGCCGACTGCATCGAACCAATCGAGTGCGCGGGCGTTCCAGAAATTCTTTGGCGTTACCCAGACCAGCCCGGCGGTTATCAGGCAGGTTGCGGCAAAGCGCCAATCATGAACCCAGAATACCGGCGCACCGATCAGCAGGTCGCGCACCGTCCCACCGCCAACGCCGGTGATCAGCGCGAAGAAGGAAAAGGTAACAAGCGTCTGGCGCTGTTGTGCAGCGGCAAGCGCGCCCGATGCGGCAAACACCGCGATGCCGAACAGGTCTAGCCAGGCGATGAGGGATGGGGCCAGTTGGGCTGCACCTCCCGTCATGGTCACATATGGATCGGCTTGCCCGTCACTGCCATCGCCGCTTCTTTTAGCGCCTCTGCGTGGGTCGGGTGGGCGTGGCAGGTATAGGCGATGTCTTCCGATGTTGCGCCGAATTCCATGGCGACGGCGGCTTCGGCGATCATGCTGCCCGCGATCGAGGCGATGATGTGGACGCCCAATACGCGGTCGGTTTTGGCGTCGGCGATGACCTTCACAAAACCGTCGGTGTCGCGGTTGGTTTTTGCCCTGCTGTTCGCCATCATCGGGAATTTGCCGACTTTAATCTCGCCGCGTTCTTTTGCTTCTTCTTCAGTCAGGCCGACGCTGGCGATTTCGGGATAGGTGTAGACCACGCCCGGAATGACATCATGGTTCACGATGCCGGTGCCGCCCGCGATGAATTCTGCGGCGGCGAGGCCTTCGTCTTCAGCCTTGTGCGCGAGCATCGGGCCGGGAACCACGTCGCCGACGGCGTAGATGCCCGGGACGCTGGTTTGGAAATCATGGCCGATTTCGATCTGGCCGCGTTTGTTTGGCGTGATGCCCGCTTTGTCGAGCGCGAGGCCGTCGGTATTGGGCTTGCGGCCGATGGCAACGAGAACGCAGTCGGCTTCGATGGTTTCGGATGTGCCCCCGGTAGCGGGTTCAACGGTGATTGCGGCTTTGCCGCCTTTGACGGTCGCGCCGGTAACTTTGGTGCCGGTGCGGATGTTGAAGCCCTGTTTCTTGAATATCTTGGCGGCTTCCTTGCGGACTTCATTGTCCATGCCCGGCAGGATCTGGTCGAGATATTCAACTACGGTAACCTGTGCGCCGAGCCGCAGCCAGACGCTGCCAAGCTCAAGCCCGATCACACCGCCGCCGATGACGACCATATGCTTGGGGACTTTGGGCAAAGCGAGGGCGCCGGTGGAATCGACGATGACTTTCTGGTCGATCTCGACACCCGGAAGCGGCATGACCGACGAACCGGTGGCGATCATGATATTCTTTGCGGTGTATTCCTTGGAATCCGTGCCATCCTGAGCTTGTCGAAGGACAACGCTGTTGGCAGAGGTAAAGGCGGCATGGCCCTTCAACCAATCGACCTTGTTCTTCTTGAACAGAAATTCGATACCCCCCGTAAGCTCCCCCACCGCCTTGGTCTTTTCGGCGTGCATGGCATCTAGGTCGAGCGATACGTTTTTGAAGTTCACGCCGAATTTGGCGAGCGCACCGGAATGCGCTTCATGGTAATATTCGGATGCGTGGAGCAATGCCTTTGACGGGATGCAGCCGACGTTGAGGCAGGTGCCACCAAGAGTCTCGCGGCTTTCGACGCATGCGGTTTTCAACCCCAGTTGCGCCGCACGGATCGCGGCGACATAGCCGCCGGGGCCGGAGCCGATGACGATCAGGTCATAGTCTTGTTCTGCCATGTTCGCGCTCCTTAAAGGTCGATCAGCAACCGAGTCGGGTCTTCAATCGCCTCTTTGACAATCTTCAGAAAGGTCACCGCCTCGCGCCCGTCGATCAGGCGGTGGTCATAGCTGAGCGCCAGATACATCATCGGCCGGATTACAATCTGCCCGTCGCGAACCACAGCGCGGTCCTCGATGCGGTGGAGGCCGAGCACGGCTGACTGCGGCGGGTTGATGATCGGGGTCGACATCAGACTGCCAAACACGCCACCATTGCTAATCGTGAAGGTACCTCCAGTCATATCCGCCATCGTCAAACTACCGGCCTTGGCCTTGGCGCCAAAATCGCCAATCGCCTTTTCGATTTCGGCAAAGCTCATGGCGTCGGCGTTGCGCACGACGGGGACGACCAGGCCATTGGGTGCACTGACTGCGACCGAAACGTCGAGATAATTATGGTAGACGATATCCTCGCCGTCGATTTGGGCATTGACCGCAGGCACATCACGCGCTGCAAGCGCTACAGCCTTGGTGAAGAAACCCATGAAGCCCAAACGGACGCCGTGCTTTTTCTCGAACAGGTCCTTATACGTCGCCCGCGCTTCCATAACCGCCGACATGTCGCAGTCGTTGAAAGTTGTGAGCAACGCCGCAGTGTCTTGGGCAGATTTGAGCCGTTTGGCCACGGTTTGGCGCAAGCGGGTCATACGGACACGTTCTTCCTGCCGGCCAGCGGTAGCGGGCGTTGTTACCGCTGCCGTAGGCGCTGGCGCAGCTTCGGATGCACCCTTGGCAGCGGCGACCACATCTTCCTTGGTCAAGCGGCCATCCTTGCCGGTACCTTTGATCTTCGACGGGTCGATGCCGAGTTCGAGTACCAGACGGCGGACAGCAGGGGACAAGGGCAGATCGGCACTTTCTGCTTGTGCAGCCGCAGGCGCGGCTGTTGAAGTGACCGATTGCGGTGCCGCTGCTACACCCGTTCCAGCCTCGATCGACGCGATCACCGCACCGACATTAACCGTATCACCCTCTTGCACGACATAAGCACCCATCACCCCGGCAACGGGCGAAGGCACTTCGATCGCGACCTTGTCTGTTTCGAGGCTAGCAATTGGCTCGTCGGCAGCAACCGCTTCGCCGGGCTTTTTCAACCATTGGCCCAAAGTGGCTTCGGTGATGGATTCGCCCAGTGCAGGGACTTTGACTTCTGTGCTCATATCGGATCAGCCTTTTCTCTGACGGCGGATTTCGTCGCGGACGTTGTGGCCCAGGGCGTCGGCGACTAACGCTGCCTGTTCCGCTTGGTGGCGCTTTGCGAGACCGGTTGCGGTTGCCGCCGCGGCCTTGCGACCGGCGTAACGCGCGCGGGTGGGTTGGGTTTTGGCGGTGGTGAGACATTCTTCGATAAATGGGTCGATGAACGACCACGCACCGGCATTTTTCGGTTCTTCCTGCGCCCAGACGACTTCTTCAAGGTTTGTCATGCGCTTCAGGCGGACCACCAAAGGCTCGCCGGGGAAGGGGTAGAGCTGTTCCAAACGGACAATCGCGGTGCCCGTATCGCCAGCTGCATTGCGGGCCTCCATCAGGTCATAAGCGACCTTACCCGAGCATAAAACAAGCCGCGTCACATCTATATCCGCCGGAGCCCAAGGGTCCGACAATATCCGCATGAAGTGGCTCTCGCCCTGGAAATCCTCCGCCTTCGAAACCGCCATTTTATGCCGCAGCAAAGACTTCGGCGTCATGATGATCAAAGGCTTGCGGAACGACCGCTGCATCTGCCGCCGTAGCAAATGGCAATAATTGGCAGGCGTCGTGCAGTTGGCGACCTGAATATTATCCTCTGCGCACAGCTGCAAAAACCGCTCAAGCCGCGCCGAACTATGCTCCGGTCCCTGACCTTCATAGCCATGCGGCAACAGCATCACGAGGCCGTTGGCGCGGAGCCATTTGGCTTCGCCGGCCGCAATGAACTGGTCGATCATCACCTGCGCGCCGTTGACGAAATCACCGAACTGCGCTTCCCAAAGGACCAGCGTTTTTGGCTCCGCTCCGGCATAACCATATTCAAAACCGAGTACGCCGAATTCGGACAGCGGGCTGTCCAAGACCTCGAAACGCCCGTGCGGCAAAGTCGCCAGCGGCACATATTTGGCTTCGCTGGTCTGGTCGACCCACACGGCATGGCGGTGGCTGAATGTGCCGCGCCCGCTATCTTGCCCTGACAATCGCACGTCATAGCCTTCGGACAACAACGACCCGAACGCCAATGCTTCGCCGGTCGCCCAGTCAAAGCCTTCGCCGTTGGTAAACATCGCTTTCTTGGCATCCAAAACGCGGCCCAGGGTCGGGTGGATGTTCAGATCACCGGGAACAGTGGTCAGCGTCCGGCCAATCGCGTCCATCAGTTTTTTGGGCATGCCGGTTTCGACATTGCGCCGCGCGCTTTCGGGGTCGGCGGGTTTGCTCAAACCGGCCCAGCGACCGCCAAACCAGTCCGCATCGTTGGCTTTGTAGCTTTTCGCCGCATCAAATTCGACTTCGAGTTGCGCGACAAAGCGCGTCGCGTGTTCGCCCGTCCAGTTGCCGTCGATCACACCCTGTTCGATCAGACGTTTGGCATAGACATCGCTGACCGCAGGATGGGTCTTGATGGTCTTGTACATCAACGGCTGGGTGAAGCTCGGTTCGTCGCCTTCATTATGGCCAAAGCGCCGGTAGCACCACATGTCGATGACGATATCGCGGTGAAAACGCTGGCGGAATTCGATCGCCATTTTGCAGGCAAAGGTCACCGCTTCGGGGTCGTCGCCGTTGACGTGCAGGATCGGTGCTTGCACGCCCTTGGCCACGTCGGATGGATAAGGCGAGCTACGTGCAAATTGCGGGCTGGTGGTAAAACCGACCTGATTGTTGACGATGAAATGGATACAGCCGCCGGTATTGTAGCCACGGATGCCGGAGAAGCCGAGGCATTCCCACACAATGCCTTGCCCGGCAAAGGCAGCATCGCCGTGCAGCAATATCGGCAGAACCTGGGTATGTTGTTCTTGGCCCAGGTCATCGCGCGCGGTCTGGTTGGCGCGGACTTTGCCGAGCACCACTGGGTTGACCGCCTCCAGATGCGATGGATTGGGGACCAGCGACATATGCACCTTGATGCCGTCAAATTCGCGGTCGGTGCTGGTGCCGAGATGATATTTAACGTCGCCCGAACCACCGACATCTTCCGGATTGGCGCTGCCGCCCGAAAATTCGTGGAAGATGATGCGATATGGTTTCGCCATCACATTGGCGAGCACGTTCAGGCGGCCACGGTGCGGCATCCCGATAACGATTTCGCGCACACCCAGTGCGCCACCCTGCTTGATGAAACTTTCCAGCGCCGGGATCATCGCCTCGCCGCCATCCAGACCAAAGCGTTTGGTGCCAACATATTTGCGGCCGAGAAACTTCTCATATTGCTCGGCTTCAATTACTTTGCCGAGAATGGCTTTCTTGCCTTCGGGGGTAAAGCCGATGGATTTGTCAGCACCTTCCATCCGTTCCTGAAAGAAACGGCGCTCTTCGAGATCGGAGATGTGCATATATTCCAGCCCCACCGGCCCGCAATAATTGGCGCGCAGGATATCGACGAGCGAGCGCACAGTTGACCATTGAAGGCCAAAGCTGCCGCCCAGGAACACCTGCTTATCAAGGTCGGCACCGGCAAAGCCGTGATATTCGGGTGTCAGATCGGCAGGGATATCCTGCTTGGTCATGCCCAACGGATCAAGATTGGCCGCGAGATGCCCGCGCACACGGTAGGTGCGGATCAGCATCATCGCACGGATCGAATCACCTGCAGCCACTGCTACATCCGCATCAGCTATCGGCTTGCCCGCTACCTTTGCCGCCGCTTTAATCTCGACCGCCATCTGCGTCGGGTCAAGCGCGCCAGTCAGGTCGTCGGTAATGCCCAATGGCCAGTTCGCACGTTCCCAGCTTGGCCCGCGCTCTACTTCGAAATCCTGGTTTTCGATACCCATGCTTCATCTCCAAGTCCTCCCCGGTACGGGGAGGGGGACCGCGAAGCGGTGGAGGGGTGCGAGGCCAAGGCCGAGCAGGGACCCCTCCGTCACACCTTCGCTTCGCTACGGCGCGCCACCTCCCCGTGCCGGGGAGGAACTTACTACCCCTTCAAAACCTCAACCAATGTCCGACCGAGATCGCTGGGTGACGGTGATACACGGATGCCAGCGGCTTCCATCGCCGCGATCTTGCTGCCCGCGTCGCCCTTGCCGCCCGATACAATCGCACCGGCATGACCCATGCGCCGTCCGGGAGGGGCGGTCAGACCAGCGATAAAGCCGGCCATCGGCTTTTTGCGGCCCTTTTTGGCTTCGTCGATCAGGAATTGTGCGGCTTCTTCTTCCGCGCTGCCGCCGATTTCACCGATCATGATGATCGATTTGGTTTCGTCATCGCCGAGGAACAGTTCGAGCATATCGATGAAGTTGGTGCCGTTGACGGGGTCGCCGCCAATGCCGACGGCTGTGGTCTGGCCGAGGCCTTCGGCCGTGGTCTGGAACACCGCTTCATATGTCAGCGTGCCCGAACGCGAGACAACGCCGACCGATCCTTTGGAAAAGATGCTGCCGGGCATGATGCCGATCTTGCATTCATTCGGCGTCAGCACACCGGGGCAGTTTGGACCGATCAGCCGCGATTTCGAACCCGACAATGCGCGCTTCACCTTGACCATGTCGAGCACCGGAATGCCCTCGGTGATGCAAACGATCAGCGGGACTTCGGCGTCGATGGCTTCGAGGATCGAGTCAGCGGCGAAGGGTGGTGGCACATAGACCACCGATGCATCCGCGCCGGTTTTCTGGACAGCTTCGGCGACGGTATCGAACATCGGCAGACCGATATGCGTCGTCCCGCCTTTGCCCGGCGTAACCCCGCCCACCATTTGCGAGCCATAAGCCAAAGCCTGCTCGGTATGGAAAGTGCCGGTGGCACCGGTCATGCCTTGGGTGATAACTTTGGTGTTTTTGTTTACTAGGATGCTCATTAGTAATTACTCTCGTGATTTTGGACCAGGTTCGCGATGGTCAAGGAAATTGATAAAGAGATGTAGGGCACAGATAATCAAACCACCAAAACAACTAAAGGCCAACAACCCGCCAAGCCCCATAATATCATTTCGCTGCATCTCCGGCACGCTAAAATGGTTGTAGAGAAGCAAACAGAGTAGCACTATCATCACTGATCCGGCGATCGTGACACCTTTAGAACCTCCCAAGCTTTTTGCCATAAACATCACAAACAGGGCGGCCAATACTGGCGACAATCCGATCATAAAAAATGCCAACATTAATTCAGACTCGGATCAATCGCCTTACACGCTACAAGCAGTTCCTTCACCGCATCGACGCTGACCGACAGGTTGCCCTTGGCTTCGTCATCGAGCGCGATTTCGACGATCTTCTCGACACCGCCCGCACCGATCACCACCGGTACGCCGACATAGAGATTGTCGACGCCATATTGGCCGGTCAGGTGGACTGCGGCGGGGAGGACGCGTTTCTGGTCGTAGAGATAGGCTTCGGCCATCGCGATACCGCTGGTCGCTGGCGCGTAATAGGCGGAGCCAGTTTTGAGAAGTGCGACAATCTCGCCGCCGCCTGCGCGGGTCCGTGCGACAATCGCGTCGATGCGCTCCTGCGTCGAAAAGCCCATCTTGATAAGGTCCGGGATCGGAATGCCCGACACCGTCGAATACGCAATCACCGGAACCATCGTGTCGCCGTGGCCGCCCAAGACAAAGGACGTGACGTCCTTGACCGAGACGTTGAATTCATCGGCAAGGAAATGGCTGAAGCGCGACGAATCGAGCACGCCTGCCATGCCGACGACCATATGATGCGGCAGGCCCGAAAATTCGCGCAATGCCCACACCATCGCGTCCAATGGATTGGTGATGCATATGACAAACGCATTCGGCGCATTGGCGGCGATGCCTTCGCCGACGGCTTTCATGACCTTGAGGTTGATGCCGAGCAGATCGTCACGGCTCATCCCCGGCTTGCGCGCGACACCGGCGGTGACGATGATGACGTCTGCGCCCGCGATATCGGCATAATCATTGGTGCCGGTGATTTTCGCATCGAAGCCTTCGACCGGACTACATTGCGACAGGTCCAATGCCTTGCCCTGTGGCACGCCTTCGACGACATCGAACAGCACGACGTCGCCAAGGCCTTTCAGTGCTGCGAGGTGCGCAAGCGTGCCACCAATATTACCAGCGCCAATAAGCGCAATCTTCTTGCGAGCCATGAAACGATGTCCTTCCCTGAGGGCTAATAGCGGAATTGCGGTCGCGTTAGTCCGATTCGCGGGCGAGGACAACCCATTAAAGCGCTAAGGTTAAGGCTTTTTATGATAACAGTTCGCAATAGCGTTAATGGGGGGTTTTCGGGGTTCTGTGGACATTCAGTGATGCGATTCAAGCAAACCGCATCATGCTCTAATGTGTTCCCCGGCGAAGGCCGGGGTCCAGCCCCATCAAAAAGATTCTTTGTTAAGGTCTGGACCCCGGCCTTCGCCGGGGAACACAGTCAATTCAATCAAATGTCAACGTCGCCTAGTCCTGACCGTGGCCGAGCGCCAGATAGCTATCGCTCTGCATTTCGATAAGCCGTGAGACGGTGCGGTCGAATTCAAAACGACCGTCGCCTTCCGGATATAAGGCATCAGGCACCGCATCCGCGCTGGCGAGCAGTTTCACCTTATATTCGTACAGCGCATCGATCAGCGTCACAAAGCGGGCCGCTTCATTGCGGTTTTGCGGCCCCAGCACCGGAATGCCGACAATGATGACGGCATGGAAATGCCGGGCAATGGCCAGATAGTCAGCGGCGCCGCGCGCCTGTGCACATAGGCGTTTGAAGGAGAACACGGCGACCCCCTTTAACGCTTTTGGCACATGCAGCATCCGCCCACCGCCGACATCCATCTCAATCGAGGGCACATGCGCGCGGTCCTCTGGCGGATAATCGGTCAAACGGAAAAAGGCTTCTGACAGGGCAGCGGTGGCTTCGGGGCCGTTGGGCACCAGCCAGGTTTTGGCATTGCCCAGCCGCTCGCGCCGATAATCGACCGCACCATCGAGCGCGATGACATCCAGTTCCCGTTTGATAAGGTCGATGAAGGGCAGAAACAGTTGCCGGTTGAGGCCGTCTTTATACAGATCGTCGGGGTGACGGTTGGACGTGGTGACCACCGTGACTCCGGCAGCGATCAGCCCGGCAAACAGCCGCGACATGATGGCGGCATCGGCCATATTGTTCACGACCATTTCGTCGAAGCACAACAACCGCGCTTCGTCGGCAAGAGCGGCGACCACTGGCGGTATAGGGTCGCCCTTTTCCTTCTCGCGCTCAACCTTCAGCCGGGCATGGATATCGAGCATGAACTCGTGGAAATGCACGCGGCGCTTGCGGTGGATGGACACGCTGTCAAAAAACAGGTCCATGAGCATCGATTTGCCGCGGCCAACGCCGCCCCACAAATAAAGCCCGCGTGCCGGGTCCGGCTTTTTGCCGATCAGTCGCCACAATGTGCTGCCGCGCGGCGGCACCGCCTCAAGCTCCGCCTGCACTCTGCCAAGCGCGGCGGCGGCGGCGGCTTGATCGGGGTCGGACTTCAGCTCGCCAGCGGCCAGCAGCCTGGCATAACATTCGGTAACCGGCCGCACGCTCATGTTCAGCGTTTGGACGGCTTGCGGATGGTGCCCGAAAATGCGGCAATCCGTGTGTCGCCCTGCAGAACCAGCCCGCGCATGAACAGCAACCGCCCGGTTTCCTTCAAAAGCTCCACTTCGGCATCCATGGGTTGGTCGATTGCCCCCGCGCCGATAAATTGCACCGAAAGGTCAAGCGTAACCGCGGTTCCGGCATTAATCAGCCCGAACATGCGGGACGCGCCGAACATTGCAACGTCAATGAACCCCAAAGTCGTGCCGCCATGTACGGCGTTCATCAGATTGCTGTGCCGATGCTCCGGGAACATTCGTAGCCGGGCTTTCCCTTCGCCATCGCTGCGCACCAGTATCTTGCCCAGAACAGTGCCGTTATACCGGGAGCTATCAACCATTTGCCAGTTGTACCAACCCGGATTTTCCGGGTCGGGGCTGTTATCGAATGCGGGTGTATCCAACTGCCGAACCTAAATGTGCCGTTCGGCAATCATCTTCTTGGTTTCGGCAATTGCCTTTGCCGGGTTGAGCCCCTTGGGGCAGGCGTTCGAGCAGTTCATGATCGTGTGGCAGCGATAGAGCCGGAACGGGTCTTCCAGTTCATCAAGCCGCTCACCGGTCATCTCGTCACGGCTGTCGGCAAGCCAGCGGTACGCTTGCAACAATATCGCAGGCCCGAGAAACTTGTCGCTGTTCCACCAGTAACTGGGGCAGCTGGTTGAGCAGCAGGCGCATAGGATGCATTCGTAAAGACCGTCGAGCTTCGAGCGATCTTCGGGCGACTGCAGCCGTTCCTTGCCCGAAGGTTCGGGCGTCACCGTCTGCAACCACGGCTTGATCGACGCATATTGCGCATAGAAATGGGTGAAATCGGGCACCAGGTCCTTGATCACTTCCATATGCGGCAGCGGCGTGATCGTGACCTCGGATTTGCAATCCTCGATGGCGGTGGTGCAAGCCAGGCCGTTCTTGCCATCGATATTCATCGAGCATGATCCGCAAATACCTTCGCGGCATGATCTGCGGAATGTGAGCGAACTGTCCTGCTCGGACTTCATCTTGATCAGCGCATCGAGCACCATCGGGCCGCAATTTTCGGTGTCGACCTCGAACGTGTCATAACGCGGATTCTGGCCCGAGTCCGGATCGTAACGGTAGACCTTGAATTTCTTCGCCTTGCCGCCGGTTTTGGCGGCATGCGCCTTGCCCTTTTGGACCTTGCTGTTTTTGGGAAGGAAGAAATCGGCCATGAGATAGTCCTGTGAATTCGCGAGTTCGCCGACGCCCTAACCAAGACGAGCGGCAATCACAAGTCCTGAGCGCGTTCTACGGATTTTGCTTTTTGCACCCTGCGCAACCGCAGCTTGTCGATCTTGCGTCCGTCCATATCGACAATTTCAAAATGCCAGCCCTGGTCGGTAAAGGCTTCACCCTCTTGCGGAAGGTGGCGAAGCACATGGAGGACATGCCCTGCAGCGGTTGCGTAGTCCCGGGTTTCGGGCAGTGCTATGTCCAGCGCCTCGGCCATCGCATCCGCAGCCATCGCCCCCGATACCAGTAATGACCCGTCGTCAAGCTTGACAATATTGGGCGCGCTGCCTTGTGCTTGGTCGGACGCAAACTCCCCCGCAATCGCCGCGAGCAAATCATTCGGTGTGACCAGTCCTTCA
This sequence comes from Sphingorhabdus sp., assembly GCA_040007915.1. Classification (GTDB taxonomy): domain Bacteria; phylum Pseudomonadota; class Alphaproteobacteria; order Sphingomonadales; family Sphingomonadaceae; genus Sphingorhabdus_B. The sequence continues at coordinate 225,981 of JBDTUD010000001.1, forward strand.
AAATGTCCATATTCGTCATGTACCAAAAGCATCGGCACCTCGGACGAACGCAGGATTTCAAGGGCATCCATGGCGTCCAGTTGATCGGGGACGATTTCGGCACGGCGCATCAACGCACGAAGATCCAGCGGCAGTCCCTGCATTTGCGCGGCAACGATATCGCGCGCCTGGACGACACCGATAATATCGTCGGTGTCGTCGCCGGTAACCGGTAGCCGCGTATGGAGCGAGTGGATCAGCGCATTGCGCACTTCGTCGGCGGAAGCGTCCGCGGCAATCCGGTCTACATCGGTACGCGGCGTCATCACTTCGCGCACTGGCCGGTCGGCGAGACGAACGACGCCTGCGATCACCTTATGCTCATGTTCTTCGATCAAGCCGACATGCGTAGCCTCGGCAAACACCATGCGCAGCTCCTCGGCGGTCAACGCCTCGCGGCTGTCCCGACGCAGTCCGAGCAAACGGAAAATGAGTGCACTCGATTGGTCGAGCAGCCAGACGACCGGCGCGGTCACGCGCGCCAGTATCTCCATCGGCCGCGCCATGATAACGGCGATTCGCTCGGGCGCGATTAGTGCAAATTGTTTTGGGACCAGTTCGCCGATTACCAGCGAGGCGTAGGTCGTTATGCCAATGACGATGCCAAAACCTATAGTGTCGGCCCAATCGCCGAATATACCGAGCGACGCAATGCGATCGGCAACCGGCTGCCCGAGAGTCGACCCCGAATAAGCGCCCGCAATAATGCCGATTAATGTGATGCCGATCTGCACCGTGGACAAAAACTTGCCTGGGTCACGCGCCAGCCGGAGCACGGTTGCCGCACCGCTGCTTCCGGCTTCTACGCGCGCCTGCAATTTGGCGGTTCGTGCCGATACAATTGCCAGTTCGGACATGGCGAACAGGCCATTAAGCGCAATAAGCGCCAAAATCGTTGCGGCATCAAACCAGGGAAAAGGATGAAGTGGTTCCATCAGACGATGGGCGTCATATCGTGAATGCAGCCGGTTTGGCAACATAGCGCTGCTGATTTACCTCCATCCGCGCCGAAATTCGGCAAATAAATCAAACTATGTAAACTCTTGTCGGGATCATCCGCCGTTCAGAAACGTTATGGTTAGACAAAGGCTGCGTTTCAAAGGATGCTGATATGAACAAGAAACAAATAATCTCACTGGCGGTATTCGCCTCACTTTTGCCCCTGTCGGCCTGTGTCACTGACCCTGAAACCGGCAACAAAAGCATTTCCAAAGCTGCGATCGGCGGTCTTGGCGGTGCGGTGGGCGGCTATCTGCTTGGCGACCTGATTGGTGGCAAGCGTGACCGGACCGAAAAAATTGTAGGTGCAGGTATTGGCGCGGTCGCTGGAGCCGGTGTCGGCTATTATATGGACGAGCAGGAAAAGAAATTGAAACAGCAAACTGCGGGAACGGGTGTTGAAGTCATCCGCGACGGCGACAATCTGATCCTCGATATGCCGTCGGGAATTACGTTTGCGGTGGACAGTGCAACCGTGCAACCCGCGTTCCAGACGACGCTGAACCAGGTGGCGCAGACGCTGACGCAGTATGAAAAAACCTATGTTGATGTGATGGGCCATACAGATTCAACCGGATCGGACGCGTATAATCAGACATTGTCCGAACGGCGCGCGTCATCGGTTGCCAATTATCTGAGCTCACGCGGCGTGCAACAAGCGCGGTTGGCCACGAAAGGCTATGGCGAGAGCCAGCCCAAGGCGAGCAATGTTGCCGAAGCCGGCCGCGCGGAAAATCGTCGGGTTGAAATCCGGTTGGTCCCGGTAACCGCAAGCTGACTAAGAGCATGACTACATTGAGTTGAATCGACTGTGTTCCCCGGCGAAGGCCGGGGTCCAGCCCCGACACTCTTTGTTTAGGTCTGGACCCCAGCCTGCGCTGGGGAACACACCAAACCTAAAGTCATCACACACTCTAAACCCTAACCCCTTGCAGCAATTTGGGCAGCGCCCCGCTTTCCCCCCGCGCCTCGGCTATGAAAAAGGCCTTGGCCGGGCGGGTGCGCTGCACCAACCCCATACCGAATCGGCGGACGGCGGAAGCGGTTTTGCCGGGGATCGAGAACAGCCGGTTTAAACTGTCGGTCGCCATCGCCACCAGCAACGTATCGACGCTGCGCCACCGTGAATAGCGGTCGAGGAGTTGCGCGTCGGCCAAATCGAGTCCGAGACGCATGCCATCGACCAGCACCTCGGCAAGTGCCGCCACATCACGCAGCCCGAGATTTAGACCTTGTCCCGCAATCGGGTGGATACCGTGCGCGCTATCGCCGATCAGCACCAAACGTTCGGCGGTGATCGAACCGGCATGGTGAAAGCCGAGCTTATAGGTCGACACAGGCGCGGCCAGTTCGACCGCACCCAAGATACCACCCATCGCCTTTTCCAGCTCTGCCGCATATCCACGTGGCGATAGCTTCAGATAGCCAGGTGCATCGGCTTCATCCACCGACCAGACAATTGCCGACCGGTGCCTGCCATCGTCGTTACCAAGCATTGGCAGCACGGCGAACGGCCCCGACGGATAGAAAATTTCGTAGGCGATTTGGTTATGTGGCTTTTCGTGAAAAATGGCCCCGACCATCGCGCTATGACCATATTGCCAATGCGCGATCTTTATTCCTGCTTCCTCGCGGGTCGTGCTTTGCCGTCCTTCCGCAACGATCATCAACGCAGCAGACAGGGTGCGCCCATCATCCAGCGTCACATGCGCGCCCGTCGCATCACGTTTCTTGGCTATAACTGACGCGGGCATATGCAACGTGATCGCCGGGTGGGCCAGGGCCGCGTCATAAAGCGTCCGGCGCAAAAACCGGTTTTCAAACATCTGCCCTAAAAAGCCGTCATCGGCTCCGGGCACAAAATCGAGCGCGCCGGGTTTCAATGCGTCGCTGACCCAGATTTGCCCGATGGGGCACCCTTTGCCCGCCAGCGCGCTGCCCAGCCCGATGGCTTCGAACAATTTCATGCTTGAACTGGAAATGGCCGATGTGCGTCCATCAAACCCCGACGCAAGCATGGCCGCCGGGTCGGCCCGGTCGATGACATGGCTTGTAATATCGTGCGCGGCCAGTGCCAATGCCTGGGCCAGGCCGATCAGGCCGCCGCCGATAATGATTACGTCTGCACTTTTTTCCATGAAACCCTTATGACGCAGTTACGACGCCGGTTCAAAGGCGGATTTTGGCCACCGCACTTGACGGCGAGTCCGCCGCCAGCGAAAAGGCCGTATTAACCAACTACGGCACTATCAAAATGGCTTCGCGTTCTCCGAAAGTTTCACCCAAGGCACCCATTGTCGGCTGGCGGCAAATGATGCGGCTGTCTTTGCTGCGCAGCGGCGCGTTGATCGGCGCGGGCGTGCTGGCATTGTTCGCTTTATTCTATGGCCTGTCGGTCTTGAGCTATTCGCCTGCGGACCCGGCATTCAACAGCGCGGCGGGCAGCGTCCGGCATAATTGGATGGGGCAAAGTGGCGCATATCTGGCCGATGCGGTGCTTTTCCTGATTGGACTCCCCGCGATCCTGCTGTTGCCGTTGATGTTGATAATCGCCCAGCGGTTATGGCGCGATGTGGCGCAGCCGCGCTGGAAGCGGCAGATAATATTGTGCCTTTCGGGTATCCTGCTGGTCGGGTTTGGCATGGCCTATTGGCAGCATGGGAGCGACATCGGTCTGCCAGCGGGATGGGGCGGGACCATTGCGTTGCTGCTCGATAACGCGGCGAGTGCATTGATCGGTCAGATCGGCAACGGCGGATTGCAGACGTTGATACGGGTGTTGCTCATCATTGCCAGCCTGATTGGCGGCATCGCTTTGGTCATCCGCTCACTCGAACTCGAAAAACCGTTGTTCAGCATTCCGGCGATGACGATGCCGAAAATCGGCGGCAGAAACGGCGAAGCATTGACCGACATTATCGACGATTATGTGGCGCCCCCCATCGAGCGTACACCGCCGCGCAAGGCGGTTGAACCCGACATCCGGAAACCACCCGTGATCGACGACCGCACGCTCGCCCCCAAAAAAGCTGCATTTTCGACCGGCGCGCGGCAGGGCGATTTCTTTGGCAACTACGCGCTGCCCTCGATTGACCTGCTCGACCCGCCCCCCGAAATATCGGTGCCAAAACTCGACAAGGCTGCGCTGGAGGCGAATGCGAGGCTGCTCGAAACGGTCCTCGACGATTTCCACGTGAAAGGGCAGATTGTTGCAGTCCGCCCTGGCCCTGTCGTCACGATGTACGAGCTGGAACCGGCGGCGGGCATCAAATCGAGCCGCGTTATCCAGCTGGCCGAAGATATCGCGCGAAACATGTCGGCGCTGTCGGCGCGCGTCTCGGTTATTCCGGGGCGGACGGTGATGGGCATCGAACTCCCTAACGCCAACCGGGAATCGGTCGTGTTTCAGGAAATGGTCGGGTCGGGCGCGTTTGCCGATCAGAAGGGCGCGTTGCCGATTATCCTGGGCAAGAATATCTCGGGCGATCCGGTGATTGCCGATCTGGCACCGATGCCGCATCTGCTGGTTGCCGGTACCACCGGTTCCGGGAAATCGGTCGGGCTGAACTGCATGATATTGTCGTTACTTTACCGGCTGACTCCCGATCAATGCCGGATGATCATGATCGACCCGAAGATGCTGGAGCTTAGCATCTATGACGATATCCCGCATCTGCTTTCGCCGGTTGTAACAGAACCTGCCAAGGCGATCCGCGCGCTGAAATGGGCGGTGGAACAAATGGAAGACCGCTACCGGATGATGTCGTCATTGTCGGTGCGCAATCTGGCCAACTTCAACGAGAAGATCCGCGCGGCGAAAGCCAAAGGCACACCGCTCGGTCGCAAGGTGCAGATCGGTTACGATCCGATGACCGGCCAGCCGCAATATGAAGAAGAGCAGCTTGAATATGACCTCATGCCGCAGATCGTGGTCGTGGTGGACGAGCTTGCCGACTTGATGATGACGGCGGGCAAAGAGGTCGAGTTCCTTATCCAGCGGCTGGCGCAAAAGGCACGGGCGGCGGGTATCCACCTGATTATGGCGACGCAGCGGCCGTCGGTTGATGTGATCACCGGCGTCATTAAGGCCAACCTGCCGACGCGCATTTCGTTTCACGTCACCTCGAAAATCGATTCGCGCACCATATTGGGCGAACAGGGCGCCGAACAGCTGCTCGGCAAGGGCGATATGCTCTATATGGCAGGCGGCAGAGGGCTGACCCGTATTCACGGGCCATTTGTGTCCGATGATGAAGTGCGTCGCGTTGCTGACCATTGGCGCGGTCAGGGCAAACCTGAATATATCCAGGCGGTAACCGAAGAACCCGAAGACGGCGGATTTGACTTTGGCGGCATGGGTGGCGACGACGACCCCGAAGACGCGCAATATCGCAAGGCATGCCAGATCGTGTTCGAGAGCCAGAAGGCATCGACCAGCTGGATCCAGCGACAATTACGAATCGGCTATAACAGCGCGGCGCGGCTCATCGACCGGATGGAGGAGGACGGCTTTGTGAGTGCGCCGAACCATATCGGGCGGCGCGAAGTGTTGCGCGACCGTAATGGCGAACCGATTTAGGATTCAGGTTCATTTTGGCGCCTCATCTTCATTCTTAACGGGCCCGAACCCTCATATTCAGAAGCGGTTCAAGGGTCTAAATCTAGGCACAGATGGTGTTATTTCAGATATTGAGTCAGGAAATTGGATGTTCAAATCTCGTCTATTAGCGATTCTCGCACCCGCCGCGCTGGTTATGACCGTGCCGTCGGCGGCGCAGACGCCGTCGGATAAATTGGCGCGTGTGGTGACGCATATGAAGGCTGTCGGCACGATGACCGCCAATTTCACCCAGACCGACCGCAAGGGTCAGGCCTTGTCGGGCAAATTGTTGTTGAAACGTCCGGGCCATGTCCGCTTTGAATATCAAAAGGGCGTGCCGTTATTGATCGTTGCTGACGGCAAGGCACTGACATTGGTCGATTATGAGGTGAAGCAGGTGCAGCGCTGGCCGATCCGCAATAGCCCGCTGGCAGCGCTGCTCGACCCCGGCCAGGACCTGGCGCGGTTTGGCAAGCTCGTGCCGACGTCGACCGATGATGTCATCAGCGTCGAAGTCCGCGATCCAAAGCGGCCCGAGTTTGGTTTGATCACGATGGTGTATGTGAAACTGGCGGGTGCGCCCGGCGGTCTGACGCTCAACGGATGGGTTGCGCTCGATTCGAAAAACAACCGCACCAGTGTCCGACTCACCAATGTGAAATTCAACGGCGCGATCGCGAATTCTGCCTTCACTTGGAAAGACCCGCGCCCCGTTCGGCGGAAATAACGCTGTGAGGCGATGAAGCGATGCTGCTCACCGACCAACTGCCTGCCTGAACGGCCTTGTTCATCGGAATGACAGGAAAGTGTTCGTATAAAAAGGTCATCAGCGGTTGGCAGTTTGTGTGGTTTTCCCCCTGTTGCCCACAACGCTACGTCGGCCACTGATATCCGCGTGACGAACGCAAGCTTAGCCCTCATCCCAAATGCCCCCGGGATGAGGGCTTTGCTTTATTCGCAGTGCTTTTACCCTTTTGTGCCAACGCGCCCGCTTGCCGATGCCGCCTGTCGTCTATAGGGCGAAGCGATATGGCTCAAACTCTCCGCATCGCTTCCTGGAACATCAACTCTGTCCGCGCACGGCTCGACATTGTCGAACGCTATCTGCGCGACGAAGCACCTGACATATTATGTTTGCAGGAAACCAAGGTTGTCGACGAACAATTCCCGGAAGGGATTTTCCGGCAACTGGGGTACCGCCATCTCGCGGTCAACGGTCAACCGATGCACCACGGCGTTGCTATCGTTAGCAAAGTGCCGCTACGCAACAAACGCGTCGAAGATTGGCAAGCCAATGGCGAAGCGCGGCATGTTGGTGTCGAAATTGGTATTGAGGGTGCCGCCGGTGTCCGGCTGGATAATGTCTATATCCCTGCAGGCGGCGAGGTTCCCGATTTGGAGGCGAACCCGAAATTCGGGCAGAAGCTGAATTTCTTGGGTCGGATGACCGAGTGGTCGGGCAAGCTTGATGGCCCGACGATATTGACCGGCGACTTCAATGTTGCTCCACTTGAGCAAGATGTCTGGAGCCACAAGCAGCTGGTCAATGTCGTCAGCCACACCGCTGTCGAATGCGACTTGCTGGCGCAGATGAAGGCGGCGGGCAATTGGGTTGATCTGGCACGGCACTTCATTGATCCGTCGCAAAAGCTCTATACGTGGTGGAGCTACCGCGCGCAGGATTGGGAGGCTTCGGATCGTGGCCGCAGGCTTGACCATATGTGGGTAACGCCGGATCTCAAAGACAAGGCAGTGTCCCACCAAGTTGACAAGAAATGCCGCAGCTGGGGCAAACCGTCCGATCACGCGCCGATTGTCACGGAATTTGCCTTTTGATAGAAGCCGTAAACTCTGGCGGCGACCCGCGGGGTGCCGCCCGCGCCATCGACGCGCTGCGGCGCGGCTGGGCGATACGGGTGCAGGGTCCGGATGCCAGTCTGGTTTTGACCGCAGTTGAAACAGCGCCGGATATTTCAGGCGCAACCGGAATATTATTATCGTCGAGCCGCGCGGCTACTTTGAAACTCGCCAATCAGCGGGCGGCTGCCGACGTTGCATTACCGGTGCTGATATCGGCTCCTACCGACCTGGATTTGTCGCTGGCGCAGGCAATTGCTGATCCGACGCTTGATTTGCTCTATCCGTTGAAGGGGCCATTCGCCGCGCAGCCATTGCCCGATAGCGAGGCGGCTTTGGCAGCAATGGAACTGGCGCGGTTAGCCGGATTGTTGCCGGCTTTTCTTGCGTATGCCGCCGCGAGCACGCTGGATGCAGTCACACCGGCAGATGTCGCCGCATTCACCGATTCCGGCAGGCTCGCGATCGCCGCGCGGGCGCGATTGCCGGTGGCGGCAAATGCCGAAGCGGAAATTGTCGCCTTTCGCAGCGATGCCGATGCGGCCGACCATCTGGCGCTGGTCATCGGCAAGCGCGACCACAGTCCGCCGGTCGTCCGGTTGCACAGCGAATGCCTGACCGGTGATGTGCTCGCAAGCCTGAAATGCGATTGTGGCCCGCAACTGCACGAGGCACTGCACCAGATGTCTGGTGCGAACTGGGGAATATTATTGTATTTGCGACAGGAGGGACGGGGGATTGGCCTTGTCAACAAACTCCGCGCTTATGCATTGCAAGACCAAGGATTTGACACCGTTGACGCCAATGTGCGTCTGGGCTTTGCGATCGACGCGCGCGATTTTGCGGTTGCTGCGCGGATGCTCGAATTATTGGGTGTCAGCGAACTTAAACTGCTGACCAACAACCCCCAAAAAGTGGCCGGGTTGGAGGCCGAAGGGATCGTCGTAGTAGAGCGCCTGCCGCTCCAAATCGTCGCAAACCCGCACAACGCGCATTATCTTGATACCAAGCGGGACCGGACCGGCCATCAGCTTTAGGGCATCGTGCAAAAAAGCGGGAGCCGGTGTTGTAAAAAACGATGCGATAACAAATAACTAGAGCAAGAAACATGCGTCATATTTAACGCAGCTTGCTCTTAGGCCTACTGGTCGGGCTGGACGCCTTGATCAGGCCCGTCCTCCTCTTTGGCCCGTCCAAGTGCTTTATCGATAAAAGCATCGTCCAGCGGCTCTGGACCGGTACCGTTGGGAAGAGCGGAATCCTCAAAAACCGGCTCCCCCTCAATCGGCATGCCGTTCTCATCCAGCAACACGCCCTCTTCGCCCTCACCCAGCAACAGTTCTTCATCTTCAAGCCGTTCGGGGAATGTGACTTCGCTATCAAATTTCTCGACCGGACGACCGGCGACCGCGACCCGCATGAAGGCCGCCCATGCCGCCGCTGGTGCGTGACCACCTTGCAGATTGCCGACCGGACGTGCGTCATCCCTGCCCATCCAAACGCCGGCTGTCAGGCCGCTTGAGAAGCCTAGAAACCAGCCATCCTTGTTACTGCTGGTGGTGCCTGTCTTGCCCGCGACCGGTCGGCCAATTTGTGCGGCGCGGCCCGTGCCAGTGGCAACAGCCGTCTGCATCAGATCGGTCATTCCGCCAGCCACCCATTCTTCGACCAGCTGGATCGATTTGCCCGGCTTGGCCTTGTAGATGATGTCCCCCTCTATAGTGGTCACTTTGGTAATGCCATAAGGCGTAACACTGCGCCCCTTGGCGGCGACGGCGGCAAAAGCGCGGGTCATATCGATGACGCGGGCGTCCGATGTACCGAGTACCATCGAGGGCTGTGTATTGATCGGCGTGGTGATACCGAAACGCCGCGCCATATTGGCAATGCTACTGGTGCCAACCTCATTGCCGATTTGCGCGGCCACGGTGTTTTTCGAATAAGCGAAAGCGGTGCGCAGTGTAATTTCGCCGGCGTAATTGCCACCGCTGTTTTTGGGTGCCCAGCCATCGATTTCCACAGGTTCGTCCACAACCTTGTCCTCAGGTCGGAATCCCGCCTCCAGTGCCGTCAGATAGACAAACAGCTTCCAGGCAGAACCCGGCTGGCGCACGGCGCTGACCGCTCGGTTATAGTTGCTGGTGACATAATCGGTGCCGCCGACCATCGCCTTGACGGCACCATCACGGTCAATCGCCACCAGCGCGCCCTGCGCCCCCCGTGGCGCGTTACGGATAATTGCGGCGGTTGCGGCGCGCTGCATTTTCAGATCGAGTGTCGTCCACACGTCGAGGGGCTTTTCGGTTTCATCGATCAGCCCATCCAGTTGGGGTAACGCCCAGTCGGTGAAATAGCGCACGCTGTCCTGCGGCGGCTCGGAAGCCAATTTGACGGTAGCAGGTTTGACCGTCGCGGCTTGCTCGGCGGTAATCATACCCGCGTCCTGCATCACTTCAACCACGACAGTTGCCCGGCTTAACGCGGCCTTGGCATCGGCGGTCGGTGAATAACGTGACGGTGCCTTGACCAGCCCGGCGATGATCGCAGCTTCGGCCAAGCTCAGGCTTTCGGCGCCATGATCAAAGAATTTGCGACTGGCAGCATCGACGCCATAAGCGCCGCCGCCGAAATAGACCTTGTTGAGATAAAGCTCGAGAATCTGTTCCTTTGAAAACTTGGTTTCAATCGCCATTGCCAGAATGATCTCGCGAATTTTGCGACCGAATTCACGATTGTTATTGAGGTAAACATTGCGCGCCAATTGCTGGGTGATCGTTGAACCGCCCTGCGCCCAGTACCCGCGCTGCAACCGCACGCTAAAGGATCGGATGATGCCAATCGGATCAACGCCAGGGTGCATATAGAAACGCCGGTCCTCAACCGCGACCATTGCTTTGGTCATGGGGTCCGGCAATTGCCTGACGGTCAGCCAGCGACCAAAGCTCGGCCCCAGCGACTGGATAACAGTACCATCGGCGGCGCGGACGCGGATCATCTGGCCGTTTGGCGATGCTTTCAGATCTTCAAAGCTGTCAATCTCTCCGCGCGCGATGGCGACGAAAATGCCAGTCACCATCAACAGCAATAGTGTCGATATGATACCGAATTTAAGAAGACGAACGGCCCATATTCTTACGGGTCCGCGTTGGTCGGATGCTGAACTTGCGCGTGCCATTGAGCGCGTTGTTAATGATAATATCGGGACGTCACAAGCGACATTCGCCCAACATCATCTTGGCGTCGTCATTCGGTGTCAAATTCAAGCGCCGCGCTGTTAATGCAGTAACGCAGGCCTTCGGGCCCCGGTCCGTCAGGGAAAACATGACCCAGATGGCCATCACATACGGCGCAGCGCACCTCGGTGCGGACCATGCCGTGCGAAATGTCGCTATGTTCCTCGACCACATCGCCATCGGCGGGCGCGGTGAAGCTGGGCCAGCCAGAGCCGCTATCAAATTTGGCGTCGGAAGCGAACAATGTGGTGCCACACCCGGCGCAGCGGAACTCACCCTCACGCTTTTCGTCGGTCAGGGCACCGGCAAATGCCCGCTCTGTACCCGCTTCACGCAACACATGATATTGGACAGGATCCAGTTGGGCCCGCCATTCGGCATCGGTTTTTTCGATTTTCTGCATCAGCCTGCCTTTCTTTCCGGCAATGTGGTGTCCGATCTGCGTGGGGTCAAGCCAGGTCTGCAGCATAATTAGCAAGTTCTGGCTTTAACGTTTACGGACTGTTTACTACGTCTGTCTAAGGCGGATGAATATGACAGGACCAGGTCATATGCTACGCGCTGTGGGGGCGTTGGGGCTTTTGCCGTTGCTAGTGGCTGCGGGTGATAACATGTGCCGTTTGTGCGCGCCGACCGACGCCTCCACAGTTGCTACCCAAGCCCGCGAGATTCCAATCAGCATCGACATTACTACACAGCTTGATTTTAGCCGGGCTGCTCTGTCGGGGGGCAATGGCGGCGGGATTGAGGTCGACCCGGATAATGGTGGGCGGCGGGTCGATGGTGGGCTGATCGATATGGGTGGTTCGGCGCTTGCCGGCTCGGCGGTGATACGGGGGGAGCCGGGGCGCCCAATACGGATCGACATGCCGCCCAGTGTGCGGATGACATCATCGACTGGCGGTGTGATCGAGATCTCCGGATTGCGCACCAATTTGACGCGCGCACCGCAACTCGATGCCACCGGGCGGTTAAGTTTTTCGTTCGGCGGGCGGCTGGTCGTGCGCGGAAGCATCGCCGGCACATTTCGTGGACGGATTCCGATTACCGCGCAATATGAGTAAATAAACGGCTTCTGTTAGCCCCGCCTCGCCGCCGCTCTCGCAATGCGCACCAGTTCTTCCTCCAATATCACCCCGCCAAGGCCCTCTTTAACGGACATCAGTCTGGCCTCAACGTCGATCAGATGGCCGTTGAGCCCCGCCAGCCGTGCCGATGGCCAGCGACCGAGTTGGCGGACAAACGCGTCGGCTTCCTTGTAGAATATCGACCGTGTAGCCTTGACCACCGCGCCGGGGTCGGAACCGCGCTCGACTTTTGCGCGGAGCGAAGCGAGTAAACTGACCCGCCGTTGCAGTGCGCGAACGATGCGGATCGAATCCACCCCCATATCGCGCGCCGCGGCCAGTTCGATGCCGACCTTGCGCAGCTCTCCGCCCATCACTTGGTTGATTAACCCGCTGACATTTTCTTCGCCGGTTTCGGCAGAAAGCGCTTCGAACGCATCGGCCCCAACAGTTGCGGGCCGTTCGGGCGACGCGTCATAATAGAGCGCGAGCTTTTCGATTTCGGCAGCACCCAGCCTGCGATCCTGCCCGGTATAACGTGATATCCTCGCGGCGAGCGCGCGGTCGAGCTTCAGCCCTTGCGTTGCTGCATTTGCCATAATTGCCGCCGCAGCGTCGCCTTCCTCTGGCATATAACAAATATGCGCCATGGCACGGGGCGAATTTTCCGCCAGCTTGCGAAGCTTGCTTGCCTTGGTCAGATTACCGGCGGTAGCGATTACCGGATTGCCTTGCACTTCCAGCGCCAGCAGATTCTCGACAGCGGCCAAACCCTCCTCGCGTCGGAAATTGAGCCGGACATATCGTTTGTCACCGAAGAGCGACAAGGACGATGCCTCGTCAACAAGCAACGCGGGGTCGTTTCGTATCCGGTCGCTGTCGATGTCGATACGCTCGGTCGCTGGACCCAATTGCGCCGCCATTTGCGCGGCAATATCGGCGATGGCCGATTCGTCTTGGCCGAAGACAAGGAAAAGGCGGATGTCGGGGCGCGCGGTAATCGCGCCGATGAATGCGCGCTCCTTGGCGTTGCTCATTCGGCAGTGTTGGTCTGGCGCGCGTATAGCGAGAGGCGGGTGACAATCTGGTCG
>JBDTUD010000002.1:0-206273 GCA_040007915.1 Sphingorhabdus sp.
GGCGGCGACATCAGCCGCAAGAAAAAGCTGCTGGAAAAGCAGAAAAAGGGCAAGGCGCGGATGCGGGAATATGGGAATGTGAGCATCCCGCAGGAGGCGTTTATCGCAGCGCTGCGGATGGGCGAAGAGTAGCAGCCAATGGCAGATGCGAACCTGAAAAGGATCATCATCATCGCCGGTCCCAATGGAGCAGGCAAAACCACCTTTGCGCGTTCTTTTCTGCCCGAAGAAGCCGAGCTGCCCCATTTCATCAATGCCGATTTAATCGCTGCTGGCCTCGCTCCCTTTGCACCTGAAACGGCTGCCGTGCGGGCGGCTCGTCTGATGCTGGAGGAAATTGCCTTATCGGTGGAGCGCGGCGAAAGTTTCGCATTTGAAACCACACTTTCCGGTATAAGTTATCTTCGCCAGATCGAGCGCTGGCGAACGCTGGGCTATCACATCAGCATCTATTTTTTGAGCCTGCCGGATGTCGAGACCGCGATTGATCGCGTGGCATCTCGTGTGCGTCAGGGAGGGCATGATATTCCTGAAGCCATCATCCGCCGCCGCTATGCCAGTGGCCTTGCGAACTTCCATCATCGTTACAAGCTGGCGGTTGATGACTGGATAATGTATGATAATAGCGGCCTCACTCCAGTGATGCTAGAATGGGGACAGATGCAATGACGCAAGCGGACTTGTCCAAAGCGAACAACCCGAAATTGCGTGCGTCGCTGGCCGCGATGCGCCGCGCCGCTGAAATGGCCCGGCGCACCGCCATCCAAACCGATACCGGGATCGTCGTTGTCCGTGATGGAAAGCGGGTACACATCCCGGCTGCACAGTTGCGGTCAGGCAAGGATTGAGCCGCGCGGATGCGCGAGTATGGGAATTTGAGTATCCCGCAGGAGGCATTTATTGCTGCGCTGCGGATGGGGGAGAAGTAGCTTTCACTCCGGTTCCGGTGTTTCCCAAATTACGAGTTTCAAACCCGGAATATTCTTGAAGTCCTTTCCGTTCATCGTGATCAACGTTGCGTCGCTGACAATTGCGGTTGCGGCTATCATTCGGTCAATGGTGGTCGTCCGCGACCAGCCGAGCCCAGCGACTATCCGCCCAAATTCGGCAGCGCAGTCATCGTCGAATGGCATCACATGCAAACTATCCAGCATGATGTCGAGCAATGCCCGCCGGTGCTCCGCAAGGTCAGGATCGCGATAGACGCCGTTTTCCAGCTCGACACGCGTAACGGCAGAAATCATTAAATTGTCACTGAGTTCAGCGACCCGCCCCAGCGTTACGCCCTCGCTTTCGCGTAAAGGTATTGCGACACTGGTATCGAGCATCCACGACAAGATTAAAGCCCGGGCCGGTCGGGAAATTCAATTTCGTCACGCGCCTGCACCGCCTTTTCGGGGGGCCCAAGACGGCGCAGTGCCTGCACCATATCCGCGACGGAGCGCTTGGGCTTGGGATAAATCGTGGTGACATTCCCCCGGCGGATAATGACCATTTCCGTTCCAGCGCCGTAGGCAATCCCCTTGGGCAGACGGATGGCCTCGCTATTCCCGCTAAGAAATGTTTTTCCGGTTGCTGTAGTCATGCGATGTATATACCGGATATACGGAGTGAAGGCAAGAGGGGAAAATTAGTGCACTGTCACCGTAATGGCGGAGTGAAGGCAAGGGGGGGGGGAATTAGTGCACTGTCACAGGAATCAAAAGTTCTTCGTTATTTTCTACGGGATAATTACCCCGTCATCTGGCGTAACACGAATATAAACGCGCGTCATTGCGGTTTGCCCGTCGCGCGACCGTGCCAAATAATCGAAAAACGCAAGGCCGGTGAACGTATTTACAGGGTCGATCAATATTCGACCGTTGGCATCCAGCGTAACCGACATTCTAGCGCTGTTCACGCTGTCAAGGCTGATAGACACGACAGTTGCGTCTTGTAAGGAGCCTAGCCCATTTAAAAAGATCGAATCGTTGCATGCTGGAGAAATTGGATTCTGATCGTCACATCCTGCCAAGTCGAGACGTCGATTTGATGGAAGGCTATAGAAGTCGGTTAAAGGGAAAAACGTGCCGCTTGTTGGAACTGGAGGCGCGTTTCCGAAAAAAGCAAAAGCGGCTTGGATAGCCGAGGGCGTAATAGCTGCTACGCGGTTCCGTTCGACGGTCCCTCTCCGGAAAATCAGGTCGATCAATTCAGGAAGTATGTAGAATCGCAATGCCCGCTGAGTGCGAGCTATGTCCTCAGCATTATTTACCCGGTCAGGAACTGCAGCGGCATAATTGGCAATCGCAGTCGCAACTGACAGTTGGATGTCTTGCGGTGCTGACGTGAAGGTCGGCGGTCCAGCCCGACGCAACGTGTCAAGAATGACGGTCGGATCATCAAGTTGACCATTCCCACGTTGCAAGATCGACGTCGAAAGCGCTCCCATCGCCGTTAATACATCAATTCGAGCCGTGCTGGGATTGGCCTGCCCCGCGCTGGAAATCAAAGCGGCTACCCCTAGAAGTTCCAGATTTATCGAAGTAATGCGCGCGGCGTCGGCCAGAATAACTGGATCTGAAGATGCTAGCCGCTGTCCGGATTCAAACGTCAACAAATTCGTCGTGGGATTGAGTGCCGTTAATCCGCTTGCCAGGCCAAGCGCAGACCGAATGACATCCGGATTTTCTTGGACATCAATAAGTGTTGTGATCGGCGACAATACCGTGCCGCCGACTGGCGTCGTTATTCTGTTATAATTCAGCCCTGAACTGACATCCATAACATAGCCAACGATAGAATCGCTGGCGCTGGCCGGGACGTTAGTGGTGCTAGTTCCCAACCTGTCGGTCACACCGTTCCCGAATTCACCCTGTCGGTTTGAGGTGGTTTCCGGCTCGTTACTGTCAAACTGGCCATTTCTGTCGAGATCAAAGAAGAAACGGCCTATTGCAGGTCCTCCAATAGACGCCGCAAATTTTACCGCTGTTGTTGTCGGAGGTGGGGGCGGCGGAGGCGGAGGCGGAGGCGGTGCAGTTGGCGGTAATGTGATGGGCCCCGACGGCGGTGCAGCGGCCCCGCCTCCGCCGCATCCTGATAACACCATAGTTGCCGACACAATGATCAAGGCCAACGATTTACGTTTTTTCAAAATTTTATTCCTGTATTCGATAATTTTTGCAACAATTTAAAGCGGTTGCAGATGCAGTAACAAATGTCCACCTAACAATCGCGCATTTACTCAACTACTCATCCTTAAAAACCCGCCCGTCCTTCATCACAAACCGCACCGATTTCAGCGTCGTGATATCCACCGTCGCACGGGAGTTCCGGCATTACGGCGCGCGTCCAAAACCAGGTGCAACAGGTTCATGTTGGTGTCGGATGCTCCCCAACCCCTTCCTCCCTGCCCTCGCGCTTCGCTAATCGCTTCATCGTATCGGCGCGGTCAGATTGGTACCGGCGCACACTGGCCCAATTGATCGGGCCGTAGAGCAGGTCATAGGCCGCGCGTTTTTCCGGGTCGTCGATGAATGGCAGCGCCTGTTGCTGATATTCGCGGATGCCGAGCGCTTTCAGCTTTTTCATGATCGCGGCATTGGTTTCTTCACGCGTTGCACGGCGGTTTTTGGCGTCCCATTCCTCCTCCCATTCCTTGCGCCACTGATCCTTCAGCTTGCGGATGCTGTGCGGCATGCTGCTCCCTGCCGCGCCCTGCACATTCAATGACCCGCCATATTGCTCCGGAAAGCGTTGCTGTACGATCCACATCATCGCGCGGGTGTTGTATTTGCGGCGTTCCAGGATGACTTCGCCGTCCTTGGTCAGCGTTTCGGGGGTGCCGTGGATGGCGTGGGTCATCAGGAGGTCGAGCACGCGGCGTGCGCCCGCCTCCACCGCCTTGTCCCACGCGGCGGCGAAGCTTTCCGCGCCGGGCCTTTTGCGCAATTGATACATCGCACTGCTGCTCGTGCCGATCGAATCAGAGGCCATTTTGACGCAACCACTGCCTGCGAGATTGTCGATGAAGACGCGCTGTTTCTGGTCAGTGATGCCGTTCCAGCGCTTTGACTGGCGCGGAACGGGCGTGAAGTCGAGGGCGTGGTCGAGCAGCGCGACAGGCAAACGGAGCGGGTTTTCGGGGTGGTGTTCGGTCATGGCGGGAATATCCGATTGGTTTATATGATTCGCATATTATCACCGATATGGTTATTTGTAGGAAAGCGCTAAATAATGATCGTAGCCCTGAGCCGTCAGCGCGAAGCGCGAAGCGCGAAGCGCTGGCGAAAAGTCGAAGGGCGCTTATCCGCAAGGCACTGCTTGTATCTATTTGTGGTCGCGTGATTTTAAGCGAATAACCGGTTCCCACTTATTCGCATCACGCTCTACGCTGGCCTGACAGGCGCCCTTCGACGGCCGCCGTCGCTTTCGCGACAGCTGCTCAGGGCTGCGGTTTCGGGATGCTCGGGTATATTTTAAGGCTGGTTGCCCGCCACGCGCTCTGCTAGGCGCGCGCCATCATGCTCAATCTGAATGCTATCACCGTGCGGCTTGGCGGGCGCACCATACTTGACCGCGCGACCGCGACGTTGCCGCCTTATTCGCGCGTTGGCCTGATCGGGCGCAATGGCGCGGGCAAATCGACGCTGATGAAAGTGATGATCGGCGAGCTGGAGGCCGATGACGGCGCGATCGAAATGCCGCGCAGCACGCGGATCGGTTACATCGCGCAGGAAGCCCCATCGGGCACCGCGACGCCGTTCGAAAGCGTGCTGGCAGGCGATGTCGAACGTGCGGCGTTGATGGAGGAGGCCGAACATTGTGCGGACCCCGACCGGCTGGGCGAGCTGCACGAGCGGCTGATTGCGATTGATGCCTATACCGCCCCGGCGCGGGCGGCGCGGATCCTCGTGGGTCTGGGCTTTGACGAGGAAATGCAGGGGCGGCCGCTGGATAGCTATTCCGGCGGTTGGAAAATGCGGGTGGCGCTGGCGACGTTGTTGTTCTCCGAACCCGACCTGCTGCTGCTCGATGAACCGTCGAACCACCTCGATCTGGAGGCGACGTTGTGGCTGGAGAATTTCCTCAAAAGCTATCCGTCGATGATGGTGGTGATCAGCCATGAGCGCGACCTGCTGAACAATGTCGTCGACAATATCCTGCATCTGGAGGGCGGGCAGACCACACTTTATTCGGGCGGATATGACTCGTTCGAACGCCAACGGGCCGAACGGGCGGCGCAACTGGCGGCGGCAAAGGCTTCGCAAGATGCCCAGCGCGCCAAGTTGCAGGATTATGTGGCGCGCAACTCGGCCCGGGCGTCGACCGCCAAGCAGGCGCAGTCTCGCGCCAAAGCGCTGGCAAGAATGCAGCCGATTGCGGCGATGGCCGAAGACCCGACGTTGAGCTTCGACTTCCCCAGCCCCGACGAGCTGCGCCCGCCATTGGTGACGCTCGACATGGCGGCGGTGGGGTACACCGAGAACAAGCCGATCCTGCAGCGGCTGAACCTGCGGCTCGACCCCGATGACCGCGTGGCTTTGCTCGGGCGAAATGGCAACGGCAAGACGACGCTGGCGCGGTTGCTGGCGGCGCAACTGGCCCCGATGGAGGGCGCGATGAGCGCGTCGGGCAAGATGCGCGTCGGTTATTTCACGCAGTATCAGGTCGAGGAACTCGACGGCAAGGACACGCCGCTGGAGCATATGAGCCGCCTGATGAAGGGTGCGACGCCCGGTGCGGTGCGCGGGCAGCTTGGGCGGTTCGGCTTTTCGGGGGCGAAGGCGACGACGTTGGTGGGCAAGCTGTCGGGCGGCGAACGCGCGCGGCTGGCGCTGGCGCTGATTACCCGCGACGCGCCGCATATGCTGATCCTCGACGAGCCAACCAACCATCTGGACGTCGATGCGCGCGAGGCACTGGTGCAGGCCCTCAATGATTATGAAGGCGCTGTGGTTCTGGTCAGCCATGACCGGCATATGCTGGAGCTAACCGCCGACCGGCTGGTGCTCGTCGATAACGGCACCGCGACCGAATATAATGGCAGCATCGACGATTATACCGACATGATCCTTGGCAAAACCCCGGCCAAGGAACGCATGTCCAAGGCGGATCGCAAAGAGGACAAGAAGGCCGCCGCTGCCGCGCGCGAGGAGCAGGCGAAGCTCAAACGCGCCGTCAGCGATGCCGAGGCAGACCTAGCCAAGCTGGAGGTCGTGCTGACCGCCATCGACCGCGCGATGTTCGACCCGCAGGCCGCGTCCAGCGAATATGCCGGGCTGACCATGGGCGAGCTGTCGCAACGCCGGGGCAAGATTATCGCGGCACAGGAAACGGCGGAAGCAAAGTGGGTCGCGGCGAGTGAGGCTTTGGAAAAGGCGGGCTAAGCCTCCGCCTTGCCGTTTAGCCGCAACAACCGTTCGGGCAGCTTCTTCAATATCGCCCGCCGCTCAAGGTTGCTGGCATTTTGCCAGCGCGCAATCTCGTCGAGCAATCGGCCACAGCCGAGGCAATATTCTCCGCTCTGGTCGAGTTCGCAGATATTGATGCAAGGCGATGGCACTTCGGTCATCACCGGTGCCTATAATCCAAAACCCATATCGGCAAGCACCACTGATACGTCGAAGCAAATCCGCTGCTCCAACCCTTGACCCATCCCCCACCCCGCTCTATATAACCAGTTCAATCCCGCTCTTCGGGAACCGCCTTGTCGTCGCGCAACTTGGCTAACGCATTGAAGGGCATGGATTTTCACATCGCGAAACGGCTGCACAGCAGGTGCCGATTCTTCGGAGCCTTGCCATGCGGCCTTTTCCTGTCTGTGGTGCCCGATGCGCAGTATATAGATTTTAAGCGAGGCTTCAGCTCAACATGGCAACCCGTACCGCCCCAGCATCCCTTTCGCGTCAAAAGCGCATCCGCAAAATCTTCGGTAACATCCACGAAGTTATCGACATGCCCAACCTGATCGAGGTCCAGCGCGAAAGCTACGAGCAATTCCTGCGCTCCGACCCGTCGATCGGTTATGTATCGGGCCTTGAAAAAACGCTGCGCAGCGTTTTCCCGATCAAGGATTTTGCCGGTAGCTCGGAGCTCGATTTCGTCCATTACGAACTCGAAGACCCCAAGTATGACGTTGAAGAATGCCGTCAACGCGGGATCACTTATGCTGCCCAGATGAAGGTGACATTGCGCCTGATCGTGTTCGAGGTTGACCCCGACACCGAAGCGCGCAGCGTTCTCGATATCAAGGAGCAGGACGTTTACATGGGCGACATGCCGCTCATGACGCATAACGGCACCTTCTTCATCAATGGCACAGAGCGGGTTATCGTCAGCCAAATGCACCGTTCACCGGGCGTTTTGTTCGACCATGACCGTGGCAAGACCCACTCGTCGGGCAAATATCTGTTCGCCGCGCGCGTCATTCCCTATCGCGGTTCATGGCTCGATTTCGAATTCGACGCCAAAGACATCGTCAACGTTCGTATCGACCGTAAGCGCAAGCTGCCGGTCACGACCCTGCTTTACGGCTTGGGCATGAATGACGAGGAAATCCTCAACCATTTCTATAATCTCGTAACCTTTCAGCGCGGCAAGGGTGGCTGGATCATTCCTTTCAATGCAGAACAATGGCGCGCGTCGAAGCCGATGTTCGACATCGTCGATGCCAAGACCGGCGAAGTCGTCTTCCCCGCCGGCACCAAAGTAACCCCGCGCGCCGCCAACAAAGCGGTGAAGGACGGTCTCACCGACCTGCTGATCCCGACCGAAGAAATCTTCGGCCGTTATTCGGCGTTCGACCTGATCGACGAGAAGACGGGCCGGATTTATGTTGAAGCGGGTGACGAAATCACCGCGGAAAATCTTGAAATGCTCGACAAGGCGGGGATCGATGCAATCGAACTGCTCGACATCGACCATGTCATCACCGGCGCGTGGATGCGCAATACGCTGAAGGCCGACAAGGCCGAGAACCGCGACATGGGCCTCGACGCGATTTACCGCGTGATGCGCCCCGGCGAGCCGCCCACGCGCGAAACCGCTGAAGCCTTGTTCGCTGGCCTGTTCTTCGACCCCGAACGCTACGACCTGTCCGCCGTTGGCCGCGTTAAATTGAACATGCGCCTGCAACTGGATGCGCCAGACGATCACACAACCTTGCGCAACGAGGATATTCTTGCGGTCATCAAGGAACTGGTAAACCTGAAGGATGGCAAGGGCGAAATCGACGATATCGATAACCTCGGCAACCGTCGTGTACGTTCGGTCGGCGAACTGCTCGAAAACCAGTACCGCGTCGGTCTGCTCCGCATGGAGCGTGCCGTTAAGGAGCGTATGTCCAGCGTGGACGTGTCGACGGTAATGCCGAACGACCTCATCAACGCCAAGCCTGCGGTTGCTGCTGTCCGTGAATTCTTCGGCAGCTCGCAGTTGTCGCAGTTCATGGATCAGACCAACCCACTCAGCGAAGTTACCCATAAGCGCCGCGTTTCCGCACTTGGACCGGGCGGCCTGACACGTGAGCGCGCCGGCTTTGAAGTCCGCGACGTTCACCCGACGCATTATGGCCGGATCTGCCCGATTGAAACGCCTGAAGGCCCGAACATCGGTCTGATCAACTCGCTTGCGAGCTTCAGCCGCGTCAACAAATATGGCTTTATTGAAACGCCGTACCGCAAGGTCATCGACCATAAGGTCACCGATGACGTGGTCTATCTCTCCGCTATGGAAGAGCAGAAAAACACGATTGCGCAGGCAAACGCCGAACTCAACGCCGATGGCAGCTTTGCCGAGGAATTGATCTCGTCACGCGAAGCCGGTGAATTCCTGATGGCACCACGCGATCAGATCACGTTGATGGACGTCAGCCCGAAGCAGCTGGTCTCGGTCGCAGCATCGCTCATCCCGTTCCTGGAAAACGATGACGCCAACCGCGCGCTGATGGGTTCGAACATGCAACGCCAGGCTGTGCCTCTGCTCCGTGCAGAAGCACCGTTTGTCGGCACCGGCATGGAAGAAACCGTAGCCCGCGATTCCGGCGCTGCCATTGGTGCACGCCGTACCGGCATTGTCGATCAGGTTGACGCAACGCGTATCGTTGTCCGCGTGACCGGTGAAGTCGAAGCTGGCAAATCGGGCGTCGACATCTACACGCTGCAGAAATTCCAGCGTTCGAACCAGAACACCTGCATCAACCAGAAGCCGCTCGTTAAAGTCGGCGACGAAGTGTTCGCCGGCGATATCATCGCCGATGGTCCTTCGACCGAGCTGGGTGAACTGGCGCTGGGCAAAAACAGCCTCGTCGCGTTCATGCCGTGGAACGGCTACAACTACGAAGATTCGATCCTGATCTCCGAACGCATCGTGAAAGACGACGTGTTCACCTCGATCCATATCGACGAATTCGAAGTCATGGCCCGCGATACCAAGCTTGGTCCGGAAGACATCACCCGCGATATTCCAAATGTCGGTGAGGAAGCGCTGCGCAGCCTCGACGAAGCGGGCATCGTCTACATCGGTGCTGAAGTGCATCCGGGCGACATCCTAGTCGGCAAGATCACGCCAAAGGGTGAAAGCCCGATGACGCCGGAAGAAAAACTGCTCCGCGCGATCTTTGGTGAAAAAGCCAGTGACGTACGCGACACCTCGCTGAAATTGCCGCCGGGCGTTGCCGGAACCGTCGTTGAAGTGCGCGTATTCAATCGCCACGGCATCGACAAGGACGAACGCGCGATGGCCATCGAGCGTGAAGAAATCGAACGGCTTGCCAAAGACCGCGAGGACGAACGCTCGATCCTCAACCGTGCGACCTATAACCGCCTGCGCGACATGATGCTCGGACAGGTTGTGGCTGCAGGGCCAAAGGGCATCAAGAAGGGCGACAAGATCACCGAGGAAATCCTCGCGGAAGTTGAGCGCTTCGAATGGTGGAAAATCGCTGTCACCGATGACAAAGTCCAAGGCGACCTGGAAGCCGTCAAGGTCCAGTATGACGAAGCCGTCAAACTGATCGTCGAGAAGTTCGAAGATCGTCGCGAGAAACTGGAACGCGGTGACGAAATGGCACCGGGCGTGCTGAAAATGGTCAAGGTATTCGTCGCGGTGAAGCGCAAGCTGCAACCGGGCGATAAAATGGCCGGTCGTCACGGGAACAAGGGTGTGATTTCGCGCATCCTGCCCGCCGAAGACATGCCGTTCCTGGCCGATGGGACACCGGTTGACATCGTGCTCAACCCGCTGGGTGTGCCTTCACGTATGAACGTCGGGCAGATTTTCGAAACCCATCTGGGCTGGGCCGCACGCGGTCTTGGCAAGCAGATTTCCGAAGCGCTTGAGGATTGGCGCCATGCCAACCCCAATCCGGCAGCCGCTGCGCCGCCGGAAGCTGTGCGGGAACGTCTCGTCCATGCCTATGGCGAGGATTATGCCAAGGAAATCAATGGTCGCAGCGATGCCGACATCATTGAGTTGGCCGGCCATGTGACCGGAGGTGTGCCAATGGGTACACCGGTGTTCGATGGTGCGCGTGAAGCCGATGTTTCCGCAATGCTGACGCTGGCCGGTCTCGATACATCGGGCCAAAGCGACCTGTTCGACGGCCGCACCGGCGACAAGTTCGACCGCAAAGTGACCGTTGGGTATATCTACATGCTCAAACTGCATCACTTGGTCGACGACAAGATCCACGCGCGGTCGATTGGTCCGTACTCGCTCGTCACGCAGCAACCGCTGGGTGGTAAGGCGCAGTTCGGCGGACAGCGTTTCGGGGAAATGGAAGTCTGGGCGCTGCAAGCCTATGGCGCCGCTTACACCCTGCAGGAAATGTTGACGGTGAAGTCGGATGACGTGATCGGGCGGACAAAGGTTTATGAAGCGATCGTCAAGGGCGACGATACGTTCGAAGCCGGTATCCCCGAAAGCTTCAACGTTCTGGTCAAGGAAATGCGCTCGCTGGGGCTCAATGTCGAACTGAAGGCACACGACCTTCTCGAAGGCGACGAGGGCTTTGCCGAGGCGGCTGAATGAAGGAACGGGCGGGCTAAACCCCCGCCCTACCCTCCCAGCCCTGCCAAGATTTCATGGGTCCAAGGCCCAATGAGGAATTAAAAATGAACGAACTGAGCAAATTCAACAATCCCGTCGCCAAGGTCGAAACCTTCGACCAGATCCAGATCGGCATCGCGTCGCCGGAAAAAATCCGGTCATGGTCTTTCGGCGAGATCAAGAAGCCCGAAACCATCAACTACCGCACGTTCAAGCCAGAGCGTGACGGCCTGTTCTGCGCGCGCATCTTTGGTCCGGTGAAGGATTATGAATGCCTGTGCGGCAAGTACAAGCGGATGAAATATAAAGGCGTCGTCTGCGAAAAATGCGGCGTCGAAGTCACCGTCACCAAGGTGCGTCGTGAGCGCATGGGCCATATCGAGCTCGCTGCTCCTGTCGCCCATATCTGGTTCCTGAAATCGCTGCCGTCGCGCATCGGCTTGTTGCTCGACATGCAGTTGAAGCAGCTTGAGCGCGTGCTTTATTTCGAGAATTACATCGTCACCGAGCCCGGTCTGACCGCGCTGGAAAAATTCCAGTTGATGAGCGAAGACGAATTGCTCGACGCGCAGGATGAATATGGCGAAGACGCCTTCACCGCCAGCATCGGTGCAGAGGCCGTCAAGCAAATGCTGATGGACCTCGACCTTGTTCAGGAACGTGACGATCTGCTCGCCGAACTCGCGGTTACGAAGTCGGAACTGAAGCCGAAGAAGATCATCAAGCGTTTGAAGGTCGTGGAATCCTTCATCGATTCCGGCAACAAGCCCGAATGGATGATCCTCGACGTCATCCCCGTCATTCCGCCAGAGCTTCGCCCGCTGGTGCCGCTTGATGGTGGCCGGTTTGCGACTTCCGATCTCAACGATCTCTATCGCCGCGTTATCAACCGTAACAACCGTTTGAAGCGCCTGATCGAACTGCGCGCGCCTGACATCATCGTCCGCAACGAAAAGCGCATGTTGCAGGAAGCCGTTGACGCATTGTTCGACAACGGCCGTCGTGGCCGCACCATTACCGGTGCCAACAAACGTCCGCTGAAGTCACTGTCCGACATGCTCAAGGGCAAACAGGGCCGTTTCCGTCAAAACCTTCTCGGCAAGCGCGTCGATTATTCAGGCCGTTCGGTCATCGTGACCGGCCCGGAACTGAAACTGCATCAATGCGGCCTGCCGAAGAAAATGGCTTTGGAACTGTTCAAGCCGTTCATCTACTCGCGTCTCGACGCCAAGGGTCTGTCGATGACCCTGAAGCAAGCCAAGAAGTGGGTCGAAAAGGAACGCAAGGAAGTCTGGGACATCCTCGACGAGGTGATCCGCGAGCATCCGGTGCTTTTGAACCGCGCGCCAACGCTTCACCGTTTGGGCATTCAGGCATTTGAGCCCGTCCTGATCGAAGGCAAGGCAATCCAGCTTCATCCTTTGGTCTGCTCGGCCTTTAACGCCGACTTTGACGGTGACCAGATGGCCGTCCACGTGCCGCTGAGCCTTGAAGCGCAGCTTGAAGCCCGCGTGCTGATGATGTCGACCAACAACATCCTGTCGCCAGCCAATGGCAAACCGATCATCGTTCCTTCGCAGGATATGGTCCTGGGTCTCTATTATCTGTCGATGGACCGTAAGGGTGAACCCGGCGAAGGCATGATGCTGTCCGACATGGCCGAAGTGCATCAGGCAATCGAGGTTGGCGCGGTGACGCTCCATTCCAAGATCATTGCCCGGGTACCGCAAACCAACGAAGCCGGTGAACAGCACATGGTGCGTTACAACACGACGCCGGGTCGTATGCTTTTGGGCGAATGCCTGCCGCAAAGCTACAAGGTGCCGTTCGAAACCGTAAACCGCCTTCTCACCAAGAAGGAAATCGGCGACGTTATCGATCAGGTTTATCGTCACACCGGCCAGAAGGACACGGTGTTGTTCGCCGACGCGATCATGTCGCTGGGCTTCAAGCACGCGTTCAAGGCGGGTATCTCGTTCGGTAAGGACGACATGATCATTCCCGAAGAAAAAGAAGGAATGGTTACCGAAACCAAGGCGATTGTTGCCGATTTCGAACAGCAATATCAGGATGGTTTGATCACCCAGCAGGAAAAATACAACAAGGTGATCGACGCTTGGTCGACCTGTGGCGACCGCGTTGCCGGTGCCATGATGGACAAGCTGAAAGCATCGCCATTGGACGAGCATGGCCGCGAATTACCGGTCAACTCGGTCTACATGATGGCCCACTCCGGTGCGCGTGGTTCGCCAGCGCAGATGAAGCAGCTTGCCGGTATGCGCGGTTTGATGGCCAAGCCTTCGGGCGAAATCATCGAAACGCCGATCATCTCGAACTTTAAGGAAGGCCTGACCGTTCTCGAGTATTTCAACTCGACCCACGGTGCCCGTAAGGGTCTTGCCGATACTGCCTTGAAGACTGCAAACTCGGGTTATCTGACGCGGCGTCTGGTTGACGTTTCGCAGGATTGCACGATTGTCGAAGTCGATTGCGGTACCGAACGTGCGCTGGAAATGCGTTCGATCGTCCAGGGCGGTTCGACCATCGCGTCACTTGGCGAACGTGTCCTTGGCCGCACCACGGCGGAAGACATCACCGATGCCGACGGCAAGGTGCTGATCCCGACAGGCACATTGCTTGACGAACCAATGGTTGCCGAAATGGAAGCCACTGGCCTGCAAGCCCTGAAGATCCGTTCGCCACTGGTGTGCGAATCCAAGGTTGGCGTGTGTGGCACCTGCTATGGACGCGACCTGGCGCGCGGTACGCCTGTGAACATCGGTGAAGCGGTTGGCGTTATCGCCGCCCAGTCGATCGGTGAACCTGGCACGCAGCTTACCATGCGTACTTTCCACATCGGTGGTGCGGCGCAGTTGAACGAACAGTCGAACCTCGACGCGTCGTCGGCGGGTAAAGTCATGTACCGCGACCTGCCTACCATCATCGATAAGCGCAAACGCCGTCTGGCGATGGCGCGTCACGGCGAGCTGGTCATTCTCGACCGCGATGGCCGGGAGCTTGAAGTCCACCGTCTGCCTTATGGTGCGACCCTGGCTTATGCCGATGGTGCCGAAGTCGAAGCAGGCGCGCGTCTTGCCGATTGGGACCCGTTCACCATGCCGGTCATCACCGACAAATCAGGTGTGGTGAAATTCCAGGATCTGATCGATGGCCGCACGCTCAGCGAACAAACCGACGAAGCAACGGGCATCGCCCAGAGCATCATCACCGAAGACCGTTCCATCGGTCGCGCCAAGAAAGAGGAACTGCGTCCGCGCCTGACCTTGCTCGACGGCGACAGTGGTGAAGCGGCACGCTATCTGCTCGGACCCGGCACGATGTTGTCGGTCGAAGATGGTGCAGAGGTTCAGGCTGGCGACGTCATCGCCCGTGTGACCCGCGAATCCGCCAAGACCCGCGACATCACCGGTGGTCTGCCGCGCGTTGCCGAACTGTTCGAAGCACGTAAGCCAAAGGATTGTGCGGTCATCGCCAAGATTTCGGGCCGCGTCGAATTCGTCCGGGATTACAAAGCGAAACGCAAGATCGCGATTGTACCGGAAGAAGGCGACCGGATTGAATATCTCATTCCGAAGTCAAAGGTTCTTGACGTCCAGGAAGGCGATTTCGTTCGTAAGGGCGATAACCTGATTTCTGGTTCGCCTGACTTGCATGACATTCTTGAAGTCATGGGTGTCGAGGCGCTGGCAGAATATCTGGTTGCCGAAATTCAGGAAGTCTATCGTCTGCAAGGCGTGAAAATCAACGACAAGCACATCGAAACGATTGTTCGCCAGATGCTGCAAAAGGTTGAAATCACCGATGGTGGCGACACGACATTGCTGGCCGCCGAACAGGTTGACCGGGAAGAAATGGATGCGATCAACGCGAAGCTGACGAAGAACCAGAAGCCCGCCGTGGGCAAGCCGGTCCTTCTGGGCATCACCAAGGCAAGCTTGCAAACCCGCAGCTTCATCTCGGCCGCGTCGTTCCAGGAAACCACCCGCGTGCTGACGCAGGCGGCGGTTGAAGGCAAGAAGGACATCCTGACCGGCCTGAAGGAAAACGTGATCGTCGGTCGTTTGATCCCGGCAGGTACCGGTTCCGCCATGCACCGCATGCGCGTCACCGCCAACAGCCGCGACGCAGCGCTTCGTGCCAGCTACAAAAAGCTGCAGGAAAGCCTGATCGCGCCTGAAACCGCCGCTGAAGAGCATGCCGCCGAACTGGCGCAGGGCCCGGAAGCCGCGATTGGTGACGATGTGCTGGCAAAGGTCATCGCCGATGACTTCACCACCGATGACACGGTGATGGACGATGCGGTTGCTGATGACCTGATGGTCGAAGACGCGGGCGAGGAAGAATAAGCCTCAAACGCCAACGGCTAACGACAAAACAAAAACCCGCCGGGAGTGATTCCGGCGGGTTTTTTGTTGGTTTTGCAACCGAGCAGAACTCAGTCCGGTGGGAATAATAGCTTGGCAGCCACAAGCGCGCATATTGCACCAGCTAGTTGCGCAACAATGAACCCGCCGACATCCAAAGGCGCTATCCCGGCAAAACTGTCTGACAGGCTGCGCGCGACAGTGATGGCCGGATTGGCGAAGCTGGTGGATGACGTGAACCAATATGCCGCTGTTATATAGAGCGCGACGCTGGCCGGTATCGCCGCCGGGCGGTGGCGCGCGGTGCCTAATATGGTGAGGAGCAGACCAAAGGTCGCAATAAACTCGCCAGTCCATTGGCCAACCCCAGTGCGGGCTTTACCGGAGAATTGCAGGATTGGCATGTCGAACATCAGATGCGTGGCCCACACGCCCGATACCCCCGCCGCCAATTGGACAGCGACAAAGGCGAGAAGCAGCTTCCCCGTTAGTTCCTTACGCCGCCACATCACCAGGCTGACCGCCGGATTGAAATGCGCACCCGATATTGGTCCAAGCATCGAGATCAGCACGAACAGCATCGCGCCTGTTGCTATACTATTGCCGAGCAAGGCCACGGCAACATTGCCACCCGCCAGCCGTTCGGCCATGATGCCAGAGCCAACAACCGTGGCGAAAAGGAAGAAACTGCCGACCGCTTCGGCGACAAGTTTGGCCCTCATGCTGACGTCAGGCCAGTTGTGCCTTCTTCCCGGCCAATCTGGCTCAGCCGGGACTTCAGCGCCATATTGTCGATGCTTTCCAACGGCAACGCCAAGAACAGATCTATCCGACGCTGCAAATAGCGGAGCGCGGTCAGGAACGCCTCACGCTGCCCCTCTCCTTCCACCGCTGCGGGGTCGCCGATGCCCCAGTGCGCGGTCATCGGGTGCCCCGGCCAGACCGGGCAGATTTCACCCGCCGCGTTGTCACAGACGGTGAAGATAAAATCGAACACCGGGGCAGCGGGCGCGGAGAACTCGTCCCAGCTTTTAGAGCGGAAATCGCTGGTTTCAAAGCCAAGCCCGCCCAGCACCGATAGCGCCATCGGATGCACAGCGCCTTTCGGGAAGCTGCCCGCGCTAAAGGCTTTGAAACGCCCCGCGCCATATTTGTTGAGCAACGCCTCGCCCAATATCGAACGGGCCGAGTTTCCGGTGCACAAGAACAGCACATTGTAGATGCGGTCAGTCATATTGTCCTCAGCAGCAGGCGGTGGACCGGTTGGGCGTCACCGGTGCCTTCGGCGTACAACATGCCGCCGCCGCAGCATTGTCCGAGGCTAGCTGTTCCAGCTCGGGATTATCGCCGTAGACGGTGGCCTCGCCACTGGTCAAAAATGCCTCCCACATGATACCATCGGGGTCGGCGATCCAGCTCTTTTCGGATTTGGCGTAACAGCAGGTAGTGGCCCCTTCTTCCAGAACTGGACCATTGGCGGCTTTCAGGCGGCCATAGACTTCAGCGAGTTCGTCGCTGTTTTCGACTTGGACGCCCAGATGCTCGATCCCGCGTTTCATGCCTTCCTTGGTTGAAATGGCAAAGTTTACACGCGGATCGTCGAGCATCCATTTGGCATAATCGGGCTTGGTGACTGTTGGCTGTTCGCCGAACAGGCCTGTATAAAAGACAATGGATTGATCGAGACTTTCGACCCCGACATGGACGTGAAAGCGCTTCATGCGACATTCCTTTCTTCTGATAATGAACAGGTGACGTCCGGCGTACAGGCGGCACCGGCACAGCAATTTTCCATGAGATAGCCGATCAGGCCGTTCATTGCCGCATAGTCGGCAGAATAAATCAGCGATCGCCCCCGCCGCTCCTGCAGGATCAATCCGGCGTTGGTGAGTTGAGCCAGATGGAAGGAGAGCGAGGAATTGGGCAGTTGCAGCTTTTCCGCAATCGCGCCTGCGGAGAGACCATCGGCCCCAGCCTGCACCAACGCGCGAAATGCGGCCAGTCTGTGCTCTTGCGCCAGCGCGCCCAAGGCGCGGATTACGGTATTGGCGTGCATGGATGTTCCTAACGATTCGATAATATTAGAAATATCGAATCGTTAGTTATAGTCAATAGATATTTCGAGAACTATCGAAATGAAGCAAGCTGCTAAATAGCCCGGCCCTGCTCGGCTTCGATTTGCGCGTCCAGGGCGTCGGCAGTCTGGCAGGCGTCACCGTCGCCATTGTCGCATTTCTTCGCGGCCTTGTCGCGTTCGCGCGCCATCTTTCCCAGCCGTTCCTCACGCTGGCGCATTTCCTTGCCGCGTTTCTCGTCGGCTTCGGATTGGCTGGTGGTCATGACGTCGGCGGTTTTCGACACGACCTTGATCGGCGCTGTCACCACTTCTTTCACGACCGACGCGACGCAACCCTGCAGCAGGAGGACTGCACTGACACATAACAACAAACGCATAGCAAACTCCCGCTCAAAAAATCTGGCTTCGCCTATATCAGTGCAACAAACTGGGCTATGAACTTTTTACAGCGGTTTTCTTAACGCGGGATAAAGCGTTGTCCCTGCCCGCAAGCCGGGGCACGCAGCTCATTTTAGCAAATTTACCGCAATCGCGCGCACTTCATCGGCCATATCAGGGCGTTCCAAAGCGACGGCGAGGTTCGCTTCGATATAGCCAACCTTTGACCCGCAGTCATAACGCTTGCCATCAAAAGTGACCGCGTGGAACGGCTGCTGTCCGATCATCTGCGCCATCGCATCGGTCAACTGGATTTCGCCGCCAGCGCCCTTTTCCTGCCCCTCCAGCACCCGCATCACTTGCGGTTGCAAGATATAGCGGCCCGAGATGATGAGGTTTGACGGTGCGTCTTCGACCTTGGGCTTCTCCACAAGTCCCTTGACCTCGGTTATGGCGCCATCGCGCGTACCCGGAGCAATCACACCATAGCTCGACACCTTGTCATGCGGCACTTCCAGCACGGAAATCAGGTTACCACCCAGCCGGTGATAGGCCTCAACCATTTGCTTCATGCAACCGGGCGATCCGTGCATGAACTCATCGGGCAGAAATATTGCGAACGGCTCATCACCTACAATATCGCGCGCGCACCAGATGGCATGACCGAGCCCCAATGGCTCCTGCTGCCGGACGTAGGCGCAGTTTCCGGGGCCAAGCCGTGTGGGACCGAGAACCGACAAATCCTTGCCGCGTTCCGCCATCGTCTTTTCAAGCTCGTAGGCAATGTCAAAATGATCCTCGATCGCGCTCTTGCCGCGACCGGTGACGAAAATCATCTGTTCGATGCCAGCTTCCCGCGCCTCGTCCACCGCATATTGAATCAGCGGACTGTCAACGATGGGCAGCATTTCCTTGGGAATAGCTTTGGTTGCAGGCAAAAAGCGGGTGCCGAGACCTGCTACAGGGAATACGGCTTTACGAATCGGTTTTTGGTTCATGGAGAGGACCTAACATCAATATATTACGCAAAAGTGGCCTTTGCGGTGACCACCTTATGCAGCAACCATACGACCTGCGAAACCACTCTTTAGTTTAGCTAATTTGGGGGGGATAACCGCTAAGCAATAAGGATTACGTTGCCCCTCGCCTTCCCAATATTGCTGATGATACTCCTCCGCAGGATACCAAATTGCCGGACCTTCGATTGTGGTTACAATCGGCTGAGGCCAGTTCTTCGCGGTGCGCACTATCCCGGCTTCGGCCTCGAGACGTTGCGCATCATTGAGCGGGAATATCGCCGAGCGATATTGCGTGCCGACGTCATTGCCCTGCCGGTTCAGTTGCGTCGGGTCGTGCGTCGCGAAGTGAATATCGAGCAAATCGGCATAGCTGACGACGGCTGGATCAAAACCAACGCGGATAGCCTCGGCGTGGCCGGTATTGCCGCCACACACGCTCTTATAGTCGGGGTCGGCCACATGGCCGCCTATATACCCGCTTTCAACGCTCAAAACGCCCGACAGCTGTTTAAAAACCGCCTCGGTGCACCAGAAGCATCCACCTGCAAAAATTGCCTGGTCCATCTTGTTATCTTCCATCACCCATTTCCTTCCGCAGCAGCTTCGGTCCGGGCTTGGGCCTTCGCCTCGTCACCGCGCACCACCAACAGGTACATCGCCGGTGTGACAATACGTGATAGCAGGGTAGAAGAAATCAACCCCCCGATCAGTACAATCGCGATAGGGCCGTAAAGGCTGCCACCAAAAAGCGCGAGCGGCATTAACCCGCCAATGGCGGTGATCGAGGTGAGCAATACGGGCAGAAAACGTACCTCGCCGGCGCGCTCGATGGCTTCGCGCAAAGCCATCCCTCGCTCGCGCAACTGGCTGGTAAAATCGACCAGCAGGATGGAGTTTTTGATTTCAATGCCAATGAGCGCAATGAAGCCGATAACGGCAAGAAATGAAAGATTGTTGCCAGTGACAAACAGCGCGATCAGCCCGCCGAAAATGCCAAGCGGAATGACCCCCGCTACAACCAGCGCTTCTTTGAAGCGGCCAAATTCGGCAACAAGTATCGCGAAAATACTGAACAGCGCGATTATGATTACCGGTCCGAAACCGGCAAAAATGTCGTTGATTTTCTCGGCTTCTCCGCCGATCTCAATCGAGTAGCCGGGTGGCAGCGGAATTTTGTCCATCCGCTGTTGCGCGGCCTGGTTAACCTTGGACACGACACTACCAGGCGTAATTTGCGCATTTATGCTAACATAGCGTTCCAGATTATAGCGGTAAATGGCGGCAGGTGTGGATTCGAGTGTCGGGTTACTGATTTCCGAAAGCAATACCGGCTGGCCGCTACGGTTCGCCACATATATATTGTCCAGCGCAGATATGGGTTGCGTTTCGGCTAGCGGTAGCCGGACAACTACTGGATAGCTGTCCCCTTCGACATCGCGAAATGTTCCTGCCCGTTCGCCCGATAATGCAAGCCGGATGGCACGGCGCGGGGTACCGGACGGAATATCAAGCAAAGCTGCCTTAGCCTCATCAATACGGACGTCGAGATCAACCCGGTCAAACGCCACCGGGTTATTTATATCGCGTGTGCCCGGTGTATCGCGCAAACGCTGTTCCATCTGTCCGGCAATGGCGCGCAGTTGTTCCTGTTCGGGGCCATATACGCGAAATTCCACAGGGGCGTTGATGGGCGCACCGTTCTGATACAATATAAGCTTGATCCGCGCACCCGGTATCTGGTCAAGCTTCTTGCGCAAACGTTCGACCATCGCCTGCGCTTCGCGACCTTTCCATTCATCCATTACGGCCAATACTTCGCCATTCGCCGGATTTTCACCGCGGTTGAAGCTATTGTAATAGGCAGACGGATTATACGCCCCGACATTTTCTGCGCGCACTTTAACGGCAGGTTCGGTTTTCAAGACTTTGGAAACCTCCATCACAATTCTTGACGTTTCAGCTATGCTCGACCCCTGCTCGGCCTCCACCGTAACGCGGAAATGGGATGTGTCGGCATTGGGAAAAAGGCTGAACCCCAGAACGGGTATCAGAAAAAACGCCGCGCAGGTTATCGCCAGCGCACCCCAAACGGTACGCTGTGGCGCGTCCAGCCCACGGTGCAGTACTGGATGATAAAAACGGTCAATCTTGTCCATCAACCAGCGCAGAAACGCATTACCGCCCTCGTGCTCCTCCCTGCTCAAAATCCGGCTGGCCAGAAACGGCACTACGGTCAACGAGACGATCATCGAAGCAATCACGGTATATACGATAGCGCCAATAAAACTCTGGGCGAATTTCCCGGGACCCTCGGGCAAGTAAAACAGCGGAAGAAACGCAAAAACCAGCACACCGGTGGATCCCAAAACCGCCCGGGTGATTTCCTTTGTGCCATCGATTGCAGCCTGATTTCGCGGCTTGCCCATCCGCAAATGACGCGAAATATTCTCGGTCACAACAATGGAATCATCAACCAGAAGCCCGAGCGACAGAATGAAGCCCGCAACGACCAACTGGCTAAGATTGAAACCGATGGCATAAATCGCAAGCAGGCCGGATGCGAGCGATAGCGGAATCGATACCATGACAATGACCGACGCACGCCAGCCCAAAGGCAGCAAGGTAAAAAGCACCAAGAACAGCGCGATCAAAAAATCACGTGTCAGTTCTTTCAGCCTTTTGGTTATGTCGCGGCTCTGGTCAAACTGGATGACGGCCTGAATATCGGGCGGCAGCAGCTTTTTCTGCAGCTCCAACTCTTGCACCAAAACGTTGCGCAGCCTCGTCGCGTCTGTCCCCTGTTTCTGGTTTGCGGTAATGAACAGCGCGCGCTTGCCATTATGACTGACTTTCACCCGCTGCTCTGCTGCCCCCCAGCGGACATCGGCGACATCGGCGACGCGCAGGATGGTGCCGTCATTGCTGCGCAGGGGCAAATTGCGGACTTTTTCGAGATCACGAAACGCCCCCCCGGCTTCGACATTGAACCGTCGGGTGCCGCTGGTAACGGCACCGGCGGGCACATCGGCCCCACCCAGTTTAATGGCATCCGCCACCGAACTGGCAGGGACCCGCAACGCCGCCAACCGTCCGGCGTCGATTGCGACGCTGATTTCAGGCTGCGGCAATCCGTGAATTTCAGAAGCCCGCACCTCCTGATAGCGACCAAGCGCCTCGCTGATGTCACGCGCATATTTTTCCATGCGATACCAGCTGGCGGTCTCACTGATCAGCGCAATTTGCAGGATGGACGCGTTGGTGGTGCGCAATTTGTCAAAAGTCAGCCGCGACAAATCGGCGGGCAACTGGCTGCGAATGGCGGTTACCTCTCGCACCGTATCATTGAAATATTGATCGGGGTCGCCCGCCCAGTCAAACTCGGCACGGATGACGGCGTTGCCGTCGCTGCTGGTCGAGGTAATATTTTGCACATCTTCCAAGCCCTGGACCAATTCCTCAATCGGCTTGGTGATTGTTTGTTCCACATCGGCAGCACTGGCCCCCGGCTGCGACGCATGGATCGAAACCACCGGCATAGAAAAATGCGGATCGACCGCGCGTGGAATTTGCAGAAAGGCGGAAACTCCCAATGCACAGAGCAGCGCAAACAGCACCAGCGTCAACTGCCACCGGCGAATTGCGATTTCGGCTATATGCATATCCGCGGTCAGTCCGGCACTTTAACCGGACGGACCCGCGAACCGGTACGTAATTTCTCGCCCCCCGACGTGACAATGATATCGCCCGGCTTGATCCCGCCTGTCACAATTACAAAGCCATCAGTCAGCCGTTCGATCGCCACATTGCGCGTTTCAACGCGGTTCTTGCCGTCTACGACGTAAACCAGCCCCTCGCCAGTTCGCACCCCAAACAATGCACTCGCGGGAATTTGCAGCGCACCGTTTTCGGATGCGGGCAATTTGATGCTGGCGGTCCCAATCTGGCCCGAACGCAATTGAGGGCGGCTGGCCAGGCGGAACTGCGCCGTAAATGCGCCGGTCGCTTCATTGGCGCGACCGTCAATTTCGGAAATGGTCGCCAAGATCGGCGCGCCTTCCAAGCTTTCGATGGTGATATCGGCCGCCATACCGACGCGCAATTTGGAGGCATCGCGGTCGATAATCGGCACGCGGAAGACAAAGCCCTCGTCATTCTCGCCTAGGATCATGATCTGCGTTCCAGCGGCAACGACTTGTCCCGGCTGGACGTTGCGGGTGAGCACAACGCCGCTGGATGGTGCATAAAGTTGGGCAGTGCCCGAGGCGAATCCGGCTTGGCGCACCCTCGCGTCGGCGCCCTTAGCCGCAGCTTGGGACGCCTCGAAGCGCTGTTTGGTCACCCAACCATCGGCATAAAGCGAACGGATACGCTCCAATTCTGCCCGCGCCCTATCGCGCTCTGCGGTTGCAACGCTCAAGTCAGCACCGACGCTGGTTCCGTCAAGCGCCGCCAGCAATGCGCCGCGCTTAACAAAGTCGCCCTCTTCAAACCGGACAGAAGCGACCTTGCCCGCAGATGTAAAACCCAACGGCGTTTCGCGGCGATAGCGCACCGTGCCGACCGCATTTAACGTGCGCAGCAGATTTTCCTGCTGCACCTTCATCACTTGCACGGGATGGATTTCGTCGGCAGCAATTTTGCTTGCGGTCTGATCTTCACCGCACCCGACGACAAGGACAAGGGGAAGCAACCCGACTTTTATTCTGGCCGAAATGGGCAAAGCACCCTCCCCAATTGCTTACTTACAGCGGTGATAGGCCAAGAACGGGCGGGATGGAACAGCATCCTGTTCTACAACCGGAATTTCTTGTGGACGGCAACTTATCCGCCGACGAGCAAAGGCGGTGGCAACAGACCGTCCCGCTTTTCGGTTTTTGCCATCAAATCGATTTCCGCTTGCATGACCTTGACGCGGTTCTTCCAGCGAAGATGCGTACCGTCCGAAAATATCCCCAATCCGGTTTTGCGACCATAGCGTTCCCAGAACCGTAACGCCGCTTTAGGATCATAACCGGCATTCGCCATCAGCCATACCGACAGCCGGTCGGCCTCGATCTCGGTCGCAAGGAGCGCTTTGGTCTTGCCGCGCTTTAGGCCGTCTAACCGCGCGCGGTGACTCAGCAGGTTATGCGAAATCTCATGCGCGACCACAGCGGCGAGTTCAGCATCATCGATTGCGTAGCGGACTAGTCCGATTGTTACCCTTACCCGTTCGCCGTCGGCCCCGGCATCAAGTCCGTCCTTGGTATCGATCTGGAAGTCGCTGGCGCATTCGGCGACCGGCTGGACACGGGCCGATGCTTGGGTGCCATCGCGCAAATACGTTATTGTCACATCGCCCTTGGGGTTGTTGGCCAGCAACGCGTCAAGTCCGATAAGCAGCAATTCCATTCGTTTATAGTCAAGGGCATATGAAGGATTTGAAGGTTTGTTAAAGCGGACGTGACCGTTGTCAGCGTCGATTTGAACCAACGCATCATCAACCCGCAGTCCTGCTCGGCTAGCCGCGCTATCATCGGCTACGGCAGAGATCTGGATCGGCAAGGCAAAGCCGAAAGCGGCGCGTGCAACTTCCGGATCAGGATATTGAGCAATGTCGTGCAACATCCAACCGAGCGATTGTTCGGTGCTGGCGCAGAACGGTGCGTTGGCGCGCGCCAGCCGATGGGCGACATTGGCGAGCCGCTGATCTTCACCAACCAGTGCGCGGTAGGCGGTTACTTCTTCGGCCTTGGGTCCGGCATGCGTAATGCTCGAGGTCAAAGCCATAAAAATAATAAACCAAAATCTCACCGCGACGCTGCCCTCGCCAGCCGGTCGTTGATCGCTTCGCCAACGCCCTGATGCGGAATCGGCGCGACAGCTATCATATTGCAGCTGCTGGCATCGGCTTTATGGAGTGCATCGAACAAATACGCGGCAGCTTGGGCCAGGTCGCCTTTTGCGGACAGGTTATCGTTCCCGCCTATTGCGCCGAAACCGATATGCCATTCGCCGGATATCGCGGTTTGAGCGTCGAGGCGCAGCGGCTTTGCCGGCGCATAATGGCTGGCGAGTTGGCCGGGTGCTTCGATTTTGGCGTAGGTAGCAGCAATCGGCGACGACCCCGCAATCCCCACAATCGCTTCCGCCGTGACCGGACCGGGTCGCAGTATCTGCCAGCCATCCGCGCGCACGGCGACGATGGTCGACTCCAGACCCGCCTCGCACGGTCCTGCATCCAATATCATCGGTACAGCCCCGCCCAAACTTGCCAGCACATGCTCGGCGCGCGTCGGGCTGATGCCCCCGCTTTTGTTGGCCGAGGGTGCGGCGAGGTTGAGGCCGGTCGCTTTGAGCACCGCTTGCATTACCGGATGCGCCGGACAGCGCAGCGCAATTGTCGGGAGGCCCGCCGTCACCGCCTTGGCAACCGGCGCGTCGGGGCGGAGCGGTAATACCAGAGTCATCGGTCCCGGCCAGAATGCCTCCGCCAACCTGTCCGCCAACTCGTCAAAAACCGCCAGCCGCTCCGCCGCCGCCTTGTCGCAAACATGCACGATCAACGGGTTAAAATCAGGGCGGCCCTTGGCGGCATAAATACGCGCCACCGCATCCGCATCACTGGCGTCCGCAGCGAGCCCGTAGACCGTCTCGGTGGGAATCGCGACGATCTGACCACCGCGCAACAGGTCTGCAGCAGCAGCGATGGCACCTTCATCCGCTGGCAAAAGCCAGCCATTCCCCAAGGTATTTGAGCCAAACATCAACTGTCGCTATAGGCTGTTGCGACACAGCATAAACAGGATTTTTCGAAACTCATGCCATTCACCGCACCAGTCACCGAGCAGCTATTCGTTCTGAAGCACATTACCGGCATTGATGCGCTGGCGGGGCACAACCGTTTTGCCGACGCGACCCCCGATCTGGTGCAGGCTATAGTCGAAGGGATCGGCGAATTTTCCGCCGCCGAATTTGCGCCCCTTAACCGGATTGGCGACACGGTGGGCGCGCGGTTGATCGACGGCAAGGTCATGATGCCTGACGGTTATGTGTCTGCTTATAAGGCATATGTAGCCAATGGCTGGGGCTCGATCAATGCGCCCGCCGATTTTGGCGGACAGGGATTGCCTTTCAGCCTTGCAACGGTCGCATTTGATTCATTGGGTGCGGCCAACATGGCGTTTGCTCTTTGTCCGATATTGTCTGTGGGTGCGATTGAGGCGATCAATCACCATGGCAGCGACGCGCAAAAAGCGGCGTTCCTGCCCAAGCTTTCTACCGGTGAATGGACCGGCACGATGAACCTGACCGAGCCGCAAGCGGGTTCGGACGTCGGCGCGCTCAAATCGACCGCGACGCCGCGCGGCGATGGCACTTACCAAATAAAGGGCCAAAAGATTTTTATCAGCTTCGGTGACCACGACATGGCGGATAATATCGTCCATTTGGTTCTTGCCCGGACGCCCGGTGCACCCGCTGGCACCAAGGGGATTTCACTGTTCCTCGTTCCCAAATATCAGGTAGCGGCGGATGGTGGTTTTGATAAATCTAATGATATCAAAGTTATATCGATAGAACATAAGATGGGTATTAACGCGTCGCCGACATGTGTCCTGGCCTTTGGCGACGAGGGCGATTGTGTCGGCGAATTGATCGGTGCCGAGTTTGGCGGGATGCGCGCGATGTTCACGATGATGAACAACGCCCGTCTCAATGTTGGCCTGCAGGGCGTTCAGATTGCCGAGGGTGCAACGCAGAAAGCATTGCAGTTCGCCAGCGAACGGGTGCAATCCGCAAAGGCGGGAGTGCCGTCCCGCGACCCGGTCGCAATTATCGAACATCCCGATGTGCGGCGGATGCTGCTCAGGATGAAGGCGGGGACGCAGGCAATCCGCGCTTTATTATATTATGCGTCGGGGGCGGTTGACCGGGCGACGCTGGGTGAACCCGGCGCGCGCGAATTGGTTGACCTCCTAACTCCGCTCGCCAAAACCTATGGCACCGATATGGGCAGCGAAATCGCCAGCCTCGGAATACAGGTGCATGGCGGCATGGGCTTCATCGAAGAAACTGGCGCAGCACAATATTACCGTGATATCCGCATCGCGGCGATTTATGAGGGCACCAACGGCATTCAGGCAGCAGATCTGGTCGGGCGCAAACTGGGCATGGAGGGCGGCGATGTCATCCGGCGGCATTTGCAGACGATCATGGCCGACGCTGTCAGCGAAACAGGGCTCGCCGTACTGACCGGTGCCTGTGCCGAAGTCACCGAATATATGATAGGCGCATCGGTCGATGACCGGTTGGCCGGGAGCTATGCCTATACCACAATGATGGCGGTCGCGACATCCGGCTGGCTGATGCTGAAACAACTCCACGCAGCAGAGGCCGAATTGGCGGGTGATGCGGGCAATGCGTTCCTGAAGGCAAAGCGGGTGACTTGTCGTTATTATCTGGACGTGATGTTGCCCGAAGCGATGGCCCTGAAGGGCAGCGCAATGGCGGGGGCCGGGTTGCTTTACGCGCTCGATGCAGTAGGGCTGGCGACGTGAACGACGATACCCTCAAACGCATTGCCGATGCGCTGGAACGAATTGCCCCGCCACCTGCTCCACCGGTCCATCTCGCTGCCCATCCAGCATATCATTGGGATGGCAAAGCTCTGGGAGCAGTTCGGGAATTTGCGCCACTCCCTGTCGAACTGATCGTCGGCGTGGACCGGCAGAAAGCCGACATCGCCGAAAACAGTCGTCGCCATGCCCTGGGCCACGCCGCGCACGACGCACTGTTGTGGGGCGCGCGCGGGATGGGGAAATCGGCGTTGGTCAAATCGGTGGTGGGCAGCCTGCAAGCGGATGGCCTACCTGTCGCGCTGGTTGAGGCCGCCGCTGACCATG
The DNA here is from genome assembly GCA_040007915.1 of Sphingorhabdus sp. Classification (GTDB taxonomy): domain Bacteria; phylum Pseudomonadota; class Alphaproteobacteria; order Sphingomonadales; family Sphingomonadaceae; genus Sphingorhabdus_B. Next base: position 27,770 of record JBDTUD010000002.1, read on the forward strand.
TCGCCAGCTTGCCGCAATTGTTCACGCAGCTTGGACGATCAAACCGTCAATTCATTCTGTTTATTGACGACATCGCCTTTGATGCGACAGACAACGGCCCGCGCCTGCTCCGTTCGCTGCTGGAGGGCGGTATCGAAGCGCGGCCGGACAACGTGCGGCTTTATGTCACATCCAACCGGCGCAATATTGTTGAGCGGCAGATGTCGGAGCAGGACGATCCGATCAATTCCCGCGATGGCATCGACGACAGCCTGGCACTTGCGGACAGATTTGGCCTGAAACTAGGCTTTCAATATCCTGACCAACAAGGATTTTTGGCAATGGTCGCTGCCTATGCCGGACATTTCGGACTGGCGTGGGAAGAAGCCGATGCCTTGGCCTTTGCGCATGGACGCGGGGGGCGTTCGGGTAGGGTTGCCTGGCATTATGCGGTTGAATTGGCGGGGCGCGACGGACGCAAAATTTAGAGCATGACTACATTGAGTTGAATCGACTGTGTTCCCCGGCGAAGGCCGGGGTCCAGCCCCGACAAAAGACTCTTTGTTTAGGTCTGGACCCCAGCCTACGCTGGGGAACACACCAAACCTAAAGTCATCACACACTAAATTGCGGTCCTAACCCGCCAGATTACATTACCAACATCGTCGCTCACCAGCAAAGACCCGTCTTTCAGCACGCCGAGCATCGTTGGTCGCCCTTGCGCTTTTCCGTCCTTGTCGAGGAAACCGTTCAGCACAGTCACGGGCTTTCCTGTCGGCAGGCCCTCTTCAAACTTCACAAAAACCACGTCATAACCAGAAACCGGCACACGGTTCCATGACCCGTGCCGTGCGATAAATGCGCCACCGGTAAAGGTCTCGCCCAAATTTGTCTGGTCGGCAAACATCAGACCCAAAGGCGCGGTATGGGTGCCAAGCGCATAATCGGGGCGCCGTTCATATTCGCGTTTTTCGGGTCGAAGTGGGGTCACACGGTGGTCGGTATAGCCGCCCCAAAAATGATGCGGCCAGCCATAATCAGCGGCGAATTCGACCTGCGCCAGATAGTCGGGGACAAGGTCTGACCCAAGCATATCGCGTTCGTTTACCACAGCCCATAAAATGCCGTCGGAATCCCATGCCATGCCAACCGGATTGCGCATGCCGCTGGCGAATGTCGACGTCCGTTTCTTGGCAAAATCATAGGCGAGCACCATCGCCCGGCCGTCTTCCTTGTCCATTCCGCCTTCGCCGATGTTGCTGTTGGAGCCGACCGCAATATAAAGCGTTTTGCCATCGGGACTTGCCGCCAGATTGCGCGTCCAATGGTTGTTGGGGGCCTTGGCATTCAGGCCGATTAGCTTGCGGCCCTTATCCGTTATTTTAGTGTCGCCTTCCTTATAAGGAAAGGCCATCACCGCGTCGGTATTGGCGACATATAGCGTGTCACCTACCAGAGCCATGCCAAAGGGCGCGTTAAGGCCGGTCAGGAAGGGCGTTTTAAGCTCAGGTTTGCCGTCACCGTCAGCATCGCGCAGCAATGTAATGCGGTTGGCCGACGCCCCCCCCGCCCCCGCCTTGCCCATCAGCCAGCGGGAAACCATTCCTTCAAGCCCGCCACCTTCGCGCGGCGGCGAATTGGTTTCAGCGACCAATACATCGCCGTTGGGCAGGACATACAGGTTGCGCGGATGGTCAAGCCCGTCGGCATAGCGCTCAACTGTCAGGCCTTTCGCTGCGACCGGTGTCTCGTTCGCTTTCCAGCGATCAACTTCGGCCACCTTGATCGTCGGAATCATTTGCTCGCGCGGCTCACCGATCAAAGGTTTCGTGCCCGACACGACATCCAGCGAAACACGCGCCACATCAGGACGCGACAGATACCAAATGCCGACAAGCGCCAAGACGACAAAAATCAGCGCAATATTTCTGATATGCTTCCACATGTTCCTGTCCCTTTTCAGGCGCGCTTGCTATCGATCAGCCAAATAATCGCGGCCACGGCTATCCCAAGGCCCAAGCCAATAACCATTCCTGCCGATGGCTGATCCATCGCGACGCCGACAATCGCGCCGCCCAACATGCCGACCGCAATGAATATGCCACCGGCAAACCGCGGCGCCTTGTTTTCGTTATCGTTCATGCCGCCCCTTTGCCACCGAAGGCGGCTCTCAAGCAAGCACGATCAACGTACCTAATTTTCGGTAACCATTTGTTTTGACCGATCCTCGACAACCCACGGGCTAGAACACCGTCCGCAGGCAAGCCATCACCCCGACGCTGCCTGCGACCCGAAAAGAACAGGAAAGCCGTCCATCTATGTACTTGCCGCTTTATGTCGAACCCCGCGATGTCGTCGAAGCCGAAACGCTGATCGACCGCTTCGGCAAAGGCGCAGGACTTGAGGCCGCCGACCGGGCAGAGGCGAGCCGCAATGTCGGCAATCACCTGCGTTATTGCCGCTGGCGGCAAATCGAGCGGCTGATCATCATGCTTAGTGTCGAAACGACGCTTGGCACTCTGCACTGACCCTGACCAGATGTAAGCAGCTTTGCACTCAGCAGTGTCGCCGCAATTTCCCATTCAAACCGCTTGCAATGTTGGATTTGATTTGAGCATCTAATCAGGCTCTTTGACATTTTGAATAATCAACGATGGCGGGTCCCCCGCCGCAGGGTCGAAAACGGCTGTCGGATCATCCAAAACCGTCGCTTTTTGTTTTCATCGAGTTCCACTTATCGACCTTTTTGAAAGCCCGTTTCAAGTGCGACCTTAGTGTGACCTTTGCAAGAATTCTGCGGGTTTGCGCGATCTATTTTACTGGCGTAAACATTTAGAAAAACGGGATCAGAATGAAGCTCCATGACAAAATCGTCATCCTGAACTCGTTTCAGGATAACCCCCACGGTCCGCGTGCTATCCCGAAACAAGTTCGGGATGACGAAAGGGGAACATTAATCATCCTCCAACGACAACAGCGACGCATTGCCCCCGGCGCTGGTCGTATCGGTGCTGGTCGTGCGTTCGGCACAAAAGCGGTAGAGATAATGCGGACCGCCCGCTTTGGGGCCGGTGCCGGATAATCCTTCGCCGCCAAAGGGCTGGCTGCCCACAACAGCACCGATCATTGAGCGGTTGATGTACAGATTGCCGACGCGCGCCGCGCGTTCGACGGCCTCACCAGACCGCGCAATCCGACTATGCAGCCCCATGGTGAGGCCAAAGCCACGCACGTTCACGCGCTCGATTACCTTATCCATCATGCCTGCTTTCCACGTAGCAACATGCACCAGCGGGCCGAACCATTCGCCCTCCAGTTCATCGATATCGTCCAGCCGGATAACGGTGGGTGGGACGAACAGGCCGACATCCGGCACTGGCACGCTATGGACGATCCGGTCGTTTACCCGTTCGCGATAAGCCATCAATTTGTCATAAGCGACTTGATCGATCACCGGCCCGACATCGGTTGCCGGATTCGCCGGTTCGCCAATCTTGAGCGTGTCCATCGCACCCCGCAGCATTTCCAGCGTGTGTTCAGCGATATCCTCTTGCAACAATAACAACCGTAGCGCCGAGCAGCGCTGCCCCGCCGATTGAAAGCCCGAAATAATCACATCGCGCACGACTTGTTCCGAAAGAGCCGTCGAATCGACGATCATCGCATTTAATCCGCCGGTTTCGGCGATGAGAGGCACCAGCGGACGGGCATCATCGGCGACCAGAGCGCGCGCAATGGCTTTGGCCGTCGGGACCGAACCTGTGAACACGACGCCCGATATCCGCACATCGCCTGTCAGTGCTGCGCCAACATCGCCACCGCCTGTAACCAGTTGCAACGCGGCCTTGGGAATGCCGGCCTTGTACGCCAGTTCAACCGCAAGGGCCGCAATAGCGGGCGTTTGCGGCGCTGGCTTTGCTACCACCGTGTTGCCCGCGACCAACGCCGCTGCTACTTGTCCCAGGAAAATAGCCAGCGGGAAATTCCACGGCGCAATCGCCACCCAAACTCCACGCCCTTCATGGCGCAGCAGGTTGCGCTCACCGGTTGGTCCGGGCAATTCAACCGGCATCAAGTCAATCCGCGCGCGCGCCGCATAATAGCGACAGAAATCAATCGCCTCGCGCACTTCAGCCAGCGCGTCGGGAATCGTCTTTTTCGCCTCTTGCACAGCAATCGCCATAAATATTGTGCGATTTTTTTCGAGCAGATCGGCAAGCTTGTCGAGGCAACCGGCACGTGTCTCAAACGGTGTTGATGACCAGGCGGGATAGGCACCGAGCGCGGTGGTGATCGCAGCCGTTGCGTCATTGCCAGCCTTCACATCCAGTGCGGCTGGTTTGACCACCTCGGCAGCGATATTTGCCAAAATCTCGGCATCGTCCAAATCCATGCCGTTGCTGTTTGCGCGTTCTGGTTGGAAAAGATCGGCGGGCAAGGCAATTGCCGGATGGCGGCTACCGCCCGCAGCCATCACTTTTCCGACCGGATCCGCGAGCAGTTCATCTTCACTCACCGACTGATCGGCCAATTGATGCACAAAGCTCGAATTCGCCCCGTTTTCCAGCAGGCGCCGCACGAGATAAGCGAGCAAATCACGGTGGCCGCCGACTGGTGCATAAGTGCGGCAACGATAGCCTTCCTCGCGCACCAGACGTTCAAACAGCCCCTCACCCATGCCATGCAGCCGCTGAAATTCAAAATCGCGACGCGCACCCGCCCATTGCAATATTGTCGCCACCGTCAGCGCATTGTGGCTGGCAAAGGCAGGGCGGATGTGGTCCGCCGCAAACATGTCACGCGCGCAGGCCAGATAGGACACATCGGTCGCTGCTTTGCGGGTGAATAATGGAAAATCGGATAGCCCCCGTTCCTGCGCATGTTTGATCTCGCTGTCCCAATAGGCCCCCTTAACCAATCGGACCTGCATCACACGCTTGGTCGAAGCACCCAGGGCATTGGCCCAGCCAATCGTCGGTCGTGCGCGCTTGGAATAAGCCTGCACCGCCATGCCCAGTCCATCCCAGCCGGATAGTGCAGGGTCGCGCGCAACGCGTTCGATAATGTCGAAACTCATCTCCAGCCGCGCCGCTTCCTCGGCATCGACGGTCAACTGAACGCCCAGAGACGCCGCCGACCGCGCCAGTTCGCCAACCATCGCCGCCAATTCGGGGACACAGCGCGCGGCTTGTGCGGTCTCGTAACGCGGGTGCAGCGCCGACAGCTTGACCGAAATGCTATGCCCACGTGCGGCGTTTTTGCCGACAGCGGCAATCGCGCCCATATAAGCCTTAAAATAGCGCTCGGCATCTGCCGTGGTCCGCGCCGCCTCACCCAACATGTCGAAACTGGCCGTGAAACCGCGATTCTCGCGTGCTTCCATCCGCTTCATTGCTTCTTCGATATCTCGGCCCATGACAAAGACCTGCCCCATTAACCGCATCGCAGCCCCAACGGCCTGGCGAACAAACGGCTCGCCTGCGCGGGCGATCAGGCGTTTCAGGCTGCTGTTGCTGTCACCCAGCACAGCCTTGCCCAGCACCAGCCCCCAGGTGGCGCTGTTGACGAGCATGCTCGACGATTGCCCTTTATGCCCGCGCCAGTCGGCCTCGGTTAATTTGTCGGCAATAAGAAGGTCGGCGGTTTCAGGGTCGGGCACGCGCAAGAATGCTTCAGCTAGGGACAGAAGCGCCGTCCCTTCCTCGGTACCAAGCCGGTATTCCTGCAAGAACTGGTTCACCCAGCCATCGGACTGCGCCACGCGCAACTCACCGAGAAGCCCGCGCGCTGTTTTGATAATCGCCGCCCGCTCGCTGCTATCGACCTGGGCGGCCACCACCAGCGGTGCGAGTACCTCCGGTTCCTGTATCCTGTGAAGTGGCCGGACGACGGCACGGGCGGAGTCGAGGGCGGTAGTCATTCAGGCGCTTTGCCGGATATTGCCTTGGCCGACAAGTTTCATTTGCAACGAAAAGGCCGATGCCCTTGCGGACACCGGCCCACCTCTTGGGAGAGGTTGGAGTTCCCTCCGGTGGCGGATAAGGTTCAGGGACCGCCACCGGACAGAAGCTCGTTAAATGTTACCGATAGCGGCGACGGCAGTTGCTATCCGACTTGTCGATTGCGCGACCAGCCAGTGCGCCAACCGCTGCACCGATAATGGTGCCTTCGGTCTTGTTACCGCGCCTTGCAACTTCGTTGCCGAGCAAGCCACCTGCGACTGCGCCAATCACCGTACCACCCGTACCGTTGTCGCAACTGTTGCTGCGGTTGTTACGGTAATAGCGTTCGCGACGATTATCGCGGCGGTCATAACGGTCGTAGTCGCGATTGCTATAACGATAACCGCCATCATCATAATGTCGCGCCATCGTCGGCGTTGCGGAAAAACCGGTAATCGCGGTTGCGGCGAGGACCAGTGCGCCTATGCTTTTCTTGATCGTCATGTCATTTCTCCATTCTGGCCCATCCCCGTACGGAGTGAAAGCGGGCTTTGCTGTGTTGCCTCAACGATGTCGTTATGGACCTAAGTGTTTGAGCCTATGCTGAATGGAGTCGTCATCTGCCGTTCATGCTTGGGTTGGGCAGAGCAGCCCGCTATGGCAGGCGCCATGATCGCCAAGCTCTTTCGTATTCTCTTGCTGTCCTTACTCACGATCCTGGCCGTGGGCGGGGTTCGAATCATTTATGAGAATCACGAGCAGAGCATTGCGCTGAAACCTTTGCAGCTCGACCCGGCACATCCCGGAATACGCCGCGTCGGCGACCTGATATTTCTGGCGGCGTGGGAACTGGGGAGCGGGAATGGCGATTTTGCCGGCATATCGGCGCTGACCGCTTTGCCCGATGGCCGGTTTGTGGGGGTCAGCGACGCGGGCACGCTCATCGGCTTTGGCCTCACCAACGATGATCGCACAGACCGTCCGTTTATCGCACCCTTGCCGGAAGGATTTGGTCCCAAAAAACTTACTTTTAGAGACCGGGATACCGAAGGCATCACTCACGATCCCGGTAGCGGCCAGTTTTGGGTAAGTTATGAGGCCAACCACGCGATTCGCCGGTTTTCGCCTTCTTTTTCCCGAAGCACAGGCATGATAAAATTGACGGCAGGATATCATTGGCCGAGCAACAAGGGAGTGGAGGCCATCGTCCGTTTGCCCGATGGCCGCTTTATCACGATTGCAGAAAATCTGGAGGAGGGCAAACATGAGGGCTTTTTGTTCTCCGGCGACCCGGTTGAACCCGGCACGACTATGTCCCATTTCGATTACCGGCCGCCAGAAGGTTACCGCGTTACCGATGGGAGTATGTTGCCCGATGGTCGGCTATTGATATTGCACCGCCGGATCGGCTTTCCCGAAGGTTTTTCCGCGAAGCTGGCTGTCGTCGATATCGGCGAACTAAGCGACAGGGTGACCTTAGAAGGCAAGGTTATTGCCACGCTCGCCTCACCCTTGCTCATCGACAACATGGAGGGTGTTACCGTCACCCCGGAAGGCCAAGATACAATCATCTGGCTGATATCAGATAATAATTTCAACATCTGGCAGCGGACGCTGCTGATGAAATTCAAGCTGGCCGAGCGCGCGGGCAATAAAAAACCGGAGGCGGAAGCCGCCCCCGGTTTTGATTCGCTTTAAAACCGCACCCCCCGACGCGGCAAAGCAATCAGGCCGCAGCCTTGATCTTCTTGGAAATTTCTTTCTTCACCTTGCGGGCGTTGGTCGAAAGTTTCTCGTCATTGGTCTTCAGCAACCAGTTATCGAGACCGCCAACATGTTCCACAGAACGCAGGCCGGATGTCGATACGCGGAACTTATAACCCTGCTCCAGCGCGTCCGACAACAAAGTCACATTCTGCAGATTTGGCAGAAAAGTGCGCTTGGTTTTGTTGTTGGCGTGGCTCACATTATTGCCGACCATACGGCCCTTGCCAGTGAGTTCGCAGATGCGCGCCATGATATCTATCCCGTAAAAAATAATGTTATGCGGAATCACTGTCCCGCGAAAGTCGCTGCCCCTAACCGGCAATGCGCAAAAGGTCAAGCACCGGATAAGCAGTTATGGTGGCAAAAAGCACGGTAACCCGCTAGCGAAGCCCAATGCCGCTGACCAAAGCCCGTGAAATGATGGACGAAGCCCTGAAGCTCGCGAGAGCCGCTGCAGAGGTGGGAGAGGTGCCCGTTGGCGCGCTCGTGGTCAAACATGGGCAGATAATCGGCCGGGGCGCCAACCGCCCGGTGCAAAGCCATGATCCGACGGCTCACGCGGAAATCATCGCGATGCGGGAGGCAGCGGCGTTTCTGGGCAATGACCGGCTGACGGCATGCGACCTATGGGTGACGCTGGAACCCTGCGCGATGTGCGCAGGTGCAATTGCCCACGCCCGGATCGCAAGGCTCTATTATGGCGCAGACGACCCCAAAGGCGGCGCAGTGGCGCATGGGCCGCGCTTGTTCGAGCAGCCGACGGTGCACCACCGGCCCGAAGTTTATGCCGGGATTGCGGCGGAGGAGGCAGCAGAATTGCTCAGGGCATTTTTTGCGGAGCGGCGTTAGGCGGAAACCCGCAGAAATCTCGGTAAGTTCACAGTGGATTCAACCCCATCCTGGAGGGTCTAGGGTTACACAAGTGACGCCTATTCACCTCTTTTGAGTTAGGATTTTTGTTCGCGCAGAGACGTCGAGACACGGAGGATTTTATGGCGGGGCTATCCGCCAACTGATGATGCGTCAGAAGCATGCGCGAGAGTTGGAAATCCGCTGCCAATGGTTAACATTTCTCTGCGCCTCCGCGTCTCTGCGAAGCCAATGGCACGGCAAATCAGGCCATCGGCGCCGCTAAGGTGACAAACTTCCACATGCAAAGGGCATTTTCTGTTACCTTATGTCACCTTTGGGAGGCGCGAACCGTGATGCCCGTCAGGGCGGTGGCGGGTGGATAAACAAGTTCAAAGAGCAACTTTTTCGAGTCTCTCAAACCAAATCCTACATTGCAAGCGTCGTCTTGCGATTTGTTTGCCAACCAGTTCTCACTTGCTAATTAGGCGTCATTGACGTATAAGTCATCAATGCAGACCGCCCGATCACAGTCGCCGAAACCGATATGTTCCGACGACAAGCCGATAAAATATGGCGGTAAGATGAATTGACGGCGTTGGTCGATTATTTGGCGATCAACCCGGAGAGCGGCGACCTCATTCCCGGAACAGGAGGGATTAGGAAGCTGCGATGGGGTCGATCTGGGACGGGCCAGCGAGGCGGTGTTCGAGTGATCTATTTCTATTTCAACGCCGATATGCCGCTCTACCTGTTGCTTGCTTATACCAAGTCGCAAGCGACCGATCTGAGCGCGGACGACAAACGCACCCTGACCGCGCTGACGGCGGCAATGAAGCAGAGCCGAAATTTATGAAGGAACGGACCATGAGTACGACATTCGGACAGGATTTGATCGCCAGCATGGAAGAGGCGGTCGCCATTGCACAAGGGCAACGCGTAGCGGCGCGCACTCATGCCGTTGAGGTGCCCGACGTGCGTGCTATTCGTGAGGGACTGGGATTGTCACAGACGGCCTTTGCCAACACTTACCGCATTCCGCTGGCGACCCTCAAAGGCTGGGAACAAGGCCGCCGCCAACCCGATGCCACCGCGTCAGCCTATTTGAGCGTTATTGCGCATTTGCCAGTTGAAGCGCGTGAGGCGTTGCGGGCGGCGTAATAATGCAAGAGATGAGCAGCTACGCCCAATGGGTATTGTGTCCCGGAGTACTCGGAAAAACTTTCGAGCCTGTTGAGATTCAGATAACAACCGATTTATAATTAAAAACTATCGTCATTCACGCCGCTTCCAAATGCGGTATATCATCCAGCAGATTGCCCAACTCCGCTTCGGCAATCTTCAGGTCATAGTTCCGCTGCATATTCACCCAGCTTTCGGCACTTCCGCCAAACATTTTTGCAAAGCGTAGTGCCATCGCCGGGGTAACGGGCTGTTTCTCGTTCAATATATCGTAAAGCGTCTGACGGGAAATGCCGAGCAGGCGGGCGATTTCGGTCTTCGGGCGACCGACTGCGGGCAAGATATCCTCACGCAGCATCTCGCCGGGGTGGATGGGGCGCAGGCCCTTTAAGAGCGGGTTGGTCATTAGTGATAATCCTCTAAATCGACGTCGATGGCATTTCTGCCTTCCCAAGCAAATGTGATCCGCCAATTGCCTGACGCGTCCACCGCGTAACGGCCTTTGTCTCTGCCTTTCAACCCGTGCCAGCGATAGCCTGGAAGGTTCAAGTCCTCAGGCGAAAGCGCCGCTTCGAGACGAGCGAGAATTGTCTCAACTCTCCTGACATTAGGAACACTCAATTTCGAAGCATCACCTTGTTCAGCGAAACGGCGCAAAGCTTTGCTTCGAAACGAGTGGATCATAGGTGTATAGTAATGCCTGACATATATTTGTCAAGCACTGCCTTACATAAATCGCCTATCGCAAATGCTTGCCAAAAAATTCCAGCGTCCGTCCCCAGGACAATTCCGCAGCCGCTTTGTCATAACGCGGCGTCGTATCATTGTGGAAACCGTGGTTGGTGCCTTCATAGAAATACACTTGAAACCGCTTCTGGTTGGATATCAAAGCCGCCTCATAAGGAAGCCAGCCCGCATTGATCCGTTCGTCAGTCTCGGCATAATGGATAAGCAACGGCGCCTTGATGGCGGGCACTTCGGATGCGGTGGGTTGGCGGCCATAATAAGGCACCGATGCCGCGAGGTCGGGATATGCGACGGCAAGCGCATTGCACACGCCGCCGCCATAGCAAAAGCCGACCGCGCCCACTTTGCCCGTCGACTGATCCGAATTGCGCAAATATTCGAACGAAGCGAAGAAGTCTTCGAGCAGCTTGGCCGGATCGAGCTTCGCCTGTAATTCGCGGCCTTTGTCGTCGTCGCCGGGATAGCCGCCGAGCGAAGACAATCCATCAGGGCCAAGCGCGAGATAGCCCGCCTTAGCCAGGCGCCGCACGACATCTTCGATATAAGGATTAAGGCCGCGATTTTCGTGAACCACCAGCACGGCGGGCAGCTTACCCTTGGCGCCTGCAGGATTCGCCAGCAGCGCGTTGATCGAACCATGACCATCGGGACTGGGGATTGTCACTCGCGAGGTGGTAATCGCAGCATCATCCGGCTCCACCTGGCGCGCGAGCGCATAATCGGGCTGGAACTGTTTCAGGATCATCAGCCCGGTCACGCCCGCCGCAGCAAACTTGCCAGCCTCGCGAATGAACTCCCGCTTGGTCAGTTTGCCATGCACATAACCGTCGAAAATTTCGAAGATGTAAGGGTGGAAATCACTGGCCTTGATTCGGCGGTTTGGGGTGGTTTCGGTCATGGATTATTCCTCCGAAAAGTTTAGACCCGAATTCGATCAGATCCACCAATTTAGCTACAATGTGCTACTGCGCAGGCAGGAGCGTTGGCAGCGTCCGCTTCGCACTCCAGCGCTCCTGCCTGCGCAGGAGCACAATGCGTCTCGGTTTCGATGTTCATGCAAAGGTGACACAGCGGGACAGTTGCTGCCACTCACCCCACCTCACATCAACCTTAATGCACAAACCGAGCGACCACATCCCGGTAGGAACGGCTGACCTTTACCTGCGCGCCCGATTCCAGCACCAGGAAGCATTCGCCATTGGTGTGCGGCTTCACCTGCCGGACCTGATCGAGATTGACGATCGTCGAGCGATGCACGCGCTGGAATGTCCTCGGGTCGAGACGCTTTTCGAGATCTTTCATTGTCTCGCGCAAAATGAGCGAATTGTCGGCGGTGTAGATGCACATATAATCGCCCGCTGCGTCGATCCGTTCGATGCTTTCCACATCCACGCGGAAAATCTGGCCGCGATCCTTGACGTTGATCAGCTTTTCAAATCGGCTTGTGGCCATTTCATCGTCAATACCGGCCACTGGCATTTCGGTATCGGGCGCAACCTCATTGATAACGTTGCGAAGTCTTTCGAGTTCGTCCGATGTCCTTTTGTCCGCCAATCGGGCGCGGACACGATCCATCGTGTCGGCGAGCCTGTCGGGTTCGACCGGCTTCATCAGATAATCAATCGCCTGCGCTTCAAACGCACGGATGGCGTGTTCGCTATAGGCAGTGACAAACACAAAAAGCGGCGGATCGATATCCATCACGCCTTGCACAACCGAAAATCCGTCAAAGCCCGGCATCTGGATATCGAGAAACACAAGATCGGGTTTCAGCGTCTTGATTTTGCGGATCGCCTCGCGGCCGTTGTGGCAGGTGGCGACAATTTCAATGTCTTCAAATTGCTGGAGTCGCAGTTCGAGGCCCTGAATAGCCAGTTTCTCGTCGTCGACCAGGATGGTGCGAATGCTCATGCGGTTATCAATCCTTGCTTCATAGCCCCCGCTTGATTCTGTTCGGCGCTTATCGTTTTAGTCTGATACGGCAATTCAACCAATACCTCAAATCCCCCGCTTGTTTTTACATAATGCTCAAACCGTTGCTCCTCGCCATAAGCCTGCATCAACCGTTCGCGCGTATTCGCCATGCCGACACCTGTTGAAAGGCTGTGGTCTTGCTGCCCTGGCTGCAAGCCCGGTCCGGTATCCGACACGATGATCCGCAGTTTTTGGCCGACCAGTTGAGCGTTAATCAAAATATCGGCTCCTTCCTCCTTCGGCGTCACCGCATATTTGATCGCGTTTTCAACCAGCGGTTGCAACAGCAGCGAAGGCACCAGCGCATTCGCGGCCGCCGGATCAATCTCAAAATTCGCCCGCAACCGTTCTTCAAAGCGCATTTTTTCAATATCGAGATAGAGCTTCAGCGTTTCAATCTCCTGGCTCAGCGGAACCTTAGCCGCTGCCTCGTTGATCAAGGTATATCTCAGAAACGACGATAAACGCGACAACATCGCATTGGCCTGTTCGGTTTGCTTCAACAGCACCAATGTCGAAATACTGTTAAGCGTGTTGAACAGGAAATGCGGGTTCAATTGGTAACGCAGCATGGTCAGTTGCGCGCTGGTCGCCGCTGCCTCCAGCCGGAGCATCTGGTCGGCCTGCTCCTCCGCCCGCACAAAATAGTTGATCGCAAAATACAGCGCTGACCAGGCACCCAATAATATCGTATCGATATAAAGCGCTCCGAGCAGCAACTGCGCAAAGGGCGTTTCTTCGGCGCTTTGCCGGATGGTTTGCAGCACCCATGCATCGATATAGGCGTAAATCGCCGACCCGACCGCAACGGCGAGCAAAGTCGTGCCCCAGGTTACAATGGGGCGTTTTTCGATGATATAGCGATAAATGACCGACAGGATCAGACTTAGCGAATAGCCGGTGACAGCAGAAATCAGAACCGGCACGAAAAAGCTGATCGGCTGGCCATTGGCCAGTACCGACGCTCCGCGCAACAGCAATGCCCCTGCCCATCCGGCAGATTGCAGGTTCCAGAACGCGCGGTTCTTGTTCGAAAAGAAGGGCTGATCACCCAGCTCAAGTACGGCCATAGACGCTTCCTAGCCGGATTTGCCGCAGCCATGAAGCCCTTGTTTCATTTCATCGCAGTGTTAGCATGGGCATGGCTTATGGAAGAGGAGCGGTAAGATGGACAATCATGACCGGCGGGCAACTTTCCACGATATGGCGGAAAGCACGCAGGAAGACTGGCAGATCATCATGAGCCACCAGATCCCGTTCGCGCAAAATGGCGGGAGACGAGTGCTGGAGCATTTGCAGTTGCTGGATGGCGATTTCGGCGGATTTGCGGTCGACCGGCTGACGCATTCACTGCAAACCGCCACGCGCGCCCACCGTGATGGCCGCGATGACGATTATGTGGTCATGGCGCTGCTCCATGATATCGGCGATACACTGGGTGCGTCGAACCATCCGGACATCGCAGCCGCCATCCTGAAGCCCTTTGTGTCCGAAGAACTGCACTGGATCGTCGAGAAGCACGGCATTTTCCAGGGCGTCAATTTCTTCCACCATCTTGGTCTCGACCGTGACATGCGCGAACAGTTTCGCGGCCATCCATATTTTGCAGCCACCGAAGAATTCATCGACAAATATGACTGCCCCGCCTTCGACCCCAATTACGACACCGCGCCGCTCGAATTTTTTGAACCGATGGTCATGAAGCTGTTCCAGTATCCGATCAACAGCATCTACAAGAAGGCAATGGCGGTGGAATAACCGAGGTTTATTTTGCCCCTGTCCTTATTATCAACAGGACAAGCGCCCATATTCATATCTGATCCAAATGGATCGATGCGCGTTTGGAGTGCGCAGCTTAGCTCCACAACGAATGAAGGAGCATAACGATGGCAAAGAGCCAAAAGAAAACAAACCGCGAAGTCCGCAAACCGAAGGCCGAAAAGGCGAAAAAGCAGAACGCCTCCAACCCGTCGGTCAAAGGATCGGTTGCTGGATTGATGGCGTCTAAAACCTGATAACCTCAGGTTTAACGGCCCAGCAACACCCGCGCCTGACCGGCTATTTGCGCTAGCATTGCCGGCGTCGGCGTGCCGCCCATTCGGGCGCGGTCGGCCACTGCCTTGAACGCCCGCACGCGGGCGGCATTTTCGGCCAGCCAGCTTTGCGCATCCTCGACCGGCTTCCTCGACGCGCGCCTACGCAAGAAATCAAGACGCATGGCCTGAAAATCACGCGCCAGACCCGAGACCAGCAAACGTTCCCAGGGATCCTGCGGGTCCATTTGCATGGCTGTGCCTTGCGCCCAGCTGATACCAAGGCCCTTGCCCAAAGTGGTGAAAGCCTGGGTCAGCGCGGTAACATCACACTTTTGTGCTGCCGATAGCGCCGCCAGTCCGATTGCGCCGTCCAACTGTGCCATACGCACCAGCCGGTCGGCAATCTTGCGCGGTGCTCCACTTTCCACCAATCGCGCGCCGAAACTTTCAGTCTGGTGTCGAACGTCGTCGGGAAGCAAGCTGTCCAGCGCGGCCGACAGTTTTTTTACAACCGGTGCATACAGCGCGGTCGCTGCCCCGACATCGCGCCCTTCATGCGCGTTGCGGATGATATCAGCCATTTGCGCCCGGGTTTCCGTTGCCGTCTGGTTGAATAACATCAGCCGCGTTGATTCCGCCATCTCGGCCGTGTCGATGGCATGCCATAATGACGGCAAATCATAGATCCGCTCGACTATCGCAAAAGCGGCGGCGATGTCGGACAGGCTGCAACCCTCTTCTTCGGCCAGTTCAAACGGATGAAGCAAGCCCAGCCGGTTGATCATGCGGTTGGCCAACTTGGTGGCGATAATTTCTTTGCGCAACCGGTGCGACAGGATCGCGGCCTTATGCTGCTTGACCATCGCCACCGGGAAGGCCGCGAGCAATTCGCCTTCCATAGACGCTTCCAATGCGAGCGGCGCTTCCTCCACCCCGTCCTGCGCCGCAAGTTTCGCGGTGGCGAGCAGCACGGCCAG
This sequence comes from Sphingorhabdus sp., assembly GCA_040007915.1. Taxonomy (GTDB): domain Bacteria; phylum Pseudomonadota; class Alphaproteobacteria; order Sphingomonadales; family Sphingomonadaceae; genus Sphingorhabdus_B. Next base: position 43,223 of record JBDTUD010000002.1, read on the forward strand.
TTCGGGCCTTGTCAGCCCCTTGCCCTCACTCGCCCGCCGCAGCAGTTCTTCATTGCTCGCAATTCCCTCCACTGCGCGGTCAAGCCGTCCGGTGCTTTCAAAGATTTCGATCAGCCGCACATAGGCCGGCAAATCCCCTGCTCCGCCGCTTTCTGCGATGGAGAGCGCCAAAGTTTGCAGCCGGTTATCCTCCAGCACCAGGCCCGCCACTGCGTCGGTCATGCTGGCCAGCAATATGTTACGCGCAGCCTCTTTTAGCTTACCAACGCGCATCTCGGCGTTGAGCGCGATCTTGATGTTGACCTCGTTATCCGAACAATCGACGCCTGCCGAATTGTCGATAAAATCGGTGTTGATCCGCCCGCCGCGCAGGGCAAAACCGATGCGCCCAGACTGGGTGACGCCTAGGTTCGCGCCTTCGCCGATCACCTGCGCGCGCACCTGCGAACCGTTGACACGAATGGCGTCGTTCGCAGGATCACCGACCTCGATATGATTTTCAGACGCGTCCTTGATGTAAGTCCCGATGCCGCCGAACCACATCAATTGGACCGGTGCCTTCAGGATGGCCGTCATGAGTGCGGAAGGTTCCAACTCCTTGGCATCAATGCCTAGCAACCCCCTGATTTCTGGTGTAGTTTTTATACTCTTTTCGCTGCGCGCAAAAATGCCTCCGCCTTTGGATATCAGTTTTGGGTTGTAATCGAGCCAACTTGAACGTGGCAGCTTGAACAGCCGCTGACGTTCTTTCCAGCTCGTCGCGGGATCGGGGTCGGGGTCAAGAAAGATATGCCGGTGGTCGAATGCCGCGACCAGTTTCAGCGATTTCGACAAGAGCATCCCGTTGCCGAAGACGTCGCCCGACATGTCCCCCACCCCGGCAACCGTCACCGGCTCCTTTTGCACGTCAATACCCGTTTCGGCAAAATGGCGCTGGACCGACAACCATCCGCCTCTGGCGGTGATACCCATTGCCTTATGGTCATAGCCCACCGATCCACCGCTGGCGAACGCATCGCCAAGCCAGAAATTATGGGCGAGCGCAATGGCGTTTGCGGTGTCGGAGAAAGTCGCCGTGCCCTTGTCGGCGGCGACCACGAAATAGGGGTCGTCACCGTCGTGCACGACAACGTCTGCAGGATGCACCACTTTGTTGTCGATGATATTGTCAGTAACCGACAATAAAGTGCGGATGAAAATACGGTAGCTTTCGGTCCCTTCGGCAAACCAGGCATCGCGGTCGACGCGCATGTCGGGCAAGCGCTTGGGATAAAAGCCGCCCTTTGCACCGGTCGGCACAATCACCGCATTCTTGACGCGCTGCGCCTTCATCAGGCCAAGGACTTCTGTGCGGAAATCGTCGCGCCGGTCAGACCAGCGCAGGCCACCGCGTGCAACCGGACCGGCGCGCAAATGGATACCTTCGACGCGTGGGCTGTACACGAAAATCTCGCGCCAGGGCAGCGGCGCCGGGAGCCCCGGAACCAAAGCACTATCCATCTTGAATGCGAGCGCCTCGGCAGCAGCTGCGGCAAAGGCGTTGGTGCGTAACGTCGCACGAACGATGCCCACATATCGACGCAATATGCGGTCTTCATCAATCGATGAAACAGCGGAAAGACCTGTATCTATAGCTTTGATATATTTTATTTCTTCTTTCTCACGATCCCCGCTAAAAACCGGATCATGTGTCGCTTTGAACAGCGAAATAATAAGGCGCGTCACGACCGCATTTTTGGCCAAAGCTGCCACAACATTGGGCATGCCATAATTCACGCCGGTCTGGCGCAAATAACGGTACCATGCCCGTAGCCAGATAACGGCCTGCGGATCGAGCGAAGCGACAGTGACAAGCTGATTGAAAGCATCGTCTTCAGCCTGACCGTCCAACACCTGGCTGAGCGCGCCCTGCAGCACCGACGCGCGCACCATGACCGACGCGACCTCACCGCCGCGCAGTGCGAGCAGGAAGTCGTGGACATAATTGCCGTCGTTCAACGCAGTTGGCGATTCTTCCAGCACATCGAAACCGAAATTTTCAAGTGCCGGAACAATATGGCTCAGCGGCATCGCGCCGCCCTGACTATAGACCTTAAGCCGCATATGATCGTCATCGACCGACAGGCGGGTGACGCGGCTATGGTCGCGCTCCATATTCAAAAGCCCGACCATATCGAGCGCGGCTTCCTGAGCGGAATAACTGCTGCGATAATTTACCGGAAACGCAGCGCCATAGCGGACAACCATGGCCGCAGCGCGCTTTTCATCGGTCAGTCGGACAAGGGCTGCTTCAACCGCCGGTTCCCATCCGCGCACCATCAGCTCCAGCCGGTCGTCCAATGCTGCTTCGTCAACTTTCTGGGCGCGATCGGGGAGGTCCAAGGTATAACGGAGCAACGCAATACCACCGTCTTCAAGCCCAATCGTCCATCCGAGCAATGTGCCGCTTGTTGCCTCAACCAGCATCGCCTCAATCTGCTTGCGCATCCCCGTTGACACCTCATCGCGTGGCAACCACACAAAGATATATAGATGTCGGCCGAGTGGCGAACGGAGAGCGATCAGTTTCGGGCGCGGCCGGTCGGTGAGCGACATGGCCGTCAGCGTCACACGCTCCAACTCTGCCAGCTTCAGCGATACCAGCAGGTCATGCGGCAATGATGTCAGCGCATGCGCCATCGCCTTGCCCGCATGGCCCGAAGCGTCAAAACCAAACCGGTCCATCATGCTGGCGAGATGCGTGCGTAAAACCGGTATCCGGTCGGGGGCCGTCGCCAACGCCGCGCTGGTCCAAAGTCCGGCGGTGATCGCGAGGCCATTAACATTGCTGCCATCGCGGACCGGAACCACGACCAAATCAAGCTGAACATGCCGGTGGACGGTCGATACGCGGTTCGCTTTTAACACCAGCGGCGCACGACCACCCTCCTCGAACCATTTGATTGCAAGCCCGATGCTTTGTTCGGACAGCATCGGGACATCGCTAACCCGCGACAGCCCGAGCCGGCGGGTTCGATCACCCGATCGCGCCAGATGTTCGTGCCCCAGCAATGTCATATTATCGTCAAGGAACCAGCGGATCAGCGCAGCGCCCTCGCCATCGGGCAGGCTGTTGGCATCCTCGTCCATCGCGCCCAACATCTTGCGCCAGTCGGTCACGGCGCCTCGCACGTCGCGCAGCACCGCCAGCAAATCCGCCTCCAACGCCCGGCGTTCTTTCGCGTCAATCCGGTCGGCTTCAAGATAAATAAATGATTCTCGCCGATCCGCACTGTCACGTTTGCGACTGACCGATTGCAACACGCCCGTTTCGTCGCGCGTTGTGCTCAATACCGGATGGATCAATCGTTTAACTCTGACGCCTTTGGCCGCCAAGGCCACCGATATCGAATCTACCAGAAACGGCATGTCGTCGTTGTTCATAGCAATCCGCGTCGCCAACCGCCCTTGCGCATCGGCAAAGGTATCGAGCGCGACCGCTGCGTTGCCGCTATTGCGTCGATGTGCGAGTTGCAGCGTAAAACGGGCCGCCTCATCGCATGCCTTGGCATTAAAACCCTCATTCTCGCCCGGCAACGCGCTGATCGAAAATACCTCAGCCATCGCCTCCAAAAGACTGCAATCCTTCTTTCCGGATGAAAGGGAAGTTTTGGCATCCGCCATATAATATCTCCAAATCCGGCCTCGGTTACGCCGGAATGTCAACGAACAATGTTGTAATTTTATTTCAACGCTTATGCCTCCGTTCACTTCGACGCACAAGTAACGTCCGTAACTTGTTGCACGGTTTTTGTAACTTGCGGCGCTCCGGTTGCTCGACTAGCTTCCTCAAAAATGCGAGGAATATCCTGATGGGCGACATGAGCATCAACGGAAAAACAGCAGGCCCGAAACATAACCGCCTGCAGTGGCAGATGCTGGGTGGATTTCTGTTGGGACTTGTTCTCGGCCTGACCGTGTACGGCATCGCCCCAGGCGCGGATTGGGTAGAAATCATCACGACCTATGTAACCGGCCCGATTGGTCAGATTTTTCTGCGCCTGTTGTTCATGCTCGTCATACCCTTGTTGGTGTCAGCCCTGGTGGTCGGCGTTGCAGAAATGGGCGAAATCGCAGCCCTCAAAAAAGTGGGCATCCGGACTTTGGTTTACACCGTGCTGGTTTCAAGCATAGCGGTGGCTATAAGCCTGACGGTCGTTAATCTGTTGCAACCAGGTGGAGGGGTTGACCCTGAAGCGGCGCGTGCCCTCATTGCCGGTGGCAGCGATCAGGCCAGTTCGATATTGGAGAAATCCCGCGAAGCGAAGACCGGCGTCGATGCGATTGTGGGTATAGTACCCTCCAATTTTATCACCGCAATGGGTGAGAATGACATTTTGGCGGTGATGTTTTTCGCCCTATTTTTCGGCATCGGCCTCCTGCTCACCCAGACCGAAAATACCGCACGGCTCAAAAGCGGCTTCGAAGCGATTTTCGAGATTTCGATGCGGCTAATCGGCCTTGTCATCCGGCTGGCACCCATCGCCATCTTCTGCTTCATGTTCAATCTGGCATCGCAATTCGGATGGGATTTGATTGTCAGACTGTCCGCTTATGTAGGCGTTGTTTTGCTGGCATTGGCAATCCAGATGTTTGTCGTTTTTCCACTCATTCTCAAAACATTGGGTAAAAAATCGCCCGTCGAATTCTTCCGTGAAACACAGGAAGCGCTGGTCATGGCATTCTCGACGGCATCATCCAACGCAACTTTGCCAACGGCCCTGCGGGTTGCGGAAACACGGCTGAAACTGCCAACCAGGATTTCCCGCTTCGTGCTGACCATCGGGGCGACCGCCAACCAAAACGGCACCGCCATGTTCGAAGGCGTGACTGTAATTTTCCTTGCGCAGTTTTTCGGGGTTGATCTGACATTGCAGCAGCAGATTTTCGTCATGCTGATTTGCATATTGGGGGGCATTGGAACGGCTGGGGTGCCGGCCGGCTCGCTACCCGTGATTGCGTTGATATTAGGCGGCATCGGCGTACCACCCGAAGGGCTGGGTTTGATATTGGGGGTCGATCGTTTGCTGGACATGTGCCGAACGACATTGAACGTCATCGGCGATCTCGTCGCCGCTCAAGTAATCTCGGTCCAATCAGGATCAAATGAAGCTATCGGAGTTGAGGCTGCGGTTTAATTGGTAGGCCCTACCGGTTCCAAACGTAAAGCTATCGTCAGTCTTCCCTAAGATCGGGAGGAAAAGAGGGAACTTGCTTGCACCCGATCAACGTGCCCTTGGCACCTTTGCTATCAAACGTGAAACGCATATTGTGATGTTCTTTGCGCCATCGGCGGGCAACGACACGCTCGCCAAGGCGCGCCGCATCATCAAGCAGCACCCTGCCTCCAGGCCGTAGCCGGGGAAAAAGGCTGGCCGCAGCGCCGCGCACATGCGGGTGGATTGCCCATGGCGGGCCATCGACAACCAGCAAATCTATCGAGGCGGGGACATCCTCCAATTGATACCAATGCCCCGGCCAACCATCGGGCGATGGCCCCAAGGGTGCGTGCCTGATGTCAGCAGGAATACTGTTTTCAACGATCCACTGTTGCGTAATCGCGGCAAATTCCCTGTGCTGGTCATAACTCACACAGCGACCGCCACCGTTCAATTGCAGCGCGCGCGCGATGACAAAACTCGACGCGCCACAACCGAGTTCGACCACCTGCGTCGGCCGCAGTTCTTCGATTGCGCTGACGATATGCCAGAGAAAATTTGTGTCGGCTTTCCAACTGCCCAAATTGGGCAGTGCATCAAGCGGTAAATCGAGATGCCGCAGCAACGCCGCCTTGTCCGCCTTCCGCCCGCCATGCAGACTGCGGAGCAACCACGGCCATTGTACTGCGCCATAGGCCATCACCATAACACGGTCGCTCAACGAAAGATCGAGGCCGATATCATCGAGCGGCAGCAAGGCGGTGGTTTCGCGCGTTGTCATGTTTATCTCAATGCGGTTTGGCGATGAACGCCATATGAAGAGCTTGTCCGGCTGCCCCCTTTACCGCACGACTTGGTTGTCTGTAGCAAATAACGGCTTAATCCGCAAAGGGGTCTCTCACCAAGATTGTATCTTCCCGCTGTGGTGACGTGGATACCAAGGCCACAGGCGTTTCGATAAGCTCCTGCACGCGCTGGATATATTTGATTGCCTGTGCGGGTAAATCGGCCCAGCTGCGCGCGCCTGCCGTGGTTTCGTTCCAGCCGTCCATTTCTTCGTAGATCGGCTCGACCGCCGCTTGGTCGGCGGCGTATGCGGGTAGGTAGTCATATACCTTGCCGCGCAACCGGTAACCCGTGCAAATCCTGATGGTGTCAAACCCGTCGAGCACGTCCAGCTTGGTGAGCGCAATGCCGGTGACGCCTGACACTGCACAGCTTTGCCGCACGATAACCGCATCGAACCAGCCGCAGCGACGTTTGCGCCCGGTGACAGTCCCGAATTCATGGCCGCGTTCACCAAGGCGCTGTCCGATTTCATCCTCAAGTTCGGTCGGGAAAGGACCCGCGCCTACACGGGTGGTATAGGCCTTCACAATGCCGAGAACGAAGCCGGCCGCGTTGGGGCCGAGGCCCGACCCGGAAGCTGCCGTGCCGGACACCGTGTTCGAACTGGTGACGAAAGGATAGGTGCCGTGATCGACATCAAGCAACACGCCCTGCGCGCCTTCAAACAATATCCGTGCGCCCGCCTTGCGGACCTTCTTCAGCCGTTTCCAGACCGGCTGCGCATATTCCAGGATGAACGGCGCGATTTCCTTGAGGTCGCTTATCAGTCTGGCCCGGTCAACGGGGGGCTCTCCAAATCCGGCGCGTAGCGCGTCGTGGTGGGCGCATAGACGGTCCATTTGCGGGTCGATGGCATCGAGATGCGCAAGGTCGCACACCCGGATCGCCCGCCTGCCAACCTTGTCCTCATATGCCGGTCCGATACCGCGTCCGGTGGTACCAATTTTGCCAGAGCCTGCTGCGGTTTCGCGCAGGCCGTCGAGATCGCGGTGGATGGGCAGGATCAGCGCGCAATTGTCCGCCAGCGCAAAATTCTCCGCGTTGATAACAACTCCCTGCCCGCGCAGCTTCGCCATTTCATCGCGCAATGCCCACGGATCAAGCACCACGCCGTTGCCGATGATCGATAACGTGCCGGTGACAATGCCCGACGGGAGCAATGACAGCTTGTAGACATTCTCCCCCACGACGAGCGTATGCCCGGCGTTATGCCCGCCTTGAAAGCGCACAACAGCATCCGCGCGCTCGGCCAGCCAATCAACAATTTTGCCTTTGCCTTCGTCGCCCCATTGTGCGCCGATTACGGTTACATTCGCCATAAGTTCCCCAGTTTTCGAGGGCCTTTTTCTGCACAGAGGGATAATTCTCTGCGTAGGGATTCGCCGTGCCCCCCGTTATGAGCATGGGCGCGATGCGTCTAGCCCTTAAACGAGTGCAAAGGACAACAAGATGCGGAAATGGATTTCAGCGGGCGGTGCGATTGCCCTGATGGCAACATGCGCAGTGGCGCAACGCGGACAACGACTGCCCGGGAATGAAGCGCAATCAATCCGCGCTACAACCAGAGCAACCGAATATGCCTATGGCAGTGATGACCTGCAAAAGCTCGATTTCTGGAAAGCCAAGATGGCAAATGCACCGCTTGTCATCTTTGTGCACGGAGGCGGCTGGAAACGCGGCGACAAGGGCAACGCGACCGGTGGCAGCAAAGCCCCGCATTATCTGGAGCAAGGCTATGCCTTTGCCAGTATCAATTACCGGCTCGTTCCCAAATCCACTGTCGAACAGCAGGCGACCGACGTCGCCAACGCCGTGGCCTATTTACGCAATAATGCGCAGCGGCTTGGCCTCGACCCCAATCGGATCGTATTGATGGGCCATAGTGCTGGTGCCCATCTGTCCGCGCTGGTCGGAACCGACCCCCGATATTTGCGGGCAGCCGGGCTTGATCTGTCGGTGCTGTCGGGCGTAATCCCGCTCGACGGCGCTGCTTATGATGTGCCCACGCAAATGACCGATGGCCCGCGGATTATGCAGAAAACCTACGCGCAAGCCTTTGGCTCCGAACCAGAGCGACAGCGGGCGCTTTCGCCTTATTGGCAGGCAGCAGCACCCAACGCCCCTGCCTTCCTGATCCTGCATGTGGACCGTGATGACGGCGCACGACAATCAGCCGCTTTGGCCCATGCGCTACGTAAAAACGGGGCGCGGGTTCAGATCAATGCCTTTGCAGGCAAGGGACTGAAAGGACATATGGAAATCAACCGCAAGCTCGGCGATTCTTCTTATCCCGCGACGCCCGTTGTTGATATCTGGTTGCGCTCGATCTTTGGTAGCTAGAGCAAATTGCGACGCGACAACACTCGCGTAATATATAACGCCAGTCGTCTGCTCTAGAGAGGCTCTGCCCGTCCGTTTTCCAAAATATATGCGCAACCCAGATTGGCGGCGCTGTCGTCAGCATCGAGCGCGGCAATCGTCACCCATCCTTCGCTTCGCATCTGCGCGGCCTTGGCTGGTAAGGTGCCGAGCGGCAGGAACAGACGACGGTTTTCGCCTGCACCCTCAAAACCATCGATCAGCGGATCCGGATATAGCGAAAAGCCCGTGGCAACTTCGGTGCTGCCGTCCGGCTTGTTGATGGCATATGTGCCTCCCCGCCCAAGCGCCGCAGTATAGCCTTTGGCAAACAGCGTGAAACCGAACCAGCTTTGATATTCAAAGCCATGCCGCTCGGTAGGGTCGAGCGTCAGCATGGCGCGGCCGGAAACGGTCTCGGCAATTGCCTCCAGCCCCTTGATTCGGGATGCCAATGCTCCGCCTGCGTCAATCGCGCGGAGCTTTTCGACTGCTTCGGCGAATGGCCCGGTCGCGGCGAGTAGCGGCAGATAGGCATCGGCACCCGATGCGCTCAACCCACCCGCGTCTTTCATGTCGAGTTCGGCGCGCACCGCATCGATCTGCTCTACAGCCAATGGCAACGCCTTCACCGCCAGGGTTTCGACCAGATCAGGCAGTGTGAAATCAACGATGATGTCTTTGACCCCGGCAGCCTCCAGCGCATCGACGGCAACCGATACGATCTCGCAGGCAGCCGCGACGCTGTCATTACCGACCAGTTCCGCGCCCAGTTGTGTAATTTCCCGCTCCGGTCGCAACTGGCGCGCGCGCAGGCGCAGCACCTGGCCGTGATAACAAAGCCGCAAAGGACGGGGGGCATCGGCCATACGCGTCGTGGCAATCCGCCCCACCTGCACCGTTATGTCACCACGTAGCGCAAGCGTGTGACCCGATACCGGGTCTGTAAAGCGGAGCAGGCTATTGCGGGTCGCCCCGCCGCTGCGCGCCGACAGGCTGCTTTCAAACTCCGCAATGGAGGGACTGACGCGCGCATAACCGTTGCCCGCCATTACGTCGAGCATAGCCCGCGCTAACCGCGCCGCAGCTGCGGCTTGCGGCGGAAGCCGGTCGCGGAAGCCTTCGGGAAGGAGGTCAGGCGGGATGGTCATTCGAGTTCTCAGTTTAAATCAGGTCGCTACCTATACTCATTGTCATTCCCGCGAAAGCGGCAATGACAATGAGTTTTGTTCAATGGTCAGTTCGAACCTATGCCTCAGAACTTCAACGCTTTGACGGTCTTCACGCCCGGAAGTTTACAAACTTGCCACAGCACTGGCTCTGGAATTTCCGAGTCCATCGTCAACAGCAAAACCGCCTCGCCACCTGCATTGCGGCGGCCAAGGTGGAAGGTGCCGATGTTGAGGCCCGCTTCACCCAAAGTCGTGCCGACGCGTCCGATGAAGCCGGGAGCATCTTCGTTGACGATGTAGAGCATATTGCCTTCAAGCTCGGCCTCAAGGCTGATCCCGAAAATTTCGACCAAACGTGCTTCGCCATTACCGAACAATGTACCTGCAACCGAACGTGGCCCAACGCTGGTATTCACCGTCACGCGGACGAGCGTGTGGTAATTGCCTTCTTTATCATGGCGGATTTCACGGATATCAAAACCGCGTTCTTTCGCCAGATAAGGTGCATTGACCATGTTCACCGCATCGGAGAAGCGGCGCATGAAGCCGGAAAGCACTGCAGCGGTAATCGGTTTGATATTAAGTTCAGCCGCAGCGCCCTCAACCTCAATCGAGATATTGTCGAGATCGTCATGCGCCAACTGGCCAACGAGCGAACCGAGCTTCAATGCCAGCGCCATATAGGGCTTTAACTTCGGCGCTTCCTCCGCCGAAAGGCTCGGCATATTAAGCGCGTTGGTGACGCCGCCGCTGACCAGATAATCGGCCATCTGTTCGGCGACCTGCAAAGCCACATTGACCTGTGCTTCGTTGGTCGAAGCACCAAGATGCGGGGTGCAGATGAAGTTAGGCGTGCCAAACAAGGGCGATGCCTTGGCCGGCTCCTCGACGAACACGTCGAGCGCCGCACCGCCGACTTGACCGCTATCAAGTGCTTCTTTCAAAGCAACCTCATCGACCAGGCCGCCCCGCGCGCAGTTGATAATCCGCACACCCTTTTTGCATTTTGCGATGTTCGCAGCAGACAGGATGTTGCGCGTCTGGTCGGTAAGCGGGGTATGCAGCGTGATGAAATCGGCTTTGGCAAGCAGCGTATCGAGATCGGCCTTTTCAACACCCATTTCGATGGCGCGTTCGGCGGTCAGGAAAGGATCGAACGCCACGACCTTCATCTTGATGCCCAATGCACGGCTGGCGACGATCGAACCGATATTGCCCGCGCCGATCAGCCCCAGGGTCTTGCCGGTCAACTCAACACCCATGAAGCGGTTCTTTTCCCACTTGCCTGCTTGCGTCGATGCGTCGGCTTCGGGAAGCTGGCGGGCGAGTGCAAACATCATTGCAATGGCATGTTCGGCGGTGGTGATGGAGTTACCGAACGGCGTGTTCATCACGACAACACCCTGAGCCGACGCGGCTGGAATATCGACATTATCGACACCGATACCCGCGCGGCCAATGATCTTCAAATTGGGTGCGGCGTCGAGAATAGCCTTTGTCACCTTGGTCGAGCTGCGGATCGCAAGGCCGTCATATTCGCCGATGATCGCGGCGAGTTCTTCGGGGGTCTGGCCGGTAATGACATCGACATCGCAACCACGCTCGGTGAATATCCTCGCGGCGTTGGGGTCCATTTGGTCGGAGATGAGAACTTTTGGTTTGGTCATGATTTTGTCCTTTGTTCGTCGCTCCAGCGAAGGCTGGAGCCTATCTCGCCTGTCGGTTTCGACTGCGAGACGTGATGGGCACCAACCTGCGCCGGTGCGACGGAAACTATGATTTGAGCGTGTCGTATGCCCAGTCGAGCCACGGCCCGAGCGCTTCGATATCGGCGGTATCAACGGTCGCACCGCACCAGATGCGCAGTCCCGGAGGCGCATCGCGATAACCAGCGATGTCATAAGCCGCACCTTCGGCGTCGAGTAATGCGGCAAACTTCTTGATGAAATCCTCATCCGCACCTTCGACCGTCAGGCACATGGAAGTCTTCGAGCGGATTGCCTGATCGATCGCCAGGAAGCCGAGATAATCACGGCTATCAACAATGGCTTCAATGGCCGCAGCATTGGCATCCGAACGGGCGATCAACCCTTGCAGGCCGCCAAGTGACTTCGCCCATTCCAGCGCGAAGATAACGTCCTCAACCGCCAGCATTGACGGCGTGTTGATCGTTTCGCCTTTAAAGATGCCCTCAATCAGCTTGCCTTTGGAGGTCATGCGGAACACTTTGGGCAGCGGCCATGCCGGTGTGTAGCTTTCCAGCCGCTCAACTGCACGTGGGCCGAGTATGATAACGCCATGCGCGCCTTCGCCGCCGAGAACCTTCTGCCAAGAGAAGGTTGTCACATCGAGTCTGTCCCACGGCATGTCATAAGCAAACACCGCCGAGGTCGCATCGTTAAAGGTCAGGCCTTGCCGGTCATCGGCAATCCAGTCGCCATTGGGGACGCGTGCGCCAGACGTCGTACCGTTCCAAGTGAACACCACGTCGCTCGAAAAATCAACCGCAGCCAGATCAGGTAGTTCACCATAAGGCGCGGTCAACACGGTCGCATCGAGCTTCAGCTGCTTGTTGACATCGGTCACCCAGCCCTCGCCAAAGCTCTCCCACGCCAGCATCGTGACGGGACGCGCGCCCAGCATCGACCACATCGCCATTTCGATGGCGCCAGTGTCAGAACCGGGTACGATACCGATGCGGTGGGTATCAGGCACCTGTAGCACTTCGCGGGTCAGGTCGATCGCCAGTTGCAAACGCGACTTGCCAATCTTGGCACGATGTGATCGGCCCAGCGATTCGGTTTTGAGTTTGGATGCTTCCCAGCCAGGCGGCTTTGCGCAGGGGCCAGAGGAAAAAAACGGACGCGCAGGGCGGGCCTGCGGTTTACTGATACTCATATTAGCTTCTCCTTACAGAGAGCTCGCGCGGCGTTGGGACCGCGTGGCCCGGAGCCGCGTTTAGAGGCGATGCCGGGATTGTCAACCGACGTTTAGGGCGGCCTTGCTGAAAAGCACGTGGCCTCTGTGAACGGCATAGCGCCTTTCCAACATGGTATTGCGACAGAACCTTCATGTTCTGCGATCAATAGCGAAGGCATTTGGAGAATATTAACCATATTGCCGTCAATTAGCCGAGTCATGAAAAGGTCTGCATCTATCCTTGTTTTGGCATTGCTCGCGGCAACGCTATCGGCATGTGGCGGCCGTCAACAACAGGTCGTCCATCGCAGCAACGACAGTTTCAAGAGCGCCGATTCGCGGATATGCCTGAGCAATCTCAAGTCGGCTGCGGTCCGGTTTTCCGCCTTACCAAACCAGAATTTTAGTGGTGGTTGCCACATTATCGATACGATCAAGCTGCTCGATTTCGGCACGTCGGCAACCAATCTGGGTGCCATGACTTGCCCGCTTGCGGCCAACTTTGCCGCATGGGCGAAACATGCGGTGCGGCCTGCGGCAAGGCAATTTTTAGGTTCGGAAGTCATCCGTATTGAAACCTTCGGCACCTATAGCTGCCGCAACGTAAATGGGGGCCGTTCTGGTAAGTTGTCGCAACATTCTTTCGGCAATGCGGTAGATGTGTCTGCCTTCATCTTGAAAGACGGTCGCCGTGTTTCGGTACTGGACGGCTGGCGGGGAACCCAATCCGAACAGGCCTTTTTGCGCCGCCTGCATCAATCGGCCTGCAAGCGTTTTGGCACCGTCCTCGGTCCTAACTATAACACAGCACACGCTAATCATTTCCATTTCGACATGGCGCAATCGATGAAAGACGGCTCCGCCTATTGCCGTTGAGATGTGATCCGCTATCAGAATAGAATGACTGACACCAATATTACCGACCGCCGCTTCTATAAGGCGAAGCAGGAAGCAGGCTTTGCCAAAAAGCAGCTGGTGACGCCGCAGACGCAAAGCAAATCTTACAGTCTGGCGTTTCAGGACACAGAGTTTTTATTGCGCGAAGAATTGCGTCCGGTGCGGTTCCAGCTGGAACTGCTCAAAACCGAAATGTTGCTTGAGGAAGCCAATATCGCATCAACGCTGGTTATATATGGCTCTGCGCGCATTCCCGAACCCGACAAGGCCGATGCGCTGATCGCAACTGCCAAAGACGACCGCAGCCGGACGATCGCCGAACGGATGAAGGACAAGGCGCGTTATTACGAAGAATCGCGCAAGCTGGCTCAGTTGGCGAGCGAATGTGCGATTACCGACGACGATGGCCAGCGGCATTTCGTGGTGTGTTCGGGTGGAGGTCCATCGATCATGGAAGCGGCGAACCGCGGCGCGGCAGATGTCGGTGCGGAATCCATCGGCCTCAACATTGTACTGCCGCATGAGCAGGCCCCCAATGTCTATGTGACCCCGGGCCTCAGCTTCCAGTTCCACTATTTCGCTCTGCGCAAGATGCACTTTCTGTTGCGTGCCCGCGCGGTTGCCGTGTTTCCCGGCGGGTTTGGGACGTTCGACGAATTTTTCGAGCTGCTGACTCTGGTGCAGACCGGCAAGATCAAGAAAATGCCGATATTGCTGTTCGGCCAGGATTTTTGGAACCGTGTGGTGAATTTCGAGGAATTGATGCTCGAAGGCGTCATCAGCCCACCGGACCTCGAACTATTCCAATTTGTCGAAACCGCTGAAGAGGCGTGGGATGCAATCCGGGCGTTTTACGACTTGCCCTGTGATTGACGACGCTTATTTCAGCGTTTTCAGATAATCGATCAGCGCCGTGCGTTCGGCTGCATCGCTAACGCCCGCGAACGCCATCTTGTTGCCGGGAACTGTTTTGGCAGGTGCCACAAGATAGGCATCCAGTGATGCATCGTCCCAAACACCACCTTTTGCGGTCATGGCAGGGGAGTAAGTGTAACCCGCAACCGCTGCCACCTTTGCTCCGGCGACGCCGTGCAGATTTGGCCCGATACCGTTGCTGCCACCCTTGTCCACGGTATGGCAAATGGCGCATTTCTTGAACACTTCTTCGCCGGTCTTGGCGACAGCAGCAACCGGTTCTACAGCAGGCGTTGTGGTTTCTGCAGTGTCAGCGGCAGGCTGGCTTTCCCCGCCGCAAGCAGCGAGCGTGAATGCCAGTGCGGCGGCAATCCCGACCCGCGCGATCATTTCGCGGGAGCCGGTGTAGCAGCGGCAGGTGCGGCTTCGCCTTCGGCAGCCGGCGCGGCACCGTCGGCAGGTGCTGCCGCTGCGTCCGCCGCAGGAGCGGCTGGAAGCGGCAGGTTCGATCCTTGGGAATTTATGTAGAGCATGATGTTCGCCCGGTCCTCGGGACTGCCAAGTCCGGCAAAGGTCATCTTGTTGCCCGGTGCATATTTCTTCGGATTGGACAGCCATTCGTTTAACGCTTCAAATGTCCACGTCCCGCCCTTTGATTTCAAAGCATCGGAATAACCAAAACCGGCATGGCCACCCTGAGGTTTGCCGAGCACCCCGTTGAGATTAGGACCGATGCCGTTCGCACCGCCAGGGGCGATTGTGTGGCAAGCCATGCACTTCTTGAAAACGGCTTCGCCCTTGGCGGCATCGGCTGATGCCAGCAACGTGGCAACCGGTACCGCAGCAGCCCCGCCGCCTTCACCCGATTCAACGCCCTGGATCGCATAGCCTTGCTTGCCATGTTCGGGGGTTTCCGAATGGAAATACTGGCCCGATGCAATAGTGAGCCCCAAAGCGGCAATGCCTCCGCCCAAAACCCAGCCTGCGATGGTGTTGTTGCGATCATCCATGAAATTTCAGCCCTGATTACCGGTTATGTATGCGCGGCCTTTGGCAGCCGCCGGATTCCCTCGCCCCTCTAATCTGGCTATTGCAGCCGTGCAAGTGCCGAAATCCAGTCTTGCTCCCTTTGTCTGCCTCCCCTATCGCGGCGGCCATTATGGACAGCTATCCCGCACCCGCACTCACCAAAGTCAACGATATGGCAACTGCAGCCGCAGTTGACCCTGCACGTTCAGTTGCCTTTCAGGGCGCGCCAGGCGCGAATTCGCATTTGGCCGCGCTGGAATTTGACGCAGACTGCCTGCCGCTCCCCTGTTTCTCGTTCGAGGACGCGATCGATGCGGTCAAAGACGGAACGGCCGCACGCGCAATCATCCCCATCGAAAACTCGCTGCACGGCCGGGTTGCCGACATCCATTTCCTGCTGCCCGAATCGGGGCTGTCGATCATTGCCGAGCATTTCATGCCGATCCGCCATTGCCTGATGGCGAAGTCGGCGGACGCCAAACTCACCACCGCGATGAGCCACCCGCAGGCGCTCGGCCAATGTCGACATTATTTGCGCGAACATGGAATCATTCCGGTGGCCTATGCCGATACAGCGGCGGCGGCGGCGTTTGTCGCGGGCAATGACGATATGGGTGCGGCAGCGATTGCGCCTGCCTTGGCCGCAGACTTATACGGCCTGGAGATGGTCAGCGAAGGCATAGAGGACGCCGGCCATAATATGACACGGTTCGTGGTGCTGTCGCGCCAACCGGCCGACACCGCGAGCCTGACCGGCACATTGATGACGACCTTCATCTTCGAAGTGAAGAACGTACCCGCAGCGCTTTATAAGGCGATGGGCGGCTTTGCGACCAACGGCGTCAACATGACCAAGCTGGAAAGCTACCAAAATGGTGGCAGCTTTGCCGCGACCGAGTTTTTCGCCGATATCGAAGGCGCACCGGGTGACGCAGCAGTTGACCGGGCACTGGAAGAATTACGCTTCCACTGCAACGCGGTGCGGCTGCTCGGCACTTACCGGCAGACGCGCAAGCGAGGTTAAACGGCGGCGGGTTTGACATTCGCGTTGCTCTGCTCTGCCCCGAACATAGCAGGCGCTCCGTCCATTTCATGCGGTTCAGGCACCGCCACGGTAACGCTCTGGCCATCGCCATGATCGCCCAGAACCGGCACCGCGTCGGTCACCTTCCGGCGTTGCACATTCCAGACCAGCCCCAAACGCTCCATCGCAAAAATGGTCTTGCCATTCAGATCCCATTCCCACCAGCCAATAGAATTGCTGGCGCTGCGCGGGTGCCGGTGGTGGTTATTGTGCCAGCCATCGCCGAGCACGAGCAGGTTCACAAACCAGTTGTTGGTTGAGCCCCCGACATCATTGAACCGTTGATAACCAAAGCTGTGCGCAAGGCTGTTGGTACCCATCACGCCGTTGAGGAAGATGAAGGTCCGCAGGAAACCACCAATCAAGATAGTGCCGACAACCGCGTCCGCCCCCCCAAATATATAGCCCCATATCGCGGGAAAGCCGACCAGCGAAAACGCGACCCAGAACCAGCGCGTCCGGTGGCAGAATTCGACAGCCGGATCGCCCACCAGCCCCTTGCCATAGATCGTCATGTCGGTGTGGGCATTGTCAAACAACCAACCAAAATGCGAAATGGCGAGCCCCTTCCACTTGCCCATTGGTCGACCATGGCCATCGATCTTGGGGCTGTGCAGGTCGCCGACATCGTCGGTAAAGGCATGGTGGCGCCTATGGTCGGCGGCCCATTTCTTGACCGACCCCTGACACGACATCTGCCCGCAAATACCAATAAAATAACGCATCCGCTGCGACGTTTCGAACGCCCGGTGGGTGAAATAACGGTGAAACCCGACCGACAGGCCGAAATTGATGATGAGATAACCCACTGCAAAAGCCGACCATTCGATCCAGCCGGTCGGATGCGTCATCAGCAACCACAAGGCGAGCGCCGAACCGCCGACCTGGGCAACAAACAGCCCGGCATAATCAAGATGCTTGGCCCGCGCGGCAGCACCGCCGATCAGCACGCCGCGTCGCGGCGGCGCCTTACCCTCCCGCTCCCAAGCACGGTCGGATGGATAAAGTCCGGTCATTTTGGTCATTCGGATAACCCCCAAAACCGGCTAATATGCGCCGTGTTTACTATAAATTATGAGGTTTATTATGCCCTTGGGGCTGTCAAAGTGTCAAACGGATTAACCAGAGTGCAGGTGCAATCCGAAACCTGGAGGAATCCTTGCAAGTTCACAGTGAAATCGGGTCAACTGGCGATTGCGCGATCTGACATGGATGACACCAGTGATGGCTATTCCACCCCCACAATTTGCTGAAATAAGCTGATTGGCGACCCCTACAGCTATCGGGCGGTTAACGATGTGCGAGGTGGGCTGGCAGGCCAAATCCTATTTTGCAAGTCTTTCAGCAAGTCGGAAGTACCGGGTCCGGATTGCTCCGAACAAGCTGCTCGCGCTCGCCCCATCACCATTAACTCAATGCGCCGCGCCCCAACTTGCCCCCGTGCCAATCTCGACCCCCAATGGTACCGTCAACTTGACCACCGGCTCTGCGGCTCCTGCCATAACTGCGCGAATAACTTCGCTTGCCGCCGCGACGTCACCCTCGGGTAATTCGAACACCAGTTCGTCGTGCACCTGCAACAGCATCCTGACGTTCGGCAACCCTGCCTCCGCCAGCGCTGGTCCCATGCGGACCATTGCGCGTTTGATGATGTCGGCACAGGTGCCCTGGATCGGCGCGTTGATCGCGGCACGTTCGCTGCCCTGACGTTCGGCCTGGTTCGCCGATTTGATCCGCGGGAACCATGTTTTTCGGCCAAATAATGTCTCGGAGAAGCCGCGTTCACGCGTGCTTTCCAGCGTTTCCTGAATATAGGCGCTGATGCCGGGGAAGCGCTTGAAATAGGTGTCGATCATCGCCTGCGCTTCGTCGGCAGGTACCTCTAGCCGTTTGCCGAGGCCCCAGCGCGATATGCCATAGAGAATAGCGAAGTTGATGGTCTTCGCCCGCCCGCGCGTGTCGCGGTTGACCTCTCCGAACAGTTCCTGGGCGGTGCGGGCGTGAATGTCTTCGCCCTGCTCGAATGCCTCGCGAAGTGCGGGCACGTCAGCTATATGCGCAGCAAGGCGCAGCTCGATCTGGCTATAGTCGGCGGCCAAAATGACATTGCCGGGTTCGGCAACAAAGGCGTCGCGTATCTGCCGCCCGATTTCGGTGCGGATCGGGATGTTTTGCAGATTCGGGTCGGTCGAGGACAGCCGTCCGGTCTGCGCACCGACCAGAGAGTAGCTGGTATGCACGCGTCCGGTCGCCGGGTCGATCTGCTGCTGCAAACTATCGGTATAGGTTGATTTCAATTTCGCCAACTGCCGCCAGTCGAGCACTTTGCGGGCGATTTCAACGCCCTGCCCCGCCAGATCTTCCAGCACAGTGACATCGGTCGAATATTGGCCTGACTTACCCTTGCGTCCGCCCTTGAAGCCCATTTTGTCGAACAGGATATTGCCAAGTTGCTGCGGGCTGCCGATGGTAAAGGGCTGCCCCGCCAACGCGTATATCTCCTTTTCCAATGCAGCACCTGCTTCGGCAAATTCGCCCGACAGCCGTGCCAGAACCGCGCGGTCCACCTTGATACCGGTACACTCCATCTTGGACAGCACCGGCACCAAAGGCCGGTCGACCATTTCATAGACGCGCGTTGCCTTTTCCGGGCTCATCCGCAGTTTCAGGTGATGCCACAGCCTGAGTGTCACATCGGCATCCTCGGCGGCGTAGCAGGTGGCATCGGGCAATGCGACGGCGGCAAAGCCGATGGCCGATTTGCCGGTTCCAGTTACGCTTTTGTAGGATATGCATTCATGGCCGAGATGCAGCTTTGCCAGTTCATCCATGCCATGCCCGTGGTCGCCTGCGTCGAGCGCGAAGCTCATCACCATCGTGTCGTCATAAGGCGAGATAACGACATTGTGCCGTGCCAGCACGGACATGTCATATTTCAAATTCTGGCCGATTTTGAGGACCGATGGATCGGCGAGCAGCGGCTTTAATTTGGCAATCGCCGCTGCCGCATCGATCTGCACCGGTTTTTCAGAAAACATGTCGGTGCCGCCATGCGCCAGCGGAATATAACATGCTTCACCGGGAGCGACGGCAAGACTGAGCCCGACCAGATTGGCGCTGGCGGCCTGCAGACTATCGGTTTCGGTATCGAAGCCGAGCAAGCCGGTTTGATGCGCGCGGGCAATCCAGCGGTCGAGGTCGGCCAGGTCGGTGACGCAAGGGTAGCTTTTGGTATCAATCGGCGGCATCGGTGCCGGGCTGATCCGCGTGCCGGGGGTCGGAGCATGGGTGGCACCGTCGCCCTTGGTTACGGCCTTGGGTGTGCCGGCAATCGATTTGTTCGCTGCCGTCGTATTGGTCACATGGCCAATCCGTTTCAGCAGCGAGTTGAAACCGTGATGCTCTAGGAAAGCCGCCAGCGGCGCTTCAGGGATTGCTCCCAGCTCCATATCCGTCAGCGCGACTGGCAGCGGGCAATCCTCTTTCAACGTCACCAGCACCCGCGACATCCGCGCTTTGCCTTCAAACTCGATCAGATTGTCGCGCATTTTCGACGGCTTCATGTCGGGCGCGGCGGCAAGCACCGCGTCAAGATTGCCAAACTCCTGAATCAACTTGGTCGCGGTCTTGGGACCAATGCCGGGGACGCCCGGGATGTTGTCCGAACTATCGCCCATCAACGCCAGCACATCTCCTACCAGCTCTGGCCCAACACCAAACTTCTCCTCGACCTCTTCGCGGTTAATCCGTGCGTTTTTCATAGTGTCGAGCATGTCTACGCCCGGCTCGATCAACTGCATCAAATCTTTGTCCGACGAGACGATGGTCACATACCACCCAGCCGCGACTGCCGCTTTGGTATAGCTGGCGATCATGTCATCGGCCTCGACATTATCCTCCTCGATCATCGGCAAGGAAAACGCCAATGTCGCATCGCGGATCATCGGAAATTGCGGACGCAGATCCTCAGGTGCGGGCGGACGGTTGGCCTTATATTGGTCGTAAATGTCGTTGCGAAAACTGGTTCCCGCCTTGTCGAGAACTACCGCCATATGCGTTGGCCCGTCCGCCTGATGGAGGTCGTCGGCAAGTTTCCACAGCATTGTCGTATAGCCGTAAACCGCACCAACCGGCTCGCCGTGGATATTGGTCAGCGGCGGCAGGCGGTGATAGGCGCGGAAGATATAAGCGGAGCCATCAACGAGGTAGAGATGCTTTTGTTCGGACATGGCTGTCCGGATAGCAGCGGCGCGTTGCCGAGTCTTGATAGAATCGGGTAAAAAATTAACTGGTGCCGAAGGAGCGCTGGAACATATCACTTGTCGTCCAGCCTGCGCACTGGCAGCCCGGCAGTCGCGGTTTAAGGTGCTTCGTCACCCCAAAGCCGGTCGGCCTCTATATACCCGGCCCGTCCTGCATTTTCGAACCGGCACCAGCCATTCAGGCAATCGTCGATTGTGCCAACAACGCTAGGTTCGACCCGCCACGCGATGCGCGCCGTCGGTTCGGCCTTTTCGCGCAAGACACCGATGCCGCTGCCAATGACTACTGCGGTACGGGTGGGGCTGAGCAGGCGGACGTGCATCCACCCCTGATCGCCGTCGGGATCTTCGACTTTGCGCCACACGCTGTGCACCGCCACAACCTTAACCGGCAGGTTCTGGCGTTTATACACCCATTTCACCGGAAACTCAGTGCTCGGTCCGGTGCGCATCCGCGCTTCGACCTCGTTGATCGATGCCCAGTAAGGCGCCTTCTTTTGCGCCTGTGCAAACACCGCTTCGCCGACCATTAGCAGCAATCCGAGCGTCAATAACTTGCCGATGCTTTTCATTTATTTAGACTTTTTATGACCCAACCAAATCTAGCTATAAAGTAAGATATGCAGCCAGTTCAAGCGTGCTGGCTTGACGACCGAGTAATATCGGCATTAGGCGATGATATATGGTCGAACTCACTCGCATCGAACGCCCGCGTATTTCGGTTTCGCGCAAATTGCTGCCTGCCGTTGAGGAACGCATGGCACTGCTGTTCGATGCGCGGTTTAACGACGACGATATACCGATGGACCGCAATATGCTGATCGCGGCCATGGCGGATTGCGATGTGTTTGTGCCAACCGTTACCGATAGCATCGACGCTGACCTGATCGCGATGATACCGCCTCGCCTGAAACTGATCGCGAATTACGGCGCCGGGGTGAACCATATCGATCTGGCCGCAGCCAAGGCCAAAGGCATCATGATCACCAACACGCCGGGCGTTTTCACAGACGACACGGCCGATCTGACTATGGCGCTGATCCTTAACGTGCCGCGCCGGTTGGGTGAAGGACACCGGATGATGCGCAGCGGCGAATGGCAGGGGTGGCGACCGACCGGCATGCTCGGCCACCGGATTGGTGGCAAGACACTGGGCATTATCGGTTTCGGGCGGATCGGCGAGGCAGTTGCCGCGCGCGCCAAGGCATTTGGCATGGATGTGATTTACAATAAGCGCCACCGCCTGCCGGCCAGCGTCGAGGACGAATTGGGCGTGGGTTTTGAACCCGATCTCGACCGGTTGATGGCCCGTGCCGACATCATTTCGCTGCACTGCCCGCTAACCGCAGAGACTGACAAGTTGATCAATGCGGAACGTATCGCCTTGATGAAGCCCGATGCCTATCTGATCAATAGCTCGCGCGGCGAACTGATTGACGAGGATGCGCTGATCGAGGCGTTGCAGTCGGGGCGCATTGCGGGCGCAGGATTGGATGTTTACACGCACGAACCTGCCGTTGATCCGCGCCTGCTCACGATACCCAATGTGGTGTTGCTTCCCCATCTTGGCAGCGCGACCTTTGAGGGCCGGGAAGCTTCCGGGGAACGTGTCATTACCAACATTCGCGTCTGGGCCGATGGCCACCGCCCGCCTGATCAGGTGCTGGAGGGGTTTAACTAAAGTTTGCGTCGCGTTAACCGCAATTTGCCCATTGAGGGATAACCGCAGCTGCCTTAGAACGCGTCCAAAGCATGGAGAGGCGAGAACCGGGGCATGATCCATAAATTACTAAAACTGGCCATATTGCTTGGCGTATTTGCGGCGGGCCCCGCCTGGGCGCAGGATGTAGCGGTGATCGCGGCGGAGCCGGACAGCGGCGATACCGCTTGGGTTCTCATATCGTCCGCGCTCGTGCTGATGATGGCTATCCCCGGTCTGGCGCTATTCTATGGCGGGCGGGTGCGCGCCAGGAATTTCCTGTCGGTGTTGGTGCAGTGCGGCGCGATAATGGCGGTTGTTTCCGTGCTGTGGATTGCCATCGGTTATAGCCTGGCTTTCTCGACCGACGGCGGCGAATATACTGGTTCAGTGCAGAATTTCATGTTTAACAACATGCTGGCGGTACGTGAAGGCCAATCGATTGGCGAACTGGTCTTCGGCCTGTTCCAGATGACGTTGGCCATCATCACCACTGTGTTGATCGTTGGCGCGTGGGTTGAACGCGCACGTTTTGGCTGGATGGTGGCTTTCAGCGCACTCTGGTCGCTGCTGGTTTACGTGCCGGTGGCGCGATGGGTGTGGGGCGGAGGGTTTTTGGCCGACCAGGGCGTGATCGACTACGCGGGCGGCCTGGTTGTGCAAACGACGGCAGGGATATCGGCTTTGGTCGTCGCGTTGATGTTGGGCAAGCGGACCGGTTTTCCGGCGGCGGCACCGCATAGTCCATCGCTTGCGTTTGCTGGCGTCGGCTTGCTTTGGGTCGGTTGGCTTGGCCTTACCGGCGGGTCAGCTCTTGCCGCGACCGATGACGGTGCGGCTACGGCGATCATCAACACCCATATGGCGGCTTCGGTAGCGGCATTGGTCTGGATGCTGGTCGAACGCATAAAGTCGGGCAAGGTTTCTGCCCTCGGCTTTGCTACCGGCGCGGTTGCAGGGCTGGCAGCCATTACTCCTGCCGCCGGTTCGGTTGGTCCCGGCGGTGCGGTGATTATCGGGCTACTTGCGGCGCTGATATGTTTCTGGTTTGTCGGGCTGGTCAAAAATACTCTTAAGATTGACGACTCGCTCAATGTGTTCGCGGTCCACGGTGTTGGCGGCATGTTGGGAACGTTGCTGCTGGCGGTGTTCGCATCGGAAAGTTTCGGCGGCGTCGGCTATGCCGACGGCGCGAGCATGGCATCGCAGCTTTGGTTGCAGCTAAAGGGCATTGCCGTCGTCGCCGTCTGGTCAGCAGTAGCGACGCTCATCGTCGGCTACATGGTGTCGATGGTCCTGCCCATGCGGGTCAGCCCAGACGCCGAACGCGCTGGGTTAGACATTTCGAGCCACGGCGAGCGGGCTTGGGATATGGATTGAGACTTTTATCTTAGAGCAGCGTCAGTGCGCGGAACAACGCATGGTCAAGCGCTTCGTCAAACCGGCAGCCAAGCCGGTCGCCTTCAAACCACACCGCCGTGGCACCAATCGGATTGCCACCTGCAAAACGCAACCAAAGCCGGTCACCAATTTTGAATTGGCCAGCTATCAACAAGCGGCAGCCATAAACCGACAGGTCAACCAGCCGCGCTTCATCAGCTTTTTTGGCGTGTCGGCGCACCGTCGCGCGCTGCAATAAAACGGGGTGACGCACGACCTCCCGCTGCTCAATACGAGCAGGCGCGACCTTGCGATATTGCGATGTCATATAGCCCATTAACGTCCCCTTTCGGAAAAATAGCCGAAGAAGGTCAACAATGAGTAAATGTAAATCGGACGAAAAAAATCAATCGCCCGTCAAAATCCGGTCCACCAGCTGCTTGACCGTCGGTACAAAGCCGTTCGAGTAAAACGGGTCTTTGCCAAACAGATAGGCGCTGTGCCCGGCAAACATCAGATTTTCGTCAATGGGCGCGCCATGGGCGATGTTTTGCAGCGCTTTTTGGATACAGAAGCTGCGCGGATCGGCGAGGCGGCCGGTGGAATTGTTATCATGGTCTTTCCATGACGAAAAACCACAATGCGACAGGCAGCCCATGCAGTCGGTCTGATCCTTGCGGATCACGTCGCGCGACGGCGGGGTGACGAAAACCAGACTGTCATCGGGCGTCTTCAGGCCTTCAGTAAAGCCGCGCGCATGATATTCGCGCGCGCGCATCAGGTCGGCGGGCGTAACCCAGAAATTCTTGCCCTTAACACCCACATCAAGTCGCGAACTGTTCTCGGGGCTCTCTTCCGGCACATATGAAATCTGCCGTTCGGAGCGCGCCTGTAACTCGTTCAGAAATGGATTGATAACCGCGCTCGAATAAAATCCCGTTGGCGAAAATTTGTGCAGCAGCACGCCGTCTTCCGGAATTTTGGTCAGCGCGTTTTTCCAGCCTTCGGGAATCGGGCTTTCCTGCGTCAACAACGGCCGCGTACCGAACTGGAACGCGATCTGCCCCAGTTCCGGATTATCGACCCAGTTATCCCAGTCGCGCAAAAACCAGACGCCGCCGGCCATAATGATGGGCAGCTCGTCAGGAATCCCTTCTTCGCGCATGACATCGCGCAGCGCCTTGACGCGGGGATAGGGGTCTTCGGGACAGCGCGGGTCTTCGGCGTTGGACAGGCCGTTATGGCCGCCTGCCAGCCATGGGTCTTCGTACACGACTGCGCCGAGCCATTCCGGCACCTTGTTATAAGCACGCTTCCATAAAGCCCGGAATGCACGGGCCGAGCTGATGATCGGCAGATAATAGACGCCATATTGCGCAGCAATTTCCGACAGTTTATAAGGCATGCCTGCCCCACAGGTTACGCCGGTAACCATACCTTTGGTCTGTTCAAGCACGCCGTGCAATATGCGCTGCGCCCCGCCCATTTCCCAAAGCACGTTAATGTTGATAGCGCCCTTGCCATCGGCAATTTCATAAGCACGCTTGACCTGCGCAACTCCACCGCGAATGCCATATTCGACCAGTTCTTCGTGACGTTCCGCCCGGGTTTTTCCGTGGAATACCTGCGGGATCATGTCGCCATTTTCGTCATAGCTGTCGGCATTAACCGCCGAAACCGTACCGATTCCACCCGCTGCAGCCCAGGCGCCCGAGCTCGCGTGATTCGTGGCGGCAACGCCTTTGCCGCCTTCGACCAGCGGCCAAACTTCGCGGCCACCATAATTTATGGGTTTCAGACCCTTGAACACCAATACGACCCCTATGAAACAAAAAATAGCGCCCTAAAGCGCGCTCCCCAAATTTCGCGCTATCGCAAACTCTTAAGCTTGTCGCGCAAAATCGGCGCGTTTCATCGCAGAACCATATAGCTGACGATAGCGCGCAAACATCGTTGCCTGATCATATTCCGAATGCGCGCGCCGCGCGTTTCCATCGGACAGTTCAGCCCGCAGCGAAGGGTTTTCGGCAAGCGTCCGGATGGCCGACGCCAGCGCCACCTCATCATCCTTGGGCACTATATAAAGACGGTTTTGTACAGATACAATATTGGCGATGTCGCCAACGTCGGTTGCCACCACCGGACAACGCGCCGCCATCGCTTCAACCAGCGAAATCGGATATTGTTCGCTATCGGATGACAGCGCAAAAATATCGAACAGGCCAACATAACGCGCAGGGTCGCGCAGAAAGCCCGGCATCATAA
This sequence comes from Sphingorhabdus sp., assembly GCA_040007915.1. GTDB lineage: Bacteria > Pseudomonadota > Alphaproteobacteria > Sphingomonadales > Sphingomonadaceae > Sphingorhabdus_B. The sequence continues at coordinate 69,250 of JBDTUD010000002.1, forward strand.
CCCGGTCGGCGATGCCCAGTCGCTCGGCTTCGGCCATGATCGCGCCGCGTTCCGGCCCGTCACCGGCAATTGCCAGCCTGACATTTGGCCCGGCAGCGGCGACCGCGCGGACCAGCTTTGGCAGATTCTTGACCGCACGCAGTCCGGCGACGGTGCCGACCACAATCTCGCCGTCGCGCCTGACAAACCCCGGAAAAGCGCCACGTTGCGGGCGCTTGTTATAATGCGCTGTATTGATGCCGTTAGGGAAGCGGCAGATCTTGTCGGCGGGTTGATGCCACACGGTCCGCGCAATATTTTCGAGCGTCTTGGACGGTACGACCAAAGCATTTGCCCGCTGCAAAGCGATGATGCGAAACCAGTTGCGGCGCATTTTCAGGCGGACAGTTTCGTCTTCGTTGAACCCGTCCTCATGGTGGATCAGCGGCGGCAGACCCATCCTGCGGCTGAGCAGGGTATGCGCCATCACCCCGTCCATCGCCCCCCAATTGTAACTGAGCACTAGATGGAATTTCTTCATATAGCGCGCCAGTTGCCGGTAGCGTGCCATCCCCGGCATACCCGCAAGCGACGGCGCATCGGAACCCGGATATGCAACCTTCACCCGGCGGTCGATGGCTTCCCTTGCGCCCAAAGCATCAGGAACTGCGGACAGCACAACATGCTCGGCCTGATCGCCGAAATGGTTCATCAGCTGCGCCGCGCGCGCTTCCTTGCCACCCAAATCAAAACTGCTGTGCAAATGCAGGATACGAACCGCCGCCATGCTTGCCTTTCTATAAAGCACACCCCAGATGGGGCATATGCAAATCAAAGTCTTGCCGTCCGAATACCGTGCCGATCCGAAAATCGCCAATTTTTTCGAAACGGCAGGCCTTGGCAAAAAAATCGGCGATCCCGTGGTCGCTGCCGATTTCCCCAAGACCATATTGCGGTTTCGCAATGACCGGTGGGCATCGACGGTGGGCTTGGACGGGCTAAGCGATGCGGAATGGATTCAGCATTTCGGACGCTTCCGGCCCCTGCCCGACAACATGCCCCAACCGCTGGCGCTGCGTTATCACGGGCACCAGTTCCGTCATTATAATCCAGACATCGGCGACGGCCGCGGGTTCTTGTTTGCGCAGGTCCGTGACGGGCATGAACGCTTGCTTGATCTCGCTACAAAAGGATCGGGCACCACCCCCTATAGCCGCGATGGCGACGGCCGATTGACGCTGAAAGGCGGCGTGCGCGAGATTTTGGCGACGGAGATGCTTGAGGCTTTGGGCGTCAACACCTCCAAGACCTTCTCGTTGATCGAAACCGGCGAGGCATTGATGCGGGGCGACGAGCCGTCACCGACGCGCTCTGCGGTCATGGTTCGCTTAAGCCACAGCCATATCCGTATCGGCACTTTCCAGCGTGTCGCCGCCGAGGGCAACGTCGCGATGATGGAGCGGCTGATCGAGTATTGCCTGACGATTCTATACAATGAAACGCCCGACGCCGAACCGGCTGGGCAATTGCTGAACCTCGCGGTCGAACGCATCGCCGATCTGGCCGCCAGCTACATGGTCGCAGGTTTTGTCCACGGCGTGCTCAACAGCGACAACATCAACATCACCGGCGAAAGCTTCGACTATGGCCCGTGGCGGTTCACCGAATATTGGGATCCGCGCTTCACCGCCGCCTATTTCGACCACAATGGTCTCTACGCCTTTGGACGGCAGGCGGAATCGATGCACTGGAATTTGGGCCAGCTAGCGGTGTCACTGCGGCTGATTTGCGAAGCCCCGCCATTGATCGCGGCTTTGGAGCGTTTTCCGGCGCTGTTTCAGGCGGCAATCGTCCGCCGGTTCCTGTGGCGTCTGGGGGTAAATCCGCGCGGCGAGGACAGCGACCGCGCACTGGTGCAGTCAGCCGAGCGCGCCATGATCGAGGCACGGATTCCGGTTGACGCATTTTTTGTCACCCATCGCGGCGGGCAGCGCCCCGCGCTGGCATCCGGCAACGAACATTATGATGCGTTTCTCCTGCAACTCGCCGAATATAGTGGCACCGGTGGAGTGGATGGGACCACCACAGATGACTTGCTGTGCTCGATGCTGATCGATGAAGTCGAAGCCATCTGGGCCGCAATTGCATCAAACGATGACTGGCAGCCGTTATACAACAAGATTAACGACATCCGCCGCATGGGCAAAGCGTTGGAGAACCAGTGAAACACGTTATTTTGCGAGCGGAGTTTACACGCAAAATTTACCCTATGTAAAAGCTTTGACGTGTATCTATAGTATATGTCCGTTTACCATCTTTACCGGGACCGCCTTGCCTGACCTTGTTTCTCACGAACCCGCCACAGGTGCCGAATTATGGCGCGGGCCGGTTAGCGACATTGACCGCGAAGTAGCGGCGGCGCGTGAGGCTTGGCCGCGATGGGCAGCCGCGCCCTTGTCTGACCGGATCGAGCGTGTCCGTTCCTTTGCCAACCGCGTCAAAGTCGATCTGGAGGTTTTCGCCGACACCATCGCCCGCGAAACCGGCAAACCGGTGTGGGAAGCCCGGACCGAAGTGGAATCGGTGATCAACAAGGTCGACATCTCGATCAGAGCCTATGCCGACCGCACTTCACAACGACGGATTGACGGCAAACCCGGCAGCAGGAGCGCGCTGCGTCACAAACCGCATGGTGTGCTGGCAGTGCTTGGGCCTTATAATTTTCCGGCGCATCTGCCCAATGGCCACATTATCCCGGCGTTGATTGCCGGCAATGCGATAGTCTTCAAGCCCTCGGAAAAAACACCTGCGGTCGGCCAGATGCTGGTCGAATATTATCGCAAGGCGGGTATACCCGAAGGTGTCATCAGGGTTGCGCAAGGCGGACCAGAAACCGGCAAGGCATTGTCCGCACATCCCGATATTGACGGTTTGCTTTTCACCGGCTCGGCGCAAACCGGCGTCGCGCTCAACCGTCAATTTGCGCAACGGCCCGACAAGATATTGGCGCTGGAAATGGGCGGTAACAATCCGATCGTCCTTTGGGACACGAAGGACATCCACAGTGCGGCGGTGCTTGTCGTACAATCGGCGTTTCTAAGTGCCGGACAGCGCTGCACTGCGGCACGCCGGTTAATCGTCAAAGATGATTTATACGACGTTGTCGTGGCGGAGGTCAAAAAGCTTACCGACCGCCTGGTAATTGGTGACCCGCACAGCGAACCGCCACCGTTCATGGGGCCGGTAATCGACAACGATGTAGCCGATGGCCTGACCGAAAGTTTTCTGGCATTGATGAGCCACGGTGGCAGACCAATAAAGCACATGAAACGACCTGTTCCCGACCGTCCGTTTCTGACGCCGGGGATCATCGATGTGACCAACGTGATCGGTCGACCCGATATCGAATTGTTCGGACCGTTGCTGCAAGTGATCCGCGTGGCCGATTTTGCGAGCGCGATTGCGGAAGCGAACAACACGCGCTTTGGCTTGTCGGCATCACTCATTGGCGGCAGCGCCCAACAATATGACGAATTCTGGGCCAACAGCCGCGCCGGGATCGTCAACTGGAACGCGCCGACCAATGGAGCATCATCGTCGGCTCCCTTTGGCGGTATTGGCCTGTCAGGGAATCACCGGCCCAGCGCTTATTACGCGGCGGATTATTGTGCCTATCCGGTTGTTTCCTCGGAAAATGATGTTCCCAAGGCGATGATTGGCATCGGTTTGAAGGATGACGAAACCACTGCCTCATCCGAAGGCAAATGACGCGCTAAAGTTATGCTACGGATCAACCAATATATCCTGATTTGATGCTCTGAGTGCCCAAGCATAGGTAAGCGTAATGGAAAAAGGTAAAGTCTATCTGGTGGGCGCAGGTCCCGGCGATCCCGATTTGTTGACGTTGAAGGCTGCGCGCCTGATCGCGTCGGCGGATGTGATTGTGCATGACGGTCTGGTGGATGACGCGGTGATCGCAATGGCGAACCCGCTGGCACATTTTATTTCTGTTGCCAAACAGCGCAGCAAACATTCGGTGCCGCAAGATGGTATCAACGCAATTTTGGTGCGTGAAGCGCAAGCAGGCCATCAGGTTGTGCGCTTGAAAGGCGGAGATCCGTTCATTTTTGGCCGTGGCGGCGAAGAGGCCGAGGCCTGCCGGGCAGCGGGCGTCTCCGTCGAAGTCGTCCCCGGCGTTTCCGCAGCACTTGGTTGCGCTGCCGAGGCAATGCTTCCCCTCACCCATCGCGATGCGTCGAGTGCTGTCAGCTTTGTTGCTGGCCAGTGCAAGGGATTGACCGATCAGGATTGGTCGGGGCTTGCAGGCAAAGGCCGAACGCTGGTGATCTATATGGGCGTCGCGACCGCAACGGACATTACCGAAAAGCTGATTGCTGATGGCGTTTCGCCCGATATGCCGGTCGCGGTTCTGGAACGTGGTACCCGCGACGGTGCGCGTGCCGTTCGGACCCTGCTGACCGACCTGGGTGACATGATCGCACGTGAAGGGATGGCTAGTCCGGCCATCATTGTCGTCGGCGAAGTCGTTTTGAAATCGGATGCCGAAGACCGGCTGCTGAGCCTGGCCAAACAAGCGGAGCAATTGGCGTGAAAATACTGACTGGGAATGATTTGGGTTCGGGTGCCGTCACCTGGTGGACGGGCAACGACTGGTCGATCCATGTCGAGGATGCTGCCGATGTCGGCGAGCACGGCGAGAGCATATTGGCCGCGGAAGAAGGCGCGCGCCGTGTCAACGCGCCCTATATCATTGATGCCGTCGCCACCCCCGAAGGGCCGCGTCCTGCACACATCAAAGACCGCGTCCGCGCGCTCGGACCAACGGTACGGCCCGATCTGACATTGAAACCGGCGGACCCAACCGCTGGCGAATGGGTAATCTGATATGTATAAATATGACAATTATGACCAAGCCATCGTCGATGCCCGCGTCGAGGAGTTTCGCGACCAAGTGAAGCGCCGCCTGGCGGGTGACATGACGGAAGACCAGTTCAAACCGCTCCGGTTGATGAACGGGCTGTACCTCCAACTTCACGCCTATATGCTGCGCGTCGCCGTGCCCTATGGGACACTCGACAGCCGTCAAATGCATGTTTTGGCGCATATCGCACGCAAATATGATCGCGGTTATGGCCATTTCACCACGCGTCAGAACATCCAGTATAACTGGATCAAGCTGGAAGAATGCGCCGACCTGCTCACCGAATTGGCGGCAGTCGAAATGCATGCGATCCAGACCAGCGGCAATTGCATCCGCAATATCAGTTCCGACCAATATGCAGGTGCTGCTGCCGACGAAGTCGTCGATCCGCGTCCCTGGGCCGAATTGTTGCGCCAATGGTCCACTTTCCACCCCGAGTTCAGCTATCTGCCGCGTAAATTCAAGATTGCGGTAATCGCGTCGCCTGAAGACCGTGCTGCGATGCGGCTGCACGATATTGGCATTGAACTGGTCAAACAGGACGGCGTTTTGGGTGGTCGGGTGTTTGTCGGTGGCGGCATGGGCCGCACGCCAATGATCGCGCCGGAGATCAACCCGTTCGTCAGGGCCGAAGATTTGCTGAGCTATATCGAGGCCTGTTTGCGCGTCTATAACCGCTATGGCCGCCGCGATAATATCTACAAAGCGCGGATCAAGATCCTCGTGCACGAAATCGGTGCAGACGAATATCGCCGTCAGGTTGTGGAAGAATTCGCGCATGTGAAAACGCTGGGCATCGACCCCCCCTTGGCCGAATTCGACCGGATCAGCGCCTTCTTCGCGCCGCCCGCCTTCGACATAAACGCAAGCGACGAGATTGACCGCAACGATCCCGATTTCGCAGTCTGGCTCGACCAGAATGTGAAGCCGCACAAACAACCGGGCTATGCGATCGTGAACATCAGCCTGAAACCGGTTGGCGGTATTCCAGGCGACGCGAGCGCCGACCAGATCGACGTAATGGCGGACTTGGCCAAGGATTACAGCTTCGACGAATTGCGTGTGACGCACGCGCAGAACATCGTCCTGCCGCATGTCGCCAAGCGCGACCTTTATACGGTATGGCAGAAACTGAACGACGCCGAATTGGCCAATGCCAATCTTGACCTGATCAGCGACATCATCGCTTGCCCGGGCCTCGATTATTGCAGCCTGGCCAATGCCCGGTCGATACCGGTTGCGCAGAAGATCGCCACGCGTTTTGCCGATATGGACCGGCAGCGTGATCTGGGCGAACTGAAGCTTAAAATATCGGGCTGCATCAACGCCTGCGGTCACCACCATGCCGGGCATATCGGTATCTTGGGTGTCGACAGGAAGGGCGTTGAAAATTACCAGCTGACCTTTGGCGGTTCTGGTGCCGAAGATGTCAGCATCGGCAAAATCATCGGCCCCGGCTTTGACGAAGACGGCGTTGTCGATGCTGTCGAGAAGGCCACCGAAGTCTACAAAACGTTGCGCGAAGGCGATGAGCGTTTCATCGACACTTACCGCCGTGTCGGCCTCGAACCGTTCAAGGAAGCTATTTATGGTTGAGTTTCGGTACCGCAACGACGAGGCGTTCGAACAGCCCTCTGTCACCCTTGATGCCTTCCTGGATCAGTCGAACGCCACCGCCGTCCGGTTGGAACCTGATGACGATGCGCGGGCGCTTTTGCCTTTTCTTGACCGGCTGACGCTGATTGAGGTCGCGTTCCCCAAATTCCGCGATGGGCGTGGATATTCCTCGGCGCGTATCTTGCGTGAGGCGGGCTATACCGGCGAACTGCGCGCGCAGGGCGATGTTCTGGTTGACCAGATTGCCTTCATGCGCCGTTGCGGCTTTGACAGCTTTGCGCCCGAAGGCTCGCTCAATCCCGCCGATGTTGAGGCGGCGTTCACGCGCTATGACCATGCCTATCAGGGTGCAGCCGATGCCGCTGTCCCCGTTTGGAAATTGCGCCATGGGTGAACATGTCCGCGTCATCGACCGCATCGACACCGCGCCGCGTTATACCGACGCCGATGCCGTTCGACTGAACAATATGTTCCGGGGGCGTGATACCGTTGAGATGCTGACGGTGCTGCTTCAGGAAAATATGCTGGGCGATGCCGCGATTGTATCCAGTTTTGGTGCAGAATCTTCGGTTTTGCTGCATCTGATTTCGAGCATTGACCCGACGGTGCCAGTACTGTTTCTGGAAACCGGCAAGCATTTTCCCGAGACGTTGGCCTATCGTGACCTGCTGGTTGAAAAGATCGGGATAAAAGACCTGCGCAATTTGACGCCCGATCCTGACTTGCTGGCGAAGAAAGATGAAACCGGTCTGCGCTGGTCTTATGATCCAGACGGCTGCTGCGAAATCCGCAAGGTGCTGCCGTTGAAAGCTGCATTGGCACCTTTTGATGCGCAGTTTACCGGGCGCAAGGCATTCCAGTCCTCCACGCGTGCCGCACTGCCGCGCTTCGAGATCGAAGAAGGCCGCCTGAAGGTCAATCCATTGGCCGACTGGGACAAGGCCCGTCTGGACGCCTATATGGCTGAACATGACCTGCCCGCCCACCCATTGGTCGAACAAGGCTATCCGTCAATCGGCTGCTCACCCTGCACTACGAAAGTTGCGCCCGGCGAAGACCCGCGTTCCGGGCGCTGGAAGGGTTGGGACAAGGTGGAATGCGGTATCCATACCGAAGTCACGCCGCTTGATGACAATGGCGCGAACGATCCGATTTTTTGATGTGCTCCTGCGAAGGCAGGAGCGCTGGAAGCATAGCGCACAACTAACAGTGCTCCTGCCTTCGCAGGAGCACTGCGATCACTCTTTCGGGAAGAAATACGCCTGAATATCCGCCGCGATCCGCGCCGGACGGAGTGTTTCGGCGTCGATGCAGCACCAGCTCGATTTAACCTCAGCGAGCACCTCTTCACCGCGCTTGATTACAGTGTCATAAAATGACCGCGCGCCTTGCACTTTTTCGAGCACAACCGAAGCGATCACATCGTCATTCAGAAACGCCGGTTTGCGGTAGGTAATCTCGTGCTTCAACGCGACCCATAGATATTTGGTGGTGGTTTCAGGTGGCGCGAGCTTGTTCCAGTGCGCCAGCACCGCATCCTGCACCCAGCCCAAATAGCGCGCGTTATTGACATGCCCCATGAAATCAATGTCACCGGCGACGATGCCGATTGGGTGGAAATGGGGGAGAGCGGCTGTCATGATGTTACCAATATAAGTTCGTTCGGGGTGCATTACAGCCTTATTGCGTCGAAAACACGGATAAACGCCGTTGACCGGCAAGGAATATCCAACCCGTCGCCCTTGCGCGATTTCTCGCGGGCCACCACATCGGGAAAATGAGCGAGATCAACCGCAAAAGCTGGCGTGACACCGCGGCCTTCCGCTGGATGATGCTATGCCTGGGCTGGCTTCTGGTGCTCGGCGCCCCTTTGCTGGGCCCTCTACCGGGACCCGGTCCGCTCATCATTTTGCCCGTCGGCCTCGCAATTATCCTAAAAAACTCGCGCTGGGCGAAAAAACGTTACTCGCGTTTCTCGCGGCAGAATCCAGAATATGGCCGCTGGGCAGATTGGGCGATGCGGCGAAACAAGGCAAAGGAGCGACCTCCCTTTCCCGACATCAGGTCCGATATCATGCACCTGTTCCGGCGCGATGATATCGACCAACCTTTGCGCTAACCAATGTTGACTTTTGCGCGCCCCCGCCATATTGGCCACGTCAACAAAGGCGGTCGCTGGACAGATTCGGCGACCCTTTTCATTTCAAGACGCATAAAATTTAAGGATTACAGTCATGAAGCGCACTTTTCAGCCGAGCAATCTCGTGCGTGCCCGTCGCCACGGTTTTCGTCTCCGCATGTCGACCGCTGCTGGCCGCAACATCCTGAACGGCCGCCGCGCACGTGGCCGCAAGAAACTGTCGGCCTGAGCCACGGCTTAGGCAGACGGAATAGCGGGCCGCGATATGCGCGGTTACAATATTATCACAAAGCGCGCCGATTTTCTGGCCGCCAACCGGGGGAAGCGCTACGCTACTCCCGGTTTTGTTTTGCTTGTGCTTGACCGGCGCGACGATGATCCGGCGATACGGTTGGGCATTACCATCACCAAGAAGGTGGGCAATGCAGTCGTCCGTAACCGGATGCGGCGGCGCTTCCGCGAACTGGCGCGCGAGATGCTGGCTAACAAGGGCAAGGCTGGAGCCGACCATATCTTGATCGGCCGCGATGGCGGGATCGAGCGGGATTTTGGTGAATTGCGGGCGGATATGATACGCGCTTTGGATAAGCTCGGTCGATGATCGCCCGCCTTCTCATCCTGATCGCGCGCGGCTGGCAACTCGGTCCTTCGCGCATCCTGCCACCAACCTGCCGCTATGCGCCGAGCTGTTCGGCTTACGCCGTCGAAGCGCTGCAAAAATATGGCGCATTTAAGGGTGGCTGGCTGGCACTCAAACGGCTATTGCGCTGCAATCCTTGGGGCGGACACGGCCATGATCCGGTGCCTTGAGCACTCCAAATATATGAATAATGGGGAATAATACACGTGGAAGACCGGCGTAACCTGATACTCGCGATATTGATGACGGGGCTGATCCTGTTCGGCTGGCCCTATGTCGCCAGCTATTTCTTCCCGACGCCCCCTGCTGCCACCAGCACCGTTAAGACAGAGGCTGCGCCTACGGGTGTCGCGACGTCGGATACCGCCATTGGTACGGTCGCTGCTCCCGCAAAAGCTGTTCCGCTCGGCAATGCGCTCAAGGGCACCGCACGCGTACTCATCGAAACGCCAAAGCTTAAAGGTTCAATCAACCTCGAAGGCGCAAAGATTGACGATCTCCTGTTGCTCGCGCACCGCACCGAGCTTGCCAAAAAATCGCCTCCGGTAAGGTTGTTCGCGCCGTCGGGTACCAAACAGGCCTATTTCGCCCGCTTCGGTTGGACCGGCACCGGCATTACTGCGCCCGATGACAAGACCGTCTGGACACCCAGCGCGGGTAAGCTGACGCCGACGACGCCGACTACATTGAGCTGGACTAATCCGGAAAACCAGAAGTTCGAAATCGTCTTCAGCATCGACAAGGATTATCTGATCACGGCGGAACAGCGCTTTACCAACGGCGGCACGACGCCCGCGCAGGTCGCGACCTTTGGCTTAGTCAGCCGCAACGGAAAATCACCGGACGCCGACACGTGGAACATCCATGTCGGACCGATGGGCGTGTTCAATAACACGATCACTAACGTTAATTACGACGATGTCGACGAAGCGCCAAATGGTACCATTGCTTATAAGAGCACCGGCGGTTGGCTCGGCGTCACCGAGAAATATTGGCTCGCGGCACTTATCCCTGACCAAGCAGCGACGGTTAATGCGAAGTTCCGCGTGGCGGACGGCATTTATCAATCACAGATGGTTTCCGCCAATCAGACTGCGGTAGCGCCCGGCAAAATGACTGCCCAACAGTCGCGGTTGTTTGCCGGTGCTAAAGAAGTCGAAACTCTCGACAAATATGCCAACAAGCAAGGCATTCCGCTTCTGGATTACGCCATCGACTGGGGCTGGTTCTGGTTCATCGCCATTCCGTTCTTCTGGATACTCCATTGGTTGTTCGGTGTGTTTGGCAACTTCGGCGTTGCCATTATTGGCCTGACGATCATCGTTCGTGGCTTCATGTTCCCGGTGGCCCAGCGCCAGTTTGCCTCGATGGCATCAATGCGTGTCGTTCAGCCGAAAATGAAGGCGCTGCAGGAACGGTGGAAAGACGACAAGCCACGTTTGCAGCAAGAGATGATGAAGCTGTACAAGGACGAAAAGGTCAACCCACTCGCCGGTTGTCTGCCGATCGTGCTACAAATTCCGATCTTCTTCGCGCTCTACAAGATTTTGATGCTCAGCATCGAGATGCGGCACCAGCCGTTTGCGCTCTGGTTGCAGGATCTATCTGCGCCTGATCCATCGGCGCATATCCTGTTCGACGCCTTGGGCACTGGCATTACTTTACCAGCATTTCTAGCAATCGGCGTGTTGCCGATCCTGCTCGGCGTGACAATGTGGTTGATGCAGAAGCTCAACCCGCAACCGATGGACGAAGTACAGAAACAGGTCATGGGCATCATGCCGTGGTTCCTGATGTTCATCATGGCACCGTTCGCTGCAGGCTTGCAGCTTTACTGGGTGATGTCGAACCTGATTTCTATTGCGCAGCAGAAATGGCTCTATTCGCGTCATCCGATATTGAAGCAGCAGGCAGCAAAGGACGCCGAGGGCAAGGCGACCGAAAAAGCCAAGGCGGGAACGTGAGCGCGGACGTCATTGCAGGAATTGCTGAACCGAACCGGATATTTTCCGGGCCGGTCACTTTCCTGAAATCTGCGCCGAAGCTTGAATTTCTGCCCGAGCCTACGGTGCCGGAAATCGCCTTTGCCGGTCGGTCGAACGTCGGCAAATCAAGCCTGATCAATGCGCTCGTCAACCGCAACAATCTGGCGCGGGCATCGAACACACCGGGACGGACGCAGGAACTGAATTTCTTTGACGTGGGTGCCCCGGCACTGTTCCGCATCGTCGATATGCCGGGCTATGGCTATGCCAAGGCTCCGGTCAAAACTGTCCAGCAATGGCGTTACCTGATCAACGACTATCTGCGCGGTCGCGTGGTGCTGAAGCGCGTGTTCGTTCTGATCGACAGCCGCCACGGCATCAAGGAAGTCGACCATGACATCATGGGAATGCTCGATGCGGCGGCGATCAGTTACCGGATTGTCCTGACCAAAACCGACAAAATCAAAGCCACCGAACGCGAAGCCGTTGAGATCGACACTATGGCAAAGCTACGCAAGCATGTTGCTGCCTATCCTGATCTGTCCGTGACATCGGCCGAAAAAAAGGGCGGGATTGAGGATTTGCGCCGCGCTGTGCTAGAGGCAGTTGCAACATGAGCATCAAGCTGATTATCGGAAACAAGGCCTATTCAAGCTGGTCGCTGCGCGGCTGGCTGGCGGCCAAGCAATCGGGGCTGCATTTCGAAGAAATGACCGTGCCGTTGTACAATGACGATTGGGACGAGCGTAAGCGCGAAGAAGACCTGGCCCCGTCTTCGGGTAAGGTGCCCATCCTGTGGGACGGAGAGACCGTCGTTTGGGATAGCCTCGCAATCATCGACTGGCTCGCTGACAAGGTCGGGCGCGAGCGTTATTGGCCCAAAAACGATGTCGCGCGTGGAATGGCACGCTCGATGGCGGCCGAAATGCATTCGGGTTATTTGCCGCTACGCCGCGAATGCCCGATGAACACGCGCAAAACATTCCAGAATGTGTCGATCTCCGAAGAATCCCGTGCCGATGCCGTCCGCATATTGCAGACATGGGCCGAAGCACGGTCGCGTTTCGGCAAAGAAGGACCATATTTATTCGGTACGTTTAGCGCCGCTGATATCATGCTGGCACCGGTAGTGACGCGCTTTGTGACTTATGGATTTACTCTACCGGGTTTTGCCGCCGCCTATGTCGAGGCGATGATGGCGCATCCGTGGATGATCGAGTGGTATGACGCCGCAGCGGAAGAACCCTGGACGATCAAGCGTATCGAGGATGTGGTTATCTAAACTAGGTTATGTTTGCTTTTTCCAAAGGGCAAGCTACAGATAAATAAACACTTCGTCATTCCCGCTTTCGCGGGAATGACGAGCAAAATTTTGCTTAAATCTCATCTACCACTAGACCCAGAACCTAAATCAACCACGTCGCCGAATAGGGCGTACCGTCCTTGTGGTAATAGCCTTCCTCATCAAAAGTCATGTCGATGTCGGAATACGCCCCGCCCTTATTGCGGTCCCCGGTACCGATTGCAATGAACGCACAGTCGGTGTCGGTCCGGTTTTGCATATGGTGGCCATTGGCGACACCGGCCGGAAACGCTGCAACCTCCCCTGCACGCAACACCGTTTTCCCGCCATCCTCGATCAGGACGGCCTCACCCGACAGCATGATGACCAACTCGTCTTCACCGTCATGCCAATGCCGTTGCGACGACCAGGCGCCGGGTTTGAGGACAACATGGCTCGCTCCCATTTGCGTCAGCCCGCCCGCAGGAGCAAGCCGCCGCCAATATCGGCCCGCAACCTCCTCGTGGAACGGTGCGGGATAGCCTGTCGCGTTGCTTTGCGGGATCGAGTCGAGGTCGAGTTTGGGCATGTCGGCATCCTTCTTAAACAATGGACAAATACTATCGTCCTTGTCATTCCGGCGAAAGCGGGAATCCGATCAAGCCGGGATGACAAATAGAATGACTGAAGGGTTAGCCCTACAATACGCCCAACGCCTGATCGCGTGCGAAAGCGTCACGCCCGCCAGCGGGGCTGTGTTTGATGCGCTTGAAGAGATGCTGGTGCCACTCGGCTTCACTGTCGAGCGATTCATTTCAGGCAAAGAAGACAATAACCCGGCCCATGGCGCGCCGGTTGAAAACCTGTTCGCCATTCGCGGCAACTCCGGGCGACATTTCGCATTCGCTGGGCATCTTGACGTTGTCCCTCCCGGCGAAGATTGGCATAGCGACCCATTCGTACCGGAAATACGCGGCGATTTGCTCTACGGCCGCGGTGCGGTTGACATGAAGGGCAGCATCGCGGCCTTTGTCGCGGCATTGCATGACATTCCGACAGACACAGGCACGATCAGCTTCATCATTACCGGCGATGAAGAGGGTCCTGCAATTTATGGCACGCGCGCACTGATTGAACATATGCAGACGCGCGGGTCGGTGCCCGATCTTTGCCTTGTCGGCGAACCAACCAGCGTCAACCGGTTGGGTGATGTAATGAAGGTTGGCCGCCGCGGGTCGGTCAATATGTGGATTTCGGTTGGTGGAACGCAAGGCCATGTCGCGTATCCCCATCTGGCGGATAATCCTATTCCGCGCCTGGTGGCGATACTCTCCGAGATCGAAGCAATCACGCTCGACCAAGGCACAGAATTTTTCCAGCCGAGCAATATCGAGATTACCGACCTGAACGTCGGCAACAAGGCGACCAATGTCATTCCCGCCAAGGCCGAAGCTCGGTTGTCGATCCGGTTCAACGACCTGCAAAGTGGTGAGGCGTTGGTGACTGAGATGCGCGAACTGGTCGAACGCGGTGGCGGGGCTTTGATCGCGATGATTTCCGGCGAGGCGTTCTTTACCCCACCGGGTGAATTGTCGGCGGCAATTTCCGATTCGGTGCATGAAGTGACCGGCATCCACCCTGAGCCTTCGACCACCGGCGGCACGTCGGATGCGCGGTTCCTGACCAAAATCTGTCCGGTGGTCGAATTCGGGCTGTGTAACGCGACAATGCACAAGCTGGACGAAGCGGTGGCTATTTCAGACCTTGAGGCGCTTACCGAGATTTATCGACGGGTGATCCTAAAAGTTATGGTCAATTAGCCCGTTGCCCCAGCGAAGGCCGGTGCCTATCTCGTGTCTCGTTGATAACTGATCTCGGTCATCACTGGTGGACGTAATGGCCACCAGCCTTCGCTGGTGCGACGGCATCTTTAGAGTATCCGTGATGGTCAAGCCCTAAATTCCATCCATAGCCGGTTGGCTTTGAGCATGGCGTTTGCGGTAACGATGAGCTTTCGCATGACGGCTGTGATGGCGACTTTGGCTGGTTTTCCGATGCTGATGAGTTGGGCATATTTGGCTTTGATGTCTGGATTGAAGCGGGCGGCGACGAGGGCTGGCATGTAGAGTGACTGGCGGACATTGGCTCTGCCAGCGTGGATGTGGGATTTGCCAGTCCATTGGCCTGATTGTCTTGCGAGTGGCGCAAGGCCTGCAAGGCTGGCGGCCTGCTTGTTTTCGAGGGTGCCCAGTTCGGGCATATTGGCGATCAACTGAGCTGCGGTGATGACCCCGATGCCCTTGATACTGGCGATGATCGCACGTTTGCGGGCGAGAACTGGATCTGCCTTGATCAAAGCTTGGGCTTGAGCATCAATGGCCTCAAGCTGCTTTGCAATTTGCTCCAGCCGCTGCTTGACATGACGCTTGAGCAACGGGAGTGTGAGGTTCTTCTCGCGGTTTTTGAGCGCAGTGCGATCCCGCACGAGGCCATCGCGTGCGTTCATCAACTCGGCCAGTTGCGCCAGATTCTGGCTTCGCACGGGCCTGATGGCGGGCTGCAATGTTGCTGCCATAAGGGCTAGGACAGCCGCATCGATCCGGTCTGTTTTGGCGAGCGTACCTGTGGCTTGCGCAAAACGTCTTGCCCGCAACGGGTTGATTTTGACCAACGGCAGGCCAGCCAAAGCCTGCTCGAAAGCAAAATGGTAAGTCTCGGTGGCCTCATAGGCGATCCGGTCAAGCGACCATTGACCAAGCCATTTGGCCAGAGCTTTGAAGCCGACGCTAGTGTTGGCGAACTGCCGAGCTTCACCGCGGGGGTGCGCATGAACATCCAGCGTCATTTTGGAGATGTCGATGCCGATGGTTTGTGATAGACCTTGTGTCACTTTTCCGGTGTCCTTTGCTTGTCGTCCGGGCCGCTAAGCCCCGGTATCCGTTCAGGCCTGATGGAAAAGAAAGGGGCGATCCTACTCTAACCCGGTCCGCAAGCGACCGGTCTTTTTACGATCCGTCCCCTTCCGCCCATTCCGGGGTGGCCGCCCCGGAATGGGCGTACCATTCTGACCCAAACGGACAACAAAGTCATAAGACAAGCGTGTAAGCAGCCCCGCCAGAATTGAAATCCTGGCGGGGTTTAACTATTTTAAATATAATTCAGTTACTTACGACGTAGCAATATAGCCCTTGCATCTCCGCACGTCAGAAGTTGAGGCGAGCTTCCAATGCGAATGTGCGGGGTTCCCCGGGGACCAGAAGATTGATCTGGTAGATGGCACCAACCGGCAAGCCACCAACAAAATATCGGCGATTGAAGGCATTTTTGACATTTGCCGTCAGCGACCAGCCGCCCGTAATTTCTTCAACCCCCAACCGGAAATTTGCGAGCGCGTAGCCTGAAATATCAGTACCCGCATTGTTGGTTGATTGCGACGAAGTATGCGTCAGGCTCTGCGCGTAAACATCTCCGTGCAGAGCCAGCACCATTGAATCGCCGATCGGCATTTTTACATCGGCAAAAACGGTTCCTGAATATTTGGGTGTATCGGGCACCGTATCAAAGATTTGAGGGATACCGTTTGCAAGCAGAGTGTTGGAAGCAAAGCTAGCATGGGTGTAATTGAAATTCCCGCCAAGCGTGAGCCACGCAGCTGGCCGTATCTGGGCATCAAATTCGGCACCATAGGTCTTGGCGCTCGGCACGTTGACGGTAATCACCGCCGGATTGCCGCCAATCAGCGTATATGCGACGCGCTGGCTATTAGAAATCCAGTTGTGAAAAAACGCCACGTTTGCGCGAACCGGCATACCGCCGACACGCCCGTTCAGCTTGGCGCCAAGTTCCGCGTCTGTAACCCGTTCAGTTTTGAAAGCGTCGCCGCCTGCGGTCCCGTCGGCCACTCGTGGCGGAACGGTTCCATTGAACCCGCCACTCTTATAGGCCCGACGTGAGACGGCGTAGAGTAGTAAATCCGGGTTCACCTGTTGCTGCACCCCTATCTGCCCGCTCAACCTGTTGAACGTCGCTGACTGGTCGAACGAATATCCCGGAGGCGCAACGCCGCCGACTGCAACGCTGAAAGAGTCGGTTGGCAGGACAATTTTACCCACTTTTTCAGATGTATAGCGGGCACCCAGAGTGAAGGCCAAACCGGCATCGTTGGGCTTGTAGGTTCCCTGCGCATAACCTGCATAGGTCTTGTTGGTTATGACGAAGTGATTGTTCTGAGACTGGCCACCGAAGATCAAATCAAAATATTGGGACGTTTCGAGGTTGGTACGACGTTCATCGGAGAAGTAGATGCCCGCCACATAGTCGAGCCGGTCGCCGAAAACTTTGCCGCCAAGTTGGAGCTCTTCGGATATCTGACGGACGGTTATGCGCTTTGCATTGGTCGAACCTAAAATGCCGTTTGCTGCAATCGTATAGGGTGTACCATCGCCCTCACCGGTATTTGCGGTCTTCAGATGCGTATAGCCGAAAATATTCTTGATCTGCGATCCGCCACCTAAATCAATAGTCGTGGTATTTGAAACAATGGCATTTTTCTGCCTGAACAGATTGTTGGCGTCAGAGTTGACTACAAAGGGTCCGCGCGCCTGCTGCGCTGTCAGTTGGGAGACGAGGCCACCTGCGGGATGGTTGGGGTCCGCGAAATAGGCGTTGTAAAAACCAGGTACGAATGGCGCGAAAGCCGGTGGCACGAATGCAGCCAATGTTGCTTGCCCTGTCGCGGTGGCAAGGGGCGTTGCTGTCCCTGCATAAAGTGACCCGAGCGGTATGAAGCCACCGTTGTACAAGCCGCTCAATATGGCCACCATATTCTGGCTGTCCGAATGCAAATAATCGAACATGAATTCATTGCGGACGGTGCCGAAATCGGATGTCAGGCTAGCCCGCACGCCTTCGCGCTGCTGTTTGCCGACGCGCGAATTGGAATAGAGATTGGTCTGAAATCCGTCGCGCTCCTGATAAAAGCCGGCGACGCGGGCCAGCAGGGCCTCACCGGCAATCGGTACGTTTAGCGCACCCTCAATCTTGGCAGCTTCGAAATTTCCAACCGACAGGCTCACATAGCCGCCAAAATCATCAGTCGGCTTTGCGGTCGTGAACAATACTGCCCCGCCGGTGGCACTGCGGCCGAACAAAGTACCCTGCGGCCCTTTAAGCACCTGGACCGATTGGAGATCATAAAAGGCAGTCGAACCACCGCTGCCCCCGATTTGCACTTCATTGATATAAGGGAGGACACCCGGCCTAGTTTCGCTATTCGCATCCTGCGATTGGCCGCGAAGCGAATAGTTCAGCTGATTGCTGTTGATGCCTGATCGCACCGAAAGGCCAGGCACCGCCGCACGCAAATCATGCTCAGAGACTATCTGTGCCTTGGCCAGTGTATCCGCTGAGATCACTGCAACCGCCACCGGAGTCTTCGACAGGCTTTCGTCCCGTCGCTGCGCAGTCACTATGATCTCGGTATCAGCGGCCTCTGTATCAGCCGCATCCGCCTCGGGTTGCGTTTGTGCCGATGCAGCGACTGCAAATGCGAATAGGCTCGCGCCAAGACAAAAACAGGACGCCCCCACAAATTTCCGTGCCATTTTCTCTCTCCAAAGAATGTTATTTTGAATGTCGCTTTTTAAAACTTAACATCGTTATAATGGAAGTTCTGGCACGATCATTCAAACCGTCAACGCGCCTTCGCGTCCCATCACATCTGCGATACCAAGATGTGAGTGCCCTCGACATGCCTACTTAACGATGTAAAGTCAGCCGGAGACATTCGGAACCGGAGGACGAGGTGATGCAGGATTTTGACGGGTGCAAACGACTGATTGGCAAGGTGGCAATGATCACCGGAGCCGCGTCAGGCATTGGACAGGCCTCTGCCCGGCGTTTCATCGCGGAGGGCGCGCGCGTGGCAATCGTCGATATCAATGGCGATGGTGCCAGAGCCATGGCCGACGAACTGGGTCAGGACTCCATCGCTATTACCTGCGACGCGGGCGACGTAGCGGCCGTGGAAGCGGCAGTCGCAGAAACCGTAAAAGCGTTTGGCGGACTCAACATATTGTTCAACAACGCTGCCTTGATGTCGCCGGATATCATCCGGTTGGACACAACGCCAACCGAGATTGACTTCGCAATCTGGGACAAAACCTTCGCCGTCAACGTCCGCGGCTATCTCGCTGGTTGCAAATATGCGATCCCGCATATGATCGCGGCAGGGGGCGGTTCGATCATCATGACCAGTTCGGGTTCGGCGGTCACGGGCGACATCGGCAATGTCGCTTATGGTTCATCCAAAGCGGCTGTCAACAATCTGGTGCGCTATGTCGCGACCATTTACGGCAAACAGGGCGTTCGGTGCAACGCCATATCCCCGGGGCTGATCCGCACCGAAGGCGGCAAGAAAAATGTCCACGGCCCGATGGTAGAGATCATGGAGCGTAACACCCTTGCGCCACGTTTGGGTCAGCCCGAGGATATCGCAGCGATGGCTGCATTTCTCGCCGCCGACGAAGCAGAATTCATTACCGGGCAGATCATTGCCGTTGACGGGGGCATGATGGCGCACGCACCCTATATTTCGGACATCCTTTCCGCAGCGATCGGATGGGACACTTGATCTTGCGAGAACCATCGCGCATCAACCTTTCATGAAAAGAGAGTTGACGGTCGATCTGATCCTGCGAACAGCCGAAAACCTGGCGCTCGACAAGGGTTTTGACAGTATTTCATTGCGACCTCTGGCGGCCAGCCTGAACGTGACGGCAACCGCGATTTATTACCATGTCAGCGACAAGAACACTTTGCTGGAATTGGTTGCCAAGCGCCTGTTTGAACCGGTTTTTGTTCCCGATTCCGGGTTACACTGGACTGAAAGGATGCGGTTGTTCCTGCTGAGCCAGAACCAATTGTTACACCGTGTGCCGGGGTTGGCTCGTTTCATGATCATGCGCCGTGATTGCGAGGCAGCGATGATCTGGCGACGGCGACTTTTTAGCATACTCAATGACGCGGGTTTTTCAGGGGAGGCCCTTGATGCAGCGATTGCGGCATTTTCCTTCTACATCGACCCCACCACACTGGTAGGCGCGGTTCCGGGTGAGCAGTTCCGCCTCGACATGACCGAGGATGGCCATCAGCCAGGAATGACCTATCCGGACTATTACCAGCTCGGGCTTGATCGCCTGCTCACGGCTTTCGACAATGAACTCAGATCAGGCCGGTGACGAGGTGGTCCCCGGTTTGGTGCCGATTGGATCGAAACCATCCCCGGATTCGTCCACAAGAATGCCTTGTTTCGTCAATTGCTCGATTGCCTGCTGAAGGTCTTCCGATTGCGGATAGGCTTCATCGGTAGGATAGAAGAGCCGCGACGAGGCTTCCTTGCCCGGATCAACCCCCAGCGTGATGGCAACCTTGCTGCTCGTCGTGAAGCAAGACAGGATGATGATATCGTATATTTCCTGCTCGGTGAAGTAACCTCGCGCTGTATCTAGCACATCGGCAGTGAGCATCTGCGGTGCTGACGAAATCCGGTCAACAATTCGAAGCGCCGCCTTGATATGATCGGGCAAAGAGCTGGTTTCAAACCGGGTGAGCTGCGAAACCATGTCCTCGTCAAGTCCAGCCTGAACGGCAACGGCCTGGCGGGCATTCTGGCAATATTCGCAACCCTGATAGTTGGCGTTAAACAGGCGAATGCATTCATGCACCACCGGGTCGAGCTGGATCGATCCATTGCTGGCAATCGGGATTCCTGCGAGGCGACTCAGCTCACCCGGAATGGCAATACGCGCCGCAGGCGATGTGTCGCCGCCGCCGAGCATCAGAAATCCAGCTGCTAGTTCTGCAGGAATACGGGGTTTGGTTGACATGATGATGTTCCTTTAACCAACAGCCAGTGGCGCGTCGGCAGATGGAGCCGAAACGAATTGCGCAAGACTAGCCGGAGCCGTGGTTCCGGGTGTAATGCCGAAGGCCACGGTACCCCGCAGCAACTGATCCGTGACGCTCAGCGCCTTGACGAAATAGATAAGGGTTTCCGGATCGATATGTTCGAGCAGCCGCTCGACATCGCTATCGCTGATGCTGCTCGATTGCATGGAGAATTGCTCGGCAAACTCGATGCAGGCCCGTTCGCGGGGTGTGAACAGGGGAGAATTCGGATAGCTGCTGATGTTCGCAATTTTCGCTTCGTCCAGGCCCGCTGCCACCGCCGGTGCGTAACGGCAGGAAAAGGCAAAATCGCAGCCCAGTATCTGTGCCATCCGCAACCGGCAAAGCTCGATCAGTAGCGGATCAACGCGGGCGAGCGAGGCGTCGTGATCGGCGATGAAGCAGGCAAAGTAATTAGCCCGCACGCCCCAAATCTGGTCGAATTCCGTCGGCCCTTCCGCCCTAAGATTCACGTTCGCCATTGACACACTTTCCTGCTCATTTTTTGCTGGAGCAAAACTTGCACGCTATTTTAACAGTGTCAAGTTGGTGGCGTCGATGTGGTTCAAGGCGGAGCTGTTGATCATAGGTGTGATGGACGTGGGCGTAGATCTCAGGGTTGAATATTGCTCATTGCAACAGCTCTTTCGTTCCGTGGTGCAAGGCCGCCGCGCCAAAGCGCGCGGCATAGGCGGTGTTCACGGCTTCGGTTTAGAAGCGTATTTCGTTGATCAGGAAAATAAATAGACCATAGCCGATCGCGCGGAAATAAGCGGCACACGCCTCATCGAAAGTTGGCATCGTAATGCCTTGAGCAGCCATCGCTTCCAAATAGATGCGGAGCAAGTCACGCTCCCAATGCGGTCGGTCGGCCACATCGCAAGCACAGACAATATGATAGGCAACTTCAAACGACCAATGTGTCCGGCTTACCTGGGCATCGAGAAAAGCCGGTTCGCCGTCTGCGGTGAGATAGAGGTTGCCAAGATGCGTGTCGCCGTGGATCAGGCAACTGGGTCCCGCCGCCTCGATTTCGGCAAATTTACGAAATGCGCCTCGCATCCAGTCTCGATCATGAAAACGGGTTGAGATGGCAGCGCCACGTGGCGCTTTTGTGTAATGTGTCCAAACCTATGGTTCCAGATACCGCTCAACATATTCCATCGACCGGCCAAGCTGGACACGGATCTTGGTCGATGTTCCCAAGATGACGTTGACAATCTCCGCGCTACGAATGGAAAGCCCGGGAAAGCGGAGCCCCAATGCATCCTGGAGCCAGGCGGAATTGACGGCATCAATGACGAGTGGCAGCGGCATCTTCGTCAGAAGATCAGCCATAGCTGTCATCCCCGGTGTGTCATTTCGACCCACAGCCCCGCGCCACCACGCGCGCAAGCCTGTCCGCCGAGTATCCCCGCCCAATAAGCATCGTTCCCGTATTCGGAGCGCCAGCGCATCAGACTGCTGGTCAACAAGTGGAGGGGATATTCCTGCGTGAAACCGATGGCTCCGTGGACCTGATGGGCGATAGCAGTGCCGATCCCGATGGCAATGTTGGCGCGTAACTTGGCTGCGGCGATTTCGAATAGCGCATCGCCTCGGTCAAGTGCAGCAGCCGCCGCGGCGCCCGCCACATTGACCGCTGCGGCCTCGACTGCCAGAGTGGCGAGACTTTGCTGCACGGCCTGGAATTTGGCAAGCGGCTTGCCGAACTGGACGCGGGTATTGGCATGTTCGACGCTCATGGCGAGCACCGCATCCATCGCGCCGGCCGCCTGTGCCACCCGCACAAAGGCTCCGAGCGGTTTGTCTTCCAGCTCCAGAGGACCGTCCGGCACAGGCTTTCCTGCATCGCTCAGCAGCTTTGCGGCAATGATGGTTTCTCCCACCGGCAGGCACATCGCCTTACCGCCAGCGACGCGCAACACGGCGAACAAGTCACCCCAGTCGCCGCCAAAGCCCCCCTGCTGTTCAGAGATCAACAGGCTCGCAAATCCGGCCTCGGCGACCGGCGCAAACCCCTGATGCCCGGACTCGCTGAACACCGCCTCGGCTGTATCGATCAGCATTTCCCGATTTTCGCTCATCTCAGGCCCAACCCTCGCGCGATGATGCCGCGCAATATCTCTCTTGTACCGCCACGTAGCGAGAAGCTCGGCGACGCGATCAGTAGCGCGCGCAACAGTCGCGCCACCACATCATCGCGCCCTGCTTCGCAATCAACGACCGCCTGTACCCGGCGCGGCAATTCCTGTTCGTAGCTGTTACCAAGATCCTTGACGATCGCAGCTTCGACCATCGGATCCTCGCCACCTGCCAGTTTGGCCGCGACCGACATCGACATTTGCCGCAAAGTCCAGAGTTCCGCCGTCAACTGGCCGATCACCCCGCGCACCGGATCAGCCGGGTTTGGTCCGACAGCATCGATCAGTGCTACCAACAATGCGTGACTTGAAAGATAGCGCTCCGGCCCCGACCGTTCCAGCGCGAGCTCTGCCGTCACCTGGGTCCAGCCATTGCCTTCAGCACCGACCAGCGCGGAATGCGGCACGAGCACATCGTCGAAGAATATCTCGTTGAAGTCATGCCCCCCCGTCATGTCAATGATCGGGCGAATGGTAATACCCGGCGTATCGAGATCGATCAGGAACTGGCTCAGCCCTGCATTACGTTCCGATCCCTCCTCGCTCCGCAGCAAGGCAAGGCAGACATGGGCGTTGTGACCGTTGGTCGTCCACACCTTCTGCCCGTTGATCAGCCATCCCTCGTCGGTCTTACGCGCAGTTGAGCGCACCGCCGCGAGGTCGGACCCTGCCCCAGGCTCCGACAGGCCGATGCACGCATAAATTTCTCCGCGCGCCATTCCGGGCAGATATTTTTCCCGCTGGGTTTCGCTGCCATAGCGCAGTAGGAGCGGCCCCGTCTGTCGATCCGCAATCCAGTGCGCACCGACGGGAGCGCCTGCCGCGAGCAATTCCTCTAGCACGACATAACGTTCAAGCGGATGGCGTTCATGGCCACCATATTTTTTTGGCCAGATCATCCCGACAAAACCTGCACGCGCGAGCGCTCGGCTGAAGTCTGGGTCGGGCACCGCCCAGCTGTTTGCCCGGCTGACCGGATCATCCTTGGGCTGTGACTCGGCAAGGAAGGCGCGGACCTCGTCGCGAAGCGCAGCAACGTTGCCCGGTGGCGCAAATGGATGAACCGTGAAAGACTGCATAACATGCCTCTAGCGTCTAGTTCCGCATCACAAACTGCAGCCTGCGGCTCATCACAATCGCGATATGGCAGGGAAGTCCTGTCGCCAAAGGGCCAGCTTCGCTTTAGATAGATTTAAACTGTTTCACAAAGGACAATAGCCATGTCAGTCGATATCGAAATCGCTGGCGGTGTCGCCACCGTCACGATCAACCGTCCGGAGCGCAAGAACGCCATCACCTTGCCGATGCGGCAGAGTTTTCAGACGGTGTTCCAAGCATTGGAAGACGATAACGACGTGCGCGTCATCATCCTTCGAGGTGCGGGCAACGACTTTTCGGCGGGTGCCGATGTCGGCGAGATGGGCGAAGGCGGTGTGCGCGGGTCGATGATGAAATCGCGCGTGCTACGGCGTATGGTCAAGGCCGTGGCCTACACCAACAAGCCGGTGATCGCAGCCGTCGAGGGCGTTTGCATTGGTATGTCGTTCGCCCTTGCTCTAGCTTGCGATTTCGTCATTGCGGCTGAGAATGCCCGCTTTCAGTTTGCCTTCCGCCACATCGGCCTGGCCATGGATGCAGCCGCCGGCTGGCTGCTGGAGCGCCATATCGGCGTGATGCGTGCCAAGGAGATTGCCTATTCCGGGCGGTTTGTCAGCGGCACCGAGGCAGCGTCACTGGGGTTCGCGCTGGAGGCTGTGCCACCAGAACAAGTCCAGTCCCGCGCGCTTGAACTGGCACAGGGATTTGCCACCGCGCCGACGCTGGCCCTGTCCCAGATGAAGCGGCAATTTGATGCGCATCCCACCCAAACGCTCAACGACGCGCTTGATTACGAAGCCGCCGTTCAGGCGCTGATGACCAACACCGAAGATTTCCGTGAAGGTACAGCCGCCTTCAAGGAGAAACGCAAACCGGCTTACAAGGGCGCGTGAGGAATGGGGCCGGAAGCCGAATATCGAGCGCATCTCGCGGCGGGCCGCTTCATGATCCAGCGCGGTGCGACCAGCGGCAAGGCCTTCTTCCCGCCCCGAACGCATGAACCGGTCACTGGTGACGCGGCCAAATGGGTCGAGGCCTCCGGCTGCGGCACCGTCTATACTGTCACGATTGTGCGTAAGCGTGATCCAGAGCCTGATTACAACATCGTACTCATCGATCTCCAGGAAGGTCCCCGCCTGATGAGCCGCATGGATGGCATCGCCCCCGGCGAGGTGAAGATTGGCATGGCGGTAACCGCGCGGATCATCACCGAAAATGAAACGCCTGTCCTAATCTTCGAGCCCGCAGCATGAATGACCCATTTCCTCGCGGTGCTGCGGCCATTGTCGGTGCCGCCACGTTCGGCATCGGTAGGATGCCCGGCTGGGAAGCCAGCGATCTGGCCGCCGTGGCCTGTCGCGATGCGCTGGCACAGGCAGGGCTGACGTTCAGCGACGTTGATGGCCTGTTCTTCTGCCACGGTACCGATACGCTGGGGGGTTTGAGCTTCGCGCAATATCTCGGCATCAACCCGAAGTTCATCGACAATAGTCGCACCGGCGGTTCGGCTTTTCAAACCTATGTAGAGCTGGCGGCGATCCTGCTGGATGCCGGAATCATCGAAACCGCGTTGATCGCTTATGGCAGCAATCAGGCGTCTGCGTCGGGTAAACTCGTCAATACCGTACTCCCCAATCCGCATGAATCGCCGTACCGGCCGATGAACCCATTCAGCAGCTATGCGCTCGCCGCCAGCCGGCACATGCACCAGTTCGGCACCACCAAGGAACAACTGGGGGAAGTCGCGCTCGCGGCGCGCGAATGGGCACAGCTCAATCCGGCGGCGTTTGTGCGTGATCCGCTAACGATGGACGAATATATGTCAGCGCGGATGATCAATGATCCACTTGGCAAGTTCGACGCTTGCCTTGTGACCGATGGGGCGGCGGCCATCGTCATGACGCGGCGTGAACGGGCATCTGATCTGGTTTCAAATCCGGTAACCGTGCTGGGCGCGGCCCACGAGACATCGCACCGCGAGATTGCGTCGATGCCTGACCTGACCGTCACCGCCGCGAAACAATCGGGTGCACGGGCCTTTGCACAAGCCGGACTCACGTCTGCCGATATCGACGTCGTGATGGTTTATGATGCCTTCACGATCAACACGATCCTGTTCCTCGAAGACCTTGGATTTTGTCCAAAGGGCGAAGGCGGCAATTTCGTGTCTGGCGGGGCCATTGCCCCGGGCGGACGACTTGCCGTTAACACCAATGGCGGCGGCCTGTCCTGTGTTCATCCCGGCATGTACGGGCTGTTTGCCATCATCGAAGCGGTTGAGCAGTTGCAGGCCAAATGCGGTGATCGCCAGGTGAAGGGCGCCACACACGCCGTCGCGCATGGCAATGGTGGCGTGCTGTCCAGTCAGGCAACTGTCATCCTCGGCAATCCCGGATCGGCGTGACGCCGCCTGTGACCCACGAAGCGGTTACTTCCTGCCGCATCTGCGCCGGCCAATGCGGACTGACAGTACAGATTGCAGACGGAAGGGTCGTCGCGGCCAAAGGAGACCGCACCAACCCGCAAACCAGAGGTTATGCTTGCATCAAGGGGCTTACGCTTCACGAAGCCCATGCCAGCCCTGATCGAATATTGCGACCGCTGAAACGCAGCGACTCAGGCGATTTTGTCGAAATCCCGCTATCGCAGGCGCTTGATGAGATCGCCGCGAAGCTCACCTATATTATCGCGCGAGATGGACCGGATGCCGTCGCAGGTTTCCGCGGCACGATGAACTATTCTAATGCGCTCGCAAACGCGATGCTGCCCTCATGGCTCGCCTCGATTGGTTCTCGCTCCTTCTTTTCGACAATGACCATCGATCAATCCGCAAAATGGGTAACCGCTGACCGGCTGGGAAGTTGGGCTGCCGGGCGCGATCCCTTTGAAGTGGCGGATGTGCTGTTGCTCGTTGGCACCAATCCTCTCGTTTCGCTCTCGACCTTCAACTTTCCGCTGCAGAATCCCGTGAAGGCGGTGAAGGAGGCCAAGGCACGTGGACTGAAGCTGGTGGTGATCGACCCGCGCCGCAGCGAGACCGCGCAGTTCGCAGATGTCCATCTTCAACCATTTCCCGGAGAAGACGTCGCGGTGTTGGCGGCGATCCTCAACATCATCATCGCACAGGGCTGGCATGATGCAGATTTTTGCGAGGCCTATGTGGATGGGTTTGCTGCGTTTCGCGATGCAATTTCGCACTTCACACCCGAACCTGTGACGGCGCGGACGGGCGTGTCCGCTGCCGATCTCGTATCTGCTGCAACAGCATTTGCCGCCCCCAAAAACGGCCGAAGCCTGCGCGGATCGGCGGCCTCAGGGACCGGCCCGAACATGGCCGCCCATTCCAACCTTGCCGAACATTTGGTCGAGGCTCTCAACGTCGTGTGCGGACGCTATGCGCGTCCGGGCGACCCCGTGATGAATCCCGGCGTATTGGGGCCCCGCTTCCCGCACAATGCGCAAGTAAATCCGCCCTCCCGGGCTTGGGAAACAAGCTGGCGCGATACGCAAGGATTCGGCATGATATTTGGCGAAAGGATGAGCGCCACCCTGCCTGACGCCATTTTGAGCGGGGGTGATGACAAGATCCGGGCGCTGATCATCGATGGCGGCAATCCGGTCAATGCGTTGCCGCAATGCGCGTACGTACAAGCGGCGTTCGCCTCGCTCGACTTGCTCGTTTCAATTGACCCTTTCCTCAATGCCTCATCGCAACTTGCCCACTATATCCTGCCTCCGCCGATGATGTTTGAGCGATACGACATCGGTAGTCGCGACTATGAGGCCTACACCCTGTTTGCTCCCTATGCGCAATATGCCCCTCCCGTGGTCTCACCGCCACCCGGCAGCGAGACGATCGATGATTGGCGTGTGTTCTGGGAACTGGCGAAACGCATGGAGTTGTCTCTGTCCTTTGACGGTTGTCAGCTAGGCATGGAGGCGACGCCGACCAGCGAAGAGCTTATCGAAATATTGCTGCGCCACAGTGCTGTTCCTATGCCTGACATCAAAGCGGCGACAGCGGGTCAACGTTTCGATGTCGTGCCGACCGTTGTCCAGCCCGCCGCTTTGGGTGCCAATGGGCGATTTGCGCTATCCCCGCCAGATATCGTTGCCGAACTTAACGGGATTGGCATTGCGCCGACGCCGCAAGCGGGCTCAAAAACATTCCGCTTTGCCTGCCGCCGCGTCCGTGACGTTCAGAACAGCATGTATCGTCACTTGCCTTCCCTTCGCGCACGCCACAAAGGCAATCCGCTATGGATGAACCCGGCTGATATGAACATGCTGGGCCTCAATGTCGGCGACAATGTCAGTATCTGTTCGCAGCATGGTGAACTGGAAACAGTCGTAGCATCGGATGCGAACCTGCGTCGTGGCGTCGTCTCCATGTCACATGGTGGCGGGGATCACGGACTGGGTGTAAACGTCAACGCGCTAACGCACCTTTTTGCCCATCGCGATCCAATCAACGCGATGCCCGTGATGACCGGTTTTGATGTAGCTGTTACGCCACTTCCCAATGCGGAACGGCGGAGGTAAATCCGTCCTAGTGTTGGCGAAAATCTAGCGGCCTGCAATCAGGCTTATGTTGCGCTTTGCCCAGTCGGCAAAATTGACCGGCATAATGCCGAAGGGTTGGGCATGTGCCGGTGTTGCTGGATAGCCGCTGTGATTCTGCCATTCCTGCGAATTGACCCAGCCCGGAAACTGTCCGCGTGCGATCACCTCGGCGGCGGGAAGCGAAACCGCTTCGATCCTGCGCCCGGTGGTTGAAGACAGAATCGCCGCGATTTCGGTCATCGTCAGCGCGTCACCAGCGAGTTCAATCTCTGCCCCGTTGAAGCGCAGCGGATCAAGCACCGCGGCGCACGCAGTGCGGCCGATATCGACCGCAGAAATCAGCGCGAGCTTTCTACCCGGCTCGATGGCAGTCACCAATCGGCCGTCGACCAGATCAGGAAAGAGATAGCCCGCCTTGGGCCGCGCAAAATTCTCCATCATGAAGGCTGGCTTCAATATGGTGTAACAGTCGAAGCCAGCATTGCGCACCGCGTCCTCGACACAGGCTTTGCTTTCCCAGTAATTCTCGTTCCAACGGCCCGTGCCCCAGTCGGGCATTTGCCGATGATAGGTTCCGGTTCCCGAAACCGAGGTGTGAACTATCTGTGCCACGCCTGCCGCCCGCGCCGCCTCGACAATGTTACGCCCCGCGTTGCGCTCGGAGTCGGCGTCCGCAAGCGGAGCATTCTGCATTGAAAACACGGCCCGGACCCCATCGCATGCCGCGACAAGCGTTGCGCGATCCTCGAACGTGCCGATGGCCAGCAACGCCCCCAGATCGACGAGTGACTGCGCGTTGGCGGCATCGCGGACGAGTGCACGGACAGGCACGCCCGCTGCAAGCAGTGCGCGCAACACCGCCCCGCCCTGAAGTCCGGTCGCGCCGAGTACAAGAACGGGGTCTTCGGTCTGATCGGACATGGATATCTTTTCCGTCGCTGCCGGATCAACTCCAGTGCGGAGACGCACGCGTAAACCCGTCGAGACGGGCAAGCCTGTCTGCATGATGATCGCTATCACCAAACAGCATTTCGATCACGGTCAGATGCTTGAAATAACGTCCGGCGTCATGCTCTTGCGCGACGCCAATCCCGCCGTGGAGCTGCACCACTTGCTGGCCAATGAAGCGCGCTGCCTTGTTGATGACCAGCTTTATCGCGGCGAATGCCCTGCCCCGCTCGTCCGCGTCGGGCTCGTCGATCATTTGCGTGGCATAGATCGCCATTGAGCGCGCCGCCTCCAGCTCGACCAGCATCTCGGCGACCCGGTGCTGGAGCGCCTGGTTGCTGCCAATCGGCTTGCCAAATTGCTCACGGGTTTTGAGATAGTCGACCGTCAGTGCAAAGGCCGCGTCCATCGCACCGACGGCGTTGGCCGACAGCCATGCAATGGCCTGCTGCTCCAGCTTCGCCGTCGAACCCGGAACATGGCCGAGCGCGACGCTTCCAGGTCCCTCCAGCAAAATCGATGCGGCTCCCCAGCCATTATGCAGGCGAAAGGATCGCCTGGAGATTGCAGCTGCATCCACCAGGGCGACCGCGTCACCGTCAATATGGACAAACATGTCGGCACTGTCGCCGCCGAGAACCATATCCGCCCCTTGCGCTGTGATGGCTGCGAAGCGTTTTTCGCCCGAGGCCAGTGCCGTAATCGCGTCCGCCCGCTCAGGCGACGCCGGTGCCAGCCGAAGCGCGGTCCCGGCGAGCACTACACCTCCAAGATAGGGCTCAACAACCAAGGCTTTTCCGAATGCCTCACCTACCAGCATCATTTCAACCGCACCAAGCCCAAGGCCACCATCCGCCTCGTCAAAGGGCAGCATATAAAGACCAAGCTCATTGATCGCGGCGCCCGTAACCGGTTCGGCAACCAGCCGGTCGAGGCTATCCTTCAGCATCCGCTGGTCGTCAGAAAGGTTAAAGTTCACAGGCCCGCCAGTCCTTTGGCAACGATTGTCTTTTGCACTTCGCTTGATCCGCCATAAATGGACGCGGCACGCAGGATAAAATGGTTGGGTGCGATGGTACCCAGCGGATCGGCGTCCTCATCGGGATGTACCGCTTCAAGCGCACCTGGCCCGGCCACCAGCAGCAATAATTCTGCCGCCGCTTGACGGAGTTCGACGCCTTTGAGTTTGAGCAGCGATGTGCGGGGATCTGCCGCATTGCTGTTCCGCATCGCGTCAAGCACGCGGAGCTGCGTGATCTCCAGCGCCTTTAACTCTGCCTCGATCAGCGCCAGTTTGGTTGCCTTGGCACTGCCCAGTACATGGTCCTTGATCCGCCGGACAATCTGCTTGGTCATGCCGATGCGGGCGATATTGCCGCGTTCGTTCGAAAGGAGGAATTTTGTGACATCCCATCCCTTGTTCTCACCACCTACCAGACAATCGGCGGGGACACGGACGTTATCCAGAAAGACTTCGTTGACCTCGTGCCTGCCGTCGATGGTGATGATCGGCTTGATCTCGACACCTGGCAGCCGCAAATCGATAAGTAGCATGGAGATGCCCATTTGCTTCTTGGGTGCATCGGGGTCGGTGCGCACGAGGGTGAACATCCAGTCGGCGTGATGCGCCATGCCCTGCCATATCTTGTGACCGCTCACGATATAGTCATCGCCATCACGGCGGGCGCTGGTCCGCAAGGCGGCAAGATCAGACCCGGCACCGGGTTCGGAAAAGCCCTGCGCCCACCAGATATCGGCGTTCGCTGTTGCCGCCAGAAAGCGTTCCTGCTGGGCCTCGGTGCCATATTCGATCAACACCGGACCGATCATCGCCACGTTGAACGACACCGGTTCAGGTGCGGGTGCCTGATGCAGCTCGTCCATGAAGATGAAACGCTCGACAGGCGACCAGCCCGGCCCACCCTGTATTTTGGGATTGGGGGATTTCGGCCAGCTAGGCGTAGCCCATCCACGCGTGTTGAGCGCCCGTTGCCAGGCGACGATCTCGTCCTTCGGAGGTATGCGCCCCTCCAGCATTTTGGTGCGTGTGACCGGCGACAGATGCGCTTGGATGAATTCGCGCACTTCCAGACGGAAGGCGCACTCTTCCGGAGAAAAGACGAGGTCCATCAGCGCCCGGTAAAGGCAGGCTTGCGCTTCTCTGCAAAGGCGCGGATGCCTTCCTTGTAATCGTCGCTGGCGTAACAGGTCTGGAACATTTCCTCGCACTTGGCGAGGTCGCGCTTGTCTTCGTCGAGATGGTAGGTCTGAAGTGTGAATTTGACTTGCTGCGCAGTAAGCGGCGCTCCGATGGCGATGTTGCTGACCAGCTTGTCAAGCCACGGCTGGAATTCTTCATCGGGCAACACTTTGCCGACCAGACCAATGCGTAGCGCTTCTTCGGCATCAAATTGCAAGCCGCCGAGCAGCATGTCTTTGGACGCACCCACGCCGATGATATCAACCATCCGGCGCAGTGAAGAATAACGATAGCCGATGCCGTAACGCATGGCTGGCTGGCCAAATTTCGACTTGGCCGAGCAATAGCGCAGATCACAGACCAAAGCGACCGAAACCCCGCCGCCGATGCACCAGCCGTCGATTGCGGCGACGGTTACTTTGGGCGACTTGTAAATGTGCTGCATCGCTTCTTCGCCGGTGCGTGCATAATGTTCCTGTGCATCGCCCTCGCCGCGCTCTTCCTCATATTTCGAGACATCTGCACCCGCGA
Organism: Sphingorhabdus sp.; assembly: GCA_040007915.1. Classification (GTDB taxonomy): domain Bacteria; phylum Pseudomonadota; class Alphaproteobacteria; order Sphingomonadales; family Sphingomonadaceae; genus Sphingorhabdus_B. The sequence continues at coordinate 101,266 of JBDTUD010000002.1, forward strand.
CGAACGATTTGTCGCCCGCACCGGAGAAGACCACCACACGGATATCGTCATCTTCGTTGAAGGCTTTCATGGCTACGCCCATGCCAGCCCACATATCGAGCGACATGGCGTTCAATTTTTCGGTATTGTTAAAGATGATATGCCCAATGGCCCCGTCTTTGCGGGTGATGATCTTGTCAGTCACAATTCGTCCTTTTCGACGTGGAAGTTACATTGCCCGTGCGTAGCGGGGGCGTTCGGTAAAACGTTCGAGCATCGGCCCGAAGTGGCTCGCCACCGCGCCGCGCAGAAGGCGGGCATAGCCATCGACGCCTTCCTCAATTTCGGTTCGAGGCACGGCAATTCCGAGCGCGAGCTGCTCTTCGCCCGACTGGGGCAAGAGCACTGCAACAATGGCGGTGTCGCCGCCCCCGGAGTACCCAACCGCAAAGCCCTGTGCGCGGATGCGATCAAGCTCGTTTAGAAAATCGGCGATCCGTACAAAACTTTCGGTTTCAGATTCCGCATTGATGCGGTGGACCAACTTGCGGATCACTTCACGATCGAAGTTTGAAAGCAACATCTTGCCAAGCGGCGAATGTACCATCGAATGGTCCGTACCCATCCTTATCCGTGCATCCACATTGTCGCCGACAACATGAACATGACGCAGCGCCACGCCCGTCATCGCCCCCAGAATTGCGACATGGCCGCTCTCCTCGACGATCTCGTCCAGCATCGGCAATAGCTTGCCATTGCGGAAAAAAGCGGGCTGCACCCAGGCCCCCAGCAAAGCCACGCGTGAGGTCGGCATATAGGTGCGGGCGAACCGGTCGCGGTAGAGATATCCCTGCTTAACCAGGGCACTGAGCAACTCGGACGTGCTTGATTGCGGAACGTCAAGTGCGCGCGAGACATCCATTACCGTTACGGTCTGTCGCGACGCGTCGAACAGTTCGAGTATCTCCAAAACGCGGTTGGCCGACTTGATTTTTTTCTCGTGCAATACGGTTGCCATCATGCCTCTCCTCAGTGACTTGTTATGTCTTATTATGTTGTCATGTCATATATGCCGCACCGGGTCGGCGCAAGCAAAAACTCGAACAGCTGTTAGATAGAGATTTCGCCCGTGCATCATACATGCGATACTGACCAAATTGTGAGGGTTTGCCTTGGCGTTCAGCGGTTCGGGTTTAGGAGAGGCGAGCTAGGAAACGCAGCACAGGACAGACAAATGGGCGATTTTGTAGAGACAGAAATAACCGGCAAGGTCGCGATTCTGCGACTCAATCGCCCCGATTCGCTAAACGCCGTAGCGACACATGAGGATTGCAGCGACCTTGTTTCCGCAGTCGAAGCTGTAAACGACAACCGGGAGATCAGCGCCGTCATCCTGACGGGCAATGGACGCGCATTCAGCGCGGGCGGCAATCTCAAGGCGATGAAAGAGCGCAACGGCATTGGTCCGCTTGATCAACCAGATTCGACCCGCAGCAACTATAGGCGGGGGGTGCAGCGTATCACGCGCGCGATGATGGACGTAGAAGTGCCGATGATCGCCGCGATCAACGGCCATGCGATTGGCCTGGGCTGCGATCTCGCCTGCTTGTGCGATATCCGGATTGCAGCCGAGAGCGCAAAATTTGCGGCGAGCTTCATCAAGGTCGGAATTGTACCGGGTGATGGTGGCGCCTGGTCGCTTTCGCGCATAGTCGGCTATGCAACGGCGGCCGAACTCTTCTTCACCGGGGACCGGTTTGATGCAATGCGCGCGAAGGAAATCGGACTGATCGGAAAAATTGTCCCCGACGAAATGCTGATGGATGAGGCGCTTTTGCTTGCGTCGCGCATTACCTGCAATCCGCCCCGGGCGCTGCGCTTGACCAAGCGCCTGTTACGCGAAGCCCAGACCGCGCGCATGTCGGAAATATTGGAACTGTCCGCCGCGTTTCAGGCGCTCGCCCATGAAACGCCCGACCATGCCGAAGCCGTCAATGCCTTTCTGGAAAAGCGCTCACCCACGTTTACGGGCGCTTAGGATCAGGGTTTAGGTGGTAAGGACCAATTTGATATTTCCCACATTCGTCATTCCCGCCCTGAGCGCCCGCCCTACGGGCAGTCGAAGGGCGGGAATGACGATAGTTTTTAATTATCAGTCAGTTGCTATCTGAATCTCAACAGCCCCTAAGGTCCTGACCCTAAATCGCTTGCGGGCGGGCACGCAATTCGATCGCATAGCGATAGCGTTCCGGATGATAATAGATGAACGCCGCTTCAACGGCGTGGCCGGGCGCGGTAAAATAGGTGCGCTGCACGCGCAAGATGGGTGTTCCCGGCTCGACTCCAAAGTGCTGCGCTGTATCTTCTCCTGCAACATCCGGCAGAATAATCTGTTCAGCCCGAACCACTGCTGTGCTGAGCTTGCGTTCAACCATCCTGATCACCGGCACGTCTCCGGTCACATCTTCATCAGTCAGCATCCCGCCAACAGCCAGTGGAAAATAGATAACGAGATGCGCAAGCGGTCCTTCCCCGTTCGCACTAACAAGCTCAAGTCGGGTGACCGGATCACCCTCGGTCAGATTCAGTGACTTTGCGACTTCATAATCTGCCATTATCGTTACATTCGAGATGACACGCGAACGGAGCTTAACAGCAGAGTGAAGAAACTCATCGAGCGATCCGGTCAGTCGGATTGAATGAACGCCGTCATGAAGCTCGGCCGCAAATGAACCAACACCGCGCCGACGGACAATGCCCCCCTGACGCGTCAGGCTATCGAGCGCCTTGCGCACCGTAATCCGGCTAACCCCATATTCCTGGCAAAACTGCTCTTCAGTGGGCAGCAGCGCGCCTGGTGGGAACTCGCCCTCGCGCAAACGTGTGAGCAAATGCTGTTCCATCTGATGATAAAGCGGGATCGGCCCGCTTTCGAGTTTCACTTGCTGTGTCTTACTCGCACCGCTTGCCACGCATTCACACTCCCCTAGATAATCTGTATAACTGCTCAGCATAAATCCACATCGCCAAACTAGACAATTTTCAGCCACCGTGACGTCAAATCGTGACATATCGCATATGCGACCGTTTTTGCCGCCCGTTCGCCCTGAGCAGGGCTTTGGCTTAGTTGCAATGGAAAGGAGCATTGCCTGTGCCATCATCATCGATCACCCTACCGGCAAAGCCCGATCATGTGCCCGCGGCACTGGTTCATGACGTCGACATTTTTGAAGGTCCGGCACCGGGCGATGACTCGCAAACCCGTTGGGTAAAAATCCGCGATGCAGCGCCCGGCGATGTGTTCTGGACACCCCGTAATGGCGGGCACTGGATTGCAACGCGCGCGCGCGAAGTCAGTTTGATGCAGCGCGACGATGGCACGACATTCAGCCACGAAATCATTTCGTTGCCGCGCGAAGCCACCTTTCCACTCTATCCCTTGACGCTCGATGGCGCGCGCCAAATGCAGTTCCGCAAATTGATTCTGCCCAGTTTCATGCCGCGTGCGGTGGCCGCCCTTGAGGAAAAGGCGCGTGCACATGCCATCGCCGCAATCGATGCTTTCGCAGCGCGCGGCGAATGTGAATTCGTCTCAGAATTTGCCAGCATATTGCCCATCGCGGTGTTCCTCGGCATCGTCGATTTGCCATGGGCTGATCGCGAAAAGCTGGTCGAATGGACCGAAGTCATGACCCGCAGCAGTGATATAATGGCCCGCTATCAAGCGCTCAGTAACATGACCCAATATCTAAACGGTTGGCTCGAAGCACGTACCGCCAAACCGGGTGATGATTGGCTCAGTACCATCGTCGCGGGCGAGGTCGATGGCCGTCCGCTCAGCGATCAGGAGCGCATGTCGGTCGCGCTGTTGATGCTGTTTGGCGGCCTCGACACGGTGGCATCGATGCTCGGGTTCATTGCGCGATTCCTGGCGATGAACCCGGCGCACAGGCAGCAGTTGATCGACGATCCGGCGCTGATTCCAAATGCGATCGAAGAACTTGTGCGGCGTCACGGCATCGCGCAGACGAGGCGCCTAGTTAAAAAGGATATCGACCTCGCTGGTGCGCCAATCAAGGCAGACGAACTTGTTCTGGTGGTCAATGCGCTGGCAGGCCTTGATGACCGGGTCGTAGATGACCCCATGACGGTTGATTTCCGCCGCGAAAAGCCGGCGCATGCCACATTCGGTAATGGTCGGCATGCCTGCCCGGGCGCGTTATTGGCGCGACGCGAAATCAAAGTCTTTATTGAAGAATGGCTCGCGCGCATTCCCGAGTTCGGGATCAAGCCCGGCACAATGCCCGAAATCGGCTGTGGCATGGTCAACGGGGTGACAAAGCTGGAGCTGGCATGGTAGGCCAACTTGCGCCGTTGTTAGCGCCCCTGACGTTGCGGGGGCTGACCCTGCCCAACCGCGTCGTAATGGCCCCGATGACGCGGGAGTTCGGAATTGACGGCGTTCCCGGCGCTGACGTAGCGGCTTATTACCGGCGTCGCGCCGAGGCCGAGGTTGGTTTGATCCTGACCGAAGGCGTGGCAATTCCCCATCCCGCCGCCGTGGATACGCCAGGTGTTCCGTACATGTATGGAGAGGCGGTGCTTGCCGGCTGGACGCGCGTGTTTGAGGGTATCCACGCCGCTGGCGGGAAGGTGATCCCGCAACTCTGGCATCAGGGCGCGATGCGCGATGCCGCAATCAGCCCTGATCCGGCGGTGCCCCCGTTACGCGTTTCGGGCATTTGGGGCCAAGATGGCGGCATGGTATCGCTGCCTCCCGACAAGGTGGAGCGGTTGCTCGCGCCGACCCGGCCCGCAACTGACGAAGAAATACAAGACGCAATCGAAGCCTATGCCGTGAGCGCGCGCGAGGCCAGCAGCATCGGCGCGGATGGCATCGCGATCCACGCCGGTCACGGCTATCTGGTCGACAATTTCCTCTGGGCGGGTACCAACAAGCGCACCGACCGCTGGGGCGGCGATCACCGCGCCCGTGCGACGTTTGCCGTCGAACTGGTCCGCGCGATCCGACGGCAAATCAGCGAACAACTACCTATATTCTTTCGCTTTTCACAGTTCAAGATGCAAGACTACAAGGCCAGGCTCGCCGACACGCCGGTCGAACTCGAAGCACTGCTTGGTCCGATTGCCGATGCCGGTGTCGATGTGTTCGATGGCAGCCAGCGCTATTTTGATACGCCCGCCTTTTCCGGTTCATCGCTCAACCTAGCCGGTTGGGCAAAAAAGCTGACCGGCAAACATGCGATGGCAGTGGGCGGCGTGGGCCTTGATGAGGGCAAAACCGCCCATCACATCGACAGTGGATCGAGTGCGGTCAACAATCTCGGGCGGCTCGCCGAACGTATGGCGGCGGGTGAATTTGATTTGATTGCGGTGGGCAGATCGCTGCTCAATGATGCAGACTGGTGGCGCAAGGCGCAAGCCGGAGAGCCATTCCTTCCATTCGACAATGCCAATTTGACGAGGCTGACCTGATGACGGTCGAACAACGCCTTGACCGCATTGAATCCGAACTCGCGATCCGGCAATTGCCAGCGCGTTACGCGCTCGCGGTTGACAGCCGCGATCTGGATGGTTGGGTCGGCCTGTTTGTCGAAGATGTCGATTGTGGACGTCGGGGCAAAGGACGCGCCGTGCTCAAAGCGTTTATCGAACCCAATGTCCGTACCTTTTATCGCTCGGTACATTTCATTTGTGGCCAAACCATCGACTTCACCGATGCTGATCATGCCACCGGAACCGTTTATTGTCGCGCCGAGCATGAGGATGGCGACAAATGGATAATCATGGCGATCATCTATTTCGACAACTATGAACGGCGAGACGGCCAGTGGTTCTTTGTCCGCCGGAACGAACAGCACTGGTATTCGGCAGACGTGCTGGAAAGGCCGTCCCCACCCGATTTTCAGCAATGGGATCGCTGGAAAGATCGCAAACCCCATTTGCCGGCAAAATTCCCGACATGGTTGCCATTCTGGGCGGAATCAGGCGCAGACGATATCGCTGCTATCACCGCTGCGCCGATACCAGAGGACAAATGACCATGGACGACCTTCCGCGCATTCAGGATTTTGATGATGCGGGCTACAACCCCTTCACCGCAATGAAGGAATTGGGAGGCGAAGAGCGCATCCAGGATTTTTATCCCGAACTCAAACGCCTGCGCGACATGGGAAGCGTTTATGAGGGGGATCTCCGTCAACATTTCGGGCTGCATGGTGACCTGACGATGGCGCATCTGCGCCATGTGGCCGTGCTCGGCCATGAAGAGGTCAAACACGTCCTGCTTAGCCCGAAGCTCTATTCTAATAAGATCTACTCCCATAACCTGGGCGTTTTCTTCGGCGAATCCGTGACCACGATGGACGCCCCCGAACACGGCCATTACCGACAATTGTTTCAAAAGGCGTTCATGCCAAAGATGATCAGCCAATGGGGTGAAGAGATCATTCCGCGTATGATCAATGACCTGATCGACGCCTTTGATGCACGCGGCCACGCGGAACTTGTCAGCGAATTCACGCTGCATTTTCCCTTTCATTTCATCCACGAACTGATGGCGCTCCCGATTGAAGACCGCGACGTCTTTCACAAGCTGGCATTCGGCCAGATCGCGATTACCTTTGATACCGAACATGGCATGGATGCAGTGGGCAAGCTCAAGGACTATCTGACTGCGGTTGTGCATGACCGGCGCGCCAACCCCAGGCAGGATGATTTCATTTCAATGATCGCGACGGCCGAGATTGACGGGGAGCGGTTGCCCGACAACATCGTCATCTCCTTTTTCCGCCAGTTGATGAATGCGGGTGGAGACACCAGTTTCAACGGCTTTTCCAGTGTGTTGGCTGCCCTCCTCACCCATCCTGATCAATTCGAGCAGGTGAAGCGCGATCGCAGCCTTGTGCCCAAGGCCATTGAAGAAGGATTGCGATGGAACTGCCCGGTTCCGGGGATCAGCCGCACGCCGACCGAGACGGTCGAGCTTGGCGGCGTAACGATCAACCCCGGTGACGCCATGATGATCTGCCTGGCATCGGCCAATCGCGACGAGAAGGCGTTCGAGCGAACCGATCAGTTCGATATCAGCCGCGCAACCCGTAACCACGCCGCATTTGGCTATGGCCCGCACATCTGCATCGGCCAGCATCTGGCGCGGCTGGAGATGGTCAATGCCATGAACACGCTCCTTGACCGACTACCCAGATTGCGCGCCGATGATCGCCATCCGCCACCAAGTGTCAGCGGTTTTTCCCTGCGCGGCCCGCAGGCACTTTATGTCCGGTTTGACTGACGGGATTTGATATGACGAGCAAAACAACCATCCAGTTCACATCCGAGGGCGTCACTTGCGAGGGTGACCTGTTCCTTCCCGTCGGATTCAACCCCGAGGCCGGCGCGCCTGCTGTCATCCTGGGCCATGGTTTCACCGTTGCCCGCTCCAGCCTTGTCGAGGAAGGACGGTTGTTTGCCGAAGCAGGCTATGTAGCACTCACCATCGACTACCGCCATTTTGGTACCAGCGGCGGGACGCCGCGCGGGCGGCTGTGGCCAATGCAGGAAAGTGAAGATTTCAAATCGGCAATCGACTGGCTCGAAACGCAGCCGGGCATTGATCCGGATCGCATCGGCATATGGGGCACCAGCTTTGGCGGCGGCATCGTCACCCATGTCGCGGCCCACGATATGCGCGTGAAGGCATGTGTCGCGCAGGCACCGATCATGGACGGAGGTTATTGGATCCGTTCACTTAACCGCGAGAGCGATTATCTGGCGGTGCGCAAATATCTGCTCGAAGCCCGTAGGAGACGCGCCCGAGAAGGCGGTGATCCGACGATGCCGATGAGCGCACCCCCGACGGATGGCTTCACCCCCATGCCCGCCGACCCCGAGATGATTGCCGATGTCATGGGCTGGTACGAAAAGACCGGTGATTTCCTGATGCATTCCGCGCCAGAGATCACCATCGAAAGTTTCGAGCGGGTGATGGAATTTGACGCAACCCATGCCGCGGCAAAAATCGCCCCGCGTGCTTTTTGTATCGTCCAGCTGACAGGGCATGATGTCTATCACCCGCAGGTGCCAATTCAGTCGGCCTATCGACAAGCAGGCGAACCCAAGCGGATGGTGTCGGTACCGATTGACCAGCTTGATTGCTACAAGCCCGAGGGCCGCGCGCAGACAATCGGCGCGGCGATTGCGTTTTTTGACGACTATCTGAAGTGACCCCCGACTATATCATCGTCGGTGCAGGCTCAGCCGGATGCATTCTCGCCGACCGACTTTCTGCGAACGGAAAACACCGGGTTCTGCTACTCGAAGCCGGACCGCCTGATACCAGCCCGTTGATCGACATGCCCAAAGGTTTTGGAAAACTGCTTTCCGATCCCAAGCATGCGCATTTCATCCCGACAGCGGCGCAGGGCGACATTCCGGCCGAAACGTGGATCCGCGGCAAGATGCTTGGCGGTTCCTCGTCAATCAACGGCATGATGTATTTCCGCGGCCACCCGCAAGATTATGACGATTGGGCCACCGACGGCGCAACCGGCTGGGGGTGGGATGCGATGGAACCCGCCTTCGAGGCGATAGAATCCGCTTTGCATGTCACAAACAGCCCTGACCGGGGTGAATTGGGCGACCGGATGATTTCCGCCGGTGAGGCCGCCGGGCTACCGCGCGTCGCGGCCCTCAACCACCCGGATCAACTCGGCATCGGTTATGCGCCACGTTCTATATTTGCGGGAAAGAGGCGTAGCGCAGCGCGCGCCTTCCTTGACCCTGCGAAGAAACGGCCCAATCTGCGGGTGGAGACCGGCGTCATCATTGACCATATCCTTTTTGAAGGAAATCGTGCCGTCGGCGTTTCGGGCAGGCGTAACGGCGAGCCGGTTACCTTTGCGACCCAAGGCGAGGTGATCCTGTCGGCAGGCGGGCTTTTTTCACCCCAAATCCTTCAGAGATCCGGCGTCGGCGCGGCACAACATCTGCAAAGCCTCGATATTCCCATGGTCGCCGACGCGCCGGGTGTTGGCGCGAACCTGCTCGAGCACCGGTTGTTGATGATGCATTACCGGTTGAACGCACCTCTCAGCATCAACCCGCAATTGCACGGCTGGCTGCTCGGCCTTAGCGCCCTTCGATATGCGTTCGGTCGAAAGGGGCCACTGGCGGCAGGCAGCTATGACGTGGCGGCATTTTTCAAGAGCGATCCCGCCCTGCCCCGCCCCGATTGCGAATTACTCATAGCGCCTTATGGCTATCTGTTCGGTACGAACGGATCAACCATCGTACCGGATTTTCACAGTTTTCATATGTTCGGCTATCCCTTGCGCTCACGCAGCAAAGGCAGCATCGCGATTACCAGTCCCAATCCCGAGACGCCTGCGACGATTAGTCCCAACTATCTCGCCGACCCCTATGATCGCCAGGTCACGGTGGCGATGTTCCGCTTTTTGCGGGCGCTAGTCGCCCAACCGCAAATGGCAGACGTCATCGCGGAAGAATTATCGCCCGGACTGGCGTTGCAATCCGATGAGGACATCATCACCGCTTTTCGAACGCGGGGTCAATCGGGCTATCATGCCTGTTCGACGGTGAGGATGGGGAATGCAGCGGACATGCCACTCGACGCAAAACTGCGCGTCAAGGGGACGACCCACCTGCGCGTGGTAGACGGGTCGGCGCTGCCCACAATGCCCTCGTGCAACACGAACGGCCCGATCATGGCGCTGGCCTGGCGCGCGGCGGCCATCATTCAGGAATAAAAAAGAGGCGCGGTCGGCATTGCCAACCGCGCCTTTCCCTTTGCGACCCGTCAGAATTTGTAGCTGGCTGACATACCATAAGTGCGTGGTGCACCGTAGATCGAACCGCCGATACCTGTGGACGAGACAATGTCGATCGTACCCAGTCGGTAGAACTGGTCGAAGACATTCTTCACAAAAGCGCCTGCGCTGAAGTTGGACCCGGCAATGTCGTTCCACTGGAGCCGCAGGTCGACCAGTTCATACGCCGGTTGATTACCGCCCGTTCCTGACGCTGTATTCGCGCCAAGGCGAATACGGCTCTTAAACGAGAGATTCGCGCCCAATTGCAGGTCACCGAGCGATTCATCAATCGGCAGATGCCACGTAAGATTACCGTTGAACTGATGACGCGGGATTCCACTGTCTGCATATTGGTTCGCAATGTTGGCGGCTATTTCATCCACCACGATCTTGGTGAAGGAATAACCAAGACCGACATCGATGCGTCCAACTTCCAGATTGGCCTCGATTTCACCACCATAGATGTGCTCCTTGGCGATGTTCAGGATTTGAGTGCCGACACCCGCAGGAGTTGCGACGGGAACCTGCCGCTGAACGTTGCTATAGTCCTGATAAAACAGGGCAGCAGCCGTTGTAAACCGCCCGCCGCCCACATTGGACGTATTCTTGAAGCCGAGCTCATATTCGTAAACAGTTTCGGGATCGGCGGGCACGAGTTCCTGATAGGAGACTGCACGCAAGGAATATGCCCCTGCGCGAAAACCTTTACGGAAAGAGCCATAGATGTTGGTATTTCCGTCCGGCTGATATGCCAATGTTGCATCATAGGTAACAGCACTCCAATTTTTCTGCGTCCGGACGCCGCAGTCAGGTGCCGGAGCGACAGGCGGATTGGGAATTCCAGGCACCGGCGTGGCATTGAACTGGCACGCGTTCAGATATCCGTTCGTGGCCGTCGGATTGGTAGCCGAAGGCAGCCCGTCTCCCCTAAGCCCCCGCGCCACGATTTCTCGCTTGTCATGGGTGTAGCGCGCGCCAAGCGAGAGCTTCAAACTATCCGTCAATGCCGCGGTAATGCCGCCATAGGCTGCATAGCTGGTCGCCTTGCCCCCGCCCTGGTTACCACTCAGCAAGTTGTTCGATGTGAAGGCCGCCGGACGCGGATCAAACGCAATGCGGAGTTCGGGGAACTGCATGCTGACGCTGGTATCGTCCCCTTTTTCAACGAAATAATAAAGGCCGGTGACGAAATCGAGCCTGCCGTCCATCGCCTTGCCCGAGAGTTGAAGCTCCTCGCTGAACACTTCGATGTCCTTCGACTGCGCCGAATGGATAAGGGGCGCAGCCGTACCATCCAGATCATTCGTCGTGTCAAATTTGATTTTGCGATAACCAAACACATTCTTGAGCGACAGATTTTCGCCGAGAGCGAGTGTCGTCTTATTCGTGACGCCATAATTTTCCACGCGCTCAAAGGGAAGTACGCCACCGCCGACAGGGTTAAGATCGAACGGCCCGCCCTGGCCAATCCCGCTGCCAACGATGCGGTAAGGATTCGAACTGTTGCGGATCGCCGCCTGCGTGGCAAGAAGTGCGGCCATGTCGGTCACCGGCCGATACACGCGCAATCCGGCAAAAGAACCGAACGCGGGGCTGTTGGGAATTTGATTGCCTGGCGTATTCGGCGTGCCGCCAAAGGCACCGGCCCAAGCCGCATTGATCAGACCGAACGCGCCGGTGGCACCGCCGACCTTATAGAAATCGCCAACGATGCCGACGCCATGTTCATCCGTCTTGATGTAGTCGAGAATGGTCAGGTTTTCAAAACCCGAACCTGGTGTCAGCTTGAGCGAAACCCGCAAGGCATCGCTATGGTCATCCATATAATCGCGGCCATTGCTCTGATCGATGACATAGCCATCGCGCCGATTCAGACGCCCGGCGACCCGGATCGCAGCAAAATCACCGAGAGGCACATTGACCATGCCTTCAAGCTCACGCATGTCATAATTGCCGATACCCGCCTTGAAGCGCCCTTCAAATCTGTCTGTCGGATGGGCCGGCTCGACCAATACGGCGCCACCAGTCATGTTGCGACCGAATAACGTACCCTGAACGCCCTTGAGTACTTGAATGCTCTGCAAATCGTAGAATGACGCGGCCAGACCCAAGGTGCGTGGCTGGTTGACTTCGGCAAAATAGAGGCCAACCGGCGGATCGGTCAGAATCTGCGTTTCCTGCGTGCGCTGGCCGCGGATTGAAAAGGCGACGGTCGATTTGAGCGCGCCAGCATTGGTAATGCTGAGCGACGGGACATTTTGGCCCAGCGACACGGCATCTGTGATCTGCTTGCTCTCCAGCGCCTCGCCCGACAATGCTGTTACTGAAATCGGAACGTCCTGCAGCCGCTCATCGCGCCGCCGGGCGGTGACGATGATTTCACCATCGGCAGCGGCGTCCTCAGCTACTGGCGCAGTGTCTTGCGCAAATGCCGGTTGCACTGCGGCCAAAGTGGAAAAGCTCGCAAAAGCCAGCAGCCATTTTCTCGTTGTCATAATTGTCCTCCCTCGACAAATCAGCGAACGGTTTATCCGTCGCAAATTCTAACCGCCGTTATGCTAACATGGCTATGCCGGTTTTCGAGCCTCTGGCCATGTCATCGCATTTACGATGCAATTGTCCGATACGCCGGATCATAACGCTGCTGCCGTGCATCTCCGTGCCCCATTGCCGTCTCCCCCCATGCCATCCAGCGCACAGGCTGGCGGGTTTCGCCGACCCGGCGACACAGCGCCTCTTGCTGGCGGTTAGGTGTGTGCCCAGTCGGCAGGATGCGCAGTTCTTTGGGCTGGATGATCTCCCAAGCCTCACCGTCAACATCGAGATCGACCCGATCAGACCACCCGTCGGCGTTGCGCGTTACCCGGCAATTGACTGTGGATGAACGGACCGTCAGACCGTTCTGGTTCGAAGCAATCCCGATTCCCAACCGGTCATGGCCGGCGATGAAATGACCGAATTCGGTTTCACCATCATCCCACTGCGTCGCCCAGCTATACCAGGTGAGATGCGTTTCGGCCCCGACCAGCACATCATTGACCGCATAGAGTACGCCGCCTTCGCGCATATAGGCCTGTTCGATGAACAGATAACCGCTGACCGGAATGCCCAATATGGTGCCGTCGCAGGCAAAAGTCTGACTGACATACAACAAGCCGTCGTCACGCCCCGGCAGATACCATTGCAGTCCTGGTTTGAGCGACGCCCCGGCGACGTCAATAAGCCCGTCTTCGCGATATTCGAGGCTGTCGGCCCGATAAGTAGCGTGAAAACCCCGCCTGCGTTCATCGACCGCGTCGGCCCGCCAGACCAGATGGTCGCCATGATTTTCAACCACAGCGTCGGTGTTGTACCCGGTCGCCATCGACGCCGGATTGACCTCCAGCTCACCCGCATCATTCTGGGTAAACAACACTGCGCGTCGCCCGATCGTGTTGCGCGCGCCGACCAGTTTTGGCGGCTCGATCAGTCCATTGAACGGCAAGCGCCGCATGAAAATATAGACCTTGCCGTTCGCATCCCTAAACGTTCCCCAAGGGTAAGTCGCCTCGGGCACCAGCCCCATATATCCGCGATCCGAGGCAAGGCCTGCCACACTTGGTTCAAACGCCCCGCTCATCCCCAGCCACTGGAAATCGCCGCGTTCTGGAATTCGCATGTCAGCCATTATAGCATCTCCTGCCCGCCATCGGCGTTGAGCGTTTGTCCGGTCAGATAACGGCTATCATCGCTCGCCAGAAACAGCGCGATCGGTCCGATGTCATCCGCCGGATCGCCAAAATAGCCGAGCGCAATGGTTGCAAGGTAGGCCTTGGCGTGTTCCGGATTATTTTCGAGATAGTCGGACGCCGCCGGGCTGAGCGCAGCCGGGCAAAGCACGTTAACGCGAATCTTGTCCGCCCCCCACTCACGCGCTGCCACCCGCGACCAGCCCCGGATCCCCTCCTTGCCTGCTGCATAAATACCGAAACCCCGTCCGCCGTGAATGCCCTCACGCGAACCGAAATTGATCACCGATCCTCCACCAGTTTTCAGATGGGGGTAGGCCGCCTGCATATGATAGATCGTTCCCATCAGGCCCGACCCCAATACCAGCCCAATCTGGTCATCGTCCAACTCGGCAAGCGGTACTCCGTGCACCGTGCTCTGGGCATTGTTGACCAATATGTCGAGCTTACCAAAGCGTTGGACGGTGGCCGCCACGCTGTTTTGCGCGTCGGCGCGCTTAGCGACATCGGCAACGACCGTGGCCACCTGCCCTCCCGCCATCTCGAGCGATGCCGCTGCCTTTTCGAGCTTTGCGCCATCACGCCCCGAAAGCATGATCGAAGCGCCCGCCTTGGCGTAAGCAGTTGCGATGCCAAGGCCAACGCCCTGCCCGCCACCGGTGATGAGCGCAACCTTGCCGGTTAGTATTCCCATTATTCTTCTCCTTAGAAACCAAAGCGGCGATCAATCGCCAGTTTTCGCGCGGCGATGACCCGTTCACGTTCCCCATCGGTCATCATGACGGTATCGGCGGGCAGATATGAGCGCACATCCTCTACCTTTAATTTGGTCACCTTGGGCAATGCCGCATCGTCCGCGAGATACCAGCGCCACTGCGCCAGTCCGCGCAGATTATCGACCGGATCAAGCCAGTTGGCAACGCCGGGATCAACCTTCGCAATCACCAGCCTTACCTTGCCGTCACTGTCCCGTTTTGCCTGCATACCGTTAAGGCAGCAATGATGCGCCGCATATTCGCTGGTCTGCCACCAGGGATCATGCAGCATCAGCGACCAATACCGGCAGTTTTCCGGGATGTCCGCCTCAATCACCAGCGCCTCGTCGGGCGCAAGATCATAGAGCATATGAACATATTGCGCGCGCGGATTGCCACCAACCTTGTTGGCATGACCCACACCGAACTGATGAAAACGGTTCAGCCCTTGCGCCTCTATTTTCCCGTTCATGCCGAGAAAGAAATCGACCGTGAATTCTGTCAGAAAACCAATAGCCCGGGTCCGACTGTCGATTTCGGCCAGCGACAACGCCACCTTTTGGTCCGGCGCATCCAGGCATTCGATATGCAACGTGATCGGAATATCATTATCCCAGTCATAAAGCGTATCGCGACCCAGCAAGGTGATGTTGTGGCAGGAGGGATCAAGCGCCATCCAGTTGCCATCATGAGGTATAGGCGAAGCGATGATTTCAAAGCTTCCGTCCGCTTCAACCGCAAAATCGTCGAAATCCCAATTGGCCAGTCGCTCTTGGTCAGCATCGCCCCAGAAACCGCGCTGCGCCTGAAATTCCATCCAGCGCCCGGTGCCGCATTTGCCATGGATACGGTAGGTGCGTCGCCCGTCGAGAAACGCCCAGCGGTAGTGAAAGTCCGCGCAAGGCGCACCAAAGCTCAGCTCATAGGGCAAGAAGATCGAATGACTATAAAAGCGCGGCAAATGATGGCGCGGTGCCATATAGATATTGAAGGCAAACGCCTGAAGCATTTCGATCCAGTAAAGGCCTTGCGCGATTTCTGCCTCACTCCCGGCCCAATGCGTGGCGAGCATTTTGGCGCGCGCGCGTTCAACCGCGTCATTGCGCGCGATTATGGCCTGCTCAAGCACGGGCATTCGCCTGCACCAGCGCCTCCACTTCTGCGTTGGCGTAGCGGATCGGGTTGCTGCCGTCCCAGCCACTGGATGCTGCACGTGCCACCGCCAGTTTTTCGCGCATCGCAGGCACGGTCTCTATCAGTTCCAGCATTGTTGTCCCCATCGCGCCGCCTTCCAGAAATGCGGTGCGGATGCCGTTGTGGTGCCCGATGGTAACGAGCCGGGGCCTGATCTCCGGCATGGTGATCGCGACATCAAAATCGTCGACCATCAACCCAAGATGATGGGCGCCACCCGCCGGGTGAGCGTCAAGATAATCCCGTTGCGGGCAGGCGAAATTGCCGTTCATGGCGATCAGTTCGATATCGACATCGCCGGTCGATTTTCCGACCAGAAAATCGGCTGGCATATGCTCCCCATGCCATTCGATACGTTCGCCCGTTGCATCACCGTGGCGCTGCACATGGAACGGGCCAATGCCCATTTGCTCAACCCAGAAGTGCATGGCCGCGAGCAGGTCGGGCACGACATAACCGATGTGAAAAATCTGGCCGAGCCCCGGGATCATGCTTGCGTCCGTTCCAGCGTCACGCCGAAATCCCGGATGTAATCGCCCATCACGGCATCGACCTGCGCATGATCAAGATCGAAGCTTTCCATGTCGTAACGATGCGTGCCCACCTTGGCATGGGCGTCCCGATCAGCCTCCATCCAATTGCGGACCGTCACCTCGCGCTCTGCGGAAAAGCCGATGCCGAACTGGTCATAGCAGCGACGCAAAACAGCCAGCGGGTCAGCCTGAACCTCCAGAAAATGCGCGTCGAAAAAGCGGCCTGCCATGCCGGGCTCAGCGCGTTTGGCGGCAACATTCGCCATGCCGCGTGCCTGCATGTCCAGCATGCCGAAACTGCCCGGCGGCACAACATCTGAAAACAGGCTGCGATTGACTGCCAGGTTGTTCGACAGCGACGCCAACACTTTGGCCGGATCACGGTGGCAAAGCACGACACGCGCGTCGGGAAATATCTTGAACAGCACGTCTATCCATAGATTGTGCGCCGGCGTTTTGAGCACCCAACGGTCCCGCTTGAACCGGAATTGCAGGTGCTGGAGCAGCTTGCGTTCTTCAGCATAGACTGGCGTCATATCGGTTTCGAAAAGCAGCTTGGTGTAATTGGGGACATTCCAGAAAGCCATGTAATTGACCGTCAGGAAGCTCAACTCCCACATGAAATTACATTCCTCCGGCCGTTGCGCATCGAACGGGTGGATTTGCTGGAGCGCCGGGGTCTTGAAGCCTTCAAATGCAAGCGCGTCGATGCACTGGTCAATCCGCGGGTCAGTTCGATAGCTCGCTGGCTCTGGCGGTGGTGAGGGATAGAATATCTCCCACGTCATCGGCGAGCGGTTGACCGGATCGGCAGACAGCAGATTGTGGAAAAAGGTGCTCCCGGCGCGTGGCAAACCGGCAACAAAAATCGGCGTCTCTATGACTTCGTTCGCAATTGCAGGATAGTGCTTGCGATCCTCGACGAGCAGCAACCGGCTTTCGAGGCTGTCGGAAAGGCGGCGGTGAACCCGTGCTTTGCCGCGTTCATTCAATTCGGCGTGGCTGTTCAGATCGTTGACCAAGACATCAAAGGGATGGCGGAACAAATCCCCTCCCCAGTCGTCAAGCCCTATCGCCTTCTCCGCATCGCGGATCATGGTGGCTGCATTGAGCATTGAGGCCAAGCGCTAACTCCTTGCGGATTGAAGAACCTCATCTTTCCGGTTCCATAGCTTGCTGGCAATTGACGGCGGTCGCTTATCGCCCTTGTGATAGCCTGACTCCGAACATTCCACTCGCAATCTAGGAAATCCCCTGCCAGCTTAGAATGAGGCACATCGTCAACCGCCCGATAGCTGTACGGGCCTGCAATCAGCTACCGCAATTCCCTTATCGCCGTCAGCTAAGCTGATATAAGGTGACAGAAATCCTCGGTAGCATTTGAAGTTTGTTACCTTAAGATCGATCAGAAACTGCAAATCCTCCGAATATGTGACTTGTACCTCCTGGCGCGGAATGCACGCACCGCTCAAGCCTCCTTCCCTGCCTCCGCCGAACGCAAGGCGGCAACCCCCAAACCTTCCCCTACGGCCGCCGTGGCCCGCGCCGCCCAACTTCCATTTTTTGCAATTACTGTTTGAATTCGCGTTAGTTGCATTTTTGTCACCCTATTGACTCATTTGTTATCAACCCAAAACTAACCATTTGCTGGCATGTTATACTGCGGTTAATACGGCGCCCATACTCATGGCGGCTCAATCAGGGGGGCTGGGGCGGCAATATGAAATTCATCCCCATGAAACGCCCAATATGGGGCATGCAAATAAGCAGGAGAGAATAGTCATGAAAATTACCAACCGGATGTTTAAATCCGTCATGCTGTCGACCATCAGCGCCGCATCCTTGGGCCTCGGCTCGGCCGCGTTTGCACAAGATGCCGCGACCGAAAAAAATGTTGTCGAAGAAGAATTTGCCGACGATGAAATCGTGGTTACAGCCACGGGCCGCCCGCAAGTCGCACAGGATATACCTGTCGCCGTTAGCGTTGTTAGTGGTGACCAGATTGAAAATAGCGGCATCTCCGACATTCGCGGCCTCCGCCAAATCACGCCAAGTCTGCAGGTAACGACCGGTCAGTCTTCCGCGACTGGTGTTGTTCTGCGTATTCGCGGCATTGGTACGGCCGGCGATAACCCGGGTTTCGAACCCGCAGTTGGTGTGTTCATCGATGGTGTTTTCCGTGCACGGGCGGGTGTTGCGCTTGCTGACCTGCCGCCCATCGACCGTGTCGAAGTGCTGCGTGGACCACAAGGCACCCTGTTCGGCCGCAATACATCGGCAGGTGCTCTCAGCATCACAACGAAAGGTCCGGCTTTCGAAATGGGTGGCTATGCCGAAGCAAGCTATGGCAATTATGACGAGATCGAAGTCAAGGCGGGTGTCACTGGTCCGGTTTCGGAAATGGCGGCATTGCGGCTCGATGGCGGCTATCACAAGCGTGACGGCTATATCAAAGACGTCAATGCCGACCGCCGCTTCAACAATATTGATCGCTACTTCGTTCGCGGTCAGGCCTTGCTGGAAAATGAAGCTATCAGTTTCCGTGTAATTGCCGACTATGCCAAAACTGATGAAGCCTGCTGCGGCGCGCTGAATACTGGCTCCGGCTTTGTACTCGGCGGCGCAGCTGGCGCCGCGAGTGCCGTTGTCGAGGCGCTGGCCTTTGCCAATGGTGGCCTTGACGGCATCGTTCGCCCGTTTGACGCCAAGGGTCGCCGCATGGCAGCTTCACCGAACCGTGATCTGAGCGAACGCGTCGAGGAATGGGGTGTGTCCGGTCAGCTTGATTGGGAGCTGGGCGCTGTAACCTTGACCTCGATCACCGCTTATCGTGATTGGAAAGCCAACCGGAATCAGGATATCGATTTTTCCGGCATCGATCGCGCCTATCGCGATGGCTACGAAACCGGCATCCGTGATTTCACCCAGGAAGTCAGGCTGAAGGGTACCGCATTCAACGATCACCTCGATTGGATGGTCGGTGGCTTCTACCTGAATGAAAAGAACACCCTGACCGACCGTATACGCTTCGGGACACAAGGCGACGCTTATGTCGATAATTTCATCAATCTTTTAACAGACGCGGCAGTGCCCGGCCCCGGTGGCTTCCAAATATTCGGAACAATCCCGGGCCGTCCGCTGGTTGGGCAAGTGCTGCTGGCTTCCAGCCCTGCCCTCGCTGCGGCTGCAGGCGCCAGTGGCCCTGCCGTCTTGGCAACATTCCTGACCCCGTTCCCGGCAACACCTGCGGGTGCAGGACAAGTGGCTGATAATTACAAGGTGGACACCGAAGCATACGCACTGTTCACGCACAACATTATCAACTTCAATGACAATATCTCTCTGACTGTGGGCTTGCGCTACAATCATGAGAGCAAGGACATTGCAACCGACCTGACTTCGAGTGTTCCGGCATGTGCATTCCTTGCAAACCCGAATACCGCGCTTCTCCGCGCAGGGCTGGCTGGTTTGCCATCGGGATTGGGCGCTGCGATCATCAACCTGACCTGCAACCCAACAGTCAATTCGGAGTTTAATGGTATCCGAAATGGTGATCGTAGCGAAAGCGAGTTTACCGGAACTGCCAAGCTTGCGGTCAAGCTGAGCGAAGACGTCCTGCTTTATGGCGGTTATGATCGTGGCTATAAATCGGGCGGCTATAATCTTGATCGCAGCGGGTTCGATACGGTATTGCTGGGCGGAAATGGAGCGCAAATCGACGACCTCGAATTCGGAAATGAAACAGTGGATGCATATGAATTTGGTGTAAAAACCAACTTTACCCGCGCCTTCCAGTTCAACGCATCACTTTTCCGTGCTGAGCTGAAGGGTTATCAGAATCTCGCTTTCACCGGCAGCTTTTTCAAAGTCCAGAATTTCGACAAAGTGATTAGCCAGGGTGTCGAACTGGAATCGATCTTCCGTCCGGTATCCGACCTGACAATCGCCCTGAACTATACCTATCTCGATACCGAGGTGAAGGACATACTGGCAGGGTCAGATAACGGCATGCCGCTGACCAATTCGCCCAAGCATGTTATCACAGGTGCGGTAACCTGGGTGCCGCAGCTGAGTGAAAATGTCGGCGGGCTGGTGCATGTGGACTGGCGGGTAAACAGCGATGCCAATACGCTCAACGATCCGGTTGGCGTGCCTTTCACTACCAATGACGGTTACGGCATCGTCAATGCTCGTGTGGGCCTCAATTTCGGGCCCGAACAGAATTTCGGAGTAGAGGCCTATGTCGAAAATCTCTTCAATACCTATTACAACATCACTTCATTCCCTATCCCCGAACAAAGCAGCAGCTTCGCGGTTTATCCATCAACGCCCCGCTTCTACGGCGTAAAGGTGAAGGCGAAGTTCTAAATTTCAGGTTATACCGGTTAACGATAAGGTCGGTGTCGCAGATGCGATGCCGGCCTTTTTTTGGATATTGAAGCAAACCGATGTCGCGCGTGGCGTACTGCGAATGCTTGATGATGAACTGAGTGGGGGGCCTGCGCTATCGCGTCGGGATTTTTCGCTAAAATCGCGCCCCACGCGATTTTTATACGCGAAAAAATGGTGCCCGAGGGCGGATTTGAACCACCGACACGCGGATTTTCAATCCGCTGCTCTACCCCTGAGCTACTCGGGCTGAACGGCAAAACGCCGCCAACGAGCGCTGCCTATAGAGAGGCGCAGCCGCCCTTGGCAAGCGCAAAATCAGTCACGATCATTGAGGTCAATGCTGTCCTCATAATCCGCAGCCGGTCCCGGCACGCGGTAGCCTTCACCCAGCCATCGCAACAAATCACGGTCCTTGCATCCCTGGCTGCAAAAGGGCGAGAATTCAGGCGTTGCGGCCTTTTTGCACAGCGGGCACTTTGCACCGGTGGCTTTATGCGGTAGCTTTAACATAGCCCCCGCCGATAGCGATTTGCGCGTCTCCGTGCAAGGAAACAGCCCGGCCTACCCGCTTTGCAAGTAACGCCGTCCAATCGGATTGCGCCTCGATCTGAGCCAGTACCGCCGGATGCGCGACCAGCGTCATTGGGCCGGTGCCGCAATCGCGTTCGGCCCGGCGGAGCAGCGCCAGCGCCTCGGCCAATATCGGCCGATATTGCACTAATTCCGGAATTGATTGCCGTACCCTGCGCGTCAGGATTTGCATGAAGCCAAAGCCGTTAATGGCAGTTCGTTCGAATAGCCCCGCCATAGCTGCGTCAAATGCCGCCGCCGCCGCGTTCCGGTCAGCCTTGTCATTCAGTGTAGGAAAATCAATCCCGATATTGCCCTGCAGATCGAGCCGCCGAATGGCCTGTGCTGCGGCTGTTGCCGCGATTAGGGCCAACGCCGCAGGAGCCAAATCACCATCCACATCGATCAATGTCATCGCCGGTGTCAGCGCAATCTGCAGCGATCCACCGGCAAACGCGACCATGCCGGTCCGCGCCTCCTCCAGCAGTTCGCCCCAGCCATGCGCTTCGAAAATGTCTTCCGCATGGGCATGACAGCGTGTCACCGGCTGACCAATCCGGTCCAGCAAAGTCGGTGCATCGCGCGGTGCTTTATTGGGCGCAGCCTTTACCACCGGCTGCTTGAACCGGCTCTTCTCGTCAATTGCAGCGCGCGTAACTTCGACCATCAGCGACGCGCCTTCGTTCAGGCCCTTGGGCAATGGCGAAAGCAGCGCCTCGCCGCCATCTGCAAATTTGACGATACCGCGGGTCCCGGCGACGACCCGCGTGATCAACTGCGCTTCGGCGACCAGGCCAGGCTTTACGCCGCCGTGCCGCTCGATCAGCGCCGCAACAATCTGGCTGTTTTCGACAAGGATTGCGCGCTCCTCGCCAATCCCGTCTTCGTAGAACCACTCAGCCAAGCGGATAGCCCGACGCGATTAGCAACGCGCGGGTCTCATAGAGCGGCAGGCCAGTCACCCCGGAATGGCTGCCCGCCATCCAGTCAATCAATGCCTCGGCCCTGCCTTGGATGGCATAGCCTCCTGCTTTGCCGAGGCCCTCGCCGCTTGCGATATAAGCATCGATCTCGTCAGCGCCCAGCCGTTTGAACCGGACAATGCTGTCACTGATCCGCGTCCGCTCGCGGCCTTCTGCGTCGATCACGCACACCGCGCTCAGTACATGGTGCCGCCGACCGCTGAGCAGATTCAGGAACCCGCGCTGCATGTCGGCATCGGTGGCCTGATGCAATATGCGTCGGCCGACCGCAACCGTGGTATCACCGGCCAGCACAACCTCGCCCTCGCCACGCGCAACAGCCCGCGCCTTCTCCTCTGCCATGCGCAGCGCGTAGATTCGCGGCAGTTCGCCTTTACGCGGATTTTCGTCAATATCGGGCGATGCTATTCGCATCGGTTCCACGCCTAGCCGCGCCAGCAAATCGCGGCGGCGCGGGCTTGATGATGCGAGAACGAGTTGCGGCATGACCCGCAAATTCCGCTTATTTGAAGCGGTAGGTGATCCGGCCTTTGGTCAGATCATAAGGGGTGAGTTCACACAAAACCTCGTCACCGACGAGCACACGGATACGGTTCTTGCGCATTTTACCGGCGGTATGGCCAAGCACCTCATGGCCATTTTCCAATTCGACGCGGAACATTGCGTTGGGCAGCAATTCACGAATGATGCCCCGCATTTCCAGAAGTTCTTCTTTTGCCATTCGGCCCCTTGATAGCTTGAAATTGAGTTCTGCCAGCGCCCTTAGCGGCAATGGGCTGGAAAGGGAAGGGGAAGTGGTTCTACTGTGAGAACTGCACTGCGACAAATTGCTACAATCTTTGCCTTTCGTCTGTTCGCCACTGCATTAGATACGCAAATCAACAACATTCATAAAAGAGCATCATTCTCCCCATGCGTATTTTTCCGATTACTGCCCTGCTGCTTGCGTCAACTGCAGCACCTGTATGGGCACAGGCCATTGATGACGAACGGCCAACCGACATTGTTGTTATTGCCGCGCGCATCAAGGGCGCGGTCGAGACCGATTTGCCCCCGGTCCAAGAACTTGGCGAGGCGGATATTGCCGCAGTCGGCGCATCTTCGATAACCGATCTGGTCGCAGCGGTCTCTCCGCAAACCGGATCAGGACGTGGGCGCGGCGGTGGGCAGCCGATAGTCCTGCTCAACGGCCAGCGGATTTCGGGATTTCGCGAACTGCGCGATTTGCCACCTGAAGCGGTCAAGCAGGTACAGATATTTCCTGAAGAAGTAGCGTTACAATATGGGTTTCGTCCCGACCAGCGCGTCATTAACTTCATCCTAAAAGACAATTTTGCCGCTTTCAGTACCGAGGTCGAATATGCCCAGCCGGAGGATGGCGGGCAGAGCACGAAAGAGTTTGAAGCAACATTCACACGTATCGGCTCCGACACGCGATTGAACATCGACATCGAATATGAAACCGGGAGCAGCCTGACCGAAGACGAGCGCGATATCATCACCAGCAGCGGGTCGGTATTGGCGCTGGGCGGCAATGTAACGGGGCTCGGCGTTGGCGGAGAGATCGACCCTGCGCTGTCCGCACCCGGGACTGTGGTGACGCAAGCCGGAATTCCGGCGGGCAGCAATCCGACGCTGGCGCAGTTCGCGGCCAACGCCAATATCCTGAACGATAATGACATCGGCCAATACCGCACGCTCATTCCCGATAGCGACCGGTTCGAAATCAACACGACATGGAGCAAATCGCTCACGCCGCAGGCATCGTTTTCGCTCAACGCCAATTACCAGTTGGAAAACAGCGCATCCTTGCTCGGCCTTGCAGGGGCCAGCTTTGTCCTGCCCGACAGCAGCCCGTTTACGCCGTTCACGCAAGATGTCACGATTAGCCGTTATTTCGATACGCCGCGGGCGTTGGAGCGCGAGAACGTTGTCCATACCACCCAGCTTGGCGGCTCGTTCAACACCGCGCTTGCTGGTTGGCGCTGGGCAGTGACGGGCGATTATGCTCGGATCGACAGCGAAACCAAATCCACCCGCAATGTTGATTTTGCGGCCCTGCGCGCCGCCGTTCTGGACGGCAGTGTTAACCCCTTTGCCGATGGCTTTGGCAGCGATCTGCTGTTCCTCGCCCCCGACTTGAGCAGCAGCCTGTCGCAAACCGCAAATATACGCAGCACGCTTTCGGGTTCTCCTTTGCACCTGCCTGCGGGCGACGTGCAGATGACTTTTGCGTCGGGTTTCACGCGGCAAATGCTCGATAGCGAAGCATGGCGTTCCGGCATAACCACAAGCGCCAGCCTGCGCCGCAATATCCTCAACCATTCGGTCAATGTCGATGTCCCGCTTACCGACCGGGATTCCGGGCTGGGCAGCACGATTGGGGAGTTCGCAGTCAACGGCAATCTTGGATTTAGCGAACTATCGGACTTTGGGCGTTTGGTCGAATATGGTGCCGGGCTGCGCTGGTCGCCCCATAAAGACTTCAGCTTTCAGGCGTCGATTATTGGTGACGAGAATGCACCCGGCATTGGCCAGCTCGGCAACCCGTTGCTGGTCACCCCCAATGTTGCAATCTATGACTTCGCACGCAACGAGAGCTTGTTTGTAGGCGTCACGACGGGCGGCAACCCGGCGCTGGTGGGCGAGAAACGCCGCGATCTGAAGCTTGGCCTTAACTGGTCGCCGGCGAAGATTGAGGGCCTTGGCCTGCAAGTCGAATATTTCCGCAACGACAGCCGCAACACGACGGCGTCGTTTCCGCTGTTAACCCCTGAAATCGAGGCCGCGTTTCCGGGCCGCGTTGTGCGCGATGCCAGCGGGCAGCTGGTGAGCATCGACCAACGCCCGGTCAATTTCGACCGCGAAAAATCGCAGCGCATCCGTTGGGGCTTCAACATGTCGGGCGGCATCGGCCCGCAGCCGCAGGGCCGGGGTCCGCTTGGCGGCGGGCCGGGTGCAGGCGGTCCGCGTGGTGGATCTCCCCAAGGTGCCGGTGGTTCCGGCCGTGGTGGCCCGCGGATGGGCGGCGGCGGATTTGTGCCGGGCGGCGGCATGCCCAGCCGCTGGCAAATTGCGCTCTACCACACCTACCGCATCCAAGAGGAAGTGACGATTCGTCCGGGTGTCCCCGTACTCGATCTGCTTAACGGCTCAGCGATCAGCAGCAACGGCGGCGCGGCGCGGCATGAGATCGAACTTTCGGGCGGCGTGTTCCACAAGGGCCTGGGCTTCCGTTTGCAAGGAAATTACCGCAGCGCCACGACTGTCAACGGCACCAGCCTGCCGGGCAGCAGCGACCTGCACTTTGGCGACTTGACCACACTCGCCGCGATTATGTTCATCAATCTCGATCAGCGAGGCAGCCTGACCAAGAAAATGCCGTTCTTGAAAGGCAGCCGGATCAGGTTACGCGTCAATAACATATTCAATGATATCATCGATGTCCGCGACCAGAACGGGCTGGTGCCTTTGGGTTACCAGCCGAGCCTGCTCGACCCGCGCGGCAGAGAGTTTGAGATCAGTTTCCGCAAACGGTTTTGACGGCCCGTGGCAGTCGAATAACGGGCTGAACCGCTATGCCTTTGCCCGCAAACTCTGCGCTACCGTCACGCCGTGCCGGTCCAGTGCCTCAACGATCTTGGCCGCGCCTTCGAGGTCGCCCCAGAACATCGGACCGCCGCGATAGATGGGCCAGCCATAGCCGTATATCCATACAACATCGATATCCGACGCGCGCTGCGCCTTGCCTTCTTCGAGGATAAGATAACCTTCATTGACCATCGGATAGAGCGTGCGCTCTATGATCTCCTGGGTTGTGATTTCGCGTTTGGGCAGGTTCGATTTCGACCGGAAGTCCTCGATGATATCCAAAGCCTCTGCGCTGGGCGTACCGACCCGTTTTTCGTCGTAATCGTAGAAACCTTTTCCGTTCTTTTGGCCAAACCGCCCGGCAGCGCAGAGCCCGTCGCGTATCGTTTCGATTTTCGACGGATCACGGTGCCAGCCGATATCGAGACCGGCAAGATCGGACATCTGGAACGGCCCCATCGGCATTCCGAAATCGGTAAACACCCTGTCGATTTGTTCAGGCGTCGCTCCCTCCATCAGTAATTGCGTCGCTGGAGACTGGCGCTGCGACAGCATCCGGTTGCCGATAAAGCCAGGGCACACGCCCGCCACAACGGCGATCTTGCCGATCTTTTTGCCAATCGCCATCGCGGTTGCCAATGCATCGGGTGCAGTTTTTTCGCCGCGCACGACTTCCAGCAGCTTCATCACATTGGCGGGTGAGAAAAAGTGCATGCCCAGCACATCCTGCGGTCGCGAGGTCGAGGCGGCAATTTCATCGATATCGAGATAGGACGTGTTGGAGGCCAGTATCGCACCCGGTTTGGCGATGGTATCAAGCTTGCCGAACACCTCTTTCTTCACGTCCATGCTCTCATAAACCGCCTCAATGATCAGATCGCAGTCGGCAAGGTCTTCAAGCGCAAGCGAGGGCGTCAGCGCCCCCATCATCGCATCCACCTTGTCGGCGGTAAAGCGACCCTTCGCGGCCGATGCCTCATAATTTTTACGGATTACACCGACGCCGCGGTCGAGGTTGCCCTGCACCATTTCAACGATAGTAACGGGAATGCCCGCCTGCAGAAAGTTCATGCTGATGCCGCCACCCATCGTGCCTGCGCCAATGACACCGACTTTTTTAATATCGCGCAACGGCATGTCTTTCGGCAGGCCATCGATCTTCGCCGCCTGACGTTGGGCAAAGAACATATATTGCTGCGCCGCCGCCTGCGATCCGACCATCAGCTTGCCGAACTCGGCACGCTCAAACGCCAACCCTTCGTCCACAGGCAGACGCGCTGCCGCCTCGACACAGGCGAGGTTCGCATAAGGCGCTTCGAAGCCCTTCCACTTCCGGGCGTTCGCTGTTTTTAGCTGTTCGATGACGCCTATATCGCCAGGAACCGGTAGATCGCGAGTCGGTCTCGGGCCTTTGGCGATCATCTCGCGAGCAAATGCAATTGCATCCTCAGCCAGACGTCCCTCGCCCGCCAGCGCATCAACCAAACCCATTTCCTGCGCCTTCGCCGCAGATGCGGGTTCACCGAGCGAACACATTGTCGCGGCGGTTTCTATGCCCACCAGACGCGGCAGACGCTGCGTTCCGCCACCGCCGGGGAGCAGCCCCAGCTTTACTTCGGGCAAACCCAGCTTGGCCGAAGGCACAGCTATGCGGTAATGACAGACCAACGCGGTTTCCAACCCACCACCGAGCGCGGTCCCGTGGATCGCGGCGACAACCGGTTTGCGTGCACGTTCGATCATATCAAGCACTGCAATAAAATCGGGGCCTTGTGATGGCTTGCCGAACTCGGTGATATCGGCCCCGGCGATAAAAGTCGAACCATCGCAGCGCAGGACAATCGCCTTTACATCCTCGTCGGCCAGACCCTCCGAAAAACCGTCTTGCAATCCCTGCCGCACATGCCAGCTCAGCGCATTGACCGGCGGATTGTTGACACTGACAACAAGGATGTCGCCGTGGCGTTGGGTAGTGACAGATTGCATCTTATTTCTCCTGCAGCCCCATCAAGAATGTGGGTGAAGGCGTGGGCTGCGGGTCAGGACCTAATAAATCCCGCCCTGTTGCTGTATGAATTCCTGTTCGCGCTTGGTCGCCGAACTGGGGCCTGGGGATGCCGAGCCTGAACCGGAGGCCGCGGTTACCGCAGCCTTCTTCTTGGGTTTATCCCCCCTGGCTGCCAGTTCGTCCTGGCGGATCGAGCGTTTGGGTTCGGTTTCAGCCTTGAACGCTTCCCAGATTACCGCACTTTTGGGATCATCACCGGGCCAAGAACCATAAACGCGCTTGCCTGATTTGCGGTCAATCCGCACCAGCCGGACACCATTTGGCGCGATAAACGGTGTTTTCGGCATTCCCGCCATCGCCGCCCTGGCGAATTGCTTGAAAATCGGCCCGGCCACCCGGCCACCCTGCGCATATCCACCCAGACTGCGGGGCTGGTCGTATCCCAAATAAACGCCCGCAACCAGATGTGGCGAGCCGCCAACAAACCAGACGTTGGTCGGTCCGGTGGTCGTACCGGTCTTACCAAAAAGGGGGCGGTCAAGGTCACGCAAAATGGTGGCCGTGCCGCGCAAGATAACCCCCTCCAACATGTGCACGACCTGATAGGCCGTGATCGGGTCCATTACCTGTTTGCCAGCCGCAACGAAACGCGGCATTGCTTTGCCGTTCCAGTCTTTGGCGTTGCAATTGCCGCACGCCTTCCACTTTGCAGGCCAGATAACCTTGCCTTTGCGGTTCTGCGCATAGTCAATCAGCGTCGGCTTCAATTCCCGGCCATGATTCACCAGCATCGAGTAAGCGTTGGTCATTTTGAGGACGGTCGTGTCGCCTGCGCCCAGCGCATAAGACAAATAATTAGGATAGTCGCCGATGCTCATTGCCCGGAACGTGTCGTTGACATTGTTCATGCCGGAATCGGCGGCAGCACGAATGGTCATCAGGTTACGTGATTGTTCCAGCCCCCAGCGCATTGTTTGCGGCCCAGCACCACCCCCGCCAAAATTGCGGAAACATTTTTGACCCAACGAAGCCGACTGCCATACGCAATAAGGACCATCGACGATGATTGACGTCGGCGTCATCCCGTTGTCGAGCGCAGTTGCATAAACAAAAGGCTTGATTGTAGACCCCGGCTGGCGCTGCGCCTGCGTCGCCCTGTTGAAACTAGAAATACGCGAGTCAAACCCTCCTTGTATCGCGAGTATGCGGCCATTTAAGGGGTTTTCGACAACCATTCCGCCACCAACCTCTGGTACGGAACGCACCGAAAAGCGGTTGCCGCCATTAGGAGCGACCGCAATAACATCGCCTGCCTTCATCGCCTCCGGTCCGCCATCGAGCAATCCCACGGTTCCATCAGCAAAGCCGACCCGCCCACGGCCTAAAGCTACCCCGGCCCGCCAGTTTGAATAATCGATGCCAACATTGGTTGCGGCGAAGCGCGACGCCCATTTGTCGTCAGACACATCGATTGTGCCCATGTTCGCCTTCCACGACTTACCCGCATTATAACGTAGCAAACCGTCGCGCAGCGCTTGCGTAGTCAGTTCCTGATATTTTGGATTCATCGATGTGCGAACCCACAAGCCGCCCGAATAGACGCTATAGGGTCCGTCCTCGTCGGTTTCGCCGAAGCGCTCCATCAACTGTCGGCGCACTTCTTCGGTGAAATACCCACCGATATTTTTGTAACCGGTGCCGCGCTGCGCGATCAGGCCAAGGGGTTGAGCGCGGGCTTCGGCAAGTTGTACATCCGTAATCCAGTTGTTGCCCCGCATTTCGCCAAGCACCCAGTTACGGCGCGCCAGCGCTGCTTCGGCATTTTTGGCTCGCCCGTAACGTTCAGGTGCCTTGGGCAAAATTGCCAGAAATGCCATTTCGTGAAGTTTCAACTGATCGACGCTTTTGCCGAAATAAGCCTGCGCCGCCGCCTCCACGCCGAACGACTGCCGCCCAAGTGCAATTTCATTCAGATATAGCGATAATATCTGCTGCTTGTTGAGTACCGCTTCGATGCGTTTGGCCAGGATCGCTTCCTTGATTTTGCGCGTGTAGCTATATTCGTTGGTCAACAGCAGGTTTTTAGCCACCTGCTGGGTAATCGTCGAAGCACCGCGCGCCCGGCCAGTGGTAAAGATATTGTCGAAGGCGGCCGAAGCAATACCAGGATAATCGATGCCGCTATGCGTGAAAAAGGTTTTGTCTTCGGCGGCGAGATAGGAACGGATGAGCAGTTTCGGAAAATCTGCATATTCCAATTGTACCCGCCGTTCGCGGGCGTAGCTGTGGAATGGTTGGCCATCAATGTCGCGAACCACGGTCGGAAGCGGTGATTCATATTCGATCAAAGCCTCTGCATCAGGGAGATTGCGTGCAATAACCACCCAGGTTAGCAGCATGAGCAGCAGAAGCCCTCCAAGGGCATAAGTCCCCCGCCGGAACCATTTACGCTGCCACCAGTCCTGCCAACGGCCGACAAAGCCGCCAACATCGCGGCGCAGTTTATAGCTGAAGTTGGTCGGCTCTTCGGCGGGAGGGGTGTTGCTGTCCATTGTCGGCCCTATCTAGCCGATTTGCCGGACAGGTCCAGAAAGTTAATTCGGGTTCGGGGCCATTTTTACAGCCCAAAGTTTCAGCGCGATGCAAGCCGCCGGGCAAAATGCACCTGGATCGCACTTGCAACGCTTCGGCCGACTTTTTGCTGCCCCTCCGGTGAAGAGAGGAAAGCCACATCCGATACGTT
Source organism: Sphingorhabdus sp. (assembly GCA_040007915.1). Lineage (GTDB taxonomy): Bacteria > Pseudomonadota > Alphaproteobacteria > Sphingomonadales > Sphingomonadaceae > Sphingorhabdus_B. Next base: position 131,593 of record JBDTUD010000002.1, read on the forward strand.
ACTGACATAGCCGGTTTCAAACAGCACGGACGGCGTGTCGGGTGCCTTCAACACAATGAATGACGCAAACCGGTGAGAGTTGAAACGCAGCGGCATGTTGGGCCGAGCTTCGCGGAGCAGCAATTTGGCGAAATCGGCTGACACGTTCATTGTTTCGCGCTGCGTCAGGTCGATCAGGATCGACGAAACATGTGCGTCCGCCCCACCCAGATTGACACCATTGATAATGTCCGATTTGTTTTCCCGCGACGCCAACCGCTGCGCTTCGCGATCGGATGCTACTTCCGACAAGGTATAAACCGTACCGCCGCTGGCATCCTGATTGTCGGCGCTGTCCGCGTGTATTGAAATGAACAGGTCCGCATTCATCCTGCGCGCGATGCCGTAACGGTCCTGCAACACCAGAAACGCGTCCTGGTCCCGCGTCAAAGCGACCCGCACCCGTCCCGACTTTAGCAGTTCGTCGCGCACTGTTTTCGCGATCGCCAGCGTAATATCCTTTTCCCGGCTGCCGCTGTGTGGGCTGATCGCCCCCGGATCATGTCCGCCGTGACCGGCATCAATCACGACCAATGGCAATGAGCTATCTACAGGTCCGCTAATTTGGGGCAGCCTTTTGGTGCCGCTCGATTTGATGGGCGCGGTAACTTCGTACCGACGTTTCGGAGGTTCGGCACGGAATTGGGCTGGCGGAATGATTACCGTAAGTCCCGGGGCAACGCTGCTGGAAAACTCGGATAGTTCGGCCGCCCCTGAAACATCCACAGCAATCCGGTTGGGGTTCGTCAACGTGAAGGTTGCGATGGCACCCGCATATGCAGGCATCATACTAAACGGCATTGCGGCAAGGATAGCGGTAACCGGCATGGTCATCTTATGCAGTTGATCACGCGTGGTGGTCCAGATTTTTCTTCGCGTTACAAAATGGTTCCCGCTTCGGGATATGCTGCAGATCCAGCATGAAGCAGTAAAAATCGCGATATCCGGAAACGGTAACCTGCGATTGCTATCGGGCCTGAGCCTTAATAGTGGCCCCAACCACTCAGCCATTTCCAAGCGACACTTGCCGTATCATGGCGGTAGTGCTAGCAGGAACATATGACAGGGGTAATTTACAGTGCCGACGTCATTGGGCAGCCGGATACTGCCAGTATTTCCGGTATTTTTAACAGGTTGAAGCTGCATGAGGCATGATATTCCCACCCCCGCCGCCCCAACAGGGAATGGCGCACGGGCCGGGAATCAAGCGCGCGCGATATACGCCCGCCATGCATTTGCAGCAGACGCAATTTTTTCTTTCCAACCATCTCACCATGTTCGCGCAGACGCTTCGCGTCCCTTGCAGCATGGCAACAACCATAGAGCCAGCGGCCTTCGGCTAACAACCGGACGGACCGTTGTCTGGAGTAATATCAATGACAACGCGTATGCTAATCGACGCGCGGCACCGGGAAGAAACCCGGGTCGCAGTCGTAACAGGAAACCAGATCGAGGAGCTTGATTTCGAATCTGCCGAGCACAAACAGCTCAAAGGCAATATTTATCTGGCAAAAGTAACCCGCGTCGAACCGTCGCTGCAAGCGGCGTTCGTCGATTATGGCGGCAACCGCCACGGTTTCTTGGCCTTTGCCGAAATCCACCCCGATTATTATCAAATCCCCCGAGAAGACCGCGAACGACTGCTCGCGGAAGAAGCGGAAGCTGCTGCCGAAGAAGCGGCACTGCGCGAACAGGAAGAAGATGACGATGAGCATCCTGCCGATTTGATCGGCGGGTCCCCAGACATCGACGAGGATGACGGCGATGTAATCGAAGTCGAAAGCGACGATAGCGTCGAGACCATCGACATCACCGAAGGCGAAGAGCCCGAACTCGACGCCGTCAATGGTGAAGAGAGCGAAAACGGTTCGTCCGAAGAACCGGCTGGTGATAATGGGCGCAACAATCGCCGCCGTCGCGGACGCGGTCGTGGTGGACCCGAAGGTCAGGCTGCCAAAGCCAGTGACGAAGTCCGCGCCAAGCGCATGAACCTGCGCCGCCGTTACAAAATCCAGGACGTGATCCACAGACGGCAGGTGCTTCTGGTGCAGGTCGTCAAGGAAGAACGCGGCAACAAGGGTGCGGCGCTGACTACGTATCTCAGCCTCGCCGGACGGTATTGCGTTTTGATGCCCAACACGTCGCATGGCGGCGGTATCAGCCGCAAAATCCATAGTGCGGCCGACCGCAAACGTTTGAAATCGATCATTTCCGATTTGACTCTGCCGTCAACCATGGGCTGCATCATCCGCACAGCCGGCCTCGCCCGCACCAAACCAGAGATTAAGCGCGACTTTGATTATCTTGCACGTCTCTGGGACGAAATCCGCGAACGCACTTTGAAGGGCGCAGCGCCAATGCTGATCCATTCGGACAGCGACCTCATAAAACGCGCGATCCGTGATATCTACAACAAGGATATCGACGAAGTGTTTGTCGAGGGTGCCGAAGGTTACAAGGCGGCCAAGGATTTCATGAAGCTGCTAATGCCGAGCCACGCCAAGCGGGTACAGCATTATGCCGACCCGGTGCCGCTGTTCCAGCGCTACCATGTAGAAGATCAACTGAACGCGATGTACCAGCCGATCGTCCAGTTAAAATCGGGCGGCTACATCGTCATCAACCCGACCGAGGCTTTGGTTTCGATCGATATCAACTCGGGTCGTTCGACCAAAGAGCATGGCATTGAGCAGACCGCGCTTTCAACCAACCTGGAAGCCGCGCGCGAAATAGCCCGCCAATTGCGCCTGCGCGACATGGCCGGTCTGGTCGTCATCGACTTTATCGACATGGAGAACCATGGCAACGCCCGCAAAGTCGAGCGTGCTATGAAAGAAGCGTTGAAGCACGACCGTGCGCGCATCCAGGTCGGTCGCATTTCGGGCTTCGGCCTGATGGAAATGAGCCGCCAGCGGTTACGCACCGGTGTGCTGGAGGCGTCAACCCGCGAATGTCCGCATTGTGAAGGCACAGGACTTGTCCGCACCGCCTCTTCGTCTGCGCTGTCTGCGCTGCGGTTGATCGAGGACGAAGCAGCACGGGGCAATGGCAGCCAGATCGTGCTGCAAGCGAGCCAGGAAGCTACCATCTACTGCCTCAACAACAAACGCGCCGAACTGGCCGACATTGAAGAACGTTACCATGTTCGCATTCTGATTGTGCCTAATGGTGAAGTAGAAGGCGCAAAGCTTGCGGTCAGCAGTTCAGGCCCGCGTCCCGAGGCGCCGGTGATGTTGCCCCCTGTCATCGATCTTGACGATGCCGAAGACGATTACGACGACATCGAAGAAGCCGACGAAGCTGAGGAAGAGATCCAACCCCGCCAGGAACGCGAAGCGCGCAGTGAGGGCGAAGGCGGTGAAGCACGGCGGCGCAAGCGGCGTCGTGGACGGCGTGGCGGCAAAGGCCGGGAACGCGAAGGGCGCGATGAAAGTGCCGGCGAGAATGTCGATGCTGCGAACGATGATCAAGTTGTTCCAGAGGCTGTTGAAAACACTGAACCCGAAAATGCTGAGCGCGAAACCGGCGAAGCAAAGCCGCGGTCGCGGCGCGGACGGCGTGGTGGACGTAGCAACCGGACCGATGGGGTCGACGCCCAACCTGCTGAAGTAGAAGCGGAAGCAACTCCCGAAGCTGATATCGCAGCGGAAGCTGATGTCGTAGCGGAACCGGAGGTCGCCGAAAAACCCAAACGCCGGAGCCGCGCCAAGGCTAAGGTTGAAGCGGAGGTGCCGGTAGCAGAAGCTACAGAAACGGATGAGGCACCGGTGAAGGCCAAGGCACCTGCCCGCTCGCGGGCGAAGGCAAAGGCCGCAGAAACCACCCCTTCAACCGAAGACGAAGCGGCACCGGCGAAGGCCAAAACACCGCGTAAAAAGGCAGCGGCAAAGGACGTCGCCGACACAGATAGTGTCAGCACCTCGACCGAAGACGACACCGGAAGCGATGGCGAAACCCGCACAGGTTGGTGGCAGCGCACGTTCGGTTAACCCGCCAGACGATCAATCACTGAAACCCCGCCGACCCACCAGGTTGGCGGGGTTTCGTTTTGGCGCGAACTTCTTCATTGCGTGTTCAGCTTAATGCAGCCATTTTATCCAGCATGGCCCTTTCCCTGACCCGCCGCCTGCGTGCGGCCATTGCTGCCGTCGTCGTTGTGACTTTGTCGGTACAACCCGCGATGGCGCAGTCGGTTTTGCGCGATGCCGAAACCGAAGCCTTTTTCGACGAGATATCCGAACCGCTGGTTCGCGCTGCCGGGCTTAATCCGGCCAACGTCGATATTGTCCTGATTAGCGACAAATCGATCAACGCTTTCGTCGCCGGCGGGCAGACGGTTTATATCCATAGCGGACTGATTGATGCAGCTTCCACCGCCAACGAGGTGCAAGGCGTCATCGCCCACGAACTGGGTCATATCGAGGGCGGCCATGTTATTCGTTACAGCGAGGGTGCTTCGGCGGCGAGCGGGATCAGCATTGCCACACTGATTTTGGCGGCCGCCGCGATCGCAGCGGGTGCCGGCGAGGCAGGCATGGGCATATTGGCGGCCGGTCAACAAGCTGCGCTCGGCAAATTTCTGGCATTCACCCGCGCCCAGGAAGGTGTCGCTGACACCTCGGGATCACGCTATTTGTCGGCCTCCGGTATCACCGGTAAAGGCTCCATCGCCTTCTTCAAGAAGCTCCAGAATTTCGAGTTCCGGCTCGGCATCCCCCAGGAAGACAGCTATGGCCGCACCCACCCATTGTCGGGTGAGCGTATCTCGGTTTTGGAAGATGCCTATAAGGCCGACCCTGCCTGGAACGCGCCGCTCAATCAAAAATGGGAAGGCGATTTCAAGCGGATAAAGGCAAAGCTTACCGGCTATCTTGCTGATCCCAATGCAACGCTGCGTGATTATCCGGAAACCGACAAGAGCGTTCCGGCGGAATATGCCCGGGCTTATGCGTGGCACAAAGCGGCCTATCCGCAAAAGGCGCTCGCGGAAGCATCGGCTTTGGTCAAGTCGTCCCCCGATGACCCCTATTTCCTTGAACTTTACGGGCAAATTCTGCTCGAGTCGGGACAACCGGCGGATGCCATAGCACCCCTCCGTAAAGCGGTAGCCCTCACTGGCAACCAGCCGCTGATAGCGGCTATTTTCGGCCATGCCCTGATCGCTACCGAAGACAAATCAAATCTGGATGAAGCCACAAAAGTGTTGAAGGCGGCGGTCACCAAAGACAATCAGAACCCGTTTGCTTGGTATCAGCTTGGGGTGGTGTACGAACAACAAGGCGACCGTCCGCGCGCCGCATTGGCCAGTGCCGAACGGTATCTGATGGAAGGTGCCCCGCAATTTGCTTTGCCCAACGCGCAGGAGGCTATGGCTGGCCTGCCTGAATATTCACCGGACTGGATCCGGGCGCAGGATATCAACCTGGTCGCCGAAGCGCGATTGGCCGCGATGAAGAAAAAGAAGCGATAATTTCTCCCGCTCCGCCAAAAAATCAGAACGGTGTTTTCTAGTGGTATCGTCATCTTACCCCAGCTAATCGCAACCCATGACCACCATCCAAACCAGCAACCGCTTTCCGCTTCTCGCCGCCATCATTGGCGTGCTGATCTTGTTGGGATTGGGCGGATATCTGTTTTGGCGCAGCGATGCGACATCCGGTGCGGCTGCAGATAATGACAAGGCCGATATGGCAGCGGCGAGCGCCGAAAAGGCATTGGCGGCAGCAGGGATGAATGCTGACGACCGTAAGGCGACCGAGGCGGTTGTGCGTGCCTATATATTGGCCAATCCTGAAATCATTACCGAGGCGGTTGAAATCCTGCAGAAACGCGAGATTGTCAAACGGCTGGATGCGGCGGGCAGCAAATTGCGGACGCCGTTTCCGGGCGCCGTGGCGGGCAACGCGGCGGGCGACGTCACTGTCGTCGAGTTCACGGATTATAGCTGCAGCTTTTGCAGGGCCAGCCTGGCCGATGTGCAGAAGCTGGTCGCATCCGACAGCGGCGTTCGTGTGATTTACCGCGAAGTGCCGATCCTCACCGCTGCCAGCCGCGACGCTGCCTTATGGGCGCTCGCCGCTGCCAAGCAGGGCAAGCACAAGGCGTTTCACGACGCGATGTTTGCCGGTGGGCGACCTGATGAACAAACTATCAAGGCAGCTGCGGTAAAGGCAGGTCTTGATATGGCCGCAGCACAGAAATTTACGGCATCGTCTGAAGCCGTTGCAGAGATCGAGAACAATCTCGCCATGATGCAACAAGTCGGGTTTAGCGGCACACCGACATTCGTCATTGGCGATCAGATACTCGAAGGCGCGCTAGGCTATGACGCGTTGAAAGCAGCGGTCGCAAAAGCCCGCAAGGAAACTTAGGATCGGTCCTGTTTAGGCGGCGACAAGAACCGTAGTGCTGAGCCTTTCAAAGCACGCCTAGCCGACAAGCGCCGTTGGCCTCTGGCCGCCTTCGGCCCCGACAGGCTCAGGGCTACGGTTCAATCCAAGCATGACAAAACCGCGACGTTGGATTTACACAAATGGGAAAGAGCAAGCCCGCAAGAGCGCTCAGAACAACTCCTGCATTTCAAGCGATTATTCTTTACTGGCCGGCGCTTTCTTTCCCTGCGCGATGACATACCATTCAACCGAACCCTTGCGGCTTGCAGGCGGCTTGGCATGTTTCACCGTCTTGAAATTCGCTTTCAAAATTGCCAGCAACGCCGGATCGGTTCCCCCGGCAAATACCTTGGAAACAAAATCGCCGCCGGGTTTCAAAACCTGAACGGCAAAATCCACCGCTGCTTCGACCAGCCCCATGGTGCGCAAATGGTCGGTTTGTTTATGCCCGACGGTATTGGCCGCCATATCCGACAAGATCAGGTCGGGCGCGCCGCCCAATGCCTCGATCAGCCTGTCGGGTGCGGCATCGTCCATGAAGTCCATTTCGAACAACGTGACGCCTTCAATCGGCCCGACCGGCAGCAAATCTATACCGACAATGGCCGCCTTGGGCACCTGCCGTCGCACCACCTGCGCCCAGCCGCCGGGTGCCACCCCAAGGTCAAGCACCGCACGCTTTCCTGCAAGGATGTGAAATTTTTCGTCAAGTTCAACCAGTTTATACGCAGCGCGGCTGCGATAGCCATCGGCATGGGCGCGCTTGACATACGGATCGTTCAACTGACGTTCCAGCCAGCGTGTGGATTGCGCCGTCCGCCGTTTCGCGGTCTTGACCTTTTGCTTGCCCGCCAAGGTTCGCCCGGAGTCCTTGCCGCCAAATAACGAGGGGGTTTTAGCCATTGCGCTTCCGCCGTTTGGCATCGCTCGCCATCAGCGCGCGCAATATTCCTTCACGGATACCGCGGTCTGCAATACCCAGCCGTTCGCCCGGCCAGATATCGAGGATAGCCTCCAGGATAGCGCAGCCCGCCACGACAAGATCAGCACGATCGCGCCCGATGGTCGGAAATTCGGCCCGTCCGGCAATCGACCGGCGGGCAAGGTCCTGACTAATCTCGCGCATTGCCGCTGTGGGCAAATGCAGCCCATCGACCGCGCGCCGGTCATAACTTGGAAGTTTCAAATACACGCTGGCAAGCGTTGTCACAGTACCCGACGTTCCGAGCAGCCGGTGATCACCGCCGTCCTTTGGTAAACGCCCGGCAAATTCGGCGAAGCTTTCCGATACCTTCGCGCGCATGGCGGCATAAGTCGCTATGCGCGCATCTTCATCAGCATCATCATAGCATTCGCTCTCGGTGAGCGACACAACGCCCCAGGGAACGCTGACCCAATCGAGAATATGCGGGATTATGCCGTCGGTCGATACCAGCACCAGTTCGGTCGATCCGCCACCGATATCAAAAATCAGCGCCGGTCCCTCGCCCGCCTCAAGCAACGCATGGCAGCCCATCACCGCCAACCGCGCTTCTTCTTTGGGGCTGATGATGTCGAGCATGATGCCGGTCTCAAGGCGGACCCGTTCGATGAACTGCGCCCCGTTTACGGCCTGACGGCAAGCCTCGGTCGCGACCGAACGCGCCAGCACCACATTGCGCTTCTTCAGCTTTTCGGCACACACCGACAGCGCCTCAACCGCACGGTCCATCGCCTCGTCGCTCATCCGCCCGGTGCTGTTCAACCCCTCGCCGAGCCGAACCACCCGCGAGAATGCATCCACCACGGTGAAGTCATCGCCGCCCGCCTTGGCGATGAGCAAACGGCAATTGTTGGTGCCGAGGTCGAGCGCGGCATAGGCCGTACGGCCAAACCAGTTGCGGCGAACCGGGCCTATTTCCATTGTGGGCAATACCTCCGGCTGCGCCGGATGCACCGCAATACTGGCCGAAGCCTGCTGCCGATTTGCAGCGCCATTTGCCGCATTTTTGCGACGGGGCGGTTTTTTACCTTTTCGCCCTCGTCCCTTGTGCGGCGATGGTGCGATAAGGTCGCCCATGGCCGTAACTCGCTTCTTATTTTCTATCCGGATCGGATGTGCCGCCGGTACCTGAAAACGCGACTACCCTGAACGGGTTAAAAATTCAAGGTTATTGCACCAAGGGCCACTGATGAGAGGTGGATGGCTGTTTAGCCGCTTGACCCCGCCTAGCCCCAAGCATATAGGCCCGCTCCACATTCCCCGGTCGTCTAACGGTAAGACTACGGACTCTGACTCCGTCTATTGAGGTTCGAATCCTTACCGGGGAACCATCCTAACACATTGATATATTCAACTTATTGCATTTGCACCAACAGCAGTTTTGAAGCTATTGAGTTACGTGCGAGAACCACGCATTTCCGTTGGTTTCCCTCCCTTTACGCTGGGTTCCGGCTGCTCCATGCAACATGGGGTCAGTTCTCGACGGAAATTTATATCCCTCCCGGGTCAACTCTCAGCGGTAATCAACACCACGGATTTCTGGCGCAAATCCGGGTTTGTTACACTTATTGTGCAGTGCAACATTTTCGTTGACATTGCTGGCCGAGTCGTTATTGTGCAGTGCAACACAACAGAAACGGTGCTCATCATGGCTAGCAAGGCAAATACAGGTTCGACGAAACCCAACAAAGCCGCGGACCCGAAAGTTACCCCTGCCAAAGCCGCTCCGGTTGCTGCCGCAGCAGAGGTTCCTGCCCCTGCCAAAGCCGCCCCGGTTGCTGCCGCCGCAGAGGTTCCTGCCCTTGCTAAAGCCGCCCCGGTTGCTGCCGCCGCAGAAGCCGAAATACCGGCGAAGCTGGTGACTAAGATCGTGACTGTTGAACCCACACCGATTGTAAAAGGAGTACAGACAATGACTGACACTGTTAAAGCTACTGCAGACAAAGCCTCCGACGCCGTTAAAGCTACCACCGAACAAGCCAGCGTTTTCTTCGCTGACATCCGCGACAAGGCAACCGAAGCTGCCGAGAAGAGCAAGAAATTGGCCGCCGATGCGACCGAATTCAGCAAAGGCAACATCGAAGCGATGATCGAAGCCGGCAAAATTGCCGCCAAGGGCGCGCAGGACATGGGCAAATCCAATGTCGAATTTGCCAAGAAGAATTTCGAAGAAATGCAAGTTGCTGTCAAAGAAATCACTTCGGTGAAAACACCAACCGATTTCGTTAAACTGCAGGGCGAATTTGCTCGCAAGAGCTTTGACGTTGCCGTTGCCCAAACTTCGAAGAACACCGAAGCGATGGTCAAGCTGGTCAGCGACATGTTCCAGCCGATTTCGAACCGCATCGCGGTTGCGACCGATCTTTTCAAGAAAGCTGCGTAAGCACTTTTTTGAATATTGTGCCGGTGCGTTTATGAGCACCCGCTGCCCTCTCTCTCCTCCTCCCAAAGGTGGTGGGAAAGCCTGAGCGAACCGGCACATTTATACAAGAACCCGTCCCTTCGGCACATGCAGGAGGGGCGGGTTCTTTTTGTGTCGAGGCACGGATGCGATAATTCGTCCTTAACGGGGCTTGCGGTAACCCCCTACCCTGTCCTATTTTAGTCATATGCAGATTTACATGATCGACGACGACGAAGACAAAAATGCCGGACGCCCCGGCGTCGGCCTTGCCACGCGTACGCGGCCCAAGACGCAGAAGCCCAGCCTGTATAAGGTGCTGTTGCTCAACGACGATTACACACCAATGGAATTTGTCGTCCACGTGCTGAAGGCGTTTTTCCAGATGGACACCGATCAGGCGACCCGCGTGATGCTGCATGTCCACCAAAAGGGTGTCGGGGTCTGCGGCATTTTCACTTATGAAGTCGCGGAAACCAAAGTGACGCAGGTTATGGACTTCGCCATGAAGAACCAGCATCCGTTGCAGTGCACGTTGGAGAAGGCGTAACGCTGCTTCGTCAGCATGACGAATACTGGTTGTTGCACGCCTCTCAATTCCCGCTAAACACGCTCGATGGACAAGATAATCGTACGCGGCGGCAACCGCCTCACTGGCAAAATTCCAATCTCCGGGGCAAAGAACAGCGCGTTGACGTTGCTGCCTTGTGCGCTGCTTACCGATGAGCCGCTGACGCTGCGCAATTTGCCGCGTTTGGCAGACATTGACGGTTTCCAGCATCTGCTCAACCAGTTTGGCATTTCAACCGCCATCGCCGGATCGCGGCCCGAGGATTTTGGCCGGGTGATGACGCTGCAGGCGACGCGCCTGACCAGCACCGTCGCGCCGTATGAACTGGTGCGCAAGATGCGCGCATCCATCCTCGTGCTCGGCCCGATGCTGGCGCGCGCAGGGGAAGCAACGGTTTCGCTGCCCGGCGGCTGCGCGATTGGTAACCGGCCGATCGACCTGCACTTGAAGGCACTGGAAGCATTTGGTGCCGAGATCGAACTGGCGTCTGGTTATGTGAAGGCGAGCGCGCCCAAGGGACTTCCCGGCGGCAGCTACACCTTTCCCGTGGTTTCAGTTGGCGCGACCGAAAATGCGTTGATGGCGGCGAGCCTCGCTAAGGGTACCTGTGTGTTGCACAACGCCGCGCGCGAACCCGAAATTGTCGATCTGTGCAACCTGCTGGTCGATATGGGTGCAGAGATTGAAGGTATTGGCAGCTCCGACCTCATCATCCACGGCAAGGACCGGCTGCACGGTGCGACCTATGCGGTGATGAGCGACCGGATCGAAGCAGGCAGCTATGCCTGCGCCGCCGCGATCACCGGTGGCGATGTTGAACTGGTCGGTGCGAAGGCAAACGAGATGGATGCCACCGTCAATGCCCTCCGTGAAGCGGGCGTGACCGTTGAGGAAGTCAAAGGCGGATTGCGGGTAGCGTCAGATGGCAAGCTGAAGCCGCTGACCATCTCCACCGCGCCCTACCCCGGTTTCGCCACCGATATGCAGGCGCAGTTCATGGCAATGCTGTGCATGGCCGAAGGGGCCAGCGTGCTCACCGAAACCATCTTCGAAAACCGCTACATGCACGTCCCCGAGTTGAACCGCATGGGCGCGCATATCGAAACCAAGGGCCGCACCGCAATCGTCCACGGCGTCAAGAAAATGACCGGTGCGCCGGTAATGGCCACCGATTTGCGGGCGTCGATGAGCCTTGTGATTGCGGGGCTGGTGGCGGAGGGCGAAACGCATGTCAGCCGGTTATATCATTTGGATCGCGGTTATGAGCGGTTGGAGGAGAAGCTTCAGTTGGTGGGCGCGGATGTGGAGCGGGTTGGTGCGGAGTGATAAAGAAGCTTTTAGTTGCTCTTGCTCTGGCTGCTGCCTTGCCATCCGTCGCTAGCGCGGAATATCAATTCGACCCAAAAGATTTACCTGAAAATTTCGAATGCGAGCCCGATGCGAGCGTCAAAAAATGTGACGATGATCGCGAACATGAAGCATGGTGGAATGTATATGGTGAAAGATATGACCGGTGGCATCACGAACTCCTTTTCAACTTAAACATCTATTTTGGGGCGTATGACAAATCGGATTTGACGGATGCTTCATCATATTCCGATGGTTGGTCACCCGAAGCCAATGGCGCGGAGACGCCCAACCTACTGGATGCTGTATATTCAGTGGCATTGCGGCGTTTTGGCGGCGGTTGGGGATTTGCCGTCCAGATAGCATGCCCCGACGAGCGAAGCATGGAAGCGGGCGAATGCGGGCCGAAACTGCGAATGGTCAGTTTTCGAAAGCGTGATGGAATCGATCCGCAACTGGCAGCTGCCGAGGATGATTCGTTGCCAACCACCAAGGAGGAAGTTGCCGCCAAGATACGTGTTATCGCCAAGTGGGAGCAAGCCGACTTGCAGATGTGTCGTGGTGCCATCGATCAATTGCTTGCCTTGCCGGCGCAAAAAGGAACGCCGATCTGGCATCCAAACTATGTCAGGGGTTTACGGGGCAAGCCGTTGCGAGGTAAGCCGTCCGATGAAATTATTGTCACCGCCGATGGCAGTGGCGTCTATGTTCGCGCAAGGAGCGAGCAGGATCCCTTTGACCCGCATATGGGAGTGGGAGGCGCCACTGTTGTCTATTCCCAGTGGAATGGCGGAGATGGGAGGGAGTGGGCGCTCAAAATGGAAAAGACTGCCAAACCTTGCCTGAAACCAGCCAGCGCTCCTGCTCCATGGGACAAAATCGTAGCTGCGGACGCGAATGTCGAAGGGAAATAGCTCGTCCAGCAATGAGCGGTGGGGACAGAAATTTAGCTTGGTGGGCGCTGACGTGGAACGGGTGGGGCCGCCTAACGGCTCGCCACCAACCACAACCTGATCGCGCTCGCCAGCCCGCAGGGCGTGTCCGATTCCAGCCGCTCAACATCGATCTGTGCGACCAGCGCGTTGACCGGCAGGCTGCGGGCGTCGGCGGCGGCTTTCAGCGCGTCCCAGAACAGGGGTTCGAGACTAATCGAGGTCTGGTGACCGGCGATGGTCATGCTGCGCTTTACCGGAGGGTGGTAGATGTCGGTTTTTGCCACAACAAACTGCGTCACCCCCGCGAAGGCGGGGGCCCATCTCCTGAACTCGAAATTGAAACCGGCATGAAGGGCAAGCGCTCAAAGCCAAAATCTAACGCCAGATCATTCCAGTCCGGATTGGCCGCTTCAATCAGGTTGATACGCCATTGCCGGTTCCATTTTTTGATGCGCTTTTCGCGAAGTATGGCAGTTTCCATCGTGTCGTGTAGCTCATACCAGACGAGCATTGTGGCGCCGTGCTGTTGACTGTGACCCTTGAAATCCTCCTCGCGATGCTGGCGGACCCGGTTCAACAAATGCGAGGTCACGCCGGTGTACAACGTTCCGTTCTTTCGGTTCGCCATGATGTACACGGCGGGCTGGAAGTTTGCGTGCATCGGTTAGCTCAGGAGATGGATCCCCGCCTTCGCGGGGATGACGAGGGTTGTTGTAGGGCCGCTATCCTCAATACATATGCTGCCCGCCATTGATCGACAGCGTAGACCCCGTAATAAAGTCTGCATTGTCGCTGGTCAGAAACTCCACGCCGCGGGCGATTTCTTCCGGGCGACCCAGGCGGCCGATGGGAATCTGCGCTACGATTTTTTCCATCACGTTGTCAGGAATAGTCATCAGCATTTCGGTCCCGATATAACCCGGCGCGATTGCGTTTGCGGTCACGCCGAAGCGTGCACCTTCTGCTGCGAGCGATTTGGTGAAGCCGTGGATGCCCGATTTTGCGGCGGCATAATTGACCTGGCCAATCTGCCCGCCCTGCCCGTTGACCGAGCCGATATTCACAATCCGCCCCCATTTGCGCTCACGCATTCCGGCAAACACAGCCTTTGCCATGTTGAAGCAGCCACTCAGATCGACGCGAATGACATCGTCCCATTGTTCGAAGCTCATCTTCACCATCGTGGCGTCGCGGGTGATCCCCGCATTGTTGACCATGATGTCGATAGGGCCATATTCGGCCTCAATCGCGGCGCAGCCATCAATGCAGCTTTGATGGTCACCCACATCCCATTTTTTGACGGCGATACCCGTCCGTTCGGAAAATGCCTTGGCGGCGGCGTCGTTGCCGCCATAATTGGCAATGACGAGACGGCCCTTTTCCTTCAATTTCAGGCTGATTGCTTCACCAATACCGCGGGTTCCGCCGGTCACCACTGCAACTCGTGTCATAAAATCACTCTCCTAAAAATTCAGGCTCGTTTAGAGAGGGATAATCAGCAATTCCCCGCCCCGCAAGTTGCCGTGAGCGTTAGCGCGCTGCTATGGCAAAAAAATTACAGCCAACCGGATAATTCGCGCCGAACCAACGCCTCCAGCATGTCGATTCCAACCAAACTGTCATTCAAACATGGCAGATAGGCAAAATGCGTGCCGCCTGCTCCTTCAAACTGCTCGCGGCCTTGGATCGCCAGCTCTTCCAGTGTTTCGAGGCAATCGACCGCAAATCCCGGAGCAAAAATGGCGATCTTTTTCTTACCGTCCCGCGCCAATCTCCGGATCGTTATATCGGTGGCGGGTTCCAACCATTTGGCACGGCCAAAGCGCGACTGAAAACTGACCGCCAGTTCGCGACCCATCGCCTCTGACAATAAGCGCGCGGTTTTCTGGCAGTGGCAATGATAGGGATCGCCCAGATGCAGCGTGCGTTCTGGCATCCCGTGGAAGCTGATGACTACGGCGTCGGGGGTGAAATCGAGTGCGGCAAGCGACGCGTCGACCGAGTTTTTCAACGCGCCGATATAGGCAGGGTCGTCATGATAAGCGGGCATCGTGCGGATTGCGGGTTGCCAGCGCATCGAGGCAAGCGCGCGATAAGCCTCGTCGAGTACTGTGCCCGTCGTCGCGCCCGAATATTGTGGATAAAGCGGCGCGATGAGGATGCGGCTGCACCCGGCCTCTTTCAGTGCCGCCAGTTGGTCACCAATCGAGGGGTTGCCGTAACGCATTGCATAGCGGACATCGGCGGCGGCCATGCGTTCGGTCAGCGCTCCGGTCTGGGCGGCGGTAAAGAACGCAAGCGGTGAACCTTTGTCGGTCCAGACTTTTGCATAGGCCTTTGCCGATTTTTTAGGTCGGGTGTTGAGGATGATCCCGCGCAATATCGGTTGCCAGAGGAGCGCCGGGATTTCGACCACGCGGCGGTCGGACAGGAACTGTTGGAGATAGCGTTTGACTGCGGCAGGCGTTGGCGCATCCGGCGTGCCAAGATTGACCAGTAACACGCCAACTTTGGGGGCAGCGATGGGGGGATGGTCGGTGGGTGCCATTACAGCCCGCGCGACAGCAGCGGCAATTCGCGCAACCTGACGCCGGCCGCCGAAAACAGCGCATTGGCAATTGCAGGCGCAACCGCTGGTACGCCGAGTTCGGTAACGCCGCCCGGTGCTTCATCGCTGCGGATAAATTCGACGGTAATCTCCGGCACGTCGGCCAGTTGCGGCAAGTCGATATCGCGCAACCGGCGCGCAGTGGGCAGACCGTTTTCAAACTCGGTCGATGCGCCCAGCGCCTGCGCCAGCCCGAAGACGATCCCGCCCTCAATCTGTTGCCGCGCGAGGTCGGGATTGATCAGCCGCCCGCAATCTACCATCGCCGAGATCCGGTCGACACGGACGCCGGTTTCGCCGGTTCGGGCACTGGCGATAATCGCGATATGGCTGCCGCGCATGGAATGGCAGGCAAGCCCCTTGCTGCTGCCCGACGCGCCACCGTCCCAACCTGCCATCGTCGCAACCCCCGTCAGGCAACGCGCCAACCGCGTCTGCCCGACGAGCATTTGCATCCGGTATGACAGTGGCTCGACTCCGGCCTTATGTGCAAGTTCGTCGATAAAGCACTCAACAAAAAAGCAATTATGGCTGTGCGCCATGCTACGCCACGGGCCGGTCGGTATCGGTAATGTGACCGGGAAGTGATCGACCGTCAAATTGGGGATCGCATAAGGCGGGTTGGCACCCTCGACTGCGAAGATATCAAATTCGCCGCCCGCTGCCACCCGTGCTTTGTCCACGCTCTCGCCATCCATCCGGTTGGCAAGCTCGCGCATCGTGGAGGCCGCTGCCACCCGCACCGCCAGCCCGACAACCTGCCCGGTACTGTTGATCGCGCCGGTCATCCGGCCCAACGCTGGACTGCGGACATGATCGCGCATGAAATCCTCCGGCCGCGACCATGTCAACTGTACCGGTCGTTCGACTTCTTTGGCAATCACCGCAACCTGCGCTGCAATCAGGCTGTCGAAATTTCGGTCAAAACTGCCGCCAGCGAAGACCGGATAAATGATCACATTATCGGGCGAGATGCCGATGGCTTTGGCTGCCGCGGCACGTGCGGTTTCGGGGGCTTGGCTGGCGATCCAAAGTTGCAGGCGACCATCGGCATAGGAAGCGGTTGCCGAACGCGTTTCAATCGGCGCATGGACGGCAGCGGTTACGCTGTAATCCGCCTTGAACACGCGCGTTACAGCCTCTTTCGTAAGCGACGCGTCAACGTCGCCAATATTAACCAGCCTTGTCCCCGGCCCTTTGGCGATGGCCTTTGACAGACTTTCGGCCATTTGCCCGCTATCGGCCATCCGGCCCTTGGTCGTGAACACCGGTGCCATTGCATCGAGCGCCTTGTTTGCCGCCCACCAGTTGGTCGCGACCGCCGCAATCCATTGGTCGGTTTTGACGACGTTCACCAACCCGCGGATTTTCGATACAGCCTTGGTGTTGGCTGACTTCAGCGTCGTCTCGCCAATCGGGCCGCCCCTGACCGACGCGTAGAGCATATCGGGAAGCCGGATGTCCCCGGCAAAACTAGCGCTACCATCAACCTTTGCTGACAAGTCCAGCCGCGGCGCATCCTGGCCCGACAGGTGATTTTTGGGCGATGGGTGTAGCGGGACCGGATCGGGCGGGGTCAACTCCGAAGCTTCAACCACCAATTCGGCGAACGCCAGCCGCCGCTTGCCAAATACGACGAAGCCTTTGTCGGTTTCGCACTTTTCCCAATCGGTATCCCAGCGCGCGGCAGCGGCCTGGCACAAAAGCGCCCGCGCCGCAGCCCCGGCCTCCCGGCAGGGCCTCTCAAACTGTCGGATCGACGATGACCCGCCGGTCACGACGAAACTCTCGCGCGTGGCAATTTCGCCGATGATATCCTCCACCAACGACCCGCCATTTTGGGCATCCAGACTCTCCGGCAAAAACGCCGGAGCCCATTCGCGCGCCAAAAGCGTGTTGGCAAATAGTGGACTTGCCGACACCGGCTGCACCGCAACCGATCGCCAGTCCGCACCCAGTTCTCCCGCAACAATCTGCGCCAACGCCGTGTAAACGCCCTGCCCGGATTCGCTTTGCGGGATGGCGACGATGACTTTGCCGTCCTCGGCGATTTTCAGCCACGGCCCGAACAAATACTCGCCTTTTGTTGCCACCAAATTGGGCTGATATCGTCTCGGCCAGAGGCCCCATGCAACCAGCAAACCGACGCCAACCCCGCCACCGATCAGCAGCTTGCGGCGTGTCATGCCTTCACCGTCCTCTGCATCACCGATCATGCAGGCGGTACCTTTTGGTTGTCGATCCAATTCGAAACGCGGCGCGCGATAGCAGCATAAGCGTCGGATATCGGCCCCTCACCCAATGCAGGTGGCTCACCCGCGTCACTTGCCAGCCGGATCGCGATATCGAGCGGAATGCGGCCAAGGAACGGAATGCCGAGTTCAGCAGCGGCAGCTTCTGCCCCACCATTACCGAACGGTTCGCTCATCTCGCCACAATGCGGGCAAAGATAGCCCGCCATATTTTCGACCAACCCGATGATTGGTACTTTCGCTTGATCGAAGAAGCTGATCGCCCGCGCTGCATCAATTAACGCCAGATCTTGCGGGGTTGAAATAATCACCGCGCCGACAGGCTTATGTTTCTGGATCATCGACAGTTGGATATCACCGGTACCTGGCGGTAAATCGACGATTATGTCGCGTGCTTCGCCCCAATGCGCGTCAATCAATTGTGACAACGCGTTGCCCGCCATCGGCCCGCGCCAGGCAATCGCTTGCCCCGCTTTGGCTAGCTGCCCCATCGAAAGGAAAGGCACACCGCCCGCCGCTTTGACCGGGATCAGCTTCTTTTCCTCGGCTTCGGGCTTGCTACCCTCCGCGCCCAGCAGGCGCGGCTGGGATGGGCCATAGATATCAGCATCGACCAAGCCGACCGCCCGGCCCGCCCGCGCCATAGCGATAGCCAAATTGGCGGATAATGTCGATTTACCAACGCCGCCCTTTCCGCTCGCCACCGCAATCAGGCGAGGCGTAATCCGTTCGGCGGTCATCATGACCCGTACCGAGTGAGCACCGGCAGATGTTAATGCCGTACGGACTTCAGCCTCAAGTGCTTCGCGGTCCGAGGGCGCCATCCCCGAGACATCGAGCATCAGTGAAACTGCGCCTTCGTTCGCCTTCAGGGCGCTTGCCCGTCCTCCGGCAACAGCGGCAACTACATTGGAAAAATCATCATTATCGACCATGCAGGCCCGAATAGAATCAGAATTGCGGGATTGACACTGTTTTTCTGAAAAACCGTTCTTATAAAGACCCTATGAGCAAAAAAATCGATAGTCAGGGTGCATTAGTTACGGCGATTGATGGCAAAGGGCCGTGGGACACGCCGGACTCTGGTGGCGGCAACGCTGACGGTAAAAAACCGCGCGGCAAGGCTGGCAATATTGACGGGCCGGCCAGCGACAACAAAGGCGAACCCAAAGCCGGTCCGCGCAGCCCATGGGAGCCGACGCCCGGAAACGAACCGCAAAGCGGCCGCCAACGCGGGCCTTCTCTGGAGGACTTGCTACGCCGTGCCGGTGGTGGAGGCGGCAAAGGCGGTGGGTTTAGCGGCTTACCACCGCGTGCCGATGGTAAGAGCTGGTGGCCGGTCGTTGTCGGTGCTATTGTGGCCTTGTGGCTGGTGTGGACCAGTGTGCACCGGTTGGGGCCGGAACAGGAAGGCGTCATTACCCAGTTGGGCAAATATTCGCGCACCGTTGGTCCTGGCATTTCCTTTACCCTGCCAGCGCCTTTCCAACGGATTGAAAAAATCGACACCAAGCAGATCCAGACGACATCAATCGGATCGCCCAAAGCGAGCAGTGAAAATCTGGTGCTGACCAAGGACCAAAGCATTATCGACATGGCATATGACGTGCGCTGGTCGATCAAAAATCCCGAACTCTATTTATTTCAGCTCGAAAGCCCCGACAACACGGTGAAAGAAGTGGCCGAAAGCGCGATGCGCGCAGCGGTCGCCAATTTTGACTTGACCCAAGCCATCGGCCCGGGCCGTGGGGCCATCGAAGCCGAGGTCCGCAAGCGGATGCAGCAGGTGCTGGACGAATATCGTGCCGGTGTGCTGGTGCAGAGCATTTCGATCCGCCAGTCGGATCCACCCGCCGAAGTCAATGATGCCTTTCGCGAGGTCAACGCAGCCCAACAACGGCGCGAAAGCTATATGAACGATGCTCGCGCTTATGCCAGCCGCGTGACCGAGCTTGCGCTGGGCGAAACCGCCGAGTTCGACAAAATATATGTGCAATATCGCGAAGCACCCGAAGTGACCAAGCGGCGGCTATATTATGAAACCATGGAGCAGGTCCTGGGCAAAGTAGACAAAACCATCGTCGAGAGCGGCAATGTGACCCCTTATTTGCCATTGCCGGAATTCCAGAAAAAGGCAGCAGCGAAGAGTGAAACGGTGACTGTGACAGGAAAAAAACAATGAACCCGATCTTCGCCCGCAACCCGGTTTATCTGGCTCTGGCCGCGCTCGGCCTGATCGTTCTACTGAGCATGTCGGTTTCGATCGTGCCGGAAACGCAACAGGCCATTATCAGCAGCTATGGTAAGGTTGACCGCGTTGTTAACCCATATGAAAAAAATGAACAATTTGGCCGGACACGTGCTGGTCTGACATTCCGCATTCCGCTCGTCGAACAGATCCAGATGATCGACAAGCGCGTGCTGAGTGTCGAGATGGAGCAGCAAGAGGTTCTATCGACCGACCAACTGCGCTTGCAGGTCGATGCGTTCGCGCGGTTCCGGGTCACAGAGCCGGACAAAATGTACCGCACCATTCGTTCGGAGGACCGTTTGCGCGACCAGTTGAAGACGATTTTGGGGTCATCGCTGCGCAACGAACTGGGCAAGCGGACATTTGTTGCTTTACTCAGCGCCGAGCGCGGCCAAGTGATGGATAACATTCAGGCCGCCCTCAACCGTGAGGCCAGCAAATATGGTGCAGAGGTTATCGACGTGCGGATCAAGCGCGCCGACCTGCCCGCCGCAACCCTGCAATCGGCCTATAACCGGATGCGGAGTGCGCGGAATCAGGAGGCCATCGCGATCGATGCCGAGGGCCAGAAAGAAGCGCAAATCATCCGCGCCGATGCGGAAGCTGAAGCCGCGCGCATTTACGCCATCAGCTACGGCAAAGACCCGGATTTCTACGACTTCTATCGCGCCATGCAATCCTATCGCCAGACTTTCCAGAATGGCGAAGGCAGTACCAATGTCGTGCTTTCATCGGACAATGACTATCTGACCAAATTCCGTAACGGTCGTTAGTCGAAGCGCGAATGACATTTGCCGGATGATCCGGTGCCCATTCAATCGGCGTTAAGCTTTATAACGCCATCGAATGGCGGAATTGCGGGCAGTATGCCCAGTTGAATTGAGAGGAATGAAATCCGTGCGTTACGCTTATGCAGTCACTACCGCTCTTCTGATTACCGGCAGCACGCTTGCGCTGGTCAACGGCAATCCTGTCACCGCCCAAACCGGCGCACCGGTCAGCTTTTCCGAACCCGTCGCTGCCCCGATGGGCGCGCCAGCCAGCTTTGCCGATTTGGCCGCAAAGTTGCAGCCCGCCGTGGTCAATATCGCGACCAAGCAAAAGGTTGAAGTTGTTGCCGGCGTTAACCCGTTCACCGGCGAACGCGTCACGCAAAAACAAGACCAGCAAAGTGGCGGCTCAGGCTTCCTGATCTCCGCAGACGGCTACATCGTCACCAACAACCATGTTGTCGCGGGCGGCCCCGATGGCGCGGCGGTCGATACCGTGACCGTGACCCTGTTTGATGGCAAAGAATATAAGGCTAATATCGTCGGTCGCGATCCGTCGTCCGATATCGCACTTCTGAAGATCAGCGCGGCGGGCCTGCCTTATGTTGCGATGGCTGATTCGAAGAAGAGCCGCGTCGGTGACTGGGTGATCGCCATTGGCAACCCGCTTGGCCTGGGCAACACCGTAACCGCCGGGATTGTCTCGGCCCTGCAGCGCAACATCGGCGCAGGCGGCGCTTATGACCGCTTCATTCAGACCGACACCGCAATCAATCCCGGCAACTCAGGCGGTCCGTTGTTTAACCTCAGGGGCGAAGTCATCGGCATCAACAACCGCCTGATTTCTCCTGTCGGTGCCAATATTGGCGTGGGCTTTGCTATCCCGGCCGACGAGGCAATTCCGGTGGTTGAGTCGCTTAAAAAGGGCGTCCGACCAGAACGCGGCTATCTGGGAATCAGCATCGCACCGGTCGGCGAAGACCTTGCCGATGCCCTGGGCCTTGAGAAAAATCGCGGTGAATTCGTCAACCGCGTGGTCGCAGGCGAAGGTGCTGACAAGTCCGGGTTGAAGGAAGGCGACATTGTCCTGAAGGTCGACGGTCGCGATGTGTCACCGGAAGCCACGCTTTCCTATATCGTTGCCAATATCAAGCCTGGCACCAAAATACCGCTTGATATCTTGCGCGAAGGCAAGCCGATGCGGCTGACCGCCACCGTCGGCACACGTCCGACCGAAGAGAAGCTGGCGCAGAGCAACTTCAACCCCGAAGAAGACAAAGACTTCAAGGGTGACAATGATACCGTCGATGCCAAAGTTATCCGAGATGCTCTGGGTCTGAGCGTTATTCCGCTTGACCCCGAAATTGCCCGTCAATTGGGAATGGGCGCGGATATCAAGGGCGTCGTCATCGACATCCCGGGCCGTGGCACCGGTGCACAGGCAGGATTGCGACGCGGCGATGTGATTGTTTCGGCAACCTATAAGCCGCTTAGCACGCCTGAAGCGCTTGCGGCCGCCGTCAAGGAAGCCAAGACTGCGGGCCGCAGTGCACTGCTGCTCGGTATCAAGCGCCGTGGTGCGCCTACGCAATATGCGACGGTCAAGCTTGACTGATAATTGAAGTAAGGCCGTAGTCCTGAGCCTGTCGAAGCACGCCTGACCGATAAGCGCCCTTCGACAGGCTCAAGGACTACGGTTACTTTGGGGAGGCCGTTTGCTCGACCGCGCGCATCACGCGCAGTCTGTTGCCTTGCGCAATCTTGCCGAGGTCCGCTTTCGAATAGCTACGCTTGACCAGTTCGGGCGAACAACGCCGGGGTCGCTGCCGCCGCAGGTAGGGCCGATGTGGCCATTAAAGTGGCACAAATGACGCCTATTCGAATCTTTTTCAGGAGCTTCATGCCCCGAGAAAGTGAATTGCGCTGTGAGTGGATCATATCTCCAATCATGCCCGATGCTAACGGGCCTGATACTCTAAAGGAAAGATATTTCTTTGCGGGCATCTCAACTTTGATCAATGTCAAAGTGCCGGATTGCCCCCCTCTTTATCATCAACGCATCCCAAGGAGAAAAGTTGATGAGCATCCATTATTCCGCCGAGGCATTTGCCCATATCGAGTTGGCCCGCAAGGCATCACCCTTTCAGGTAAGTGTCGGTCGTAGCTTTGATGTTCCACCGGTGCTGCATGCGCTGACTGTTGGTCTATACTTGGCATTTCTGGCGGTAATGGCCTTTGCCTTTCAAGATAGCGGTCTGATCATCCCGATGGCAATATTCGTCGTCTACATCGTCATGGCCTTCGGCGTCCCGGCAATATGGGTAAAGATGAAACCGAACCATGATAGCGATACCATTGATTGGAGCAACTTCAAACGCTTCGGCATCAATACCTATACCGGCAATATGAGCGCCAAGGATGCAACCGGGCAAATACTGATCTTGCCGGTACTGATTTTCGGCTGGGGCGTGGCAATCGCTATGATTGCGGCTGCTGTCCGTTAAACCAAAAGCGACTGTAGAGCGGGTGCGTTAAGGATTTCGATACCGCGCGCGCCTTGGCGCTTTATCAAACCACGTTTTTCCAATCGCGACAGTTGGCGACTGACCGTTTCAATGGTCAGTCCCAACAAACCCGCCATCTCTCCCCGGGTCAAAGGCAAATCAAATATCTGCGCCGGATGGCATGGCGAGTCACTTGCCGCCTTGGCAAAGGCCAATGTTAGACCCGCGACACGTGCATCGGCCGAGCGTCGTCCCATCAGATCGATCAAGCTGCGGGTTTCAAACAAGTCCTCTGTTGAACGGCGCAACAGCGCACCTGCAAGTGCAGGGAAGGCAGTAAGCGCTGCCTCATATTCGCGACGCGAAAACACACACAGTCGACTATCAGACAATGCGATGACATCATGGTTTGCAATGGGCGCAAACATTTCACCGACGAAACCGGCGGGATGGACCAATGACAAAATCCGCTCAGTGCCCTCGCTGTCATAGCTCGCGATTTTCAAGGCACCTGAAATCAAGGTGGCGCAGGCAATATTGTCGTCACCCGCCGCCATCACCGTCTCACCACGCTTCACGTCACGATGTCGGCCAATTCGTGCCAATTGCGCCCGTTCGTCCCCGCTGAGCGCTGAACAAGCCGCCCGGTCACGAACAGGGCAAGTGTCGCAAGCGAGTGAGGATGCCATTACGGCACCAACACGGTATCAATTGGGTCCGTCGCCAACTCCGGATAATCCAGCGTATAATGTAGCCCGCGGCTTTCGTGCCGCGACAGCGCCGACCGGATTATTAAATCCGCAACCTCGACCAGATTGCGCAGTTCCACCAGATCGGGCGTGACACGGAAATGGCGGTAATATTCTGCAACCTCTTTGCGGAGCAGGTCGATGCGGTGTTTCGCGCGTTCGAGGCGTTTGGTGGTGCGGACGATGCCGACGAAATTCCACATGAAGTTGCGGATTTCGCGCCAGCACTGCGCGATCACCACCTCTTCGTCGCTGTCGGTAACGCGGCTCTCATCCCATGCGCGGATGGCGGGTGCCGGCATCAGGCTGTCCCAATTCGCGTCGATATGGCGCGCGCAAGCGTCGCCAAAGACAAAGCATTCGAGCAACGAATTGGACGCCAGACGGTTTGCGCCATGCAAACCTGACTGCGTCACCTCACCTGCTGCATAGAGGCCCGGCGCGTCGGTGCGACCGTCGAGATCGACCAGCACGCCGCCGCATGTATAATGCTGGGCAGGCACCACCGGGATCGGTTCTTTGGTGATATCAATGCCAAGCCCCATCAGCTTCTCGTAGATGTTCGGGAAATGCTCTTTTACGAACTCTGCCGGTTTATGGCTGATATCCAGATGGACAAAATCGAGGCCCAACCGCTTGATCTCATGGTCAATCGCCCGTGCCACGATATCGCGCGGAGCCAGTTCCTCGCGTTTGTCGAAGCGCGGCATGAACCGTTCGCCAGTCGTGGGCAGTTTCAGATGCCCGCCCTCGCCGCGCACGGCCTCAGTAATCAGGAAGTTTTTGACCTCCAGGTTATAAAGGCAGGTCGGATGGAACTGCATGAACTCCATGTTCGACACACGGCATCCTGCCCGCCATGCCATTGCGATACCATCGCCGGTCGCACCTCTGGGAGCGGTTGAATAGAGATAGGCGCGCCCCGCCCCGCCGGTCGCCAATATCGTCGCGCGCGCGGTATATGCTTCGACCTTGCCTGTCCTGCGATTGAGCGCATAGACGCCATGAATGCGGCCAGAGGTCGAAAAGCGTTCCTGATGCCGCCCCATAATCAAGTCGACGGCGACCATGTCTGGCACCAGCGTGATATTGGGGTTGGCCTTCGCCGCCGCTTCCAGCGCCTGTTGCACCGCCCATCCGGTCGCATCGTTCACATGGACGATCCGGCGGTGCGAATGCCCGCCCTCGCGCGTCAGATGCCATTGTTCTTCATCGCCCGGATTGAACGGAACGCCGAGCTCCGCCAGCCGCTGGATCGCTTCTGGCGCGTTGCCGATAACGAACTCGACGGTGGCGCGATTGTTGAGGCCTGCGCCCGCCACCATCGTATCCTCGATATGGCTGTCAAAGGTATCCCCCGGCTCCAACACCGCAGCGATCCCGCCCTGCGCCCATGCGGTCGCACCGTCGGATAGCGAACCTTTGGCAAGGACAACGACCTTTTTGGTGGTTGCAAGTTGCAGCGCGGCGGTCAGCCCAGCCGCCCCCGACCCGATGATGAGGACTTCGGCTTTCATATCATTGGTTACTCGTCAACCGCAGGAACACATCCTCAAGATCGGCCTCTTTGGTCGTCACGTCGACAATCCCGAGCCCGAGCCCCTGCATCGCCGAAAGCACTTCGCCTGCGTTCATCCGGTCCTTATTGTAGGTGATTTCTATGGTGCGGTCGGCGATCAGTTCCACTTTCTCGAACGCAGCGTGCATGGGTGCCTCGGCAACATCGCGGTCCAGCGTCAACACCACCGCCTTTTCGCGGGCCATGCCGACCAGTTCGCGCGTTGGCTTGTTCGCGATCAGCTTGCCGTGATTGATAATCGCGATCCGGTCGCACAGTTGTTCGGCTTCTTCGAGATAATGCGTAGTCAGCACCACCGTGACGCCGCCCTTGTTCAGTTCGACTACATAGTCCCAAAGTTGCTGGCGCAGTTCGATATCCACACCCGCCGTCGGTTCATCAAGCACAATAACCGGCGGCGCGTGGACCATGGCCTTCGCCACCAGCAACCGCCGTTTCATGCCCCCCGACAGCGTTCGCGCATAAGCGTCGGCCTTATCCTCCAGCCGCACCGCACGGAGCAGCTCCATCGTCCGCCGTTTGGCCTTGGGCACGCCGTATAGCCCGGCCTGCAACTCCAGCGCTTCTTTCGGCGTGAAGAACGGGTCGAACATGATTTCCTGCGGCACGATGCCGATCGATGCCTTGGCGTTGCGCGGGTTCACGTCGATATCGAAACCCCAGATCGTCGCCGATCCGCTGCTCTTCATCACCAGCCCGGCGAGAATGTTGATCAAGGTCGATTTACCCGCGCCATTGGGACCAAGCAGGCCAAAGATCGAACCTTGGGCGACATCAAAACTGACATCATCAAGCGCCTGCTTGCCGCCTGCGTAAGTTTTGGAGAGGTTGTGAATGGATATGGCTTGTTCGGACATCATACCGCGATAGCGGAGGCAAAGAGTGGGCGCAATCACCGCGAAACATGGGGGATATTTGGTTTGCAGCTTACCGAGCGGGTTAAGCGCTGTTAACCATGTACCGCAGGGATATTTTACTCTGCTTGACGCTATATCGGTGCGATGAGTGGGGCAAAATCTCTTCGAAGGAATCATTTCCGTGCAATGTTGATCGGCATTGCGGCGGCTTTGTATGCGTTTCCTGCCCATGCCACACCTGGCGATGCGCAGATAGCCGTGGTCACGCCGCTTTCATTCATTCAGGTTGAAAATCTCGACTTCGGTAGGGTCATTCCCAGCAATGTGGCGGGCACGGTCACGATTTCAGTCACCAATGTCCGCACTTCCACCAACGGGATCGTGCTGGTCGGCAACGATTATCAGGTTGCGCGTTTTGCCGGAATGGGCAGCCAAAACCAGCGGGTACGGATCAGGATCACGCCGACGCCGATAACTCTGACCGGTCCTGGACCTGCGATGACCGTGAACAATGTCCTCATCGGTCCGGCGCCAACGCTTCAGCAAATCGGTGCTTCGCCGAATTACCGTATTGTACCAGCTGACGGGATATTCTGGTTTACGGTCGGCGGCACACTAAACGTTGCAGCCAACCAGCCTGGCGGCGCTTATTCGGGGACGTTTACCGCGACGCTCGATTACCAGTAAGCCTCCTGCACGTTAACCTTGGGTTAACCACGATGCAAAGGCTTTATTTACGATTTGCGGTGTAAAGCAGCTAATATGAGTGGGGCAAAATTTCTTCGGCTGAAAAAGCTGGGCGCAGCGATTGCTGTAATCTGTGCGGCATGCGCGGCTATTCCAGCCCATGCCGACGTTGAACCCGGCACGGCCGAAGTCACAATCGTGCGCCCCTTGTCGTTCGTGATTGACGACAATCTTGATTTTGGCAGCGTCATTCCCAGCAATGTCGCAGGCGTCGTCACCATGGCACCGACGGGCGCGCGCACAGCGACCAACGGTATCGTCATTGTCGGCGGTGGCCACAGCCCCGCGACTTTTGCCGGACAGGGCACATATAACCAGCGGGTCGATGTCTCGCTGGGCGCAAACAGCATCTTCATCAACGGCCCCGGCGCGCCAATGCGGGTGCGGACATTTGTCATCGGCAGTACACCGACGGCGGTGTTGACAACGGCCCCCACGCGATTCCGTATTGCCGCACTTAACGGAATTTTCAATTTCCCGATTGGTGCGACGCTGGAAGTTGGGGCCAACCAAACCCCCGGCAAATATACCGGCAACTGGACGATTACGCTCAATTACTTCTGAACCAAGTCCGTTGCAGCGGTCGTGCGCCTTTGCTAAGCGGCCTGCATGACCAACCAGCCCGAAACCATCCGCGTCCGTGAACCCCGAATTGCCTGCGATGGCAGCGGCGATATCCCTGCGGCATTGGGGCACCCTAGAGTGTGGTTGCAGATTGACGAAAAAGGCTATGTCGACTGCGGCTATTGCGACCGACACTTTGTGCTGGTCGGCGGGCCTGCGGATAACGGTCAGGGTTAGACCAGCATCTCGGTAGCTGGCCCCTGCCCCAAAAAATTGGCTGGGCTAGCACTCGCACCATAAGCCCCCGCGCAGAATATGGCGACCAGATCACCGACATCCGCGCGCGGCAAATGCGCGCTGTCCGACAGTTTATCGAGCGGGGTGCAAAGGCATCCGACCACCGACGCGACCTCGTCTGATGCAGCCTCAAACCGCGTGGCAATCGCGACCGGATAGTTCCGCCTGATGACAGTACCGAAATTGCCGCTGGCGGCGAGCTGGTGGTGCAGGCCACCGTCGGTGATGAGGAAGACCTCCCCGTGGCTGATCTTGCGGTCAACGATGCGGGTCAGATAGACGCCCGCCTCACCCACCAGATAGCGGCCCAGTTCGATGCAAAAATGGGTCTCGGATAGGCTCGGCGGCAACGCATCGAGCGCCGCTCCCAGCGCAGCACCGACTGCCTTGATATCGACCGGATCATCACCCGGAAAATACGGAATACCAAAGCCTCCACCCAGATTGACATGCGGCGGCGAGACACCAACGGCATCGGTCAATTCAGCAACCAACGCCAAGGTCTGCGCCTGCATTTCGGCGATTGCATCGGCCTTCAGCGCCTGGGACCCGGCATAAATGTGAAAGCCCCGCCATTCCGCTCCCGCCGCAATGATCCGCTTCACCAAAGCAGGCACCCGTTCGGCATCAACGCCAAATTGCTTGGCCCCGCCGCCCATTTTCATGCCCGAACCTTTGAGGTCAAAACCGGGGTTCACCCGGACAGCAAGCCGCGGAGTAATGCCCAGTTTTTGCCCCAAGTTCCCCGCCCGTTCGGCTTCGCCCTCGGACTCACAATTAAGCGTGACGCCCAGTGAAATCGCCCGCTCCAGCTCCCGGTCGCGCTTGCCGGGTCCGGCAAAGCTGATCCGGGCGGCATCCACCCCGGCTGCCAGCGCCAGTTCGAGTTCACCGCCGGACGCGACGTCGAAACCGTCAACTTGGGTCTTCATCAACGCCAGCAGCGGCGGATAAGGATTGGCCTTCATCGCATAATGGATGGCCAAGCGCTCCGGCATAGCTACCCGCAAAGCTGCCACGCGAGCGCGCAGGTGATCGGCGGAATAGACAAATAACGGCGTATCGCCCGCCTCCTCGACCAGCGCGGACACGGTCTTCCCGCCAATCGCGAGTTCGCCGTTTATGGCGCTATAGCCATCAGGGATAGGTCCGGTTGCCTTCATGCGCATTGCCTTAAGCGATTTGGGTAAAACTTTCGATAACTAAGAAGGAAAAGCCCCACAAAACCGTGCAAGTTCACACCCAAAACAGCCCAGCAGGCAAGCCGCTTTTTTCACCCCGGCTTCATTTGTGCAAGGGTGACACAAGTGACACCAAACGATGCAAAAACGCAAAGCAGCTGATTGGCGGCCCCTACAGCGGATCGGGCGGTTAACGATGTGCGGGCGGCAGGCTGACAGGGCAAATCCTACATTGCAAGCCGCGAGGTGGCAGTACCACCAGATAATTTGGATCCGGATCCCGATTTATGCAGATTTGGTATTCATCGTCCGTCGAACAGCGTGGCCAATTTGGCGAGCACGTCATCCATCAAAGCATCGGGCAGTGTGTCAACCTTGCGCCCGCCTCGCTCCGCTATGTCGAGAACGCGGGGCTGATCGCAACGAACAACGCCGGTGGTCTTGATGCCAGAAATCTCCACCGCGAAGCCGATGCGCCGCGCAAAATCACCGCCATTGGTAATTGGCAGAACCACAGGGAGCCTGGTCGCCGCGTTGAATTCCGCAGGCGACACAACCAGCACCGGCCGATGTCCCTGTTGTTCGCGGCCTTGTGCGGGATTGAGCGACACCATGTAAATGTCACCCCGCTTCACAGAAGCTCCTTGCCTACAGCAGGCGCGTCAAGCCATTCGCGGTCTTCTGGCGACGCATCTTCCGAATAGTCCGATGCAGCCAGCAATTCGGCCAGCGTATAGCGCGGTCGCGGCGACGCCTCGACAACCAGACGCCCGTCATCAACGTCAACGCCAACAGCCGCGCCCGCTTTCAGGTTGAGCAGGTCGAGCAAGGCAGGCGGAACCGCCAGCATCACGGAGCCGCCCACTTTGCGGAGATTGGTTATATGCATTTTGCCACCTCATTGAATTATATTTTTATATAATATTATGGGCTGATTTTGTCAATGAGAATGAAATCACATCCCGCAATCGGATTCCGCTTCCTGACGGAATATGATGCGCCTCATGCAGAGAAGGGCTTGCCAAACAGCTCGGCGATATCTTCGCTGCTGGAATAAGCGGGCTTGGGTGCGGCGACACGTAGGTCAATCACGCTCTGCTCGGACGCGGTAAAACCGTCACGGTCCGAATAACTCTCCATGATTTCAGCCAGCGCCGCCTCGACCGAATTCAGGCGATGAGCGGGAAGATGTTCGGCAAAATGCAGGAATTTTTCGAGGATCGTCGTGAGCCGGTTTTAACAGAGTCCGGACCATACGTAAATGTCTCAGGGATGCTCGGTCGCTCGAATGCAATTTGGGGGTTGAGTAACGTGTCACCGTTACTCTAATGGCGGTGATAGTACACTTAATTCACTCTCTCATTACCGTTTTATATGCTTGCTTGACATCATATAATACTGAAAAAACAGATAAAATCTTAATTAAGTGCACTGTCACCGTTATCCGGGGCGCGGCTTGAGGTTAAAGTCGGCATCGACGTTGAAGTCCAAAGAGTCTTCAAGCCATCGCAGACGGCCTGCAAAAGCTGTTCCAATAGTATGCGAGCGCTGGAATCCGCTACGGATGCCGCTCTGGATCTGGCCCAAAAGTTCGGCAAGGCCGGTTGGTAGCTCGATTGCCATTATACGGCCTCCTGCTTGACGAGATTGATGCCGGTCAGATCGCCTGCTGTTAAGGCGTCGGCCAGTGCATCGGAAAGATAGGGACCGTATCCACTATGCTTGTCGTACCAGAGATGGTGATCACCAATTTGGGAAAGGTTGAAGACAAATCTGGGTTCGCGGTTGGGATTGAAGTCGGAGGGCCATTCCTCTCGGGAAATATCTTGGTGCGGAACCCAATCACGACCGCGATACAAAACCAATGTCGTATGCTCCCGATCTACGCTGTCGAGTCGGTTGCACACCACCATGAACCACATGTCGGCCAGCAACGCCTTGTGCGCCCCCACAATCTGAAAGGGAATGAACTGGTGAACGCCGGGTTCGACGGCCTCGACCACGGACTTGAAGCGGTCGGAGACAAATTTGAGGTAATGAGATGATCCATAGTCGGGAATTACTGTGCCAACATCAATCTTCATTTGCTGGGGTATGTGGTCGGTTTTAATACGCCGTCCACTGATTAGCGCACGTCCATGTCCGAAATATAGCCCTCCATCTGGAGATGAGTCCTCTACTTCAATTTGAATAATTTCATTGGTTTTGACAGGTTCGAGCGAGACGACGCGTTTTCCATCGACCTGAATTTTGTTGGATAGAGCATAAACCATCACGCCACCTCCCGCGCATCGTGCGCGCAATCATTTTCATTTGCCGCCAGCACCACCGTGATCAAACTCTGCGCAATCGGCACCCCTGCCAGCCGTGGCGCGAGCAGGCTCAGCACCGCCAGCGGGTTGATGTCGTCGAGGCTGATGCCGAAATCGCCGGGTTGCGAGAACACCCTTCCCGCGCCGCGATCAAAATCCATCACGCGCATCGTGCCGCGCGTTACCGTGCCGGTAGGATTATCGATCAGCCCGAGAAAGTCGTCGAGCACATTGCCGACAATCAGGTCCTTGGTCCCCGGCGCTGCGCCTGCCACCAGCTTGTAGGTGATGAACGGCACGAAGCGGTCGAAATATACCAGCGGCGCGTTTGCCGCCATCTGCCCCAGATTGACCGCCGCCGCCCCTGCAAGCCCTGCGCCGAACAGCGGGCTCACCAGCCCAGACACCGCCAAAGCCGCCGAGGTCGCGGCGTATCGCCGCCGGTCAGCGTGATCCCGAACAGCTTCAGCCGGTCGCTCTTCTGCGCGTCCATTACGGCAACCCCTCCGCCAAAACATTCCGATCCAACTTCCCGTTCGCGCTCTTCGGAAACGCCTCCAACCACACCACCTCGGCAGGTTGCATGAAATTGGGCAGTGTCGCTTTCAAATGCGCCTTTAGTCCTTCGTCATCACCACTCCCCCGCACGAACAGCACTATCGCTGCCCCCAATCGTTCGTCCTTGCGGCCAAGCGCGCAGGCTTCTGCCACCAGCCCGCTTTCGACGGCGGCTTCTTCGATTTCGGTGGGGGAGACGCGGTTGCCGCTGGTTTTGATCATCGCGTCGTCGCGGCCGACGAAATAGAGCAGGCCGTCGGCGTCGCGCTTCACCGTGTCGCCGGACCAGACCGCCATGCCGCCAAACGCGCTAAATTCCGGCGCGGGTTTGAAGCGTTCGGCGGTGCGGGCTTCGTCCTGCCAGTATCCTTGCGCTACCAATGGCCCGGCGTGGACCAGTTCGCCGGGTTGGTCGGGCGCGGCTTCGCTGCCGTCGGGGGCGACGACCATGATCTCGGCGAACGGGATGCCCTTACCCATGCTGGTCGGGTTGGCGTCGATCAACGCCGGGTCGAGATAGGTCGAGCGGAAGGCTTCGGTCAGGCCGTACATTGCGAAAATGTCGGTAGCCGGGAAAATCCCGCGCAATTGTTTCACAAGGCTGGGGGTCAATGCGCCGCCGCTATTGGTCAGACGGCGCATATTGACCGAGGCTTCTGCGGGCCAGGCCTGCTCGACCAGTTGCACCCATAAAGGCGGCACGGCGGCGAGTGTGGTGATGTTGTGTTTGGCGCATGCCTTGATGACGTCGCGTGGGGTGAGATAGTCCAATGGCACGACGCACCCGCCTGCGCGCCATGTGGATAGCAGCTGGTTCTGGCCATAGTCGAAACTGAGCGGCAGGACGGCGAGCGTTTTATCGGCGGGCGTGAGTTTCAGATATTGCGCGACGCTGACTGCGCCCAACGCGAGGTTGGCGTGGGATAGCATGACGCCCTTTGGGCGGCCGGTGGAGCCGCTGGTGTAGAGGATGGCGGCCAGGGTGTCGGGGTTGGTGCTGGTTGGGAGGGGCGGAAGGGTTGGGGTGTTGGGGTCGTCGAGGATGGCCAGCAGGGCCTTTTCATCGTTGACTGTAAAGCCCCTCCCCTTCAGGGGAGGGGTTGGGGTGGGGCTTGTCGGAAAAGACCGAGCTAAACTGACAGCCCCCACCCCCGTCCCCTCCCCTGAAGGGGAGGGGCTCAAGAGAGTGGCCGCCCGCCCCGCATTGGCAATCAACACCCTAGCCCCGCTATCGGCCATGATATGCGCGACCTGCGCCGCCTTAAGCAGCGGGTTGACCGGCACATGCACCAACCCGGCGCGCACTGCGGCCAAGGGCATCAGACAGGCAATTTCTCCCTTGCCCAACCATGTCGCCACGCGGTCACCATGGCCAAAACCCTGACCCGCCAGCCACCCTGCCAACCGGGAGATACGGAGATTTAACTCCTTATAGCTATACACCCGGTCACGGATGATGAGCGCAGCCGCTTGGGCCTGCCCGAACAGGGGCAGATGGTCGAGCGGAAACACTAGCAAATCGGGCGTCATTGGGGCATATTCTTCAAGGAATTAGGTGCATGTCGGGGGTCACTTATTTGCCGGTAAAAGGTGAATATCACGATAATTTCCTCACCGCGCAAGCATCTGCACGCGGGCGGCTGGACCGCGATGCCCAAAAAAGCCTGTTTGACCGGCTCGACTGGCTCGACGCGCTGCACCGGATGGCGCTGCGCGATAAAGCGCCGTTGCTGCTGCGCGCGCATGACGGCGATGCCGATGTCTGGTTGCCGTTGATGCGGCTTGCGGGCGGGCAATATGGGGCGCTGGCCAACTGGTATAATTTTACCTGGCGGCCGATTTTTGGCGGGAGCTATGACGAGGTGACCCGCCTCGCCTTGCTCCGCCAACTCGCCCTCACCGCCCGTGACCATAGTCGACGTCTGACGCTGGCGCCCCTGCCCGATGAAGCTGGTGCCGCCAGCGAACTCGCCACGGCTTTTGCACAGGCCGGATGGGTGGTGGCGATGGAGGAATGTGACGAGAACCATTATCTGAGCGTGAATGGCCGCTCCTTCGACCAATATTGGGAAACCCGCCCCGGACAGTTGAAAAATACAGTCAAGCGCAAGGGCAAAAAGGGTATCGTCTCGACCCGGATTGAAACGACTTTTTCCGAGAGCAGCTGGCACGATTATGAGCGGGTGTATGCACGCAGCTGGAAACCGCATGAGGGCAGCCCGGATTTCCTGCGGCTGATTGCCGAACAGGAATCCGCCGCCGGAGCCTTGCGCCTGGGCCTTGCCTATATCGATGGCCAGCCGGTTGCGGCACAATATTGGACCGTTGAAAACGGGGCGGCGTTGATCCACAAGCTTGCGCATGACGAACGCCATTTGTCAGCCTCACCCGGCACTTTGCTGTCCGCTGCATTGTTTCAGCATGTCATTGATATCGACAAGGTGGACGAGATCGATTTCGGCACCGGCAGCGACGGGTACAAGCGCGAATGGATGGAAAAAATGCGGCCGCGTTACCGGCTCGATATGTTCTGGCCGAACCATGTCGCCAATTGGCCCTTGATCGCCCGCCATCATTTACGCCAGATGCGCCGGAAGGCGGCGTGATTAGTGACCCACCTTTTCCGTTTATTTTTTGAAAGCCCCCAATGTCCGATAAAGTCGAAACCATTATCCGCTCCATCCTGTCCGACATGCTCGGCCTGTCGCCGCTTGCAGTAGAGCAGATGGACGCCAGCACAGAGCTCTTCGGCGCGATCCCCGAGATGGACTCGATGGCGGTCGCGGGGCTGCTGACCGAGATGGAAGACCGGCTCGACATCGTCATCGACGACGATGACGTCGACGGCGAATTGTTCGCAACATTTGGCAATCTGGTGGGCTTTGCCAAGGCCAAGGTTGACGGGTGAACCCTACGTTGCAGCCAAATTACTATAGCTTTGGGGGGTGCGAGGAATATTGTCCCGGCATCGACCCCGGCGGCAATGCCACGCGGCGCATTTTGTTTGTCGCGCCGCTGTTCGACGAAATGAACCGGACAAGGCGCATGTTGATAAGCACGATGCGGGCGCTTGGCGGTCGCGGGGTTTCCAGTTTCCTGCCCGACCTGCCAGGTGCCAATGAAAGCAGCGCGGCGCTCATCGATCAGGACATCGCATGCTGGCAGGCCGCTATGGCCGCCGCCGCCGCCCAGCTCAAGGTCACGCACATCGCCTCGGTCCGTGGTGGTTCGCTTATTGACGGAGCCATGCCCGACGCTCCGCACTGGCGGCTCATGCCCGCAAAGGGTGCCAATTTGCTCAAGACTATGCTGCGCACCCGCGTGGCGGGGGACAAAGAGATGGGCCTGACCACCACCAGCGACGCGTTGATCGTCGAATCGGCGCACCAGCCGATACTGCTTGCCGGTAACTGGCTCAGCCCTGCTATGGTGACACAATTGCACGACACGGTGTGCGCCGACGTTCCACACTTGCGCAGCGTTTCCATTGGCGAGGGTGCCGACATGATAAAAGGGTCAGCGCTGTGGCTACGCGCTGAGCCGCAGGATGACCCGGACATGGCACAGGCGCTGGCCGCCGATCTCGACCGCTGGAGCGCGTCATGCGGCGCATGATTTTCTTCGATGGCGGCGGCGACCGGTTGGCCGCAACGCTTGACGTCGCCGACGGCACAACCGGTTTATTGATCGTCAGCGGCGGCAACGAAATCCGCAGCGGTGCCCATACCGGCCAAGCGGCAATCGCGCAACATTTGGCAAAGCTTGGCGTTCTGGTGTTCCGTTACGACCGGCGCGGAATTGGTGAGAGCGAAGGCGAAAATCGCGGTTTCGAATCGAGCGCCGATGACATCGCCTCAGCCGTGTCAGCGTTCCGCGCCGAAGCTCCGCAGATGCGCCACCTAGTCGCATTCGGCAATTGCGATGCCGCAAGCGCGCTCGCGTTCTTTCACGACGGCCTTGCCATCGACGCTTTGGTGCTGGCCAACCCGTGGGTGATCGAGGCAGCGGACGACGACAAGCCCACCGCGCCTACTGCCGCAGCGATCCGCGCGCGTTATCTGGCCCGTCTGAAAAATCCCCGCAGCCTGATCGACCTGTTTACGGGCAAGATAGATCTCAAAAAGCTGGCAGGAGGACTGGCGAAGGCGGCGCAAAAGGAAGCCCCCACTGGTCTCGCTGCACGCCTGGCCGACGCGCTGGCGGCAACCCAAATCCCCGTCCATATCCTGATCGCCGACCGCGACACCACGGCGATGGCCTTCATGGGTGTGTATAAAGGCACCCTGTTCGATCCCGTTCGCGCCAAGGCCAATGTCAGGCTTTCAACCACCAACAGCCCTTCGCACAGCTTCGCCGATGCCGTATCAAAAGACTGGTTGCTGCAAAAATTGTCGGATCATTTTCCGGCAGAATAAACATTGCGGCCCAGACCGTCGAGCCAGTCGATAACGGCACGAACTCGCGCCACCCTTGTCAGATCACGGTGAACGACAACCCAGAAACTACGGTCAATCTGGATGTCCGGCAGTACCGGCCGCAATTCATCGTCCAGAGTCGTCATGAACTTTGGCAAGACCGAAACCCCGAGTCCCGCCCGTGTCATCTCCAATTGGATGTTGATGCTGGAACTGCTGAGCGTCGGCGTAAGATCGTCATGGATTTCCGATAGATATCGCAGTTCTTCTGCGTAAATGAAGTCGGGAATATATCCGATCAGCACGCGTTGCCGCAGTTCGTCGACGTTCCCCGGCTGGCCATACTTCGCCAAATAGCCGCGCGAAGCATAGAGCCCCAATGCGTAGTCGGTCAGCTTTCGTGTCACCAGCAGTCCCTTGGTCGGGCGCCCCAGCATCACCGCCAAATCAGCCTCGCGCTTTGACGGGTTCAAAAATCCGTTGGTGGTGACAATTTCCAGGCTGATGTCGGGATGCAGTTCGCGAAATTCGCCGAGATGTCTGGCAACCACCCAGGCGGCAAAGCCTTCCGAAAGACTGATACGAACCGATCCTTCCAGACGACCGCGTGCGCCGGTCAGCAGGTCGCTCGCGTTCAGGATCGAACGCTCGACCTCTTCGGCATCTTGAAACAAACGCTTGCCGCTGTCGGTCAGGGTCATGCCGTCTGGACCTGAATCGAACAGATTGGTGTTAAGCGACGTCGACAGCCGTTCAATGCGGCGGCTAACGGTGGTGGCATCGACGTTTAAGCGTCGGGCGGCGGTGGCCATGGTTTTCGAACGCGCCGCAGCCAAGAAGAAACGCAGATCGTCCCAGTGCATCCTGATGTCTCCCCTGCAAAAATGCAGGATATAGATGCAAAACTACCTGTTTGCATGCAAATAAATTGAGCCTATCGGGAACACTAAATGGACTATGGAAAGCAATATCATGCGGCAGATTAATCATTTCATCGCGGGCGGTGCGCCTGCTGGGTCACGGCTTGGCGAAGTATTCGATCCGAACAATGGTGGCGTTCAGGCGCAGGTGGCGCTGGGCGATGCGGCGGTGCTCGAGCGCGCAGTGCAGGCGGCGCTTGCGGCTCAGCCAGCGTGGGCTACCACCAATCCGCAGCGTCGTGCGCGGGTGATGTTCAACTTCAAGGCGCTGGTCGAGGCCAATATGGACGCGCTGGCACATATGCTGAGTAGCGAACATGGCAAGGTGATTGCCGATTCCAAGGGCGACATCCAGCGCGGGCTTGAAGTGATCGAGTTCTGCTGCGGCATTCCGCATGTTCTGAAGGGTGAGTACACGCAAGGCGCTGGCCCTGGCATCGATGTCTATTCGATGCGCCAGCCGATTGGCATTGGTGCGGGTATCACCCCGTTTAATTTCCCCGGAATGATCCCACTGTGGATGTGCGGCCCGGCGATTGCGACGGGCAATGCATTTATCATCAAGCCCAGCGAACGTGACCCAAGCTTGCCAGTGCGGCTGGCCGAGCTGTTCATCGAAGCGGGCTTGCCCGAAGGCATCTGCCAGGTGGTGCACGGCGACAAGGAAATGGTCGATGCCATTCTGGACCATCCGGCGATTGGTGCGGTCAGCTTTGTCGGTTCGTCCGATATTGCCCATTATGTTTACAACCGTGGCGTCGCCAACGGCAAGCGCGTGCAAGCTATGGGCGGGGCCAAGAACCATGGCATCGTCATGCCCGATGCCGATCTCGACCAGGTGGTGAACGACCTGTGCGGCGCGGCTTTCGGTTCGGCAGGCGAACGCTGCATGGCGTTGCCGGTTGTGGTGCCCGTGGGTGACGATACCGCCGAACGGTTGAAGGCCAAGCTGATCCCGGCAATTGACGCATTGCGCGTTGGCATCTCGACCGACGCGGAGGCACATTACGGCCCCGTCGTGACCGCCGCACATAAGGCCAAGGTCGAAGGCTGGATCCAGACCGCAATCGACGAAGGCGCAGAACTGGTGGTTGATGGCCGCGGATTTACGCTGCAAGGCCATGAGGGAGGCTATTTCGTCGGCCCGACTTTGTTCGATCACGTCACCACCGACATGGAAAGCTACAAGGAAGAAATCTTCGGCCCCGTCCTGCAAATGGTCCGCGCCGCCAATTTTGAGGAAGCACTCGCGCTGCCGTCAAAGCATCAATATGGCAATGGCGTCGCGATATTCACGCGTAATGGTCATGCCGCGCGCGAATTTGCGGCACGCGTCAATGTCGGCATGGTCGGCATCAACGTGCCGATCCCGGTGCCGGTTGCCTATCACAGCTTTGGCGGGTGGAAGCGCAGTGCATTCGGTGACACCAACCAGCACGGCATGGAAGGGATCAAATTCTGGACCAAGGTCAAGACGGTCACCGCACGCTGGCCCGACGGATCGCCTGACGGCAGCAACAGCTTCGTCATTCCGACAATGGGGTAATCTGATGAAAATCGCATTTATTGGTCTGGGTAATATGGGCGGCGGGATGGCCGCCAATCTGGCGCAGGCAGGGCATGAGGTTAATGCCTTTGACCTTTCGCCAGAGGCTTTGGCGCGCGCCAAGGACAATGGATGCGCGCCCTTCAATTCTGTGCGCGATGCGGTGGCAGGGGTCGCGGCGGTCGTATCCATGCTGCCCAACGGGCAGATCGTTGAGAGCGTGTATGAAAATGACGTGATCGGCCATACCCCCGCCGATGCGCTGTTGCTCGATTGCTCAACCATCGATGTTGCGACGGCGCGCAAGGTGGCAACGGATGCCGGGGCCAAGGGCTATGCAATGGTCGATGCACCGGTCTCCGGCGGCATCGCGGCAGCGAACGGTGGAACATTGACTTTCATGGTCGGCGGCACCGACGACGCCTTCTCCCGCGCCGAACCTATCCTTTCTGCAATGGGCAAAGCAGTGATCCATGCCGGTGCCAGCGGTGCGGGACAGGCAGCGAAAATCTGCAACAATATGCTCTTGGGCGCATCGATGATCGCGACTTGCGAGACCTTTGCCATGGCGGAGAAGCTCGGACTGGATCTGCAGACTTTCTATGACATCTCGTCCAAAGCGTCTGGGCAGAACTGGTCGATGACCAGCTATTGCCCTGTCCCCGGCGTGGGTCCGCAAAGCCCTGCCGACAATGATTATCAAGGCGGTTTTGCAACGGCTTTGATGCTCAAGGACTTGAAGCTGGCGATGGAAGCGGCGCAATCGGTCAATGCCGATGTCCCTATGGGCAAACGCGCCGCTGAGCTCTATCAAGCATTTGCCAACAGCGGGACTGGCGGCCTGGATTTCTCCGCGATTATCAAAACGCTTGGATAAAGTTATGAGCAACACCGGACGGCCACGCCGAAGCGCGCTCTATTTGCCCGCCTCGAATGCCAAAGCCATTGCCAAAGCCCGGACGTTGCCAGCCGATATTGTAATCCTCGATCTTGAAGATGCCGTGGCACCCGAAGCGAAAGCGGACGCACGCGCGGCGGCCGTTGCGGCTGTTCGCGAAGGTGGATTTGGCAACCGGGAAGTCGTGATCCGGGTGAACGGCAGCGATACGCCCTGGGGTGCCGACGACCTTTTGGCAGTCGCAGATTCCGGCGCAGATGCCATATTGGTCCCGAAAGTCTATGGGCCGGAAGATATTGACGCTTATAACAGCGCGCTGACCAAAG
The DNA here is from genome assembly GCA_040007915.1 of Sphingorhabdus sp. Classification (GTDB taxonomy): domain Bacteria; phylum Pseudomonadota; class Alphaproteobacteria; order Sphingomonadales; family Sphingomonadaceae; genus Sphingorhabdus_B. Next base: position 171,594 of record JBDTUD010000002.1, read on the forward strand.
CGCCCGCGGCGACACAATTATGGGCGATGATCGAAACCTGCGCCTGTATCGCAAAACTGGATGCTATCGCGGCGAAGGCGGCAGATACCCGCCTGTCGCTTTTTATCATGGGCACCAATGACCTTGCGAAGGAAATGCGTGCACGGTTGACACCGGAACGCACCCCGTTCCTGCCATTTCTTTCGATGACGGTGGCTGCTGCCCGCGCGCATGGCGTTGCGGTGCTTGACGGCGTCTGCAACGAGTTCCGCGATCTTGGCGTATTCCGGGCGGAGGCCGAACAAGGCCTGATCTTCGGTTTCGACGGCAAGACACTGATTCACCCGGACCAGATTGCACCATGCAACGAGGTTTTTTCCCCCAGTGACGATGAATTGCGCGGAGCCCAAGCCATTATCGAAGCCTTTGCCTTACCCGAAAACAGCGGCAAAGGTGCCATCCAGGTTGAGGGCAAAATGGCCGAGTTGCTGCATCTCGATCAGGCCAGACGATTGGTCGCCGTTGCTCAACAGATCGCTTCGAACGGCTGAGACTTTATCCTCCTCGCGCAATTTCGGGCCAGTAAAGTCGCATCGGATTGTCGATGAGGAGCTTGCGCTGCAATTCATCGGTCACGGCAATCCGTGGGATCATGTCCACCAGATGGCCATCGTCGGGGATGTTGGTCTGCATGTTCGGATGCGGCCAGTCGGTTCCCCACAGCATACGGTCGGAATAATCTTCAACCAGCGGCCGGACGCTACGGGCAAAGTCGTTCCACGGGGCCCCACCCGCATCGAGACGGTCCGGACAGGTGGCCTTGAACCAGATATCATCGCGACTGTCGAGAAGGTCACGAAAGGCTTTCATATCTGAACCGTCCGGCCCTTGCGAGACATCGGGCCGCCCCATATGGTCGATTACCACCGGCACCGGGGGGGCATCGATAAAGGCCCTCATTTCTTCCAATATGTCGGCCTCGAAGTAAATGACGACATGCCAACCTGCGGGCAAACGTCGTGCCAGGTCCAGAAACTTGTCCTTCGGCGCATCATCAACCAGGCGCTTCAGGAAGTTGAAGCGTACACCGCGAATGCCGCCATCGTGCAGTATCTGCAGATCCCCTTCCGAAATGGCCGGATCGACCACCGCGACACCGCGCGCCATACCGTTCGATCTGGCGATAGCGTTCAATGTGGCATTATTGTCGGTACCATGACAGCTCGCCTGCACAATGACGTTTCGCGCAAAGCCCAAATGATCGCGCAAGGCAAACAGCATATCCGGCCCGGCGTCCTCCGGGAGATATTTGGCCTTGGGGCTGAACGGGAACTCCGCCATCGGCCCGAAAACATGGCAATGCGCATCGACCGCACCGGGCGGGGGGGTGTATCGCGGCTTGGACGGATTACCGTGCCAACTCACAATCCGATTGTGCTGAGCCTGTCGAAGCATCATCCGAAAACCATTCCATCCATCAATTTGCGCGCAGTACGCAGAAGTGCCGCCGATTTGACCGCGCCTGCCCCATCCAGTTCGAGCACGCAGCTCATTTCGCCGGTCGGATGCTCAACCGACAGCGTCTTGCGCGCGCCACCTAGAACATTCGCCACCTCTGCCGCCGGTGATCCCGGGATGAGGCAGGCGGTTGCCACGCTGACCGCGCCTAGCACACCGATGGTGGCATGCGCGCGGTGGGGAATGAAACTGCGCACTGTCACCGCGCCGCCGTTTCGGGGTGGGGCAACCAGCATCATCTTGGGGACAGATTTCTCCTTCACATCGCCCAAATTCATACGTTCGCCCACCGCCAGCCGTATGGCCTCGATCTTCGCCTTCAACTCGGCGTTCGCATCCAGCCAGTCGCGATCCTCATAGCCGGTGATACCAACATCCGCCGCCTTCATCACCACACAGGGCATACCGTTGTCGATCAGGGTCACAGGCACGCCGTTCACCATATCTACTGCGTTTCCGGTCGGCAACAGCGCGCCACAGCTTGAACCGGCCGTATCGCGAAATTCGAGCGGAACGGGGGCATGGGAGCCTGGCACACCATCAATCCTCGCCTCGCCCGCATAGGTCAGGCCGCCGCCCGGCGTCTGTACCGTAGCCACCGCAACCTGTCCGGTGTTTTCCATGAAGATGGTGACGTTGGTTTCTTGCGGCTGTGCGCTAACCAGCCCGCGTTCGATGGCGAAAGGGCCGATACCGGCGAGGATATTGCCGCAATTCTGCGCATCGGTAACAATGGCCTGATCGACAAAGACTTGCAGGAAGAGGTAATCGACATCGACACCCTCGCGAGCTGACTTGCTGACCACCGCGACCTTGCTGGTCAACGGGTCTGCCCCGCCCATACCGTCAATCTGGTTGGGGTCGGGTGAGCCCATTACACGCAATAAAAAGGCATCGCGCTCTGCGGTATCGGCGGGCAGCTCGTCCTTCAGAAAATAGCCGCCCTTCGACGTCCCGCCCCGCATCCACATGCAGCGGACGCTTTTACTGCTGCCCTCGCCAAGCGGAAAGCCGGTGCCCACTTTTTCTGGGCGGGCATTGTCAGACATATTTCAAGCCCATCTCGGCCAGCTTTTCGCGCATCTTGTACATGTCCAGCCCAAGCTCGCCAGATGCCAATCGTGCCCGCTTATCGCCTTCATTGTCTTCGCGCGCCTGGGCAGCTTTTAGCACCGCTTCGGCCTTGCCACGCGGCACGACGCACACGCCATCATCATCGGCGACAATCACGTCGCCCGCTTCAATATGCGCGCCCGCGCAAACCACCGGCACATTGACTGAACCGAGCGATGCCTTGATTGTCCCTTGGGCAAAAACTGCCTTGGACCATACCGGAAAATGCATTTCCGTAAGGTCTTTGACGTCGCGGATACCGGCGTTGATGATCAGGCCACGACATCCCCGCGCTATCGCAGAAGTCGCGAGCAGGTCGCCAAAATAGCCGTCCTCGCAAGGGGAGGTTGGTGCGATCACCAATATGTCGCCTTCCTTCAGCTGCTCGATAGCTACGTGCACCATCCAGTTGTCGCCCGGTGGCGCCGAAATGGTGACGGCAGAGCCAGCGATGCGCGCACCAGAATAAATCGGGCGCATATAGCTGGCTAACAGGCCCGTCCGTCCCTGCGCCTCATGCACAGTGGCCACCCCGCAAGCACCGAGGCCATCGACGACCTCGGCCGCAGCGCGTTCGATATTCTGGACGACAATTCCGGTCATGACTGGACTCCTTTGGTCTGGCATCAAAGTTATGAAGTTTCCCCAAGGCCGTGCAAGACGGAATGATGGCTTTCCTATAAGTTTATGCTAATCCTGTGGCATATGCTGGTCTGGAATCTGAACCTGCGTCATCTTCGGGCGCTTGGCGTTATTACGCGTTTGGGCAGTATTTCTGCGGCTGCCGAGGCCATCAACCTGACCCAGCCCGCCATTACCCAGGCGCTTGCAAAACTCGAATCGCAACTGGGTCAGTCTTTGTTTCAACGCCGCCCGGACGGCATGGTCGCAAATGCCGCTGCGGAACTGTTAACCCCTCGTATCGAGAGAGCGCTCGGCTTTATCAATTCGCCCCGGGTAACCATGGCGCATTTGCGTGCCCTTATCATGCTGGCCGACAGTGGGAGCTATGCCGGTGCCAGTGTTGCTGCAGGCCTCGCCCAACCGTCGCTGCACCGTGCCATTGGGGACCTGTCAGTGGCACTCAAACGGACACTGGTTGAGCGGCGGGGCAAAGGCATCGCGCTTACCGAACAAGGCAAACGCACAGTCCGCGCCTTCCGCTTGGCACGCGCGGAGCTGGAGGCAGGCCTGACCGAGCTTGCGTCGCTGCAAGGCCGCGAAACCGGGCGCATCGCGGTGGGTGCGATGCCGTTATCCCGTGCGCGCCTGCTGCCCGCTGCGATCGCTGCATTCCACCGCCAATATCCCGATGTGCGGATCAGCATCGTTGAGGGCTCGTTTCAGGAATTGATCGAGCCACTTCGCGACGGAGAGCTTGACCTGATTATCGGCGCGCTGCGCGACCCCTCACCGGGTGAGGACGTGGTGCAACGGGCGCTGTTTGAGGACCGGCCGGTGGTGATTGGTCGTGTGGGGCATCCGCTGAGCCAAGCACCTGCGTCAATTGCGTCAATGGCCCGATTTCCCTGGACAGTCCCTGCCCCAAGTACACCGTTGCGTGTGCAATGGGAGAAGATGTTCACGGATGCCGGGCTCGCCCCGCCTGAAGTACCGATAGAATGCGGTTCGGTTATCACGATCCGCCAAATCCTGCTCGACAGCGATTTCCTTACGCTGTTGTCGCCCGATCAGGTTGCGGTGGAACTGGAGGCTGGCTGGCTGACCAGGATAGCAGACACGCCCCATGGCTTGACCCGAACAATCGGCATCACAACGCGCCACGAATGGCGGCCGACGGGAATGCAGGACGCTTTCGTCATTTCGCTGACCGATGCAGCGGGGCAGACCTGAATTCGTTAAAACTTATACCCGTCACGCCCTTCGTATTGGCAGGATTTGACCCAGCGTCGTAGCCCATTCATATGGTGCTATCACTAACTCTTATCGGCTATGGCGAAGCGGGGCGCACTTTTGCGCGCGCGGCAGGGTGGGAACATCAGGCGCGGGTTTTTGATGCCAAAACCGACGCGCCACAGACGCGGGCGGCGATGCTGGCGGATTATGATGCGGATGGCGTGACCTTGTGCGAAAATCCGGGCGACGCCGTGGACGCCAGCGGCATTATATTGAGCCTTGTGACAGCCGATCAAGCATTGGTTGCGGCGAAAAATGCTGCGCAGCATGTTGCGACAGGCGCGCTGTTTTTTGATATGAATTCGGTTGCCCCGGACACCAAGCGCCAGGCAGCAAAGCTCATCGACGCGGCGGGTGGGCGTTATGTCGATGTGGCGGTGATGGCGCCGGTCGATCCCGCGCGGTTGGCGGTGCCGTTGCTGCTATCCGGGCTATTTGCAGAAGACGGTGCGACGGCACTGGCTGCGATAGGCTTCTCAAATGTGCATGTGGTTGCAGGTGATGTCGGGCGGGCGTCGTCGATCAAGATGATCCGGTCGATCATGGTCAAAGGTCAGGAAGCGTTGACCGCAGAGATGATGCTGGCGGCGCGCACGGCTGGCGTAGTCGATGAAGTGCTGGGTTCGCTCGGTGAAGGCTGGCGCGAAAAGGCCGACTATAATCTTGAGCGCATGAAAACGCACGGGATGCGCCGCGCCGCCGAGATGGAAGAAGTCGCCAAGACGCTATCGGCGCTGGGTATCGAGCCGCTGATGACAAACGGAACCATAATTAGACAACGGGAGATGGCAGCATGACGCTCATCATCGATTGCCACGGCCATTATACGACGGCGCCTGCTGCGCATAATGACTGGCGCGATTTGCAAAAGGCGGCATTCAAGGCGAGGGAAAGCGCGCCTGCCTATCCGGCGATTTCGGACGACGAAATCCGCGAAACGCTGGAAACAAACCAGATCCGCCTGCTGAAAGAACGCGGCGCGGATATGACGATTTTTTCCCCGCGTGCCTCGGCCATGGCCCCGCATGTCGGGGATGAGGGTGTGGCGCTCGCCTGGGCGCGGGTGAATAATGATCTGATCAAACGCTGCGCTGACCTCTATCCCGATATTTTTGCACCGGTATGTATGCTGCCGCAATCTCCCGCCGCCGATATGGCGGGCTCGATTGCCGAGCTCCAGCGCTGTGTCGATATGGGCTTCATCGGTTGCAATCTGAACCCTGATCCCGGCGGCGGGCATTTCAAACATCCGCCGCTGACTGACCGCTTCTGGTATCCGTTTTACGAGAAGATGGTTGAACTGGATGTGCCTGCGATGATCCATGTTTCAGGGTCGTGCAACCCCGGCCTCCACGCGACCGGCGCATATTATATTGCGGCAGACACCATTGCCTTCATGCAGTTGATCGAGGGCGATTTGTTCAAGGACTTCCCGGCTCTGCGCTTCATCATTCCGCATGGCGGCGGCGCGGTGCCATATCATTGGGGGCGGTATCGCGGGCTCGCCGATATGCTCAAAAAGCCCGATCTGGCGGGGCATGTGATGAACAATGTGTTCTTCGACACCTGCGTTTATCACCAGCCGGGGATTAATTTGCTGGCCGATGTGATCGCCAACAAGAACATATTGTTTGGTAGTGAAATGGTCGGTGCGGTGCGCGGCATCGATCCGACGACAGGCCATTATTTCGACGATACGAAGCGCTATGTCGATGCGCTCGACATCAGCGACACCGAACGCCACATGATTTTTGAAGGCAATGCCCGGCGGGTCTTCCCCAGGCTCGACGCGCAACTAAAGGAACGCGGGCAATGACACCTAACAAAGACACGAAGCAGGACATCCACGAATATCTCGCCGAACTAGAAGACATCCCCGGCACTCGGGTGTTCACGGCCGCCCGTGCTCGCCAGGGCTATTGGCTAAACCAGTTCGCGATGAGCCTCATGATGGCTGAAAACCGCGAACGCTGGAAAGCGGATGAGCGCAAATATCTGGAAGAATGGCCGATGTCGGATGACCAAAAAGAAGCCATTCTCGCGCGCGATTACAACCGCTGCCTTGATCTGGGCGGCAACGTCTATTTCCTCGCCAAGGTGTTTTCGACCGATGGCCTGAGCTTTGCCGAAGCAGTTTCAACCATGACGGACATGAGCTTTCCCGAATATCGGGACATGATGATCCAGGGTGGACGTTCTGCCGAAGGCAACCGTTCGATCAAGGCCAACAGTGCCGCCGCAGACAAGACAGGGAGCAACTGATATGGCACGTATTACCGCAGGTGTTGGCAGCAGCCATGTGCCTCTGTTGGGCGTCGCAGTCGACCAGGGCAAGACTGGAGACGATTATTTTGGCCCCATCTTTGCCGGATATGAATGGACGAAGCAGTGGGAGAAGGACACCAAACCGGACGTGGTAATTCTGGTCTATAATGACCATGCATCCGCGTTCGACATGAAAATCATCCCGACCTTCGCAATTGGCTGTGGCGAGCGTTACAAATCGGCTGACGAAGGCTGGGGGCCACGCCAGGTCCCCGATGTCGAAGGACATGCCGACCTGGCCTGGCATATTGCGCAAAGCCTGATCATCGACGAATTTGACATGACCATCATCAACGAGATGGACGTCGATCATGGCCTGACGGTGCCGCTATCCATGATGTTCGGCACCCCTGATGCCTGGCCGGTGAAGGTCGTGCCGCTTGCTGTCAACGTCGTCACCTATCCGGTCCCGTCGGGCAACCGCTGCTGGGCGCTGGGCGAGGCGATCAAACGCGCGGTCGAAAGCTTCCCCGAAGATCTGAATGTCCAGATCTGGGGTACGGGCGGGATGAGCCATCAGTTGCAGGGGCCACGTGCCGGCCTGCTAAACCGGGAATGGGACAACCAGTTCCTCGACGCGCTGATCGGCGACAGCGATGCCGCCCGCCATATTCCGCACATCGAATATCTGCGCGAAACCGGCAGCGAAGGCATTGAAATGGTAATGTGGCTAATCATGCGTGGCGCGCTGGGCAAAACAACCAAATGCCTGCACCGCCATTATCACATCCCGTGCAGCAATACCGCCATCGGCCATATCGTATTGGAGCCAGTCACATGAGAATAGCACTCGCTGGCGCAGGTGCCTTTGGTGAAAAGCATCTTGACGGGTTGAAGCTGATTGACGGCGTCGAGATTACTTCGATCATCAGTCGCCGTTTGGAACAGGCGCAGGAAGTTGCGGCCAAATATGGTGCCGTCCACGCGACCACTGAACTCGATGAAGCTTTGGCACGCGATGATGTGGACGCTGTTATCCTGTGCACGCCGACGCAGATGCATGCCGATCAGGCCATTGCCTGTATGAACGCGGGCAAGCATGTGCAGGTCGAAATTCCGCTGGCGGATAGCTGGGCGGCGTCGCAGGCGGTGCTCGACAAGCAACAGGAAACCGGCCTCGTCTGCATGGTCGGTCACACGCGCCGGTTCAATCCGTCGCATCAATATGTCCATAACCGGATCGTGGCGGGCGAGTTCAACATCCAGCAGATGGACGTCCAGACCTATTTCTTCCGCCGCAAAAATATGAACGCCAAGGGCGAAGCCCGGAGCTGGACCGACCATCTTCTCTGGCACCACGCCGCACACACCGTCGATCTGTTTGCCTATCAGGCCGGCCCGATTGTCAAGGCCAATGCGATTGAGGGTCCGCACCATCCGGAACTGGGCATCGCGATGGATATGGCGATCCAACTAAAAGCCGCAAGCGGTGCGATCTGCACGCTGTCGCTGTCGTTCAACAATGACGGGCCGCTTGGCACTTTTTTCCGCTACATCGGTGATACCGACACCTATATCGCGCGCTACGACGATCTGGTGAACGGCAAGGAAGAGCCGATTGACGTGTCAAAGGTCGATGTGTCGATGAACGGCATAGAGCTACAGGACCGCGAATTCATTGCCGCCATCCGCGAAGGCCGCGAGCCCAATTCGAGCGTCCAGCAAGTGCTGCCTTGCTACAAGGTGCTACATGATCTGGAGTTGCAATTCGGGGGATAGGGCCGCGGAGTCCTTATTGGACAGGTCCTTACCCTAAGTATCGATTTCCTGCCCTTTCAGCGTTAAACTTGCAGCAAAAGCAACCGGCGACAAATCCTCTTGCCCATGCTTGCTCAGCAGCATTTTCATGCGAGGGTCCCAGTACAGCCGGATATGCTCGGCGGTTGCGGCGACCGGGTCAGGCTCGGTCGCCAGATTGGCGGCGATCTGGTTTGCCATCATCACCAGTTTCTGTTGGCTGTTCATTCGGCCGGAACCTCTTGCCCAATCCGCCGCGATTTCGTGGACAGCGCCTCATAACCCTCCTGCCAGTCGGTCGGGCCGTTCGATGCACTGATCTGCACTGCCGTCACCTTATATTCCGGGCAGTTGGTGGCCCAGTCGCTAAAGTCGGTGGTCACAACATTGGCCTGCGTCGCGGGGTGGTGGAAGGTGGTATAAACAACACCCGGGGCGACCCGATCGGTCACGGTCGCGCGCAACGTGGTTTCGCCCGAACGGCTAGCGAGTTTCACCCAGTCCCCGGTTTTGACCCCGCGATCCTCGGCATCGACCGGATGGATTTCGAGCAGGTCTTCGGGATGCCAGGCGACATTTTCGGTTCGCCGCGTCTGCGCTCCGACATTATAATGCGAAAGGATGCGGCCAGTGGTGAGCAAAAGCGGAAACCGCGGGCCGGTCTTCTCGTCAGTAGGCACATAATCGGTGACAACGAACTTGCCCTTGCCGCGCACGAACCCGTCGACATGCATGATCGGCGAACCATCGGGCGCAGCATCGTTCACCGGCCATTGCAGCGATCCCGCTTCGTCCAGCCGGTCAAAGCTGACACCGGCAAAGCTCGGCGTCAGCCGCGCAACTTCATCCATGATTTCGGAAGGATGTGCGTAGTTCCAGTCCAGCCCCATCGCTTGCGCCAGGCGCTGCGTCACTTCCCAATCCTCAAGGCCATTCATTGGTGTCATCACCTTACGCACGGGCTGGATGCGCCGCTCGGCATTGGTGAACGTGCCGTTCTTTTCCAGGAAGGTCGAACCGGGAAAGAAGATATGCGCATAATTGGCGGTTTCGTTGAGGAAGAGGTCGTGAACGATCACGCATTCCATCGCCGCCAGCCCGGCCGAGACATGCTTGGTGTCGGGGTCGGATTGCAAGATATCCTCGCCCTGACAATAAAGCGCCTTGAACACACCGTCAGTTGCCGCATCTAGCATATTGGGGATACGCAAACCCGGCTCGGGATCGAGCGATACGCCCCATTCGCCTTCGAATAAACGACGCGTATCACCATCGGAGATATGGCGGTAGCCCGACAGTTCGTGCGGGAAGCTGCCCATGTCGCATGCGCCCTGCACATTATTCTGCCCCCGCAACGGGTTCACGCCAACGCCGCGCCGTCCGATATTGCCGGTTGCCATCGCGAGGTTGGCAATCGCCATCACCGTTGATGAGCCCTGGCTATGCTCGGTGACCCCAAGGCCGTAATAGATCGCACCATTGCCACCGGTTGCATATAGCCTTGCCGCCGCACGTAACTCATTTGCATCGACCAGAGTGACGGGCTGAAGCGCCTCAGGGCTGTTGCGTGCTTGCGAGACGAACTCGGCCCAATGGCGATATTCGTCCCAGTCGCAACGTTCCTTGACAAACGCTTCGTCCGCCAATCCGTCGGTCACAATGACATGCGCCATCGCGGTCAACACTGCGACATTGGTGCCGGGGCGCAAGGGCAGATGATGCTGTGCCTCGATATGCGGAGAACGGACAATATCGGTGCGGCGCGGGTCAATGACGATCAGCTTGGCACCCGGTTTTCCGTTTTTGCCGCGCAAGCGACGTTTCATCCGGCTGGCGAACACGGGATGTCCGTCGGTCGGGTTGGCACCGATGATCAGGATGACATCGCTATCTTCGACACTGTCAAAATCCTGCGTGCCAGCACTGGTGCCAAAGGTCGTCTTCAACCCGTAGCCGGTCGGCGAATGGCAAACGCGCGCGCAGGTATCGACATTGTTGTTACCAAAGCCAGCCCGCACTAGCTTCTGGACGAGGAAGGTCTCTTCATTGGTGCAACGGCTCGACGTAATCCCGCCAAGCGCATGACGCCCATATTTCTCGCTGATCCGTTTCAGTTCGGATGCGGCATAAGCAAAGGCCTCATCCCATTCGACCGCGCGCCAGGGCTGGTCGATGTGCTTGCGGATCATCGGTTTCAGGATGCGCTCCTTATGCTGGGCATAGCCCCAGGCAAACCGGCCCTTGACGCAGCTATGTCCGCGATTGGCCTTGCCCGCCTTTTCAGGGACCATCCGCACCACCTGTTCGCCGCGCATTTCGGCGCGGAAGGTGCAGCCAACCCCGCAATAGGCACAGGTGGTAACCACCGAGCGCTCGGGCGTGCCGATCTCGACCACCTTTTTCTCGATCAATGTGGCCGTCGGACAAGCTTGCACACAGGCACCGCAAGACACGCATTCGCTGCCAAGGAAATTGTCGCTTTCAAGCCCCGCCGAGATCATCGAGTCAAAGCCGCGTCCCTGCATGGTCAGCGCAAAAGTACCCTGCACTTCGTCGCACGCCCGGACGCAGCGCGAACACGCAATGCATTTGCTGGGGTCGAAATCGAAATATGGGTTGGAGTGGTCCTTCTCCTGACCCAGATGCGTTGCGTCGCTGGCATAGCGCACCTCGCGCAAACCCACCGCACCCGCCTGGTCCTGCAACTCGCAATCGCCATTGGCACCGCAGGTCAGGCAATCGAGCGGGTGGTCGGAGATATACAGCTCCATCACACCTTTGCGCAGCTTTTGTAGCTGCGGCGTCTGCGTATGCACAACCATTCCCGGCTCAACCGGCGTCGTGCAACTGGCCGGTGTGCCGCGCCGACCGTCGATCTCGACAAGGCACAAGCGGCACGAGCCAAAGCTTTCCAAACTGTCTGTCGCGCATAATTTAGGGATCTCCGTCCCCTGCTCCGCCGCTGCCCGCATCACACTCGAACCCGCAAGCACCGTCACCGCGCGACCATCGATGGTCAGCGAAACCATCTCGGTATTTTTGGATGCAGGCGTCCCAAAATCGGTTTGCGGTTGATAGGTCATATTTGTTTTCCCAGGTCTTCAAGGTCGGCGGGCGTGTTAATGTTGGCGGGCGGATTGTCAAAACTCACGCCGCGCGCGCCAAGCAATTCGATAAAATGCAGCATCGAATGCCGCTCATTGCTCGCCAATATCCGGTCAAGCATCGCAAGCGCTGAAACCGGCCACAAACCGATGACAGGTTGATTTACCACATAAGCGGGTGCGGGCTCAAGTTTCGTGCGCAAATCGGCTGGAATGCGCAGCGTGTCGACGCCAACACTCAATACATATTCAAACCCAGCGTCTGCTGCACAGGCCAGCGCACCGGCAAGCCCGGCAAGCGGCCCCATGTCGGGTGCCGGACGGTCATCGACGCATTTATACCCTTCCAGATCGCGTCCTACCACCGCAATGGCATCACATTGTGTCGACAGCGATGATGCCACATGGGCGATCAAGGGACGCCCGTTCAGCATGGCAAGTGCCTTATCGCTGCCAAAGCGGCTCGACTTGCCGCCAGCCAAGATGGCACCGAGCACGCTCATGCAATCGCTCCGGTCGGGTCATTCACCACCAGAACATTGTCGGCTCGGGCAAGTGCCAGCAGCGTCAAGCCAGCCGCTTTCGCACGGTCAACCGCTAGGCTGGTTGGGGCCGAAATTGTGACGAGCATCGGTGCGCCCGAGCGGACGGTTTTTTCAACCAGTTCAAAGCTGCATCTGGCGCTCAAGAGAACAAAACCATCCGCCATATCGGTAGCATTTCTGCCCATCGCGCCAATCAGCTTGTCTAGCGCATTGTGCCGTCCGACGTCTTCGCGGACGCAGGCGATTTTGCCGTCAGAACTGCAGAATGCCGCCGCATGGGCCGCACCTGTTATTCGGTTAAGCGGCTGGTGATCAAAAAGACTGGCCAACGCACGCGAGACTGCCGCCCGGCTTGTGTTGATATTGGAGGTAACCAGAGGCAATGGCCGCAGTGCTTCGCTTATGCTTTCGACGCCACACAGGCCACAACTGCTGTCGGAAACACGGGTGCGGGCGCGGGCAAATATTGCCTCACGGGCAGCATCGGGCAATTGCGCGCGGGCGACCCAGCCGCCTTCTACTTCCGCAATATCCACCGAAGTGACATCGGCAGCACGGGTAACCAATCCTTCGGCAATGGCATGGCCAACAACAAAATCTTCCAGATGGCCGGGCGATGCCATCATCACGGCGTACCCCAGTCCGCTATATTCAAGGGCTACGGGAACCTCAACGGGTATCTCGCGCTCCATTTCACTATCGCCTGGATGTCCCAAGCCAATCCTGCGGACAGATATGCCAAGGTTAGGTGAAGCTTCAATCATTGCTTCAAATCGTTGGGCGGCAGGCCAAAATCTTCAGGCCAATGCTTGATCGCACTCATCACCGGATAGGGCGTGAACCCGCCCAACGCGCAGAGCGACCCATATTTCATTGTCTCTGATAGATCGGTGATAAGGGCGATATTAGCCTCGACATTCTTGCCCGCGATGATTTGGTCAAGCGTCTCCACGCCGCGCGTCGAGCCGAGCCGACACGGGGTGCATTTTCCACAGCTTTCGACCGCGCAAAACTCCATCGCAAAGCGCGCCATTTTGGCCATGTCGACCGTGTCGTCGAAAACGACAATCCCGGCATGCCCGATGAGCGCATCGGCCGCAGCAAAGGCTTCATAGTCAAACGGCAGGTCGAATTGCTCGGGCGGAATATAGGCCCCCAAAGGTCCGCCCACCTGCACTGCGCGCACAGGCCGCCCGCTCGCCGTGCCGCCGCCGATATCATTGACCAGCTCGCCAAGCGTGATGCCGAATGCTACTTCGTACAAACCGCCATGTTCGATATTTCCGGCAAGCTGGATGGGCATGGTTCCCATTGAATGCCCCATGCCAAACGCAGCGTATGCCGCTCCACCATTGGCCAATATCCATGGAACAGCGGCCAGCGTGAGCACATTGTTTATCACGGTGGGTTGACCGAAGAGGCCTTCGTGCGCGGGAAGCGGGGGCTTGGCCCTAACCTCGCCGCGTTTTCCCTCGATGCTGTTCAACAATGATGTTTCTTCCCCGCAGACATAGGCACCTGCGCCCACGCGGACTTCAATCTCGAATGGTGCTGTCAACGGCGCAGAGGCGCAAATAGCTGCCTCCATTTTTGCGATCGCATGGGGATATTCTGATCTTATATAAACATAGCCCTTGTCCGCCCCGACGGCTAGACCGGCAATTGCCATACCCTCGATCAGCATGAACGGATCGCCTTCTATCACCATTCGGTCAGCAAAGGTGCCACTGTCGCCCTCGTCAGCATTGCAGACGATGTATTTGCGGTCTCCGGCGGCTTCTGCAACCGTCTTCCATTTGATGCCTGCCGGAAACCCTGCCCCACCACGTCCGCGCAGGCCCGATTGAAGGACGGTTTCGACTATAGCCGCCGGACCGATTGCACGCGCTTGTTCCAAACCTTGCCAGCCACCAGTTGCGGCATAATCGCCAAGGCTCAGCGGACGCGTTTTACCCGCTCGCGCAAATGTCAGCCGGGTCTGACGCGCTATAAACGGATGGTCATCAATCCGGCCAATATCGTCGGCGGTTCCGTTGAGGATGGCAGCAACATCGGCAACATCGACCGGGCCATATCCAACACCGCCGATTTCCACCAGCGGCTCCAGCCAGTGCATCCCCCAACTCGATACGCGCTCGACCTCTGAACCTGCAGCCACAAATGCCGCCGCAATCGCATCGGCACCGCAGGCCAGGGCCACCGCATCATCGGAAATGCGCACGATCATATCTGCATGACCAGTTCGACCAGCCGATCTGACGTCAACCGCGCGTGCACATTACCACCAACCATCGCCGCTGGTCCGACCGAGCAGAGCCCCAGACAATATACCGGTTCGATTTTTACCCGGCCTCCCGCTGCGGCTTCGGCGTCCGCGACCATTGCCTCCACCCCGCGCGCCTTGCACGCCTCAGCCCGGCAAAGCTTGATCACGGGGCGGGCGTCGGGTGTTTTGCGAAAATCATGGTAGAAGCTGACAACACCATGTACTTCGGCACGAGTCAGGTTAAGCTCGTTCGCAATTTCGCGGATAACATCATCGCTAACATGACCGAACTGTGCCTGCACATCGTGCAAAATGGGCAAAAGCGGCCCAAGCCTGACTTGATGCCGGACAAAAATTTCGTTCAAATCACTCATAATAAACAATAATATCCAATTTTTGTTTGCGTAGCATACATTTAATTCTGCTGGCGTCAATTGCGGCGCAATGACAGAATCCCCGTTACTGCCTCTCTTAGGCGTCGCCTGCCCCGTTCCATAGCGAAAGAAGGATTGGCACGACAAACGGGCGCATATCTAGCGGAACCTTTTTAAGCAGCTGCAGTTCATATTCTTCAATCAAATCACGCGCGCGTAACATAACATTTTCGCCCACGCTTGTCAGCGAAAGCCCTTGCGAACGGCCATCGACTTGCTGGCGGCGAATAAGCCCTTGGGCTTCCAGACGGACAATGAAGGGCACCATGTTGGCCCGCTGAATGTCCAATGTCCGACCGGCTTCGCTCTGCGTAATACCGGGATTAGCCCCGATCAGTAAGAGAAGCGATGCATCGGCATGGCGTAGCTTGAGCACGGCCAGTTTCTGATTCAATTCGGCGAGTGAAGCGGTGGACGCACGGCGCAACAGATAACCGGGCAACGAGGAAAGCGGATCTAGCATAGCGGCGATGTTAGCAAATGCTATTGCCAATAGCAATTCAAACTGCTATGGAGTATAACATTAGAGGAGAGATTCATGCATTTTCAGCGACTCAACCCCCTTACCGGCGACACCGCCTCGTCTGCTCAGGCCATGCAGGCTGGCGACATTCCAGCGATTGCAGAACGAGCTGCTGCATCCTTTCCGACCTGGGCGGCGATGGGACCCAACGCCCGCCGCGCCATATTGATGAAGGCCGCCACCGCTCTCGAATCGCGCGCCGATGCTTTTGTTGAAGCGATGATGGCTGAAATCGGCGCGACCAAGGGCTGGGCGCTGTTCAACGTTGGCCTTGCCGCGTCCATGGTGCGAGAGGCCGCTGCCATCACCACGCAGATTTCGGGCGAGGTCATTCCTTCGGACAAACCCGGCTGTCTCGCCATGGCGCTGCGCGAACCGGTCGGCGTCATATTGGGCATTGCACCCTGGAACGCACCGATCATCTTAGGCGTCCGCGCGATTGCGGTACCGCTCGCCTGCGGCAATAGCGTAATCCTGAAAGCATCGGAAACCTGCCCGCGCACCCATGAACTGATTATCGAAGCCTTTGCCGAGGCGGGGTTTCCCGAAGGTGTCGTCAATGTCGTGACCAATGCGCCCGCCGACGCAGGGGAAGTCGTGGGCGCGCTGATCGACGCACCGCAAGTGAAGCGGGTGAATTTCACCGGTTCAACCGCAGTCGGCAAGATCATCGCCAAACGCGCAGCCGAGCATTTGAAACCCTGCCTGCTGGAACTGGGCGGCAAAGCGCCAATGATTGTGCTTGAGGACGCCGATCTCGACGAAGCGGTCAAGGCCGCTGCCTTCGGAGCGTTCATGAACCAGGGCCAGATTTGCATGTCCACCGAACGGATCATCGTGGTCGATGCCGTCGCCGATGCCTTTGCAGACAAGTTTGCGGCCAAGGCACAGTCCATGGCGACAGGCGACCCCCGCGAGGGTGCAACACCGCTTGGTGCAGTTGTCGATCAGAAGACGGTCAGCCACGTCAATAGCCTGATCGACGATGCCATCGGCAAGGGCGCGACGTTGCGGTCCGGTGGCAAGACTGAATCGGTGCTGATGCCTGCAACCGTCGTTGATGGTGTAACCGACGCCATGAACATCTACCGCGACGAAAGCTTCGGTCCGGTGGTCGCAATGATCCGCGCCAAAGACGAGGCGGATGCGATCCGCATTGCCAACGACAGCGCCTACGGCCTGTCGGCATCTGTCTTCACGCGCGATACCGCGCGCGGCCTGGGCGTCGCGCGGCAGATCCATTCGGGCATGTGCCACATCAACGGCCCCACCGTGCATGACGAGGCGCAAATGCCCTTTGGCGGCGTTGGCGCCTCTGGCTACGGTCGCTTCGGCGGCAAGGCCGGGATCGACAGTTTTACCGAATTACGCTGGATCACCATCGAGACCCAGCCCGGACATTATCCAATCTAAACTGAGGAAAATCATCATGACAGCCGATCGCTCCGAAACCGACACCGTCGCCTATACCGTCAAGGATGGCATTGCCTGGGTAAGCTTCAATCGCCCGGAAAAACGCAACTGCATGAGTCCCAAGCTCAATCGCCAGATGAAGCGCGTGATCGAGGATCTGGAGTTCCGCGACGATGTGAAAGTGCTCGTGCTGGCCGGCGAAGGCGAAGCCTGGTCGGCGGGCATGGACCTCAAGGAATATTTCCGCGAAACTGAACAGCAAGGCTTGAGCGCCATCCGCAAGGCGCAGCGCGAGGCGTACAGCTGGTGGGAACGGCTGCGCTGGTATGAAAAGCCGACGATCGCAATGGTCGGCGGCTGGTGCTTCGGCGGCGGCTATGGCCCGCTATTTGCCTGCGACATCGCGGTTGCAGCAGAGGATGCACAGTTCGGCCTGTCTGAAATCAATTGGGGCATCCTGCCCGGCGGCGGCGCATCAAAGGTCGTCGCCGACCTCATGCCGCTCCGCAAGGCGGTGTATCACGCGATGATGGGCGAAAATCTGTCCGGCATCCAGGCCGCCGAACAAGGGCTGGTGACCGAGGCGGTCCCCGCCGACCAATTGCAGGCGCGCGTGCTAGAAATCGCCGTGGCGCTGACCAAGAAGGACGGCCATGCCCTACGCGCGACCAAATGGGCGGTGCGTCGGATGACCGAAATGACCTATACCAACGCCGAGGAATATCTGATCCGCGCGCAGGAGGCGCTGCACAATTTCGGTGGAGTCGAAGCCCGGCACGAAGCGACCCGCCAGTTCCTCGACGAAAAATCGTTTAAGCCCGGCCTTGGCACCTTCGACACCAGCAAGATCAAGCGCTGACCAGAGAGGACGCAGCCATGGTCACCGCCACGCTTTCCCGCCATGTGGTCGCGCTGACCCTTGGCGGGTCGGTCGGCGCAAGCCATGGCACCGATCCGTCGACAAGCGACATCGAAGAAATCCTGCGGTCGGCGGAAGCCTTCGCGCAGCGCTGGCTGTCACCCCTCAATGTCGAGGGTGACCGCATCGGCAGCCGCCTGGTTGACGGGCGTGCCGTCACCCCAGCCAGCCACAAACCGGCTTGGCAGGCGTATCGCGAGGACGGCTGGCTGTTGATCGACGCCTCGCCTCGGCTGTCGCCAGTGGCTGGATTGGCGCATGGTTGATAAGAGAAACATCCTTTGACCCTGTGTCGAAGCATTTGGCGGCTGCGGGCAAATTTGCGATAACAGACATGACCCGTCGCCTCCCCTTCCTTTCCGTTTGCGCGCTGGAAGGCGCAGACACATTTGTAAATTTTGGAGACCTGCTTTGACCTATTTTGACTCTGTTGAAACCTACGCACAGTCGAACCCGGGCGCGTCTGCGGTGGTCGATCTGGAAAGCGACCGTCTTTGGACCTATGCAGAGCTTGATAGCGCGGTTGACCGTCTGGCCAGTTGGCTTGCAAACGAATTTGGCCCGCAATCGGCGGTGCGGATTGCAACACTTGCGAAGAATTGCGCGGAGATGCTGATCCTGCAGCTTGCCTGTGTTCGATCGGGCACGATCTTCGTACCCTATAATTGGCGCCTCGCCGCAGCGGAGATTGAGGTGCTCGCCGCAGATGCCGAACCGCAGCTGGTATTTTACGATAGCGAGTTTGACCCGCCCAAGGCGGCGGCACGTGCCATCCCAGTAACGGACATGCTCGGCCTTGGTGCTAATGGTGCCGCAGCACCGAAAGCCGCCCGTCGGCCGTTTGATGCAGTTACCACCTTGCTCTATACTTCAGGCACCAGCGGCCGACCCAAGGGCGTCATGTTATCGGAAGAAAACAGCTTTTGGGGCTGCGCGAACTTCATTTATGGCAATGATGTGACGATGCGCAGCGTTTTTCTATGCGACATGCCATTGTTCCATACCGCCGGGCTTTTTGCCGCGACACGGGTGCCGATCCAGTCGGGCGGGACCGTTCTGATATCAAAAGGTTTTGACCCGCAGAAGACCCTGGAACGCCTTTCCAACCCGGAGCTGAAGGTCTCCCATTATTTCTCTGTTCCGCAAATGGCAGCAACGATCTGGAACCAACCCAATTTCAAACCCGAAATGTTGCACGGCCTTGTCGGCTGGGCGATTGGCGGGGCACCCAACCCCAAGGCACAGACCGAACGCTTTGTGAACGCCGGCATCAAGATTACCGAAGGCTTTGGCATGTCCGAAACCGGGTCCAATTTCGGGATGCCGACGCATGACATGAGCGTGCTGGTCAACAAAGCGGGAAGCTGTGGACTGCCCTTCATGACCATCGAGCCGAAGATTGTAGATGAGGACGGCAATGAAGTGCCAACCGGTACTATGGGCGAGCTTTGGCTGCGAGGCCCATGCATTGCATCAGGTTACTGGAATCAGCCCGAAACCACCGCCAAGGCATTCCGGGAGGGCTGGTTCATTACCGGCGATGCCGCGATCATCGACGAAGACGGCTTCTATTACATCGTGGACCGCAAGAAGGACATGTACATCTCCGGCGGGGAAAATGTCTATCCCGCCGAGGTCGAGGCAGCGATTGCCGAATTGCCAGAGGTGGGCGAATGCGCCGTGGTCGGTGTGCCGGACGAACGCTGGGGCGAAGTGGGCCGGGTTTACGTCATTCCGGTGCCCGGACAATCGATCACCGCAGAAGCGGTAATCGCGCATTGCGCCAGCCGCCTGGCCAAATTCAAGGTTCCCAAAACGGCAGTCATCACCGACGCCATTACGCGCACGGCATCAGGCAAAGTACAGAAACACTTGCTAAAGGCTCGCGCCATTGAAGAGCTGGACGCGGTCTAGGGCGATGAGGTTGGGTTGAACCGACAGTGTTCCCCGGCGAAGGCCGGGGTCCAGACCTAAACAAAGAGTCTCTTTTCAGGGCTGGGCCCCGGCCTTCGCCGGGGAACACTTCAACCTATTTCCGTCATACTCTAGTCCGCCTGTTTGTCCTTCAGGAATAGCAGCGCAAGCCCGGCAAGCACCGAACCAAAACCCATTGCTATGGCAACGGCTTGCAACCCGAACCCGGCCTGAAAGAGATAGCCGGCCAGCACTGGCGCAAGCATGGCACCGCCCCGACCCACCCCTATTGCAAAACCCGTGCCCGTCGCTCGGACATGCGTCGGGAACACTTTGGCAAAAAGGGCGTAGAGCCCCACAACTCCTGCATTGGTGAAGAAGCCGACAATCGCCACGGTGGCTGACAGGGCCGCAAGATCACCCGAGCCGCGACCGAACCAGATGATCCCGGCCGAGGAAATGAACAGCGTTCCGATCGTCAGCGGCCTCAGCCCGAAGCGAATGGCGATCAACCCGAAAATGGCACCGCCGGTTGCTCCCCCGACATTGGCCCAAGTCAGGACGCCCGCTGCCGCCCTGGCGTCAAAGCCCATGTCGACCACAATTTTCGGCACCCATTTCAGGATGAAATAGAAGCTTGTTATATGGGCAAAATAGGCAAAGGTGATCAACAGCGTCGTAGCGATCAGTCCGGGTTTGAAAATATCCGAAACCGACCGCTTTTCCGTTTCTGCTCCCTGATCTGGCAGGCTTTGAATAGGCTCGTGGCCAAAACGGCGGAATATGCGGTTGATTTTTTCCAGGGCACCGGCCGGCTGTTTCTGGCTGAGAAATGCCGGCGTCTCTGGCACAAAGAACCAGACCAAAGGAATGAAGGCAACCGTCGCCCACGCACCGAAGGAGAACACATCGCGCCAGTTCCCCCCCGCGAGCAATTGCTGAACCACCAAGCCGCCAATTACACCACCTAACGGGTAGCCAATCACCATGGTCGCCATTGCCACACTGCGGTAGCGATTGCTTGAAAATTCTGCTGCCGCCGCGTTGATCGCGGCAAGCATACCACCGATACCAAGCCCCGTCAGCAATCGCCAGGCAAGCAGTTGCTTTACATCACCGGCCGTGCCAGCGAAATGCATCCCAATGGCCATCGCCACGAGGCAGCCAAGGATCGTGGGCCTGCGCCCAATCTTGTCGGCAACGCCACCCAGAAAGACGGACCCGACCGCCATGCCGAGCAATTCCATCGACAGCACCCAGCCCAGGGTTGCCTTGTCTACACCCCATTCCTTGGCAATGCCGGGCGAGGCAAAACTGATCGACAGAACATCAAACCCATCCAGCGCGTTGAGTCCTACAGTTATGGCCACCGCCATCCACTGCCAGCCGCTCATATGTCCCTGATCGATGGTGGCTTTCGGGTTGTTACCCGCCATATACTCTCTCCCGGTCAATCGCGCTTATTCGTGAATGCGGCTCAGCATTTCGATAAACTGCTCGATTTCTTTTGCTGTGAAACGGCTCTTAAGCCAGCTTTCATGTTCGGCGATGGCCGCTTTGGCTACCGCCAAGGCTTTGCGGCCCTCCTTGGTCAGGTTTAGCGTCTGTTTCCTGCCGTCCGTCGGCGACTGACCCCGCACCAGATAGCCCCGGGACTGCAGCCGGTTGATGATCGCCATCGTAGTAGCGCGATCCATCCGCATCCGCTGTGCCAGATCGGTCTGGGCAATGTCAGGATGGTCATCGACGAGCCACAGGACTGAAACCTGCTTTTGTGTCAGGTCCAGATTGGTGAACGTCTCGGTAAAGTGCCGGTATACCGCACCATGGGCCAATCGTATGTGAAAGCCGACAATGTTGCGGATTTCACCGATATCCTCATCACCCTCAACATGCGGCGTGGTTGGCACCAATATTTCTTTTGGTCTTGTCATTCGTTCCCCTTAAGGCGATTGTTAGTATAACATACTAAATAAGTCGAGAGGTTCATGTCGTGACTCATTTTCCTGATACCATCAGCTTCACCGGCTTCAACACGCCTTCTCGCATTGAAGCCGACATTGCCGATTTGGCGCATATAGGCACTGTCCCGGATGAACTCGATGGGGCCTTTTTCCGAGTCCAGCCTGATCCGCAATTCCCGCCAAGACTGGGCGATGATATCGCGTTTAACGGCGATGGCATGATCACGCGTTTCCATTTCCACGACGGACAATGTGATTTCAAACAACGTTGGGCCAAAACCGACAAATGGAATCTTGAAAATGATGCCGGTAAGGGTCTTTTCGGGGCCTATCGTAACCCGCTGACCGATGACCCTGCGGTTGCAGGAAAAATCCGCGGGACCGCGAACACCAATGCATTCATCCATGGCGGCAAGCTTTATGCACTGAAGGAGGATTCACCCGCTCTGGTAATGAACGCGGCAACCATGGAGACCGAGGGGTACACCTGGTTCAATGGGAAAATGACGGGGCAGACATTTACCGCACATCCGAAAATTTGCCCTGACACAGGCAACATGATTGCTTTTGGCTACGCATCCTCTGGCCTGTGCAGTGAGGATTGTACCTTTTACGAAGTCACCCCCGAAGGCGATTTGATCCGCGAAATCTGGTTCAAGGCACCTTATTACAACATGATGCATGATTTCGCGATCACGCCGGATTACGCGCTATTCCACGTCATGCCGTCGATTGGCAGCTGGGATCGTCTGGAAAAAGGGCTGCCGCACTTCGGCTTTGACACGACCATGCCAGTATATCTTGGCGTCCTGCCGCGCCGTGAAGGGGCGACCGCCGAGGACATTCGCTGGTTCAAGCGCGATAACTGCTTTGCCAGTCATGTCATGAACGCGTTCCAGGACGGTACGAAGATTCACTTCGACACGCCTGAGGCGAAGAACAATATGTTCCCCTTCTTTCCGGATGTGCACGGCGCTCCATTCAACGGTATGGAAGCGATGAGCTATCTGACGCGCTGGACAGTCGATGTGGCGTCCAATGATGATGCATTCCACAGCATCACTCGCTTGACCGAAACCGCCGGCGAGTTTCCCCGGATTGATGATCGCTTTGCGGGTCGGCCATATCGTTATGGCTGGATGCTCGAAATGGATATGCATCGCCCGGTTGAACTGCGGGGCGGCAGCGCAGGCGGCCTATTGATGAACTGCCTGTTCCTCAAGGATCACCAGACGGGTGCCGAACAACATTATTGGTGCGGCCCGGTCTCCAGCCTGCAGGAACCCTGCTTCGTCCCGCGAAGCAAAGACGCGGCGGAAGGCGATGGCTGGATACTGCAAGTCTGTAACCGGCTGGAGGAGCATCGCAGCGACCTGCTGCTTTTCGACGCACTAGACATCGAAAGGGGACCGATTGCGACGATCAATATCCCTATCCGGCTGCGTTTTGGTTTGCATGGCAATTGGGCCAATGCTGACGAGATTGGCCTTGCGGCATAGTGCCGCAAACTTGTGCTCAACCTGAAATGATGGGACAGTGCCCTCTAAATCGGCTCCCCCGCAGCCCGTGCCCGCGTCACAAGGCGGGCCTCATCTCGCCGTACCCGCGTTGCTAACACAATCAGCATCAGTACCACCACGGGCGCAACCCAGTTGATCGAGAGGATCGCGTAGGCAAGGTTACCACCGGTGGCGTCAGAAATCATGCCAACAAGATAGGGGCCAATGCCGAGACCAAAAATCGTCGAGCAAATGATGTAAGTGCTGGACGTTATTCCGCGCATACGGGGCAGCACATTGTCAAACATCATGGCATAAAGCGGCGGCAACCAAGCGGTCAGGACCAGGCTGTAGAGCGTGAAGCGAATATAAAAGTTCGTCGCATCATCCGCCGCATACACCCACAGCGCGATCAGTGGCGAACAACCAAGGCTGGCCAGCGTCACCCATACCCGGCCCTCGCCCGGAAAGCGCACATGCATCCAATCGGAAAATGGCCCGGCAAGCAGTGGCCCCGTGATTCCGATTGCCGCTGACAGCAACCCGAACTGCAACCCCGTCTCGGTTGGCGACAAGCCGTAATTTTTCATCAGGAACATAGGCGTGAAGCCCATGACGCCATAATTGATCATCGTCTGCAACGACCCGATAGCGATACAAAGCACAACCGTCGGTGATGTAGCGATAGTGGCAAAGGTGGGCCTGTCGGCAAGGCGCAAGCTTTGCAGCAGGTTTAGGACGACATAGAGTCCGAAGCCGACAACCGTCCATTGCAGCGCATGCGGATTCACTTCCAGCCCACCCAGGTTAAGCAGAGGGCGAGGTGCGAAGGCGCTGGTAATATGGGTCAGCGAAATCATCCCGATGAGGATCAATGCCAGTGCGCCCAAATTTAGCAGCCAGTATCTTGGCCCTGCGCCCCGCCGGACGAGCGACATCCAGTTGAACACCGGGGTTACGGAGCCAAGCACAGCGGCACTGGCGCGGAAAGGGTGCGGATCGGGCGGTGTCTCTATCCCGTCCATCAAACCGCGTTTTGGTTCGGGCATGCGCCAAAGAAACACAGCCAGTGCAAAGCCGGGCAACGCCGCGACAAGGAAAGCAAATTGCCAGCCGCGAAACCCGAGTGGCGCACCGCCGTCTGCATAAATCCTGTCCCACCAGTCGGCCGCAACCCCGCCAAGCACCGAAGAGCCACCCAGCCCGACCGCGATCGCCGCCGCCAGCACCGCCATTGCAAAGCCGCGCCGTTCCTTGGGGAAGCGATCGAAAACCAGAGATGTCCCGGCGGGTCCGGTTGCTCCCTCACCAATCCCGACGCCAAGGCGGGAAATGGCAAGAAGCGTGAACCCTTGCGCAAAGGCCGCCAAGCCCGTCGCCAGCGACCAGAAAGCAATACAGATACCGAGCAATCTTGTCCGCACCCAGCCATCGGCCAACCGCCCGAGCGGTAGCGAGAACAGCGCGTAAAAGAGCGCGAAAACCGTGCCGTACAGCAACCCCATTTCGGCATCGCCAATTTGCAGATCCTTTTTGATCCGCGGCGCCAATATGGCAAGAATGTTGCGATCAAGCAGGCTCAACGCATTGGCAAGACCGACCAAAAGCAGGGCGTGCCATGCAGCGGGGGCGACTTTCACAGTTTGAACCATCGTTCGGCATTGGTCTGCATGAACTTCTTTTTCAGCGCAGGGTTCATGTCCATATTGTCCATCGCCTGAACCTCGGATGCTTCAAACTGATAAGGATAATCCATCGCATACATCACGCGGTCTTCGCCGACCACGCTTTGCGCAAACTTGATGGCCGGTTCCCACGCGACGCCGCTATTGGTGACGAGGACATTGGACCGCATATATTCGGCGATTGTCTTGTTGAGCGGCTTCATGCGGGCATAGCGCTTGGATCGCACACCTGCCTGATGCATGAAGTCAAGGCGGTAGAGCCAATAAGGCAATGCCTCCCCCATATGGCCGACCATGATCTGGAGATCGGGATATTTGTCGAATATGCCGATGGTTATCAAGCGCAGCAAATGCATTCCCGTCTCGACGCCGAAGCCAAAAATTGCGCCGTCCAGCCCGGCCTCCAGAAACGGATCGATCATGCTGTCAGGCGGAGTCGACGGATGAATGTAGAGCGGCTGCCCGGTATCGGCGAGCGCCCTGAAGATGGGATCGAACTTCGGATCGTCGAGATATTCGCCTTGCGTATGGCTGTTGATTTGGACGCCCTTGAAACCAAGCTGTTTTGCGCCGCGGCGGATTTCTTCCGCGCTCCATGCGGGGTCCTGCGGTGCAACTGCGGTCATGCCAACATAACGGTCAGGTCGCGCGGCAACATTTTCGGCCAGATAATCATTGGCCCTGCGCGCTATGCCCTTGGCCTCTTCCACATCAAGCATGGGCTGTACACCCGGCGACGTCAGCGCCAAAATCGCCTTGTCGATACCGGTAGCATCCATATGGTCGATCCGCTGCTGCCCCAGATCGAGCAACCGGTCGAGAATCTGCGTCGCGCGTTCGGACGGCGACGTGCCATAAAAGCCCCAGAGCGAGACCATGCCCTTATCTGCCGTCCCGTCCTTTATCATGCGCAAAAACACGTCGATTTGTTCGCGCGTGGCAAAGGCCTCTTCGGTCGCGATGCGGAGATATCCACGATCACCGCCGGTCTTCAGTTCATGGGTCATGGGTATTGTTCCTCTTTTCGTTGCGCCCAGCGTTGTTGGCAAAGCGAGTGCCGCCATACCAACGCCAAGAGCCGCATTTACATCGCGCCGCCGCAGCCCGGTCTGGCGCTCATCCTTCATGAACGGCCTTGATAACCATGCAGGCCATCAGGCCCTCGGTACCGTCTTCATGGCCGTGGCCGGACCATTTCACCCCGCCAAAGGGCGCGTCCGCGCCGCCGATCATTGTCGTGTTGATACCCAGCATGCCGGTCTCAATTTCACGCGCTACCCTCTTTTGCCGTTTGGCATCGCTGGTCCACATATAAGCGGCCAGGCCGTATGGCAGGCGATTGGCCTCGGCGACCATATCCTCTTCGCTGGCGAAAGGATTGATCAGGGCAACGGGACCGAACGGCTCTTCGTTCATAATTTCTGTGTCGAGCGGGACTTGTGACAACACCGTCGGTGCGTAGAAATAGCCCTGATTGCCAATCCGCTTACCACCGCAACCGAGCTTGGCACCCTTGGCTACGGCCTCGCCGATCAACCGGTCCATCGCCTCAGGGCGGCGCGCGTTGGCCATCGGGCCCATCTGTACGCCATCGTCCACACCGTTGCCCACCTTGATCGCCTTGGCGCGTTCAATGAAGCCATCGCGAAAAGCCTCGAATATGCCATCCTGCACAATGAACCGCGTGGGCGAAACGCAGACCTGGCCCGCATTGCGATATTTGTGCGCGGTCACCACGTCGAGCACATGGTCGACATCGACATCGTCAAACACCAGCACCGGCCCATGCCCGCCAAGCTCCATCGTCGTGCGCTTGCAATCATCAGCGGCGAGCTTTGCGAGATGCTTGCCTATCATCGTCGAACCGGTGAAGCTTAGCTTGCGGATAACAGGGCTGGCGAGAAGATGTCGGGAGACTTCATCCGGCACGCCAAAGACCGCCTGCCCTACTTCCTTGGGCAGACCTGCATCGAGCAGGCATTGCAACACGGCGAGCGCCGACGCCGGAGCCTCTTCTGCGGATTTGAGGATCACCGAACAGCCGGCCGCGATCGGTGCGCCCAGCTTGCGACCGGGGTTACCGATAGGAAAATTCCATGGAGCAAAGGCCGCCACCGGTCCCACCGGTTCATAGGTCACCGTCGAGCGCATTCCCGCCGGACGAACCAACTGGCGACCATATACACGCTGGCATTCCCCAGCATAGAAATTGAACAAACCGACATTCATCATCACTTCGATGCGAGTCTCGGCAAGGGTTTTGCCTTGTTCGAGCGTCGCGATCCGGGCAATCTCTTCCCGTCGCTCCAGCATCAGCCGGGCGGCACCGGTCAGCACTGCGGCGCGCTCCTGTGCCGTGGAATTCCGCCAGATTTTGAAACCCTTTGCCGCCGTTTCCAGCGCCCGGTCCAGATCGACCGCGTCGGCCAGCGGAAGGTCCCCCAGAATTTCCTCCGTCGCGGGATTTACGACCTGATGCGTGCGTCTGTGGCCGACAGGGATTTTTTCCCCATCGATGATCATGTGCAATTCGGGATAACTAGTCATTCTTCACCTTTTTCTAATGTCGATCATCATCCTGAACTTGTTTCAGGATAACCCACCACCGTTGCCTGTTATCCTGAAACAAGTTCAGGATGACGAGAGTTGGTGTTGGCTACATCACCATCCAGAGCATCAAGGCGCTCTACTTCTTCACGGTATGGCTTGATTGCCTTGAACATCAAAAATGTGGCCAATGGCAGCAGAGTTGACGCTGTTATCAGCAGCGCTTTCCACAAATCCTCATCGACCCCGATAATATAGTCCTGAACCAGGCCGATTACGAAACTCCCCATCGCACCGAAAAAGGTGAACATGAACAGATAGATCGCTGTGACCTGTCCACGCATCGCATTCGGGGCAATCCGCTGGATCGCGGCATTTTGGGGAACGGCACCGGCAAGACCGAACATGGCACCGACACTAAAGACCGTCAGCGCCAGATAGCCATTTGGCATTAGCGGGGCCAGAATGGAACAAATCGTGGTGCCGCAAAAAAAGATGGTCGCCGCACGAACATTGGCATCCTTGTGACGTTTAGCGAGCCATTCGACAAAAACGCCGCCCAGCGTAATCCCAAGTATCGAGGCGACCAGCACCATTGAACCCATCACCGCACCAATCTGGGCTTCGTTCCAGCCATAAGTGCGGATCATGAACGGGGTCCGCCAGAATTGGAGGCCGAACACCTCGATCGCGCTGAGCGCGAGGCCCCCGAAGAGCGGGAAATAGACCCTGCGCCGGCTATTGATGGCCTTCGCCGCGTCCAACCCCGTAAATGTCAGGATACGGCGGCCCAGACTTGCATCCTTTGGAGGCTGAAGACCGTCGGCTGGTAGAATGAAGCGCAAGGGCTCCTTGACTGTCAGGAACAGCAGGGCAATCAGCGCCCCGGGCAAGCCGGTCCAGATCAATATCCATTGCCAGCCTAATATGGTCAGGCCGGCAAATTGCGAAGGTCCCCAATCGGCCGTCGCCACAATCAGCATGCCGCCGACAATAGCACCAAGCGACGTGCCGCCGATGAAACCGAACTGGAGGAGCGCGAAGGCTCGTGTAATCTTTTTGGGCGGGAATGCATCCGCGATCAGCGAATAGGAAGCGGGCGCATGCGCCGATCCACCAGCGGCAAGAAACACCCGGCTGGTCAGGAACTGACCGAAATTTTGTGCAAGCCCGCCAAGCGCGGTGATCAAGCCAATGGCTGCGACGCCGCCAGCCAGCACATATTTACGCGGATAGATATCGGCCAGACGCGCCAGCGGAATTCCGACAAACAGATAACAGATGATGCTCGCAGGCCCGGCCAGGAAGCCGAGTTGGGAATCAGTCAGACCAAAGTCCGCCTTGATGCGTTCCGCCAGCATACCGAACACAACCTGATCGAAAAAAGTCAGGAAGGTTGCCAGGATGATGACAAAAAGTGCCCAATATCCCGTGGCGGAGGTTGGCCAAACCCTTGTAATGATGCTTTCAGACTGAGTGTCCGGGTTCGTGGGAGCCAATGTTGGGGCTTGCCCTGCCATTATTCTCTCTCCTGCTGATCGCACTTTCCAAATGCTTTTTTGTATGTATTAGATACAATATCGTTTGACCGGCGATGTCCAGCACTTTCGCGTTGGTGTTTGGGAATCTACCGGAATCGTTAACTGGCCGCACAAAGCGGACAGAAGCGGAGAGGAAAAAATATGCAAAATCTATCCGGTAAGACCGCGTTCGTCACGGGCGGTGCCAGCGGCATCGGCCTTGGCATCGCGAAGGCGTTGCTCGGCGCGGGCATGAATGTGGTCATTGCCGATATCCGCGACGATCATCTTTCCGACGCACAGGCTGAGCTGGGTTCCGCCGACCGGGTTCTGGCGGTCAAGCTCGACGTCACCAACCGCGATGATTTTGCCAGCGCCGCCGATGCTGCCGAGGCACGCTTCGGCAAAATCCACATATTGTGCAACAATGCGGGTGTCGCTGTCATAGGCCCCACTGCACTTGCCACTTATGCCGATTGGGACTGGGTGATGGGGGTCAATCTGGGCGGTACCATCAACGGCATCGTCACGATCCTGCCGCGCATCCAGCGTCACGGCGAGGGCGGCCATATCGTCAACACCGCCTCCATGTCCGGTCTAGTCCCGGTAGGTGGCACGACCATCTATTCCACTGGCAAGGCAGCAGTCGTTTCGATGATCGAATGCATGCGACCCGAGTTGGAACCGCAAGGCATCATCTGTTCGGCATTTTGCCCCGGTGCGGTCCAGTCCAACATCGCCGAAGCGGGCAAAACCCGCCCTGCTGAACTCGCCGAATCCGGATATGCCGAAGCCGACAAGCGTCGGCAGGATGGAGGCAATTTGTTCCACCTCTACCAGACCAAGGAACAGGTCGGGGAACGGGTGTTGCAGGGCATATTGAATGACGAATTATACATCCTGACCCACAGCGAATTCCTTGAAGGCGTGCGCAAGCGGGGCGAAGCGACAACCGCGGCGGTCCCGGCCCACCTCCCTGAAAATGAGGAATATAAAAAGACGTTCGCGATGCTGTTCGAAAACCCCATCCACGCTGCCGAAATTGCGCGGCAGAAAGGATTGAAACCATGATTGATTTCGCAGGACGCACTGCGTTCGTCACCGGCGGCGCAAATGGTGTTGGCATAGGGCTGGTTCGCGCGTTGCTAGCCGAGGGCTGCAAGGTCGCAATCGCCGATATCCGCCAGGACTCGATCGACGTGGCGTTGAAGACGCTCGATAACCAGATGGTTATGGGCGTACAGGTCGATGTGTCGTCGCGCGACGCCATGGAAACAGCAGCGGACGAAGTGGAAGCACAATTCGGGCCGGTCAGCCTGCTTTTCAACAATGCCGGGATCAACCTGTTCCAGAGCATCGAGGATTCGAGCTATTCGGACTGGGATTGGGTAATGGGTGTAAATCTCAACGGCCCGATCAATGGGGTGATGACGTTCGTCCCACGCATGATTGCAGCGGGTAATGGCGGCTATATCGTCAACACGGCGTCGATGGCAGGCTGGCTAGCGAGCGGATCTCCGGGCATTTACAACACAACAAAATTTGCGGTGCGCGGGATGAGCGAAAGCTTGCGTGCCAGCCTCGCGCCCAAGGGGATTGGCGTCTCGGTGCTTTGCCCGGGCCTCGTGAAATCCTATATTTATGCCAGTGACGATATTCGTCCGGATGAGCTGAAAGCGGGCGCGAAGCCGATCGACACCGACAATGTGAAGCGGCTGGCCGAGTTCCACGAATTTGGCATGGAACCGGACGTGATCGCCGCACGCGTGCTTGATGGCATGCGCGAAAACCGGGCCTATATTTTCTCCCATCCTGAGCATAAGGAAGAACTGGCGGAACTGTTTCAGGAATATCTTTCCGACTACCGTGACTATCCCGATGATCCCGGTTTCGAGCAGAGGGTCGGATTTGAAGCATTCAGGCGCAAGAGTTACAAGGACGCGCGGGAGGCCGCACGCAAGGCAACCTAAAGGAGGCAAAAGCAATGAAGGTCAACGCGCTCGATCATGTCAACATCATCACCGATGATTTGGATGGAACGGCGCACTTCTATGCCGAATTGTTCGGTCTCGACCAGCGCGACGCCCCTCCCCCGCTCACACCACAAACAGCCCAGTGGATGTTTGACGATTCCGGCCGCGCGATCCTGCATATCAACAGCACAGATTGCCCCCGGCCCTATGACCGTGAGGTGATGCCCGGGCCAACCGGCTCAATCCATCATATCGCGTTCAATTGTACCGGCTATGAAGAAATGATGGCAAGGTTGCGAACACAGGAGTTGAATTTTCAGGTCAATTTTGTCGAAGCGATCAGCCTGCGGCAAATCTTCACGCAAGATCCGAACGGCGTGTTGCTGGAACTAAATTTCTTTGGACCAGAGGTCGCCACGGCCTAGATTCCGTGGCGCCTGTTGTAGTCAGCAATCCACGCCACCGTATTCCCCAGGCCGCCGAACGGATAGAAATGTAAACGAACCCGGCCATGCTCGTCGCCCAGATTTGCGGCGAAGCTGTCAACTAGTTTGTCAGGCCCGGCAGTCCCCATCAGCTTGGTAATCGAAATGCCATATTTTGCCATGACACTGGTCGAAGCACCGACGCCGCAGCGCGCGGCAAAGCGAAGCAAAGTCTTGATTCCGGCGGGGCCAGGAATACCGATGCGAACCGGCGTATCAACACCGCGAGCGCGCAGTTCCTTCAGCCAACGCAGGAAAGCGTCGGGATCGAAGCCGAACTGGGTGACAACCAGCGGCGCCATACCACGCAGTTCGATCTCGGCGACTTTTTGTTCAAGCACGTCCCAGCATTGCTGCGTGGTCATGATCGGATGCCCTTCGGGATGGCCACCAATGCCGATGGCCTTTATCCCGGCACTTTCGAAGGCACCCGTCGCGAGTAACGCGGAGGTATCAGCGTAGGGGCCTTGCGGCTCCGGCGGGTCGCCCGCAACGATGAAACAGCGCCGTACCCCGGCGTCGCGGACAACTGCTTCGAGATATTTCTCGAACGCATCCTCGGATGTGATCCGGCGGGCGGAGAAATGCGGCATCGGTTCGAAACCCAACTCGCGCACGGCAACAGCTGCGGCAACCCGTGCCTCGGGCTCTTCGCCCGGCAGGAATGTGACAGCGACCGGCGTTTCGGCGGGGATGAGCGGCGCGGCATCCCGCAGCGAAGCGATATCCTTGGCGGTTATCTCCAGCGAATAGCCCTCGGTGACCCCGGCGGGCGGCCTGTCCCAATTCGGATGGATAAGTGGTTTTGACATCAGAATATCTTCCGTTTGACCGGCCACCCGCCCACGCCCCTCCATGGAAAGGGCGTGGGCGGTCCGGTGCCAGCCCTTAGCGCTGGGTGCGCCAGCCTTCAGCGTAGGTTTCACGCGCAACGCGGCTATACGGCACAGAACTCACGACGGCGCGCACTTCGATCTGCTTGTGGCGTTCGACCGTGGTCTTCTTCGTGCCACCATTTTCTTCACCCCACACAACGCGAAGTTCGGTGCCGACAGGAATTTCGGGATCAATGGTAGCAAGCGAAAGCGCCTGCTTTTCATTGTAGCTATAGCCGGTGAACATCGAAACGCCGACGGTCCGGCCACCGGCATCAACCACGCGGTCATAATTGGACGAGGCATAGTTGGCGAGCGGGGTATCGAAGAACTTGTACTGCTCACCATCGGGGTCGAATAACGAGGCCATGATCTTCGCCATGTCTTCAGGGTTCCAGGCGAGCGTTACCTTGGTACGCTGTTCTGCCGGGTTCAGTGCTTCGAGCGCCTCGCGGCCATGGAAGTCATGGTCGAACTTGACGAACGGGCCATAACCCAGTTCCCAAGGGTTGAGGTAATAGTCCTCGATATTGTCGGAAACGAAGCTGCCGCCAATCGAGCCGGTAGCTTCATAGCTATCAGCGCCCAGCCATTCGCGGAAACCTTTAAGCTTTTCACCCGTATAAATGGCGGGAAGCGGCGAAGGTATCCAGCCGGATTCGAGCGTGTTGGACGGATAGGCGCGACTACCGCATGGGACGATGCCGAATTCCTTGCCCGCTTCGAGGATGGCTGCACGAATTTCTTCCTGCTCTTCATATGGCCCCCAGATTTCAAGGCCCGGTGCGCCGGACATGCCATGACGCAGTGTCCGGATCGTTTTGCCTGCGATGTTCATCGTCGACATGTTGAAGAATTTGAGCTGCTCCAGCGGACCGCCATGCAGCTTTTCGATGATCGCCCAGGCCTTTGGTCCCTGAATCTGGAAGCGCCAGCACGAACGGGTGACGGGCTTGCCCATCGGGCGCATCGGTGAACGGTCGTCGAGTTCAATCTGCACGTCATAACCGCCGGTCGCACCATGAAAACGCAGCCAGTTGGACGCGGGCGCGCGACCGACATAAACGAACTCTTCCTCGGCCAGCCAAAAGATGATGCCATCGCCGATGACATGGCCATAAGGCGTGGTAGGCACATATTGTTTGGCCTTGTCGACGGCCCAGCCCTTGGGCGAATTGATCATCGTATCGGTGATCAGCTTCAGCGCGTCTTTGCCGCGGATATAGAGATTGACCATGTGGTGCGACTGGTCGAACAGCACGGCGCTATGTTGCCAAGCCCATTGTTCGTCACGCCAGTTGTGAAATTCCGGCGCCACGACCGGATAGACATAGGCACCCAACTGCGAATTGCGCAGCATCTCCACTGGGTTACCCGACGCACTCAACACTTGTTCCAAATTCGCGGCGCTCATGGCAAGCCTCTCCTTGTCAAAAAACTTATAGGCAATGCATATCAATTTTTGTATGTAACACAAACAATAAATACGGAGAGAGCTGCTTCCATGACCCAAAATCGCCAAATTCTAACACTTTCCTGTGCTGACCGCCCCGGTCTTGTCGCGAGCGTAGCGCGAATTTTGGCTGACAATGGCGGAAACATTCACGAATCACAGCAGTTCAACGACACCGAGTCGAACCTGTTTTTCATGCGAATTGTTTTCGAGCTTGCCGCCGAAGCGGCCCCTGAAGCGCTGCGGGCTGCGTTCACATCATTTGCTGATGAAAACGTCTTAACCTGGACATTGCGGGGCGCGACGGAACGGCGCAAGGTCATGTTGATGGTATCGAAGTTCGACCATTGCCTCGGCGACCTCCTATACCGCCACCGCATTGGCGAACTGCCAATGGATGTGGTGGGCATCATCTGCAATCACCCGCGCGAAGCGCTAAAAATCAGCCTTGTCGGGGATGTTCCTTTTTATTATCTGCCAACCACCAAAGAAACCAAGGCTCAGCAGGAAGCCCAGATCAAAGCCCTGATTACCGAAACCGGTGCGGAACTGGTGGTGCTGGCCCGTTACATGCAGATATTATCAGACGATCTGGCCCGCTTCGTTTCCGGGCGTTGCATCAACATTCACCACAGCTTCCTGCCCGGCTTCAAAGGCGCGAAACCCTATCATCAGGCGTTTTATCGCGGCGTGAAGATGATCGGGGCGACCGCGCATTATGTTACGGCGGATCTCGATGAAGGACCTATCATCCATCAGGATGTCGAAGCGATCAGCCATTCGGACTCGCCGGATGATCTGGTCCGCAAAGGGCGCGATATCGAACGTCGCGTTCTTGCCCGTGCCGTCCATTATCATCTGGAAGACCGGGTGCTGATGAATGGCAACAAGACCGTCGTTTTTAAGGATTAGGTCTTGTTGCTGTGTTCCCGGCGCAGGCCGGGGTCCAGCCCTTAACAAAGGATCTTTTGA
>JBDTUD010000003.1:0-183852 GCA_040007915.1 Sphingorhabdus sp.
CACGAACGGTACCGGGGACAGTTTATGCGCCTTGCCTTCATGGGAACGCCGGAATTTGCAGTGCCGACACTCGATTCGCTTGTGGCGGCGGGGCATGAGATCGTGGCGGTGTATACGCAACCGCCGCGTCCGGCCAATCGCGGCAAGAAGCTGACGCCATCGGCGGTGCAAGCGCGGGCCGAGGAGTTGGGGCTGAAAGTGCGAAGCCCGGTTTCGCTGCGCAACGCCGAGGCGCAAGCCGAGTTCGCCCTGCTTGATCTAGATGCTGCGGTGGTCGCCGCTTACGGTCTCATCCTGCCTCAAGCGATTTTGGATGCGCCACGGCTGGGCTGCCTCAACGTCCACGGCTCGCTGTTGCCTCGCTGGCGCGGAGCTGCGCCTGTCCAGCGCGCGATACTGGCAGGCGATGCTGAGACCGGTGTGATGGTGATGCAGATGGAGGCTGGGTTGGACACTGGCCCCGTGCGGGCGACGGGGCGAACGCCCGTGGATCGCAAGACCACCGGTGAACTGACCATCGAACTGGCGCAATTGGGCGCACAGCTGATGTGCGATGTTCTGGCCGACATCGATTCCTTCCCGGCAGTTGCGCAACCCGAAGGGAGCGTCGTCTATGCGACCAAGATCGACAAGACGGAAACACGGATAGATTTTGCCGCTTCTGCTGAACAGGTCGAACGACAAATCCGGGCATTCAACCCCACGCCGGGGGCCTGGTTTGAATTTGCAGGCGAACGATACCGGGTGCTTCATACAGAAATAATCTCCCTGCCTCGTCACTCCGGCGAAGGCGGGAATGACCAAGTGGGTGTGGTTCTGGACGACATCCTCACCATTACCTGCGACACCGATGCCATCCGTCCCACACTTATCCAACGCGCTGGCAAGCCAGCAATGCCTACCGCCGACCTTCTGCGCGGCAAGCCCATCCCTGCGGACACGATCCTCACATGACGCGCTTTGCCCTTACAATCGAATTTGATGGCGGGCCCTATATGGGCTGGCAGCGGCAGGACCATGGCCAGACGGTGCAAGGTGCCATTGAGGAGGCCATCAACAAAGTTACCGGCGAGCAAGTCCTCGTTTATAGCGCAGGCCGCACTGATGCCGGGGTTCATGCATTGGGCATGCGCGCGCATGTCGATATCGAAAAGGACATCACAGCCTTTCGCCTGACTGGAGCGATCAACGCGCATTTGCTGCCCCATCCGATTGCAGTGATCGCTTGCGAAGTTGTCGCCGACGATTGGCACGCGCGGTATTCCTGCACCGGTCGCGCTTATGAATATCGCATCGTCAACCGCCGCGCGCCGCTGACGATTGAGCGGGGCCGGGCATGGCGGATTGGCCCACCATTGGATGCCGACGCAATGCAAGACGCCGCACAGATTTTGGTGGGCCTGCATGACTTCACGACATTTCGTTCGGCGCATTGCCAGTCGGCCAGTCCAGTTAAAACTTTGGACCGGCTCGATGTGCGCCGTGAAGGGGAGCATCTGATTGTCGAAGCAGCTGCGCTGTCATTCCTGCACCATCAGGTGCGGTCGATGGTCGGGTGCCTTGCAACGGTTGGCCGGGGGCGTTGGAGCGCTTCGGATTTGCAAGCGGCGCTTGATGCGAAAGACCGAACTGCCTTGGCCGAAAATGCGCCGCCGGATGGGCTGTATTTTGTGACAGCAACCTATCCTTGAACCTCCCCTTTCGCATACGGGAGGAGAACAATCAGCCAAAAAGCTTGCTAACCGATTTTTCAAGCATCACCAATTGCCACAACAGCCGGTCATTATTAACCCGCCCCGAAATATGGTCCTCCGCCGCTTTGGCGATCACGGCATTGTCGAACCATTCAACCTGCGACAAAACCGGGCTGGTCGCAAGATTACGTGCAGCCTCTGCCAATGGCCCGCGAAACCATTGCCCGATGGGTGTTACGAAACCCATTTTCGGCCGGTAAAGGATATCCTTGGGCAGGTAACGCTCCATTGTCTGCTTCATCAGATATTTGCCCTGCCCGCGCCGCACCCGCATGTTTTCCGGCAAGCTGGCGGCGAATTCGAGCAAACGATGGTCGAGTAACGGCTCGCGTGCTTCAAGCCCGACCGCCATACTGGTGCGGTCAAGCTTGGTCAGAATATCGCCCGGCAACCACAATTTCATATCGGCATATTGCGCCTGATCGAGCCCGCTTCGCGCCGGAGCGCACACCATGAGCCGTTCCATATACGCCTCTGCGCGGTAATCGCCGATGATGTTGCGTGAACGACGCGAATATAGCGCGCGGCGCTGTTCAGGGTTGGTCAGGCTGACGGCGTTGGTATATCCTTCCGCCCCGCTACGCGCGAGCGACAGCAAGGTGGTTTTTGCGCGCAAAGGCCGCGGTGCCCAGTCGGCCTTGGGATAAACGCGACCAAGCCGGCCAAACAACGCACCGCGCACCGACTGCGGTAGTAGCCCGCGCACGCGCTCTTCATTGTGATGGAACACATGCCGCCGGTAACCCGCCATCGCCTCGTCGGCACCGTCACCCGACAGCGCCACCGTCACCTGCTCACGCGCCATTTCACAGACTCGGTAGGTCGGGAGCGCCGACCCATCGGCGAAGGGCTCGTCAAAATGATGCGCCAGCATGTCGATCAGCGCAAAATCGTCTGCTGCTACCTTGCGGTTGCGATGATCGGTCGCAAAACGCCGTGCGACGGTTTCGGCATATTCGCTTTCATCGAGCGCGCCGACGTCGAAGCCGATGGAGCAGGTTTTGACAGGTTGCCTCGAATGTTCGGCCATCAGCGCAACAACGCTGCTGCTATCCACGCCGCCCGACAGAAATGCGCCCAGCGGCACATCGGCCACCATCCGCGATGTCACCGCTTGCCGCATCAGCCGGAGCAACTCTTCCTCAAGTTCGCTCTGGCTGCCCTTCACGCGTTTTGAAAAATCGATGTCCCAATATTCGACCGGCTGGGGTAACGGGCGGCCCTGTTGCAGCAGCAGGAAATGTCCTGCGGGAAGCTTTTTCACTCCGCGAATGATGGAGGCGTGGTCGGGGACATAGCCAAACGCAAGATAGTCATCGACCGCCGCCAGATCAGCCTCGCGCCGAAGCGCCGGATGCGCAGTCAGCGCCTTTAGTTCAGACCCGAATATGATGCTGCCATCGGCAATCGGCGCGTAGAAAAGCGGTTTCACACCCAACCGGTCGCGCGCGAGAAACAGCTGCCTTGTCCGCGCATCATAAATCGCAAAAACGAACATTCCGTGGAAATGTGAAACGCAATCCGGCCCCCAATGCCGCCAGCCATGCAAGATTACCTCGCTGTCGCTATTGGTGCGGAAGACATAACCAACCGCTTCCAGCTCTTTGCGCAAATCCATGAAATTATAGATTTCGCCGTTAAAGCTGAGCGTCAGCGCCCCGTCATCCGAATGCATCGGCTGCGCACCGCCATTAAGGTCGATAATCGACAGCCGCCTGTGGCCAAGCCCGACGCCCGGCGCAGTCCACACACCCGACCCATCCGGTCCGCGGTGGGCAATAGCATCGGTCATCCGCTTTACCCGTTCAGGATCAACCGGCTTGGCCGTCTCCAAGTGAAAGATGCCCGCAATTCCGCACATGACCCGCCCCCTAGCTGATCCCGGCGAAGCGGTCAGCCACTTTGTCGATGTTGCCGAGCGCTTTCAAGAATGCGTCAATGGTCGGACGTGTCGACGCGGCGCCGTACTGTTCCGCCGAAACCAATATTGCCACCGCCTGCAGATTACCGCCAAACAGGCGCGCTTTCATTGTAGCGAGCTTTATCTGAGCGGCAGAGCCGCTGGTAACGCCATCAACCCGGTAAAAGCTGACGACCTCGCGCGATGCACCCAAGGTTTTGATACGTTCGGCACGGGCGTTTGCAGGCGCCGGAATGTCTGCCGTCCATGACCAATTACCATCGGGATCAACCGCACCTTGGGCGTAGCCGACCAATTCGCGGCCTTCATTTTGCCGGTCATACAGGACAACGAACAAATCGGCCTCCTGTCCCCGTCCATTGCGATAACGGCCAAACAGATAGTGGCTGGCATTGTCAAACCGTGGCCGCCATTCAGCACGCGGTGAATAAGGCACAATGTGCCAGCCGGGAACCTCGGGCAGCGCGATACGTGCCGGGATTGGAGACGACTTCGCTGCAACATAGCTTGACCAGCCAAGCGGCATGGCAGCGATTAACAGGATAGCGGCCAGTATGCGACCGGCGCTGGAGCGCCCCTTCACCGGTGATTGTAACCGGGCCGGGTCAAACGCCGGGGCCTCCGCGCGTTTGTCGAAAAAGCGCCAACCAATGGCCGTTACCAACGCGATCACAATGCCGAAGAAAACCCAGCCGTAGAAAACATGGTCGAAACTGGCGGCAAAATCGATGCTGCTATGATGCGCGATATAAATCGTCCCGAATGCGCGCAGGCCGTTGGCGATGATCGGCACGATTATGCAAACGGCCATGAATGCAATCCGCCTGCCCCAGCTTTGGAAACATTGATTGGCAACCAGCGCGCCATAAGCAACCATAGCCACCAGAAACTTCACACCCGAACACGCCTCTGCCACACGGAAATAGCCGGTTGGCGTAGTAATGAATATGCCATCGATATGCGCCGGAATGGCGGCCCAGCCGAGCAAGAGCATACACATTTTCGCGGTCAGCGTTTGCAGCGCTGGCACCGCTTCCTCGCCGATTGGGACGAGGAAGAAGATGTAGAATAAGGGAAAGAGCAGTCCGCGCGTCACATTCGGTCCCAGCAGCGCGGCGACGCTACCTTGCAACATCATTACCAGCCCCAATTGCCGTGCGACCGCCAGGCCCGCAGCATCGCCGAGCAACCATCCCCCTGCCCCTAGTGCGCCATAAAGCAGCGCCGGCCACCAAGGCTGTGGCTTCAATTCCGCCAACAACTCCCGCCGCTGCATCACCAGCCAGACGAGTATCGGCAGGATCAACAGACAATGGTTGAAGGTCGAACTGTTCCACCAGATCGCCGCCATATCCCGCGCATCGCGCCAAAAAAGCAGGAGCAGCCCGGTCCAGGCGATAGCGAGCATTTGCAACGGGCCAGGCCACAGGCTTGCCGGTGTGGCGGCCTTCATTCGGCGGCCTCGGCGAGTTGCGGTTGATAGCCCATCAACCGGTCCAGCGGCACGAGTT
This sequence comes from Sphingorhabdus sp., assembly GCA_040007915.1. Taxonomy (GTDB): domain Bacteria; phylum Pseudomonadota; class Alphaproteobacteria; order Sphingomonadales; family Sphingomonadaceae; genus Sphingorhabdus_B. The sequence continues at coordinate 5,187 of JBDTUD010000003.1, forward strand.
GGCCTCGCCAGCCGTAATGCGTCGATACATGGGCGCGTGCGGCGCACCCCATCTGCTCTCGTGAGGCCCGGTCGGCCAACAATGCACAGACCCGCTTTGCCTCGTCAGTGACATTGGCTTCGACATGGAAGTGCACTTGGTCGACAGCAGCGATGCCCTCCGCTGCCGCGGTCGAGGCAACTACGGGCTTTGCCATTGCCATCGCCTCCAGCACCTTGTTCTGGATTCCACGTGCAATCCGCAACGGTGCGACAACGACGTCAGCGGCGGCGAGCCAGCTGCGCACGTCGTCAACCGCGCCGGTTACGATCACGCCATCCATCCGGGCCAAAGCACTAACCGCCGACGTCGGATTGCGACCAACTATGGCAAAACAAGCGTCAGGATATTGCGCACGGATGATGGGCATCGCATTGCCTGCAAAGTCGCAGACCGCCTCGATGTTGGGACGGTAGTCCATTTGGCCGGTGAAAACGATCAACTGACCGGAAAAATGCTGTTCAAGTGCGGGAATCGGCGCCAACGGATCATAGCGCACGGTATCAATGCCATTACCCAATGGCTGCACCCTGTCGACACCAAGACCCGATCTGGCACGGAACAGCGAAGCCTCTGCTTCGCTGACAAACAGGCTGACATATGCGCGTTTGGCCGCAGCATGTTCAAACGCTGCCAACAGCCTGCCTTCGCGCGCGTTAACCCAGCGCATCAGCAGATCGCCCTCGCCCGCATAGCTTTCAAACTTCGCGCTATCGACATCGACAAAGTCCATGATGAAGCGGCCATGAAACGACGCAGGAACATATTGCGCCATTTGCCCCGAGAAACAGAAAATATGGCTGATCCTGCCACTGGCGAGCAGAGCATCGGCCCAGTCTTGCATTGATGCACTGCCGAAACTGCGCACCGAAACCGGTTGGCCGGTCAACAGCGCCTCAATGCCCGCCTGCCATTTCGGCTTATCGCGCAATTCTACATGGGCAGAGGCAAGGATTCTGTCCATCTCGGCAACGAATCCTAGATCGCGCGCATCATCGGCAAAGGTGCCCACATGCACCGGGGCCATTTCGGTCAATCGCTTCAATATATTATGTGACCGTATCTTGTCCCCGCGATCGGCGGGCCAGGGGATACGGTGCGCGAGGAACAATATCTCGCGCATTATCCCAAACCTTTAGCGATCCACGGCCCCAGCCGGTTGGCGACGGGCAAAGGCAGTTTCTGCCAAAGCGCAATCTTCGCCTTATATCTTGGGCTGTTCGGGTTGACGTCGCGTGGCTCCTCACCGTCGGCGGTGCGCACGGCGTAAGTCATCGGATCAGGCTCAAAGCCCCAATTCTTTTTGAAGCTATACGCGCCCGAGCCTGTTTTTGACCGGCCAAAATCGAAATGCGTGCAGCCGCGTTCGCGCGCGTGATTCATCAACGCGTAATACATCACGTCATTGGCACGCAGCGCCCGCGCATCCCAAACGCCGCCGCCCCAATAAGGCATCACGACATTTTTATGATAAAGGCTGAGCACACTGGCGACCGGGCGATCACCGGCCAGCACAGTCAGAATATCCGCATCGTCGCCAAAAGCTGCCAACACCGATTGCATCAGCGACTTCGGGTAAACCGGCGTGCCGAGGTTGCGGACGCTTTCCGCATAAATGGCATATTGCCAATCTGAATCGCGAGCGGAACAACCTGTTTCGATTGTCAGGTTGTTTTCCAGCCCCTTGCGCACTTCGGCGCGCTGTTTGCGCGGGATAGCGAGCAATTCGGTATCGGCATCCACCGCCAAGGCCCGCAGAAAATTGGCATGGGCATCGCGTTTCTCAATCCAGTCACCGCCCGGCAACGCACCGCCGCGAAGCTCCACCGTCGGACAACTCGACCGTTCGGCCATTTCCCAAGCCGCCGCCGCCAACCGCCGCGTAGCGATCGGACTATCGGACAATATTCCGCCGCCTACGGCAAATCCCGACGACACCAATGCCCGCCCAAATAATGGCGAGTGAATGAGGTGCAACGGTAGCAGGCCGACAATGCCCTCGCTGGTTTCCGCAATCAGGCAGTGCGCCTGTTGGCCCGTTCCGGCTTCAACCGCTTTGAGCCAGACCGGACGGTGGAAGGGCAATCCTGCGTCATGCGCCATCACCCACCGGTCAATCCGTAGACATTCATCGGCATCGCGCAAATCGACATTGCGGATATCGAATTTCGACCGGAGCATCGGCGCGTTCATTCAAACCGGGCCTGTTCACGAGCCACAATCGCGTCCAGCCGCTCCCATTGGAAGTCCTTGGGCAAACGGCGTAGCTTGCCCGCCATCGCACCCAATTTCGTATAATGGCGCAGCTTCGACTTGATTGGCGCATTGGCGACCCGTGGCTGATCGGGGTCGATCTCCCACGGGTGGAAATAAATCACAGCCGGACGTGCCTCGCGCTTATTCACTTGCGCAATCGCCCAGTGAGAAAAGGCGTAAGGCAGCAACCGGAAAAACCCGCCACCGCCCGCCGCCAATCGCTTTGGACCGAACTGTGCCGTGGTAACGGGGATTTCCAGAAAGTCGCTGCCCGCAACCGGACGAAAGGCAAAGCGAGGTGCTTCGGCCCAACCATAATGGTCGTGCTTGATAGGCGCGACGCTGGAGGAATAGGTATAGCCTTGCTCAGCCAATATCTCGTGCGCCCAAGGCGTGCGCTGGTCTATGGAGAAGCTCGGCGCGCGATAGCCGGTAACCAGCGCGCCCGATGCATCCTCGATCAACTTGCGCGCGCGTTCGATATCGGCGGCAAATTGCTGCGGCGTGAAGGTAAAAACGCGGTGATGCGCATAACCATGGCTTGCCAGTTCATGCCCAGCGTCCACGATCCGCCGCATCAAGGCCGGGTAGCGTTCAGCGACCCAGCCCAAAGCGAAAAAAGTCCCTGTAATCCCCGTGTCATTGAAAAGCCCCAGCACAGCATCGGTATTGCGTTCCACGCGGCATTCGAGCGAATTCCAGTCGTTGCGGTCGATGACGGTTTCAAACGCCCCGACCTGAAACCAGTCTTCAACATCGACGGATAGCGCATTTCGCACCGGCATTGGCTTCCTTCAAAAGCGGGCAAAGCCGCGATTATGTCACGCTGCGCGGCTGTGTTGCCGGAACTTTGCCTCGACGCTGCCTTCCTTGTCCATCCAATCGATCATCATGGCAAGCACGCGGCGCAACGCGCCGTCCTGCTCGCTGACGCGCTGTTCAAGAACGGCCACGCGAACGGCAAGTGCTTCGGTTTCTGCTTGATTGGCGGGAACAGCAACTGGCGCGATGGCTTTCGGTTCAGGAACAGAAAATGCTGCCTGTGGCGCAACCTCCTCAATGGGGGCAGTTACAGCCGGCTTTTCGATCTGCGGCTTGGAAATCTCAACCGGTTTCGCCACTCCGGCAACAAACGGCGCAGGCGCAGACATTGGCGCGTCATATTCGAACGGCTTGCCCGCCATGTCGGCAATCACCGCCTCAACCAGGTCGCCGTCGATAACGTCAACCTGCTCAACCGCCCCCATCAGCATTACGCGGTTCATCAGGGTATTGAGTTTGCGCGGCCCACCGCCGGTTTCAGCGTACAGCACCGCGAACGCATCGTTCATAATCTGCGGTCGCCCGGTCCAGCCGGCCCGCGACAGGCGGTGGATTATATACGGCTCGACCTCGTCTGCCTCCATCGGCTCCAGATGGTGGGTGGCGATCACACGCTGGCGCAATTGTTCCAGTTCCGTCGCATTGTGCACCAGGTCACGAAATTCGGGCTGACCCAGCAGGAATATCTGTAACAACGCCGATGAACCCAGTTGGAAATTCGACAGCATCCGCAGTTCTTCAAGCGCATCAACCGACAGGTTTTGCGCCTCGTCAACCACCAGCAAACAACGCCGTCCGGAGCGGGCTTCGGCATGCAGGAAATTCTCGATACCCTTGAGCGTTGCAGCCTTGTCGAGCCCACGGGTATCGATGCCGAACGATTCTGCTGCCATGTGAACCATGTCGAGGCCATCAAGCTGGCTGGTAACAATTGTCGCCGCCGTCAGCCGCGCTTTGTCGATGCTCTGCATCAAATGGCTGACCAGGGTCGACTTGCCTGAACCTACTTCTCCGGTAATGACGATGAAGCCTTCGCCCTGCGCCAGACCATATCCGAGATAGGATAGTGCCTTGCGGTGCGTCGCACTTTCGAAATAATATAGCGGATCAGGGGTTAGCTGAAATGGCCGCCCGGTAAGTCCGTAAAATTGGTCGTACATATCCGTTCCTTTTAGAAACTGTAACGCAAGCCAAGCAGAGCCGATGCGGTCAGCTCGCTATCGAAATCTTCCTGTTTATAGCTGTCGAGGCCAACCGCCGCCGATGCCGCCAATCCGCGCAGGATTTGACGGTATAGCGCCGCGTTAGCGCCGGTTGAGAGCACATTGCCAGCACCTGCAAAACCGGGGTCGAAATAATTGGCGTAAACATTCGATTCAAATCGCGTCTGGCGGTCAAGTGCGGTGCCGAGATAGGCGACTGCAAAATAATTTTGGTCCACCAGACCGTCGATTTGTGCCTGAGCGCCCAGCTGGGACGTTAGGAATTTTCGGCGGTTGTAGCCGACCGCGAAACCGCTGTCCCAGCCGCCCGTGGTTCCGCTGAATGATGCGGTTATGCCGCGTTGGCGGAATGCGGCCGACGAAGCAGATTGCAGCGCGCTATTGAAGCAGAAGCCGCCGGTTTGACCAAATGCGCAGCTGTTGATGTCGCCTGACAGCGGGTTGCGCGAACTGCGAAACTGAGTCGGCAGGTTTGCCAGATTGTCGTTGAGCAAGCTGCCAAAACCCGAAACGGTGTCATAAGCGGAGACGTTGACCGCCCAATCCCTGCCCGGTTGATAGCTGAATCTGCCGGTATAGGTATCGCTGCCGTACCGGCGACCATAAGTTGCGACCAGCGACGTGCGCGGGCTTGGCCGCCACATCACACCCGCATCCCAGATCAGGCCGTCCTGTTGATAGGCCACCAGACGTGGAGAAGCCGGATCGGTAACCAGACGGCCATCGCTACCGACAATCGGATTGCCCAGGCCGTCACGCAGCGCATCACGCTCGCTGATCTCAATATCTTCATAGCCAATACCGCCCAGCAAGGCGACCGTCGGCGTCACCGGCACAGTCACATCGACGCGCGCATATTTGCCCTCGTAACGCTGGTCCAATTGGCCCGCATCTTCGCGGTCATAGCCTGCACTTGCCGACCAGCCGAAGGGCAATACACCCGGCTGCATACCGACCGAAGCAGTGGCCGAATGGCTGACACTGTCGTCAAACTGGTCGATGCCCTGCTGCCCCGGCGGCAGCGATCCGACATTCGTGCTTTCGACCTTTGTATAGCCTGCACGGTAAGCGGCGTTGACGCTTAGGTCACCCATTTGCGTGGCAAAGGTCGGGCCAACATAGACCGAATAAACCTGAGTCACATTGTCGGGATTGCCGACCAGATTGGTTGGGCTGGAACCCCGCCCGTCAACCCGCGACCGCGCGGCAATACCACCTGCTTCCACGCTCAAACCGCGCGCGATTGCAACCGAACCGCGCGCAAGACCGGTAATTATGTCTTGATCCTCCAGGCCATTGTCATAACCGATCAACCGTTCATAACGGACATTGACCTGCGCCTCTGCTCGCCGCGTCTGCACAGAAGCGTCCGCACCGACCGCGATGGTCGAATAAGTCAGCACATCGCCGCCGTCTTTCAGGTCGGCAACCAGCACCTGCTGCGCCTCGATATAAGGCACCACTTCTACGCGAGGGCCGTCACGCTTGTCACCGCGCCGCTTTTTAGGCGCATCTTCTTGCGTCTGGCCATCGCTGGCCTCTTCAGCCGCGCCATATTGGTCATCCATCGGCGACCATTCAGGCGCGATTTGCTGCGCCATCGCTGGCAATGACGGGCAACAAGCGATGCTGCCAAGCAGAATGCATTTCAAAACCGGCCTGTGCATTTTCATGCTCCATATCCGTAATAATTGCCGAACTTGCGTCCGGTGGGGGAGAATTTGGCGCGGTTGAGCAGCAGTTGGACATGTTCGCAGCCGCTCAAAAGGCTCAGCGCGTCGCGCAATGCGCTGTCGGTGGTGACATCAGCTTGGACGACCATCAATGTCTGTCCGACATGCAGCGCCAGCACCGATGCGGGCGACGCCGCCAGCGCCGGCGGTGAATCGAATATGATGATCCGCGACGGATCGTTGCGCGTCAGTTGCTCGATAATCGCGGCAGTACGCGACGCAGCCAGATATTCGGTGTCAGAATTGGTCTGTGCCCCAGCGGGCAGGATCGACAAGCCTTCGACATCGGTTTCGATGATGAAGTTTTCGGCATCGCTGGCCGGATCAGCTAGCGCGTCCATGAGGCCGGGGCTGCTCTCTATACCCAAAGTGGAAAGCACGCTCGGCTTGGCGAAATCGGCATCGACCAGGAGGACGCGGTTGTCCTTTTCGCTTGCCATCGACAATGCGAGATTGACCGCGCAGAATGTCTTGCCTTCGTTCGGATGCGCCGAGCAGACAAGGATCCGTTCGCCATTGGGCAGCGCATCAAAGCCCTTGCCCCCGCGCGCCGCGAGCAGCAATTGCCGCTTCACGATGCGGAATTCCTCAGACAGGCCGGTTACCGGACCATCCGGTACGATGAAATTATGCGCGGCCAGCCGCTCACGATTGATGCTTGCAAAATTTTTGCTCGTCGGCCGGGCGGCCATCGTCACATGTGGCACTGCAGCTTGTACCGCTGGAGTCGGCAATGCTTGCGTCGGGGTCTGTTCCGCAACCGGAGCAGCGCCGCCGCGAAGCGCTGCGCCAAAGTCATATATTTCGGATGCGCGTTCGAGCAGCGATGCGGCAGGTTTTTTGATGGGGCTGTGCTTGTTCATTGTCTTGCCCCTCAAGCCGTCAAGCTGCGCTGGATAAACTCGACGACGAGCAGCAGAGCAAACACGCCGACAAGCCCGCCTGTGGCCCCGTAAAACAGCTTCATCTTCTGCTTGCGCACAGTGCGTTCTTCGCTGGTCAACATCTGCGAGATCGTACCGATTACCGGCAAACCACTGGCGCGTTCGAGCTTGGCCGCCGTCGGATAGCTGGTCTGCAAATGACCCAGGGCAAATGCAGTGCCAACGCCAGCGCCAATGCCCGCGATCAAAACCGCCACAAGCAGTAACGGCCGGTTTGGTGCGGCGGGTACATTTGACAACGAAGGCTGCTTGATGACCTTGAATTGCACGGCATCGGTCTGCGTTTCAACCTGACCACGCAGCCGGACATTGTTCCGGTCCGCGACCAGTTTGTCATAGGCTGCTTTCATCACTTCATAGTCGCGGTTGATCCGCGCATATTCGGCAGCGACCCCGGGCTCTGCGGTCTGTTTGGCCGCAAGCTGCGCCATGTCGGCCTGGATCGCACCCTGGCGCGCTTGCAATGCAGTTACAGACGCTTGCCGTTCGGCGCGCATGGACTGCAGCGAACTATAAGCCGGGTTTGGCGTTTTGTAGCCGCCCCCCCCGGACGAACCGCCACCGGAGGAGCGCAATGCCGCAATCTGATTTTTCATCGCAACGACATCCGGGTGGCTGTCAGTAAAGCCACGCGCGCGCATCGAAGCGAGTTCGCCTTGGGCCTGTGCCAATGCACTTGGCGCACCGCCTCCGCCGAGGGACGGCGTGTTCAGTGATGCCGGTGTTCCAGCCAACTGGCCGTTCAATGCGGCAAGCGAACTGCGTGCCTGCACCAATTGCGATTCGATCTGTGCAAGCTCGGCCCGGGATGCTTCCATCCGCTGCGACACCGAACCAACGCCGGGCAATAATCCAAGATTCTGGGTTTCATAGGCTACCCGTTTGGCCTCGGCCTCTTGCAATTCCTTCTGTCGCGCCTCGATCTGCGTATCAAGGAAGCGCAAAGTCTGACTGGTTTCCTGGCGGTCACCGGCGATATTATCTTCTTCAGCAACGTCGATCAGCTTCTGCACGACATCTCGCGCCAGTTTCCCGCTAGGCTGCTGGACGGCGATGGCAAAAAAATCGTCCTGTTCGGCCTTCACTACGATGTTGTTGCGCAAACCTTCAATCTTGCCTGCCATTTCCTTGTCGGACGCAATGGTTGCGCCAAGGTCGGTGCCGCGCACGACTTTTTCGAGGTTCAGCGACGACGTCAGCGTCTGTTCCAGCTGCTGGATGCTTTTGCGCTGGTCTTGCTGATTGATCCCGACCTGTTCGGACAGCATCGATTGAGTCTGCACCTGTATCTGGGCTCTCGATTCATATTTGTTCGGGATGATCGCGATCATCAGCCATCCCACCAGACATACGCCCCATGCGACAGCAAGCGCCAGCCAGCGACGGTTCCACACGCTGTGGATGTGAATTCTGATTTCGTCGTAGAGACCGTTCATGAGGGGCTTCTGGCTTTCTGTTGTCCGGAGTCGATCAGAACATGCTTTCGGGGATGATGATAACGTCCCCGGGTTGCAGCAGGACATTGGCGGCGCTGTCACCACGCTTCAGCAAGTCCCCCAGACGCAGCGAATATTCCGCCTGGTGCCCGCTGCCCCGGTTGTGGCGAATGAGCCGTGCCTTGTTTCCAGCGGCATATTCGGAAAGACCGCCGACCGCGATCATCGCATCGAGCAAGGTCATGTTGGCGCGGTAAGGGATTGAGGCGGGCTTTTCGGTCGCACCGACAATCCGCACTTGTTGCGAAGTCGTGCCGGCGAACTCGTTAACGATAACCGAGACAATCGGATCGTTGATATATTGCGACAATTGCAGCTTGATATCCTGCTGCAACATCGTCGGGGTTTTACCCGCCGCCGGCATGTCGGTAATCAGCGGTGTGGTGATCCGGCCATCGGGGCGGACCTGCACTTTTGCGCCCAACTCGGGGTTTCGCCACACGAAAATTGTCAACTGATCGAGCGGGCCGATCATATAATCCTCGCCCGGCCCCTCTTGCTGCGACACAGTGGGCGCGGACGGCAACTGCGTCCCGCCGCCGATTCCGCCACATCCCGTCAGCGCCGCAGAGCTCGCGCCGAGCACAAGCATAGCCCTGATTTTCAACGAGTTTCTCATAGCGCAGTCCTTCATGTCCTGCGCCTAGCCTTGCGGCCTACCCCCATTGGCAGACCGGCATTGGTCGCAGATTGGACTTTGCTATGGAGAAAAAGGGTGAACAGACCGTTAGGATTAACCAGTGTTGTGATGTAAAATCAGCGCGGTCCTGACTTGGAACAGTCCTACAACTACCTGTTTACCGGTAAAATAGCGCCGCTCTAACCGCGTTCGGCGTTAAGCAACTTCTCCTTCCGCTCGATACCGTAAGCATAGCCGCCCAGCGTCCCGTCGGTACGGATCACACGGTGGCAGGGGATGAGGACGGCGACATTGTTCGCGCCGTTAGCCGAACCCGCCGCACGCACGGCTTTGGGTTTGCCGACAGCGGCGGCGATGTCGGCATAGGTCCGCGTCTCACCCGCAGGAATCCGCCTAAGTTCACACCAAATCGCCTGTTGGAATGCGGTACCCGCGATATCAAGCGGCAGGTCGGGCATCTGGGCGGGATGTTCGATAGCCGCGATGGCACCGGTCACCAGTTCCTCCAACGCGACACCACCGGCAACAATGTCCGCCTTTGGAAAACGGTGCACCAACGCGCTTTCATCTTCGTCAAACGAAAGACGGCAAATCCCTTTGTCGGTGGCGGCGAGCAACATTTGACCGAGTGCAGTATCGACCACGGCCCAGCGGATCGTCACCCCTGCCCCGCCGTTTTTCCAGGCCGATGGAGTCATGCCCAAATGTCCCTTGGTTTCTGCATAAAAGCGGCTCGGCCCGGAATAGCCCGCCTCATAAATCGCTTCGGTCACGCTGCCTTTACCATCCAGTGCGGCGGCGGCGCGTTTGGCCCGCAGCGCCCGGGCATAAGCCGCTGGCGTCACGCCGGTGTCGCGTTTAAACAACCGGTGGAAATGATGCGGTGCATAGCCGACTGCCGCCGCGACATCTTCCAGCGGCAAGCCTTCCTCAGCCTCTACAATCAGCTTCAAAGCCGCCGCCACAGCCTCGCGGTCCCGGCCAACCTCATCCGGCTTGCAACGCATACACGACCGGTATCCCGCCGCGCGCGCCGCTTCTGCCGTCCAAAAAAACTCGACATTCTCCCGCAAGGGCCGCCGCGCCGGACAGCTGGGTTTGCAGTAAATGCCCGTGGTCTTGACCGCACCGATAAACTGCCCGTCCAGCGACCGGTCGCGCCGGTCAAACGCAGCGAAAGCCCAATCCCGGTCAATGGCGTTTTGCTCGCCCACTTTCATCTCCAGCATCACCCGCGCTCCACCTTGGCCGAAAAGCAACCATGCGCGGCGTTATGGGCATGGATATAGGCGATCTCTTCCGCTTCGAACAGTTCGCGAATTTTCGCATCGGCCTGTCCAGGCAAAGCAAGCGCGGCATTGCGGAGCATGCCCGCTTTATCAAAGGCGCGAAACGCCATCGGGCGGCCTTCGAATACCGGCGGGGTTTCGTCGGTATATTCCGCCGTTTCATCACAAAGTTCGCGGATATAGATGGCGTAGGATGACCGGTAAGGCGTCGCCACATCATGGCTGACATGGTTGAGCAGGATGAGACTTTCCTCTGCCTTGGCATCCTCCAGACTGATCCGGCACGGCCAACCCTTGTCCGCCCCGGCTTTGACGCGGACAGCACCAGCCGCGGCCAGTTCTGCGTCAGTCATGGCAAAAAGATGGTCAAAATCGGTGCGCTTCAATCCTTTGACACGATAGGTCATTTTCGGTTCCTTCTGATCTGAGGAAACCGTGATAACCGCCCAGCGATTCGCCCGCGTCCCGCATCTTGCTTTCAAAGAAGATGCTCCATTTTGGGTTACAATAGGTGACACAAGTGACACCTATTCGATAGTTTTTCACATGCCTTGTCGCTGAAAACAACGCGCAGGGCAAAATTCGGTGGAGAGGCGAAAGACACAGCATTGCGACAAAATGACAGTGTGCTGGCATGTAGGACAGCACAATTGACAAGACTGGTTAAACGAGCCATTAAGAGGTCATGATACATCAAATACTTGCCGATGCTGGGGTTAGCATTTCTGACCTCAAGAAAAATCCATCCGCCGTGATTGCTGCGGCAGATGGCTTTCCAATCGCTATCCTCAACCGCAATACTCCTGCCGCCTATCTTGTACCAGCCAAGGCTTGGGAGGCGATTATGGACCAGTTGGAGGATATGGAACTGGTAAAAATTGTGCGTGAACGTGAAGGTCAAGAAGCTATTCCAGTAAAAATTGAAGACCTGTTGAACCTTGAAGACATATGAGCTTGAATTCCTGCCGGGTGCTGGGCGGGAATGGAACAAACTGGGGCCTGACGTCCGAAAACAATTTGCCAAAAAGCTGCAACAGCTGCTCGTCGCGCCGCGCGTTCCATCCGCCCGACTGAGAGAGTTACCCGATTGTTACAAAATCAAACTTCGCTCAGCGGGCTACCGATTGATTTACCGTGTATTCGATGACCGTATTGTTGTGCAGGTGATTGCGGTGGGCAAACGCGAACGGGACGAGGTTTATAAGGATGCGGCGAAACGGGTTGTCTAAAAGTGGTCAGTCTTTCAGACCATCTTTCACCCGTAAGTCAGCAAACGTGCGCTCCGCGTGAGCCATGTCTTCAAACATCACATCGGTCGAACTAGCCCCTTCACATGCCAACCGCTTAGTATCAGTATCAGAAGAATCGGGTACAACGGGGCGGGGGTGTTCGTTCATATATGATCCGGCAGACCACCCATCATTGTCGGTCTTACCGATTATATATACACGCTGGATCGTTCGTAGATCGCAATCAATCTTCAACTGAGTCTTGATAACTTGGAGTCTTTGACCATTCACGGTCACAGGCTTAACCAAAAGCTTGGTCTCCCACACGATCGAGTGTCTCGAATCCTTTGTAATCATGTCCATATCAAGAATGACCAGACCATGCTCACCTCCAGAGGTTAGAGCAAAGGGATCTGCAAAGCAGTTGGCGGACAAGCTGGCCACTGTCACGGCCACCAAACTATAGATTTTCCGTTTTCGCATGACTTCGCTTACCCGTCCACTGCTGCATTTTCAATCTGAAGAGATGTGTCTCCTACACGCCCGAAACACCCCCAACGTCCGCTCTCGCGCCAACTCGGCACTCGGCTCGTGATAATCCTTGCGCCGGTCCGAATTAAACCCGTGGCCTGCGTCATAAACAAAAATCTGCGCTGTCGGGTGGTCCTTGGCGATGAGTGCCTCAACGCCTTCCATTGGAATGCCCGCGTCATAGCGGCCGAAATGGGCAATGGTCGCGCATTTGGGGGTTTTGTCGGCGTAGAGTGTCGGGATCATGCTACCATAATAACAGGATGCAGCCGCCAGATCGTCGCTGATCCCGGCCATCGCCCACGCGACCGAGCCACCATAGCAATAGCCCGTGATGAAAACCGGGCCTTTGGATTTCAAAGCATCAATACAGGTCTGCGCATCGTCGAGCGACTGCGTGAACGGATGCACCACGCGAGCCAACTGAATCGCCCGGTCAAAATCGGGACCAGCATAGTCGGCCTCGAACGAGGGATGTTCGCGGTCGAATAAAGAAGGTGCCAGCACTTCATAACCGTCGGCGGCATATTCGTCGCATAGTTCGCGGATATGATCGGTGACGCCGAAAATTTCCTGAATGAGAACAAGCCCGCCGCGCCGTTCGCCCTCTGGTTCAGCGTGGTAGACAGCGATTTCTGCGCCGTCGGACATTTTCGTTTTGATCATTTGGCCCATATTCTCGTCCTTTGCTCCGACCGTCACCCTGAACTTGTTTCAGGGTCTATCTTGCCTCTCTAACTCCGCCCGTGCTGCACGATAGATGCTGAAACGAGTTCAGCATGACGAGAACTATAGAACAAGAGCCAATCCCCATCTTGCATCGCAACAAAACCGGTGCTAGGCGCGCCGCGACGATGCAGACGGTGTATGCCGCCCTGCCGGTCAGCACATTTTCTCCAGTCTGTTCGAGGACAATATCAGCGTGGATCATTCCGGCGGCACAACTGCTAATGTTCAAGCCAGTTTGGCAGGCCGTTATGCAACGGCTTTGTTCGAACTCGCAAATGAGTCGAAAGCCATCAATGCGGTCGAGGCAAGCCTTGCCAGCGTCAATGAAGCGCTTGGCGAATCGGCTGACCTGCGCGCACTGACCACCAGCCCGATCTTGTCGCGCAGCGATGCCAAATCGGCGATTGCGGCGGTGGCGAAGTCGATGAAGCTCGATGCGCTGACCACAAAGACCTTGGGCGTACTCGCCGAAAACCGCCGCTTAAGCGAAATCGGCAATGTTGCCCGCGCATTTGGCGCGCTCGCTGCGGCGCATCGTGGCGAAGTAACTGCCGATGTTACCTCGGCCCATGCATTGACGCCCGCGCAGAACACGGCGCTGGCCGCTCAGCTGAAGGCCCGCGTCGGTACCGACGTTGCTATCAACAGCAAGATTGATCCTTCGATCCTTGGCGGGCTGACCGTCAAGATCGGCTCGCAAATGATCGACAGCTCGATCAAAACCCGTCTCAACACCCTCGCAGCTGCGATGAAAGGCTAATCATGGACATCCGTGCCGCAGAAATTTCAAAGGTCATCAAGGGCCAAATCGCCAATTTCGGCACCGAAGCGCAAGTTTCGGAAGTTGGCAGCGTGCTGTCGGTTGGTGACGGTATCGCCCGTATCCACGGCCTCGACAATGTGCAGGCCGGTGAAATGGTCGAGTTTGCCAATGGCATCCAGGGCATGGCGCTGAACCTTGAAGCCGACAATGTCGGTGTGGTTATCTTCGGTTCGGACGCGGAAATCCGTGAAGGCGACGTTGTTAAGCGGACCGGCACGATTGTGGACGTTCCCGTCGGTAAAGAACTGCTCGGCCGCGTTGTTGACGGCCTCGGCAACCCTATCGACGGCAAGGGGCCGCTGAAAACCACACAGCGCAGCCGCGTTGAAGTCAAAGCGCCGGGCATCATCCCGCGCCAGTCGGTGAACGAACCGGTGCAAACCGGCCTTAAAGCTCTCGACGCACTGGTTCCTGTTGGCCGTGGCCAGCGCGAATTGATCATCGGTGACCGTCAGACCGGCAAAACCGCTGTCGCCATCGATACCTTCATCAACCAGAAGGAAGCGAACAAGGGCACCGACGAATCGAAGAAGCTATATTGCATCTACGTCGCCGTCGGCCAGAAGCGCTCTACGGTTGCGCAGATCGTCCGCGCACTCGAAGAAAACGGCGCGATGGAATATTCCATCGTGGTTGCCGCAACCGCTTCCGAGCCTGCACCGCTCCAGTATCTCGCGCCTTATACCGGCGTCGCGATGGGCGAATTTTTCCGCGACAACGGCATGCACGCCGTCATCGTTTATGACGATCTTTCCAAGCAGGCTGTGGCGTACCGCCAGATGTCATTGCTTCTGCGTCGTCCTCCCGGCCGTGAAGCTTATCCCGGCGACGTTTTCTATCTCCACAGCCGCTTGCTGGAACGCGCCGCGAAGATGAGCGATGCCAATGGCGGCGGTTCTTTGACCGCACTCCCCATCATCGAAACCCAGGCTGGTGACGTTTCGGCCTACATCCCGACCAACGTGATTTCGATCACCGATGGCCAGATCTTCCTTGAAACCGACCTGTTCTATCAGGGCGTCCGTCCTGCAATTAACGTCGGTCTTTCGGTGAGCCGGGTTGGTTCGGCGGCACAGACCAAGGCGATGAAGAAGGTCTCGGGCTCGATTAAGCTTGAGCTTGCGCAATACCGCGAAATGGCGGCGTTCGCCCAGTTCGGTTCGGACCTTGATGCCTCGACACAGAAGCTGTTGAACCGTGGTGCGCGATTGACCGAGTTGCTGAAGCAAAAGCAATTTGCCCCGCTGCCGTTCGAAGAACAAACCTGCTCGATCTTCGCTGGCACCAACGGCTATCTCGACGGCATTCCTGCAACCGACGTAACACGGTATGAAGAAGGCATGCTTGCCGACCTGCGCGCCAATCACGCCGACATCCTGAAGGGCATCCGCGACAGCCGCGACTTCAGCGACGACAGCAAGAAGGCGCTGATGGCCGCACTCGACAAGTTCACGAAGAATTTTGCGTAAGGTTAGCGCAAACCTAGAAACAAGCACACTCGTCACCCCCGCGCAGGCGGGGGCCCATCCCCTGAGATGGAAGTTTAGACTGACAGTTCAGGGGATAGATTCCCGCCTACGCGGGAATGACGAAACAAGGGAATTGAGATGGCATCGTTAAAAGCCCTCAAAATGCGGATCAACTCGGTCAAATCGACCCAGAAGATCACAAAGGCGATGAAGATGGTCGCCGCTGCGAAACTGCGCCGGGCGCAGGAAGCAGCAGAAGCGTCGCGTCCTTATGCCGAACGGCTTGAGGCAGTGGTGGCGAGCATCGCGTCGAAGGTCACCGTTGGCCCGCAATCGCCGAAACTGCTCGCTGGTACCGGCAAGGACCAAGTGCATCTGCTGGTCGTTGCGACCTCGGACAAGGGCTTGGCTGGCGCGTTCAACACCAACATCGTCCGTCTGGCACGCAAAAAAGCCGAAGCGCTGATTGCCGAGGGCAAGACCGTCAAATTCTACACCATCGGCAAGAAGGGCAAGGACCAACTCGCCCGGACTTATCGCAGCGACATCATCAACTCGATTGAACCCGGCGACTTGGGCAAATTGAGCTTTGCCGATGTGCAGGGCTATGGCGAAGACCTGAACGCGCGGTTTGAAGCGGGCGAATTCGACGTTGCGCATTTGCTGTTCAGCAAGTTCGTGAGCGTGTTGACCCAAGAACCAACTGCGATCCAGCTGATGCCGGTTGCGATTGCCGAAACAGGCAGCGCTGTCGGCGTGTCGGCATCGGTCGAATATGAACCGGATGAGGAAGAAATCCTCGCCGACTTGCTACCACGTAACGTCGCGGTGCAGCTGCTCCGCGCGAACCGCGAAAACGCGGCGTCCGAGCAAGGTTCAAAAATGACCGCAATGGACAACGCGACGCGCAACGCGGGCGAAATGATCAACAAGCTGACCATCCAGTATAACCGGACACGTCAGGCGGCGATTACGACTGAACTTATTGAAATTATTGCTGGGGCGGAAGCGCTGTAGCAACAGATTAAACGCAGGCGCAGAAGCGCTCTAAGCAGACTTACAGGCAAGGAACGAAGACATGGCAACCGCCCCGAAGAAACCCGCTGCACCAAAGGCCGCCGCTGTTAAGGCCGCTGCTCCTGCTGCAAAAGCAGCCGCTCCTAAAGCTGCTGCGCCAAAGAAAGCCCCTGCCCCTGCGGCAGCATCGGGCGCGACCAAAGCCAATATGGCAGGTGCCACCGGCCGCATTTCGCAAGTCATCGGCGCGGTTGTCGATGTCAGCTTCACCGGTCAACTCCCCGCCATTTTGTCGGCGCTTGAAACCGAAAATAACGGCAACCGCCTCGTCCTCGAAGTGGCGCAGCATCTCGGCGAAAACACCGTCCGCACCATCGCGATGGACGCGACCGAAGGCTTGACCCGTGGTCAGCCGGTCCGCGACACCGGCTCGCAAATCCGCGTGCCCGTCGGTCCAATGACGCTTGGCCGCATCCTCAACGTCATCGGCGAGCCGATCGACGAACGTGGTCCGGTCAATGCCGCAACCACCGCGCCGATCCACGCCGAAGCGCCTCTGTTCGTTGACCAGTCAACCGAAACCAGCATCTTGGTCACCGGCATCAAGGTTATCGACCTGATCGCGCCTTATGCAAAGGGCGGCAAGATCGGCCTATTCGGCGGTGCCGGCGTTGGCAAGACGGTTCTTATTCAGGAACTGATCAACAACATCGCTAAAGGCCATGGCGGCACCTCGGTGTTCGCAGGCGTGGGTGAGCGCACCCGCGAAGGTAATGACCTTTACCACGAATTCCTCGACGCCGGCGTTATCGCCAAGGACAAGGACGGCAACCCGACCCCAGAAGGTTCCAAGGTTGCGCTGGTGTTCGGCCAGATGAACGAACCTCCCGGCGCGCGTGCCCGCGTGGCGCTTTCGGGCCTGACCATCGCCGAATATTTCCGCGATGTCGAAGGCCAGGACGTTCTGTTCTTCGTCGACAACATCTTCCGCTTCACTCAGGCCGGTTCGGAAGTGTCCGCACTTCTGGGTCGTATCCCGTCGGCTGTGGGCTATCAGCCGACGCTTGCCACCGACATGGGCCAGTTGCAGGAACGCATCACATCGACCAACAAGGGTTCGATCACCTCGGTGCAAGCCATCTACGTTCCCGCAGATGACTTGACCGACCCCGCGCCAGCCGCTTCGTTCGCTCACTTGGATGCGACGACTACACTGAACCGCGCGATTTCTGAACTCGGCATCTACCCAGCAGTTGACCCGCTCGATTCGACCTCGCGCGTTTTGACCGCGTCGATTGTCGGCCAAGAGCATTACGATACCGCCCGCCGCGTTCAGGAAACGCTGCAGAAGTATAAGTCGTTGCAAGACATCATCGCCATCCTCGGCATGGACGAGCTTTCGGAAGACGATAAGCTGATCGTTAGCCGCGCGCGTAAAATCCAGCGCTTCCTGTCGCAGCCGTTCCACGTCGCCGAAGTCTTCACCGGCATTCCCGGCAAGTTCGTTGCCATCGAAGACACCGTGAAGTCGTTCAAGGCAGTGGTCGATGGCGAATATGACTATTTGCCTGAGGCTGCCTTCTACATGGTCGGCGGTATCGACGAAGCCGTCGAAAAGGGCAAAAAGCTGGCGGCGGACGCGGCGTAAGATAATTCCCCTCTCCCTTGACGGGAGAGGGTTGCGAAGACTTGCGAACTTGTTCGCTAGTCATAGCTGGGTGAGGGTGACTCTGCGGGCGCAGTGTGTGACTGCCCCACCCTCACCAACTCCGACTAGGCAGCAAGCTGCCAAGTCTCCATATCCTCTCCCGTCAAGGGAGAGGGATTTTGGGAAGTAGAAAAATGGCACTGAAATTCGAACTCGTTACCCCGGAACGCCTCTACCGCTCGGACGACGTCTATATGGTCGTCGTGCCCGGCACCGAGGGTGATTTCGGCGTACTGGAGGGCCATGCGCCGATGATGAGCACGCTGCGCAGCGATGCAGCGCTGGAAATCTATGCCAGCGCTGGTGCCACGCCTGAACGGCTGACGATTGCTGGCGGGTTTGCCGAGGTCAATGAAAACGGGCTTACCGTTTTGGCTGAGAGCGTTCTCGCCTAACACTTGCATGCTCGTCCGATGTTAATCGGAGAATCAATGCCAAAAGTGCCATTATCAGCATGATGAAGCGCGGATAATGCAACATTCCTTCTAGAAGAGCCATGACGAGCAGCGAGTAAAGGCCGACCAAAAGCGGCCAAGTGTGCGTATTGGCCATCACCCGCCGATGCGCAGCGGCTGTTGTTCTGGCGAGCAGCCAAATCGCACCCACTGCGCCGACCAAACCCCAACTTATCAGGAATTGCAAAATGAAGTTGTGCGGCTGGGTGTGAGTCCAGTTCAGCTCGAACACTTCCCAGAAGGTCGAGCCTGAACCCCACCCAAACCATGGCGCCTCCAACCACTTTTCATAAGTTCCTCCCCAAAGCGACAGCCGACCACTGCTTATCTGATCGGCATTGGCGATGGGATTGGTGTCCCAATATTCGAACAGCAGGAATGCTGTATTGCCATAGGGTATCAATGCAAGTGCAAGGAAAGCGGCTGCGCCCGTAGTCATGGAAAGACGGCCGAACATCCGCAGACTGGGCATCTGCCATTTGCTCACGACCATGATCGCGCATGATATAGCTATCGCAAGTACCGCCGCCCGCGTGCCGGACCATATTGTCATCGCCATCGAAAGGAAGAAAAACAAGTCGATGCGCGACAGGGCGGCATCATCGCGGTTGTTCAGTAGGATCGCTGCAAATATTGCTGTTATCGCACCTGTCCACGAGCCGAAATGCCGCACGCTAATAAATCCGGGCATCGCCGATGACCATTCTATCTCGTTGCCCGGCACAGGCGACAACAGTGCAACAGTCAGGAACCGAAACGCTGTTAACACTGCCAAAGCGAACAGCCCCAGCGCGAGAACCGATGCAAATTGCTCTACGCTCGTCTTTTTTGCATTTCCAGCAAGATGGTAAACCGACAGGGCGAACAATATGTGCACCACCGTGCTGAGCGAGATCATCAGAGAGGTCGCCGGTATCTTCGAAACAAATAACGTGCTGCCCCACAGGCCAGCCATAAAAATGCCGCTTGCGATCAGACAGTCTCGAGGCAGAATGGACGCAAAACAGCGCAGTTCCATGCCCCTGTATAACGCCCATCCAACTATAAGCGCCTCACACACAACGAACGGAACTTCTTGCAGTCGCGTCCATTCCACGAATGGGTCAGACATCGTGTTGGTATAGGTGGGATAAAACCACGCGGCGACCATTGGCATTATGACGCCCATAAGCAGGCTGATTACCAGCACTGGCGCCGAATTGATGGCGCGGACGGTATCAGGAATTCGCAAAATTTGTCTATTTTTCAACATGCCTGAACCCATAACGGGTCATGGTTAACAAAATATGGTTTTCCAGCGCTACCTACCCATCATCTGTAAGGTGAATTCCACCGGCTTACTGCCGTCGAGCAGCGAGATCTGCGCTTTCAACTCTTTCCCCTCACGCCAATAATGGATGCGTTGCGGATGATCATGACCCGGGTTTTCAAAGACAATTTCTTCCGCCGTTTTCTGCGTGGCAACGAAACGAACCGGCTTCTGGCCCCCCACAATCGCCCAAAAGGCCATCGTCCCGTCAGCCTCCTTCACTATCCGCATATGCTCCCAGAATTGCAGCTTTTCGCCCTTGCCTGACCGGCTGGCACCGATCATGATCCCGGTACGCGGTGGGGTCCAATATTCGTCGGCCCAGCTCTCGCCATCCGAGTGCACCCATGCCCCGGTCATCCATTCGGGAAATTCCGGCCCTTCATCGTAAGCCGCCGCCATTGCCGGAGACAGCGCCAGAGCGACCGCAACAACAAGCGATTTCATAATGTCTCAATCCTCCCCTGAGAGTGATTCTGGTGCCACAGAAACAGCCCCGCGCCAATGATGATCGCCGACCCCAAAAGCGACATGGCGTCCGGCCAATCGCGGAACAATATGACGCCGAGCACCATTGCAATTAACAATTGCACATAGGTCATGGGGGCGATGTCAGCGGCCGACGCCCGTGTCGTGCCGAGATAGATCAGCCAGTGTGCAGTGCTGGCAGAAACGGCGACCACCGCGATTTTGGCGATTATCGTCCAGTCGGGTGCTGGAACCGCCAGCGCTGGCATTCCTGAAAAATGCCCCGCTATTGCAACCACCGCCAGTATCGGCGCCGCAACGGCGGCGGTCAGAAACTGCATCAACAATACCGAACCCTTGCCGGAAACGGCGCGGTTGCCGATCATCAGGCACGCCATACCCGTGGCCGTCGCCAAAGGAAGCAATGCGGCCAAACCGAGTTCGGCAAAATTGGGCCGAAGGATCACCATCACACCCAAAAATGCAACCAGCGATGCCAATATGGTCGCGCGTCCAGCTCGTTCCTTCAAGATCAACGCTGCCAGCAACGCAGTAATCATCGGACTGGTGAATGTAATCGCCGTCGCCTCTGCAAGTGGCATCAGGAAAATGGCAGAGAAAAAGCAAATCGTGGCGATTGAAACCGAAGCACCCCGGACCAGCTGAATCTTCGGGTTCGGCATCACGAACCCCGTTCGCCCTTCGTGCCACCACAACAAGGCTCCGAGCCCTGATGCGCCCAGGGCATATCGCAAAGCGGCTATCGCAGAGCCCGGCCATGCCCCAGCAATCGACTTGATCACGGCGTCGCCCATCGACAGCAGCGCAAAGCCCGACAGCGCCAGCAGGAGTCCCATATTCCCCGAACGAGATTTCATAATCGAAACGCGCAAAGTCCCCAGAATTTGGACTGTTTAAGTATAAATGCATCGCGAGGATAGGCGAAACTGCCTTGGGGACCGACCATGATATTACCGTTTTATTCACCATTTCCATATACGACCGGGACCTGTTGCAACTGGAACAATATGGAGCGGCCCAACAGTGAGTGCATTCGGTAAAAAGCCCGGACTTCCAAGCGGACGACCATCTTTTGGTGTGGCCCGGCCCATGACTGGAGGCGGACCGAACCCGCAGGGCGGATATAGTCAGCCTCTGCCGAAGCCCGTCCAGGAGTCCGCTCCTCCCGCTGGTGGCGAACAATTCCCGCCGATTGCAGCGGTAGAACTTCCCGGTGGACTATCCGGCTCGTCCATTCAGTCAGACGCGATGTCGCGCCTTTCCGACCGTGCCAATGCTGCAGCTGAAGTCGATGAAGGGCCGCAGGGCTTTGAAGCGTCGGTCCACAAGATCAAGGAGCAGGTGCTTCCCCGCCTGCTCGAGCGCGTCGATCCGGAAGCGGCGGCGTCGCTCAATAAAGAAGAGCTGACCGAAGAATTCAGGCCAATCATCCTTGAGGTGCTGGCCGAGCTAAAACTGACACTCAACCGACGTGAACAATTTGCACTTGAAAAAGTGCTGGTCGACGAACTGCTGGGCTTTGGTCCACTCGAAGAACTGCTCAACGATCCGGACATTACCGACATCATGGTCAACGGCCCGCTGCAGACCTATATCGAAAAAAAGGGCAAGCTGACCATCGCCCCCATCCAGTTCCGCGATGAAGAGCATTTGTTTCAGATAGCCCAGCGCATATGCAACCAGGTCGGCCGCCGTGTCGACCAAACCACGCCGCTCGCCGATGCCCGGTTGAAGGACGGTTCGCGTGTTAACGTCATCGTACCGCCGCTGTCGCTGCGCGGTACAGCAATCTCGATTCGTAAATTCTCCGAAAAGCCGATCACCATCGACATGCTCAAAGGCTTTGGTTCGATGAGCGAGGCGATGGCAACCGCGCTGAAAATAGCCGGTGCCAGCCGAATGAATATCGTTATCTCGGGCGGTACGGGTTCGGGTAAAACGACGATGCTCAACGCCTTGTCCAAAATGATCGACCCCGGCGAACGCGTGCTGACAATCGAAGACGCCGCCGAACTCCGCTTGCAGCAGCCGCACTGGCTGCCGCTCGAAACGCGTCCACCGAACCTTGAAGGCGACGGCGCGATTACTATCGGCGACTTGGTGAAGAACGCCCTGCGTATGCGTCCGGACCGAATCATTCTGGGAGAAATTCGTGGCGCGGAATGTTTCGACCTTCTCGCAGCGATGAACACCGGTCACGATGGTTCGATGTGTACACTCCACGCCAACAACCCGCGCGAATGCCTTGGCCGTATGGAAAATATGATCCTGATGGGTGACATCAAAATCCCGAAGGAAGCGATCTCACGCCAGATTGCCGAATCGGTTGACATGATCGTCCAGGTAAAGCGTCTGCGCGATGGTTCACGCCGTACTACCCAGATCACCGAGGTGATCGGGATGGAAGGCGATGTGATCGTGACGCAGGATCTGTTCAAATTTGAATATCGCGACGAAGATGCCGATGGCAAGATCCACGGTGAATGGGTGGCGGGCGGCGTTCGTCCCTATACGCTGGAAAAGGCACGCCAATTCGGTTTTGACCAGCCGTTCCTTGAAGCCTGCCTAGGTTAACCGGCCTTAATCGCAAACGCCGCAGTAACCACGGTCGCCAGCACGGACAGAACGGTTATGCCCGTCCATGGCATGAAACCGACATCGTCGATCCGTTTGCGTTTTTGCCTGCGCCGGTCGGCAACGCTGCTGACCAAAATCAGCAGAGCAGAAGACGCAGATATAGCGGTCCAGAAATGATCGTCTAAAAATGCGGTGTTGAATAAGCTCATGAAGGCGCATTTGGTGGGCGAGTTGATGATGGTCAAGGCCTGCGACTTCGCATAACGCTATCGGATGGCCGATCCCATCATCATTCCCCCGATACCAGCGACTAATCCGGAACGCCCCTTGCTTGGCATAATGTTGCGTTTGGCGGCGATGGCGATGCTGGGTGTCATGTTTGCGCTCGTCAAAATGGCTGGTAATCGTGGCGTCCATGTTTCCGAAAGCCTGTTTTGGCGCCAGTTGGCGGGGCTGCCGGTGGTAATGCTGTGGCTGTGGTGGACGAATAATCTGGGGTCAATCCGGACCAAGCGACCAATGGCACACGCACTCAGGACCGGGCTTGGCCTGACATCGATGTGTTTAAACTTTCTGGCAATGATGCTGCTGCCAATGGCGGCGGCGACAACCATCGGCTTTGCCATGCCCATCTTTGCCACCATGTTGGCGGCCTTGTTACTGGGCGAAGCGACCGGTCGCTATCGCTGGGCCGCCATTTTTCTGGGCTTTATCGGTGTCCTCGTCGCGGTCCAACCCGGACAAGGGGCGATCCATGGCCCGGGTGCACTGGTCGCGATTTCGGGCGCGCTATTGACTGCTTGCGTCGCAATCCAGTTGCGGCGGATGAGCAAGGAGGAGAGTACCGGAGCGATCGTGTTCTGGTTCAGCCTTTGCTCGCTGCCGCCACTCGGCATCGCCATGCTGTTCTTTGGACGAAGCCACGACGGCGCAACCTGGCTCGTGATTGCGGGGCTGGCGGCAGCCGGTGCAATCGCGCAAATTCTGTTGACGGCCGCTATGCGCCACGCATCGGTCGCGGCAATCCTGACCATGGATTATAGCGGCCTGATCTGGTCGATACTGTTCGGTTATTTATTATTTGACGACATTCCGGGTATCGGCATCTTCCTGGGTGCGCCGATCATCATTGCCGCCGGCCTGATTATTGCCTGGCGCGAACAACATCTCGCCCGACAGCGACCCTAATAACGTTTGACCTCTGGTGGGATGTTGCGGCGGTTTGCATCCACCGGGATTTGCGTTCGCACCTCTTCTATCTTGACCAGATCAATCTCTGCAAAACCCAGCCCTTCGCCCTCCCCCATGTCCAACAGCACTTCGCCCCATGGATCAATCACCAGCGAATGGCCGAATGTGCTGCGGCCATCTTCGTGAACTCCCGACTGGGCGGCGGCGATGACGAATGCTTCGGCCTCTATCGCCCGGGCCCTCAGCAACGCGTGCCAATGCGCCCGCCCGGTCGGAACGGTGAACGCCGCAGGAACAGCAAAAGTTCCGACGCCAGCTTTCGACAGTGCGCTGTACAGGTCCGGAAAACGCATGTCATAACAGACGGTAAGGCCTAGCAACCCGATCGGTGTATCAACCGCGACAGCTTCATCACCCGCTCGATACGCCGACGACTCGCGCCACACCTCTCCCGTGGACAATGCGACATCGAACAAATGCATTTTATCGTAGCGCGCCCGAATCTGGCCTTGGTCATCAATTACCAGCGTCCGGTTTGCCAACCGTCCGTCACCCGCCTCATGCAACACCGGCAATGATCCAAGATGCACCCAAATACGTGCATCTGCAGCTGCCTTTTGTAAGGCAGCCACAGCAGGCGTTGCCGACTCGGTTGCAATAACAGCCTGAGCCCGCGCGCGATTGCGATCAAGCATCACCGACATCTCGGGCGCAAAGTAGAAGGAGGCTCCGCCGCGACTGGCTTGTGATATGGCGTTTACCATATTTGACGCATTTGCGGTCTGATCGACACTGCTGCACATCTGATGAATAGCTATTTTCAAAGTAATTGTTAACCACCTGAGAAGAATTTGCGGATTGATAGCATTAACATATCTCTAGTTGTTACTGCTGCAAACTGTAGGAAATATGCAACACTCCGATAAATTGAGAGAATTTTGAGATTTCCGACCATTCAGTGCTTGATCTCGAAAGATCGTTGTGCCAGAGGAACCACGAGTGCAAGGCACTTCCCAAAAAAGGAGCAAACAATGCGTTTCGGTAAAATTTCTCTCGCTGCGATCGCGGCCGCTTCGCTCGTAAGCGCCCCAGTGATGGCTCAGTCTTTGTCGCCTGCCGCTAAGGCAGTTGGCGCTTCCAAGGTAAAGCGCGCTGGCGCTTCTTCTCAGGAAGAAAACAAACTCGGTGGCGGAAGCGGCGTAATCATCGCTGTTATTGCTGCTGCAGCTGTTATCGGTGGTATCGTTATTGCTGCTGGCAACGACGACGACGCACCTACCAGCCCCTGAATTCAAGGGCCTCGAATTTCGAAAAAGGCGGTCTTTAGACCGCCTTTTTTTTGGTGGAAGCGGCCTAAGCGTGATCCATCCTACCCAAATCGGAAATGTGCGTACAAGATTTAGTGTGGCTGGATAATTAATTGTCAACGGATTGCAATGGATACACGCTATCTGCCTGCTAAATGACGGAGCACATATGACTGACAAGCGTTTCAACATATTGGTAACTGGTGGCGCCGGCTATATTGGCAGTCACGCCGTTCTGGCGTTAAAAGACGCAGGCTGGCAGCCCGTGGTAATCGACAATCTGGTAACCGGCTTTCGTTGGGCGGTCCCCGCCGACGTACCATTTGTCGAAGGCGATATAGCCAATGCGCCTTTGCTCGCCGCAACGCTTCGCGACCACAATATCGGCGCGATTTTGCACTTTGCCGGCTCAGTGGTGGTTCCTGAATCGGTGGATAACCCGCTCAAATATTACCGTAACAACACCGCCAACAGCCGGTCACTGATAGAAAGTGCGGTAACAGGTGGCGTGAAGCACATGATCTTCTCCTCCACAGCCGCAACATACGGCATTCCGGAAGGCAGCCCGATACGCGAGGATATGCCAACCGTGCCAATCAATCCTTATGGCACATCCAAGTTGATGACCGAAATGATGCTACGCGATGTAGCCGCAGCTCATGACTTCAATTATTGTGCACTCCGCTATTTCAACGTCGCCGGTGCCGACCCTGAAGGCCGCAGCGGGCAATCAACTGTGGGTGCGACACATCTAATCAAGATTGCGGTCGAAGCAGCGCTCGGCAAGCGCCAATCGGTCAGTGTATTTGGCACTGATTATGCGACCGAAGATGGTACGGGGGTGCGCGATTATATCCATGTGTCTGATTTGGCCGCCGCCCATGTAATTGCGCTTGAGGCACTCATTGCGGACCCCGAAACCAGCCATACGCTCAATTGTGGTTACGGCCACGGCTACTCGGTGATGCAGGTGCTCGACGCGGTGGACCGGGTAACCAACAACAAATTGACGCGCAAGATGGAAGCCCGCCGCGCCGGTGACCCCGACGAACTGATTTCCGATAACCGCGCAATCGTCAGCCGCTTCGGCTGGCAGCCCCGGTATGATGATCTCGACAAAATTGTGCAGGACGCGCTGGCGTGGGAGCAGCAACTGGGCGAACGTCAGACGGGATAAATCGCAGTAAGTCCTTGCCCTCCCTTGCGCTTTTTTATGGCACATCCCATATCCGCGACATGAGTGAAAATTCCCACAGCAACGCCGCTACCTGGTACGGCACCACTATTCTCTCCGTCCGCAAAAATGGCAAAGTAATCATCGCCGGTGATGGTCAGGTCTCAATGGGCCAGACCGTAATGAAGCCTAACGCCAAGAAGGTGCGGCGATTGCACGACGGATCGGTCATCGGCGGATTTGCGGGAGCCACCGCCGACGCATTTACGCTGTTTGAACGCCTCGAAAAGAAACTGGAACAGCATCGCGGCCAGTTGATGCGCGCAGCGGTCGAACTTGCCAAGGATTGGCGCACCGACAAATATCTGCGCAATCTGGAGGCAATGATGATCGTGGCCGACAAGGATGTGACGTTGATCCTAACCGGCAATGGCGACGTGCTGGAGCCGCTCGACGGCATCGCGGCAATTGGTTCGGGCGGCAACTACGCGTTGTCGGCGGCGCGTGCGTTGATGGAATATGAGGCTGACGCTGAAACCATGGCACGTAAGGCGATGGGCGTTGCAGCGGATATCTGCGTGTACACCAATGACCAGCTGACCACCGAAGTGATGGAGAGTGCAACATGAGCGCGTCGTTGACCCCCAAGGCTATCGTTGCCGCGCTTGACGAGCATATTATCGGCCAAGCCGACGCCAAACGCGCGGTCGCAGTTGCCCTTCGCAATCGTTGGCGACGCCAGCGGCTGGGCGCTGATTTGCGCGACGAGGTGACGCCAAAAAATATCTTGATGATCGGCCCTACCGGCTGCGGCAAGACCGAGATTAGCAGGCGTTTGGCCAAACTTGCCGACGCACCCTTTATCAAGGTCGAAGCGACCAAATTTACGGAGGTCGGCTATGTCGGCCGCGACGTCGAGCAAATCGCCCGCGACTTGGCAGAAGAAGCGGTACGTCTGGAAAAAGACCGCAGGCGGACGCATGTTAGGGAGGCGGCCGAAGCCGCCGCTATGGAGCGCCTGCTGAAGCCGCTGGCCGGTGAAACGGCGAGCGAAGCAACGCGGCAAGCCTTCCGTCAACGCATCGTCGATCACCATATGGACGACGTCGAAATCGAGATCGAAGTGTCTGACAGTCCGTCCACACCGATGGAAATTCCGGGCATGGGTGGCCAGGTTGGCATGATCAACCTAAGTGAAATGATGGGCAAGGCTTTCGGCCAGAACAACCTGAAACGCCGCAAGATGAAGGTTCCGGATGCCTGGGCGAAGCTGGTCGAAGAGGAATCCGAAAAACGCCTCGACCAAGACGACGTCAACCGCGCCGCGCTGGCCGATGCGGAGGCCAATGGTATTGTCTTTCTCGACGAGATCGACAAGATTGCCGTCTCCGATACGCGTGGTGGTGGCTCTGTTAGCCGTGAAGGCGTACAACGCGACCTGCTGCCACTGATCGAGGGCACGACGGTTGCTACCAAATATGGTCCGATGAAGACCGACCATGTTCTATTCATCGCGTCTGGCGCCTTCCATGTCTCAAAACCGAGCGATATGCTGCCGGAGCTTCAGGGACGCCTGCCCATCCGTGTGGAATTGCGCGCGCTGGAGCATGCCGATTTCGTCCGCATCCTGTCCGAAACACGCGCCAATTTGCCCCAACAATATTCCGCGTTGCTGGCGACCGAGGAAGTCACGCTCGACTTCACCGATGATGCGATTGACGCGATTGCGCGGATTGCTTTCGATGTGAACTCTTCGCTCGAAAATATCGGCGCGCGCCGGTTGCAAACGGTGATGGAAAAGCTGCTCGAAGAGATCAGTTTTGAAGCCGAAGACCGCAAAGGCGACGCGATCACCATTGATGCCGCGTATGTGCAACAACAACTTTCCGGCATCGCCAAAGATACTGATTTGTCAAAATATGTTCTTTAAATGTTCTCATTTCCCTGCTATGACATAGCGGAGGAGAGTCGATATGGGATATCAGGGCGGATGCCAGTGCGGTGCGGTGCGCTATGAGGTGCACGGTGAACCGCAGCATGTTGCGCTGTGCCATTGCACCGATTGCCGGAAGTCAGCTGGAGCGCCAATGGTGGCTTGGGCGGCTTTTGCCGAGAACGAGTTTGCGTTGCTTGCGGGCGAGCTTACGACCTTCAATTCTTCCGGAACCGCAATGCGCAGTTTTTGCCCGAAATGCGGCACGGGTATCGCCTATCGCAACGCAGAATTTTTGCCCGGGATTGTCGATATTCAAGCTGCCACGCTCGACGAACCCGACGCGCTGCCTGCGGATGCGCATATCCAGACGGCGGAACGTATCGGTTGGATGGCAAGCGCACATACGCTTCCGGAGTTCGAGCGCTTCCCCGGTTAGGTGAGACTTTAGTGTGACCTTCCGACCGAAGGGCTAACGCGAAATCGCCTGCGGCTGCCCGCCGGTTTGCGGTGAGACCACCAGCTTCCACGACTTGTCAGCAACAAAATAGCGCTTGGCCAGTTCCTGCAAACGCGCCGGCGTCACGTTGCTGTAATCGCTATAGAGCCTACCCAGTGCTGAAAAACGCGCCGGTTCATATGTCGCGCCCTTCAAATTATTCAGCCAGAATGTGTTGCCGGATGACGCCCGTTCGATCGACTGTTTGACCGGCTCAACCGCACGCTGCAACTCGTCAGGGCTCACCGGATTGGCCGCCAGATCCGCCGCTACCTCGTTGGCAAAGGCAAAGAAACGGTCGACATCGGCTGGCCTGACCTGGCTATAGGCCATCAGATAGCCTCCGTTGGCAAAATCGTCGGGCCAGTTATTTGCCATGTCCGGGCTGTAGCTCGCCGCCTGTTCAGCGCGGAATTTCTCGAACAACCGGTCCCGGAAAACCGCTGCCAATATCTCCAACTCGCGGCCTTCGCTGATGTTGGCAAGCCCGCCACCGGTTGGCCAGGCGACAACCGCCGCCGCCTGGTCTTTGGGGCCCTTATGGCTCAGTTTGACCGGAGTGGATGCGGCAGCCGGAAAACTCAACGCCAGCGCAGCGGCCTTGGGCACGTTGGCTTTGCGCGGCTTCATTGCGCCAAAACTGTTTTGCAGCGCGGTGATCGCGGTCGCCTTGTCAAAATCGCCGAACAGCATGACCTCGATTGGCCCCTCTGCCAGCAACGGCGCCCAATACGCCTTGAACTTTGCGGCATCAATCTTGGCAACATCGGCTGGCGTGGCCGATTTCCAGCGCAGATCGCTGCTGGCGAGCAGATACTCCAGATCGCGCTGCAACACCGACGTAGCCGACATTTCAAAGCTGTCATAACCCGATTTCGCCAGCGATTTCGCACGCTCGACCGGCAGCGGGTCCCAACCTGGATGTTCCAGCTTGGTCGCGATTAGCAGTAACTGGTCGGCAAGGTCATCGGGCCGCGTATTCGCCGCAAATTCAAATGCATTGCTATCGATATTAAAGTTCAGTTCGAGGCGCCTGCCATTGACCATCTGGTCAATCTCTGTTCGCTTCAGCTTACCGATCCCGTTTTCGCCAAACACCAGCGGCCCGGCCCACAGCAAACCGCCCTGCGCGGGCGTTACCGCCTGATAGCCTTTACCGAAGCGAACCAGCACGCGGATCTGGCCGCTCTCGGCCTTGTTGGGGTAAAGCAACGCGCGAACGCCATTGGATAGCTCCAGCTTCGACATTTCAAACCGCGGCATACTTTGCTGCGAAACCACAGCGCCGGGCGCACCCAGTTTGGGCAAGGCGTCAAAGCCCAATGCGGATTCCGCCAGACGCGCCGATTTGTTGGCCGTGACGGGTGCGGTCAAGGCCGAAGCCATCCGCTTTTCCACATCGGGAATCGGCTGAGGCGTGGACAATATCATCCGCGTCACTGTTGAGGAAAATAACGCCTTGGTCGAAGCCAGCAGCCGCTCGGGGGTGAATTTATCCTTCATCCGCTCGTACACGCTAATCACCGTTTGCGGCGCGGCCACAGTCTCGCGTATATCGACCGCCTGGACAATGTCGTCGACCTGCTTGGACGCTGCTTCGAATGGATAGCTATCCACCATTGTTCGCAACGCGTTGGCAAACAATGTTCTTTCACGGTCAATGTCTGCCTTGGACGGTGCATTTTCGACAGCGTCGGCAACCACTGCTCGCACATCTTTGGTAGCGGCCTCCCATTTACCATCGACCGGAGTGACCGAAATCAGCGTGGCATCGGCAGAGCGCGAGATATCGTCCTGGGCAACTTCGGCAAAGAGATAATTGCCGCCATTCCGCGCCTGAACTTCAAGTCGCCGGTTGATGATTTGTGCAGCCAGCGCATCAACCAACAATTGCTCGTTATACAAAATCGTGTCGTCCACCTTCTCCCAAGGCCGGAGATAGGCCATGGTAATCGTTGTCGGCAATGTTGGTTCAACGACGACACGGGTCAAACTGCCGTCGGCTTTGGGCTTGCCAAAATCGGGTTCCGGTGCCCGTGGCCCCCCACCCTTCCAATCGCTGAAATATTTCTGCACGAGAGCCGCAAGCGTTGCCGGGTCAACGTCGCCAGCGATCACCACCACCGCATTTTCGGGACGGTACCAGCGGTCATGGAAGGCGTTCAGGCGCTTGGCGTCGGCGGCCTGCAACGTTTCCGGCGTACCGATTGTCGAGCGGTTGCCCAAACGCTGGCCTTGAAACATATGCCCTCGGATCGCGTCGCTATAAACAAGCTGCGCACCGCTACCTTCGCGCAGTTCGGCGAGCACAATTGCTCGCTCGGCGTTGAGTGCATCGACCGAAATCCGCGGATTGCGGATCATGCCGGAGATTATCTTGAACGATTCATCGAGTTTTTCGGGTGTCGCGTTGGGCAAATCGAGCTTGTAGACGGTTTGCGTCGGCGTTGTCTGCGCGTTGCTATCGCTACCGAAGGTCACACCGAAACGCTGCCAGATGCGCTTCGCTTCACCATCGGGAACGAAAGTCGAGCCGCGGAACGACAGATGTTCAATCAAATGGGCAAAGCCCTGCTCATCGTCATTTTCGTGCAAGGCGCCGGCGTCCACCCGGACACGGATCGAAACTTGCCCCGCCGGAACATCGTTTTTCTTAACCGCATAGCGCAGGCCGTTGGGCAGCGTTCCAAACGTCCATGTCGTATCGACCGGAACGTCGCTGCCTTCATAGAGCCAAGGCTGTTTGACGGGCGTTGTAGCAACGGTTGTCGCCACGTCCTCCGCATAAGCGGCAGGAGCCATCAGCATAGCTGCGGCGGCGAAAACGTGGGAGATTATGCGCATCATGTTCCTATATTGCGGCCCCGGGTTGACGGCGGATGAACGAAACCACGAAACGGCGGTCAAATTCCACCATCGACACTGTCATAGCCGACATCCTTCAGCCCGGCTATAAGTGCCTCTACGCACTGGCTGAGCGTATGCGCGTTCGTTGTCCGCACCACGAAATTGGCGCCCACCCTGCCCTCGCGGAAAAACGGATAGCTGCCAACCTGGCATCCTTCATGCGCCTTTTCGATTTCGCCCAGCAAAGTTGCAATCTCGCTTTCGGCCACCCAGCAGCCAACCTGATGCGACAGTAAAGGCGCGCCGCCCTCTAATGTTCCAGTGAGGGCGTCGAGCATCCCGGCGGTGATATGCGGCACCCCGGCCATGATGAAGATGTTGCCCAAACGGATCCCCGGTGCGCCCGACATCTTGTTGGGGATCAGGTCGGCACCCGCTGGCACCCGCGCCATCCGCAAACGGCCCGGATTGACCCCGCCACGCGCTTCGTAATAACGATGCAGCACCGCACTCGCCTCGGGATGGATGACCACCTCCACGCCCAAAGCCGCAGCAATTGCATCGACGGTAATATCGTCATGCGTGGGACCAATGCCGCCGGTCGTAAACAGATAATCATGGCGCGCACGCAGGGTGTTCACCGCCTCAACAATCGAATCCTGATCATCCGCAACGACGCGCACCTCTTTCAGGCGAATGCCCTGAATATTCAACCATAAGGCAATCTGGCTGACATTTTTGTCCTGCGTGCGGCCGGATAGGATTTCATCGCCGATAATCACAAGCGCGGCAGTGTAGATGCGGGATTCTGTCATGTTGGGTGGCATAGCTGCAAACTTTGGACTGCGGTAGTGGTTTGAGCGGTTTAAGCGGCCTCGCTTCATCGGCAAAACAGCGCTGATTCTCGTGGGATTCGTCCGAGCCGAAACCCGCTAAAATCTGCGCAAGTTCACAGTCGTTTCGGGGTTTTTCCTGTAGGCAAATCGTCCTACAAATCTTCACTATGTCAAAGCCTGCCCCGAGCCTGTCGAGGGGAGCCAATCGGAAGGCTCTGACATATAATCCTACATTGCAAGCCGATATGTGCGTTTTGGCTCGATAGGGACTGTCCCAAGCGCAGCGCCGTGGACTGTCCCTATCGAGCCCGTGCGCAACCCTCCCGGGAACAGTCCACGGCGCTGCGCTTGGGACAGTCCCCTGCCGTTGCTTATTCACTCTCGCAAATGGGGTAGGATGCCTCTATATTCCCCCACATGGATCAATATGTAAGCGTTACGCCCGCCGAGGCGGCCCATACCCGCGACGGGGTTATCAAATTGCACGGGGCTGAAGGGTTCGCCGGTATGCGCGCCGCTGGAAAGCTGGCCGCCGAGATACTCGACGCACTGGTGCCGCATGTCGTGCCGGGCGTCAGCACAGAGGAACTGGACGATATCGTCCGTGAAATGTCGCTGCGCGGCGGCGGGTTTCCGGCGACTTTGGGCTATCGTGGCTATACCCATAGCTGCTGCATTTCGATCAACCATGTCATCTGCCACGGCATCCCGTCGGACAAGAAACTGAAGGACGGCGACATCGTCAATATCGACGTAACGCCGATGCTGGACGGCTGGCACGGCGACACCAGCCGCATGTTTCTGGTCGGCGATGTGCCGGTCAAGGCCAAGCGCCTCGTCGATGTGACCTATGAATGTTTGATGCTCGGTATCGCGCAGGCCAAACCCGGCAACCGCGTCGGCGACATCGGCCACGCGATCCAGACCCACGCCGAAAAGCACCGCTACGGCGTCGTCCGCGATTTTTGCGGGCATGGTCTGGGGCAGCTATTCCACGACGCCCCGGAAATCGTCCACGCCGGACGCCCGGGGACCGGGCCAGAGCTTCGCCCCGGCATGATCTTCACCATTGAGCCGATGATCAACATCGGCAAGGCAGCGGGCAAGGTATTGGAAGACGGCTGGACGGCGGTAACGCGCGACCGCAGCTTGAGCGCGCAGTTTGAGCATAGCATCGGCATTACCGAAGATGGCTGTGAGATATTTACGGCGAGCCCCAAGGGGTTTGATAAGCCGCCTTATTGAGGGCGTTTTGCAAGCTCATCCGTGAAATTGTCCAGCATTTTCCTTATTGTCCAAGCATTTTGGTCAATCGACGTGTCCGGAGCATACATCCTGAAACGATAGCCTAACCCATTATCTAAAATACCGGCAACCGAACAAGTTTTTGTACTCCTGTCATATATGTCACATTCCATTACCAAGTCATCGTGGATCATCGGGTATCGGTCGAGTTCCGTAAGCTTTTTATTAAGCCTTATGTCCACCGCATAAATATTGTGATCGAACGCTATCTTTGAGTACTTTCGGTCGAAAATGAAGGCATCGTCGAGTTTACCTTTATCTGGAGAGGATTTTTCAAGGCCACAAATAAAGCTGTCAACTTTGTTTGGAGAGTCACCGCAATTGTCGCCAATCCAACTATTGGCTGCGGAGCTACCTAACGGAGAGGAATCAATTTTCAAAATCTTGTCGAGCGGTTTTGGATTTTTCAAATATTCTGCACAGAATTTTTCAAACACTTTTGACTTAAGTCCGGTGTCAAACCAGACCGGCATCTCTTCGCTATCATCGGACAGAGAAAAAACTGGCGCACCAGGCAGGCTGAGTATTCTTCCTGCCATCGAAACTTGAAAAATCGATCCCTGGCACGTTTCTACGCTAGGACGATTGATCCATTTAAGTGTTTCGGACGGACCAGCGGTGGCAACGGGTGGAACCAAAAATCCGACAAATGCCAAAGCACAAAACTTTAGCGGCTCTCTGTTCGGCTTCGCCCATCGAAAACTAATTGCTCGAACGATTGCGCCCGATACAAACCCTATGACTGCCAAGCTAAGAAATCCAAGGCCGAGCGCATATCCCGCGCCATCGCCGGAACCCGTGCCCGCGAGTAACAGCGCGCCAATGATAACGACGGCCAATCCAACGCCGAGTGATTTTAACTCGGGAAAGACCATCGCAAATAGAAAAGGAATGGCATAAAAACCAAGCAGAAATGAATCATCAAATATCAAACAACCTGCTCCGTTCGAATAGTGGTAACTGACGCGCTACACGCAACCCGCTCGTCTCATCCAACCCGGCCATGATGTTCAAATTCTGCACCGCCGCGCCGCTGGCGCCTTTGCCGAGATTGTCGAGCATTGCCATCTTATTGCGCCTTCGCTTTCGGTAGCCGACCTTCTGGGTCATAAACCGTGACCTTGCAAGGCGAGCCATCACTCCATTTCCACAGCACCAGATTGGCCGCATTTTCGTGTATTCCCGGCACAAAACTCGGCACCAGCGCGCCATTCATTCCCTTGGCCACTAACGCTTGCGCCACCCCCTGCGACGGCGCGATCTTGCCTTTTTGCTGGAGCGACAGCCATGCACATGCGATGTCGGCCTCGGCGACACCCAACGCCTTGCGCGCACCGGCGTCGGTCAAATCGGCCACCTCAGCACAATCAATATCATATTCGCATAAGGTCAACGGCAGCATCCGGCTCGCGAACCCTTGCGTGCATTCGGCCAGCGCGGTTACGGGCAACAGTGACAGATACAGTGCCTGCTGCCCCTTGATATTGAACCGTCCGCCCGTAATCGCAGCACCTGTGCCCGAAACCGGATCGAACGACCATCGCGGGTCATGCGCGCGATAAGCGCGGCCCCTAAAAATCATACTGGCAGTTCAAGCAAACCCGCCAAGTGCCATATGGTCAAGATAATCGCGCACCGCACCCGCATCGCCAGATTTGACCAGCGCCTCGGCAGTGCGGCCGTCAAGCGCGGGAATTGGCTGCGAGCGGTACCATGCCATCGCCTGCGCCTCGCTACCTGCCCAGTCTTTGATGCGTGCAATGATTTCGAGCATTTCGGTCATCCTGCCTTGCGCCTTTGGCGCTTTCATGCGGTCGGTTTTGATCACTGTGGCGAGCGGCAAGCCCACGGTTTCCGCCAACTGCGCCTTGGACATGCGGAACAGATCGGCCAGATGCGCGATATCGACATGACCGGTCTTGGTGAAATAGTCCGCGAGATAGCCATTTTCAGACAGTGCCAACGGCCCGAGGGCAGGCATGCCCCTGAAAATACCGGGCATTTCGCGTAACTTGTTGGAGGATGCAGTCATCATATTTTGTCCAATTTTTTGACCCATTAATGGTCATATATATGGACAATATTCGATTGTCAACTCTTTGCCCTGCACCCGCTCACAACCGCAACCCCGCCGTCTCGTCTAACCCGGCCATGATATTCAAATTCTGCACCGCCGCGCCGCTCGCGCCCTTGCATAGATTGTCTATTGTGGCGATCGCGCGCAACTGGCTGCCATCTATGCTGGCGCAGAGGTAGAGATTCAGCCGGTCGCATGGTTCTGCGTCCGAGCGGATCAGCAATTCTGCTGGCGTTCGGTCTTCGTGCAAATGCACCAGTTTTTCGTCGGCATAATGCTCGCTGAGCGCCGCTCGCAGGGAGTCCACCGATGCAGCCCCGGACATAGCGGCCAGCGGCAACGGCACTTCAACCACCATGCCGCGATGGGCGTTGATGACCGAGGGCGCAAACAGAGGCGAATAGGTCAACCCGGCATGTTTCTGCATTTCAGGGACATGCTTATGGTTCAGCCCCAACCCATAAGCGCGGAACGCAATATTCCCCGCTGCCTCGAACCGCTCGATCAGCGCCTTGCCGCCCCCAGAGTAGCCCGACACGGCGTTGACGCTATAAGGCCAATCCGCAGGCAGCAAGCCGCGTGCCACGAGCGGCGCAACCAATGCGAGAAAGCCTGTCGGGTAGCAGCCGGGATTCGACACCAGCCGCGCCCCGGCAATCGCATCACGCTGGCCCTTCTTGAATTCGGCAAAGCCGTAAGCCCAGGCGGGATCGACCCGGTGCGCGCTCGAGGCATCGATAATGCGCGTGCTGTTCGACGTGGTCATCGCCACCGCTGCCTTCGCGGCATCGTCAGGCAGGCAGAGGATGACGAAATCGGCATCGTTCAACGCCTCACGCCGCGCGGTGGCGTCCTTGCGCCTGTCGTCGTCGAGCGTGATCAGCGAAAATTCGCTGCGTCCCGCCAGCCGGTCCGCGATTTCCAGCCCCGTGGTGCCAGCCGCACCGTCGATGAAGATGGATTTGGTCATAAGTAAAACCCCCTCTCCCTTGACGGGAGAGGATATGAAGACTTGGCAGCTTGCTGCCTAGTCGGAGTTGGAGAGGGTGGAGAGGTTTCAGCCCCCTCTCTAAGACTTGCTAGGAAACAAGTTTCCAAGCCAAGTCTTTCCTCTCCCGCAAGGGGAGAGGAGCTTTGGACTGCAAATGCGGTCATAAACTCACCCTTTTCCGCGTCAAAATCGGCTGTTCGTGTTCCGCAAACCGTGCCGCCGCATCGGCCAGCGGTTCAACGCTCACCGCCATCGCGGTGCCATTGGCATGGATGATATTTTCCGCGTCCGCCATGATGCCGACATGACCGGGGAAGAACACCAGATCGCCGCGCTGCAACGCCGCGCCTTCGGACAAATCCTCGCCAAATTCCGCCTGCTGCATATCGGCATCGCGCGGCGCGAGAATGCCCTTCAGACCGAACACCAGTTGCACCAGCCCCGAACAATCAATCGCATCCCCGCTCCGCCCGCCCCAGCTATAGGGCGTGCCAATCAATTGCTCGGCAAGGTCCGCTGGCGACGCCGCAACTTTGCCGACTTCGGACAAATGCACCAGCGGGATGAAACCATTTTCGCAGGCCAGATATTTCCCGCACTCACTGGCCTCACCGCAGACAATCTGCGCGCCCATCGGATAGCGTGCCAGCACCGGTGCTTTAGTTGTCGGCGCGGCCACCAGCAAAGTCGCCGCCGCGCACACAATATGCGTTGCATCGAAATCATCGCCGAGTTCGGCAAAGCGCAAATAGCCCAAATAATTGTCGTGTTTGCAATATCCCCACGCCCATTCACCCGCAACGTCCAGCACCGCGAATTCCTCGCCATGCATCAGCGCGCTGACCGGCATCGAGGTCGCATCGGGTTGTTCGTGAATTTCGGTGACAGGCGCTATCCCGGTACGCAGCATCGGCACCGCATAATGCGGCGCGAACAGCTTTCCGGCGAGTTTGATATCGGCCAGATCACCGCGAATGGGCGTGGTGCGTTTGTCACCGACAAAGCTGTGGCTTGTCAGCGTGTAGGTTGGTCTTCCGCCCGTTTTTGTTTGGCTGTCGGCCAAGAAAATTCCTTTCGTCTCGCCCCGCCACTATAAAAGAAATCCGTTCGTGTCGAGCATCGTCGAGACACCCATCGGCAGCGCGCCACCTCACGGCATCTCGACTGGGCTCGATGCGAACGGGAAAGAACGCACGGCTTACAAATTAGCGCGCGGGATAAAGATCCGTCAAATAACGAAACACAGCCCGCAACCCAAGCGCTTCGCCGCCTTTGGGTCGGCCTGGCTTGTTAGTAGGGCGCCAGGCAAAGGTATCGAGATGCACCCAGGACACATCATCGGGCACAAATTTCTGCATGAACAGGGCTGCGGTCACTGCACCAGCAAAAGCACCGCCGCTGTTCGCGGTATCGGCAATGTCGCTGTCCAGCATATCGGCATAAGGTGCCCAGAGCGGCATCCGCCACAACGGATCATTGACTGCCTTGGCGGCTTTCTGGATGGCCTCGGCCACTTCATCGTCATTGCTGAACATCGCGGGCAAATCAGGCCCTAACGCCGCCCGGGCCGCACCGGTCAGCGTCGCAAAATCGATAATCAGCCCCGCCTTGTCCTCAACCGCCTTCGTCAGCGCATCGGCCAGCACCAGCCGCCCTTCGGCATCGGTATTGTCGATCTCGACGGTAATTCCTTTACGGCTTTTGATTATATCACCGGGGCGCAGTGCGTTGCCCGCGATGCTGTTCTCCGCCGCAGCGACCAGCATATGCAGCCGCACCGGCAAATGCGCCGCCATGATGAGCTTCGCGAGTGCCAGGGCATGGGCCGCGCCGCCCATATCTTTCTTCATGATCCGCATACCGCTGGCCGGTTTGATATCGAGTCCGCCGCTGTCAAAGGTAATGCCCTTCCCGACAATCGCGATCCTCGGATGGCGCTCGTCGCCCCATATGATTTCAATAAGCCTGGGGGCATGATCGCGCATCGCGGCTTTGCCGACCGCGTGAATCAACGGATAGCCGGTTTCCAGCGCATCGCCACTTGTGACGGTCAATTCTGCTTTGTGCGCTTTTGCAGTCCGCTTAGCTTCAGCCTCCAACCCGTTCGGACCGAGGTCACCTGCTGGCCGGTTGACAAGATCGCGCACCAAAGCGGTCGCCGCCGCCTGCTGTGCAGCGTTTTCGATGCGCCCGGGTTCCTTGACCAGCAGTACACGGGCACCGGTAATTTTGGGTTCGCTAAGATATTCCTCATAGCGATATTGCCCGAGCATCCAGCCGAGCATTGCCTCGCCCGCGTCGGCGTCGATGAGCCGATATGACCCTTCCGGCAAGCTGTCGGCGGCCTTGGCAAGGCTCCAGACACCGAGCATCGCGGCATCGGCAGCCCCCGCAACCGCCGCCCATTCGCCTGCCTTCTCACCCGGCAAGATCGCGAGATCATTCACCCCGCCTACAAATTTCTGCGCTTTAACCGCAGCACGAACAGCATCGGGCTGTGCTGCCAGCCACGTTTCAAACCCGTCCTTGTCGATGAGGTAGATGGGGATCGCAGATTGCCCGTTGTCAGGCTGGATCAATTCGTCATAACGCGTCATGGCAAGCTCGATAGCGGGTTAGCTCTACGAGCGGGAGGGGGTTTCTCCTGAATAAGCTATTCTGCGGCGATTAACTCTTCATACCTAAACGCGGCGACCGCACAAGGCCCGGAAAACAGCAGCACACCGTCATCCACCGGCTCCTGGGTCAGTATCCTTTTCTCGGCTGCATAATCCTGCAAAACCCGCCACGGATGGTGGTCACCATTTTTGGGGAGCTTGTCCAACGACCGAGCGAAATAGCCCGACGAGAAATCATTCACGAATGGCAGACGGGGCATATCAGGGTCATCCAAATGCGGATTGGCAATCTTCGCGCCCTTTGCGTCCATCGCCTTCAGCAATCGGCAGACATAATCCGCAACGATATCGGTCTTCAATGTCCAGGACGCGTTCACATAGCCAAAAATGCTGGCCAGATTGGGAACGTCATTGAACATCACGCCCTTATAATTGACATGGTCGCCAAGGTTAACTGGCTGACCTTCAACACTGAGACTAGCATTGCCCATCGTGACCAGATTGAGGCCGGTTGCAGTGATGATAACATCGGCCTCCAACTCCTTACCCGATTGCAGCAGGATGCCGTTCTCGGTGAAGCGATCAATGTGATCGGTAACGATCTCGGCCTTGCCGCCCGAAATCGCTTTGAACATGTCACTGTCGGGGACAAGGCACAGCCGTTGTTCCCATGGGCCATATGTTGGGACGAAATGCTTTTCGAAATCCACTGTCGCAGGGAGTTCTTTGCGCGCCATATTGAGTAGTTTTTGACCGATTTTAACCGGGTTCTTGCGGGCCCGAGAATAAACGAAGCGCTGCCAGTTGATGTTGCGCCAACGCGTGATGGCATAAGCCAGCTTTTCAGGCAGTATCTTCCGCAGGTTATTGGCTAACCGATCACGTGCCGGGCGCGACACCATGTAGGTGGGTGAGCGTTGCAGCATCGTCACTTTAGTCGCTGTTTCCGACATCACCGGCACAATCGTAACCGCCGTCGCGCCTGAGCCGATTACGACAATTCGTTTGCCGGCATGTTCAAAGTCGTCGGGCCAATGTTGCGGGTGAATGATCTGGCCCTTAAATGCAGCTTCATCCAGAAATTCGGGCTTATAACCTTCATCATAGTTGTAATAGCCTGCGCACATGAACAGAAAATTGGCGCTGAAAGTGACGAACGATCCATCCTCCTCACGTTTTGCGGCAACGGTCCAGCGTGCATCGGAATTCGACCAATCCGCCGATAACACACGGTGGCGGAAATGGATGTTGGGTGTAATGCCATATTCAGCCGCAGTCTCATGCACATATTCATGAATGGCGGGACCATCGGCGATGGCCTTTTCATGCAGCCATGGCTTGAACCGATAACCCAGCGTGTGCATGTCCGAGTCAGAACGGATGCCAGGATATCGGAACAGATCCCAAGTCCCGCCCATATCGGCGCGCTGTTCAATGATGGCATAGCTTTTGTCCGGGCACTGCATCGTCAAATGCGCCGCCGCACCTATACCGGACAGCCCCGCGCCAACGATCAGCACATCGACGACGTTGTCGGAATTGGCTACAGCCTGTGCCATCTAGATATCTCTCCGTCCGCTCCAGCCAAAAGCTTACTGACATCATTGCAAATTGCAACTGGCTTTCGTTCTGGTGATGCCGATGCTAGGCCAATGTTCGAAAGGAAGCTGCAATGACCGCCGACAACGAAGATTATGTTTATGACGAGGCATCGGGGGAATGGATCAGTGCCAGCGACGCCGCGGCCCTGGCAAACGACGCCGACACAGTTGAAGTCCGCGATTCAGTGGGCAATATTTTGGCCGATGGCGATCAGGTGACGCTGATCAAAGACCTGACAGTCAAAGGCGCTGGTCAGACGTTGAAACGAGGCACGGTGATCAAATCGATCCGGCTGACCGGCGATTCGCAGGAAATTGACTGCCGGTTTGACGGCATAAAGGGTCTTGTGCTGCGCGCCGAATTTGTGCGCAAACGGTAAGGAGAAATCCGTCTAACAACCATGTCGCAAAGCTGCTAAACTCCAGGTTCCTGATCAAGACCATAAGGAGTCGCGTGATGCACAAAGACGGCGATCATATCGATGTGACGGAAGAAGAAGCCAGCGCTGGCATCAAAAACCAGGGCGTGCGCTATGTGCTTGCTATATCATTGCTGCTGGCGATTGTTGTGCTCTCACTCGCGTGGATGACCGGCGCGATCAACAACTAGAAAAGGGGCCGCGTCACCGCAGCCCCCTTCTTTAATTCAAACCGGTAAAGCTTACGCTTCCGACAGATTGATTGCCGAAGCCTTGCCGTTCTTGCCGATTTCGACTTCGTAGTTCACGCGCTGCTCTTTATCGAGCGAGTGCATGCCAGCGGCTTGCACTGCAGAGATGTGAACAAAGCTGTCATCACCGCCACCATCGGGCGCGATAAAGCCATAGCCTTTGTCGGTATTGAAGAATTTTACGGTGCCTGTAGGCATAATGATGTTCCTTTCACGAAACAGGTAAACCGAACCGCAACAGCGCGGAACGGGTAGCCAAGTCGTGGTAGGAAAGACGTTGCGTGGGCCCGGCTTTACGCCGGAAACACGCCTCAAATTCCGTCGCGGTCGACGATAGCAGTGCGCACTATACTCCAGATTCGCATCATTAGCAAACATTGCGACTTACTTTAACATTGCGTCAGGCTGAGCACATTGTCGTCAGGGTCGTTGAACCAGCTCACTTTTGCTTTGCCGTCGGGTGCGGTCCAGATGCCGAGCGCGTCCTGGCCGTAGCCCTCATAGATCGCCGGGGTCACGCCGCGCGCGACAAGCGCCTTCATCGCCGCCTCGATATCCGGCACTTCCCAACCCAGCGCCGGATGCGCGCTGGCGACATAGTCGGGTATTTCCGTAATCCTGAGCACCGTTCCGCCGAGGTCATATATAGCGGCAAAGCCATCATCAAAAGCCATCGGCAAGCCGAGTGTCCCGCCATAATAAGCCTTTGCAGACGCCAGGGACTCGGGGGATGGAGGCTGGGACATGGACGAAATCTCCTTTTCATGCAGGGATATATTTTACGACCAATTTGTAACGAAGTTTAGGCCAAGGGAGGGCTGATTTCCAGCATTAACGGATCCCACCCCTATTTCTGAAACACCACCTTCACCCCCGGCTTCACCATCCCGGCGAGCTTTGCCGCGTCCCAATTGGTCAAGCGAACGCAGCCATGGCTTTCTGCCCGCCCGATCGTGTCCGGTTCGTTCGTGCCGTGGATACCGTAATGCGGCTTCGACAGGTCGATCCATACCACGCCCACCGGCCCGTTGGGACCAGGCTTCAATAACAGCTTTTCCTTGCTATCGTTCACGTCCCAAAACAGCTTTGGGTTATAGTGAAAGTCCGGGTTCCGACTGACTCCCTTTATCGTCCAGTTGCCCAGCGGCAACGGGTCGTGCTTGCTGCCCATCGTTGCCGGAAACTGCGCGATCAGTTTGTCGTTGGCATCAAAAGCCCGCAACACCCCGTCGGATTTATCAACCACCACCTTCTCGGCGTCGGGCTGATCAGCCGAGACCGCCAGTGCCTGGAGTGTTTTGTCCCAGCCACGTACGGCAAAATCGGGTCCGGGCACCCCGGCATCGGCCACATTGGGGACGCGGATAACCTGGCCTGCAGCGACGATGGTTTCCGGCGAATTGATGGCCAAAAGCGTTTCCGGGTCGGTATGAAAGCGTTCGGACAAAGCCTCCATCAAATCGCGGTAGCCGAGTGCGGGAAGCTTCGCCTGATCCGCCGCTTCGGCAGGGAAATCGGGTACAAACGGGCCCGCGGCAAATTCGGCCGGAATCCGCACCATCAAGGTTGCGGGAACGCTTTGCCATTGGCGCAATTTCTCGGTGGTTTCGGTGTCCAGCTCGCCGGTTGTTTTCAGCCCGTTTGCCTCCTGAAACCCCTTCAAGGCAAGCGTCAGAGACTGACCGCTTTTGCCATCTATTACGCCGGGCGAAAAGCCAAGCTGCTCAAGAACAACCTGGGTCTGCATCATTGCCAGCGACGCATCCAGAGGCGGTGCTTCGTCGGCCACAACCGTAAATTGCAGTCCGCTTTCGTTAGAAGGCGTCTCCGTTTTGGCTTCGCCACGCGGCACATCGCGCTCTTGTTCACGGGCATTTCGCTCGCACCCGGCCAGCAAACACGCGGGCAGCAACAACCATAAATATTTCACACGGAACACCCCTTTATCAGTTGCCTGAATAACGGATGAAGCCCGGCCTAAGTTCCCTTGATGGCCTTGTGCGAGCCTAATTTCTGACCGCTAGTCCGCTGATGCGGGTCTCCGCCCAAAAAGAAAAAAGTGAAAGGTCTCACTAAAGTCTCACCTGAAACGCTTCCGCCCGCGTTCGTTCATGCCGGTGGGATCGATATGGTAGCACATGTCCTTAAACTCCTGCGTGCTCAGTTCGCCTTTATTGTTCTGTGACTTTTCCCACGCGGCCTTGCCCCTTTCATCCCGCGCGGCAAGTTCCTCGGCCTTTATTCGAGCCTCTGTTTTTGCCGGACGCTGTTCGCTGAAGAAATGTGGCAGGAAGCCGTCTGCCGCCTCGGCTATTTCCAGTTCTGCGCCAAGCGTTTCGAGACCAAGCAGTTCTTCGGGCGGCGCGGGAAGCTGCGGCTCCATTGCGCGCAGCTCCGCCTCCAGCAGGACCGGTGGCGGCGCAACTTCCAGCTGCGCCGAAGCACGCGCATCGCGGCCATAGCGTTCGGGTTTCAAAGCCCCAAGCAGAAAGGTCAGCAGGCGGTCGTTGTAAACGCGCTTGGAGCAGACCACCTCGCCATATTCATTATAGACATTATGCTCCACGCCCTCGATCGCGCGTTCGAAGGCGAGGTCCTCAAGCGCAGATCCGGCGTGAAGCCGCGCCGCATC
This sequence comes from Sphingorhabdus sp., assembly GCA_040007915.1. Taxonomy (GTDB): domain Bacteria; phylum Pseudomonadota; class Alphaproteobacteria; order Sphingomonadales; family Sphingomonadaceae; genus Sphingorhabdus_B. The sequence continues at coordinate 49,646 of JBDTUD010000003.1, forward strand.
CCACGCGCGGGCAAAGGCGGCGCCATGCGGTGATCGGCGCAGGCGGGCGGCACTCTCACGGCTCATCCCCACCGCCTTTGCCGCGTGGCTGACAATGCCGGTATCGGCGAGCACCTCAATAAAGTGCCGCTGCTTCTCATCGGTCCAGCCGTCGTAGCGCGGCCGGCGGCGGACGGGGACCCAGCGATAGTCGGCGGGGTTATAATCGGGTGCGTCGTAATCGGGCGGGGTGTCGGGGTCAGCCGCCACAACAAGCGTGTCGGGATTTTCAGGGAGCGCGGCGACCTGATCAGGCGGCGGCGCGGATGAGCGGGGGGATTCGTTTTCCATCTGACAGTATAGGCCATAAGACGATGTCTGTAGGAAAGCGGTTTTTAAGGGTGGTCCGGATTACGCAGCCTTCGCAACATCAACCGCCTCGCACTTCAACCGGATGCCGAGCGCGGTCATCACCTTAAGCAACGTTTCCAGCGTCGGATTGCCGTCTTTCGAAAGCGCGGTGTAAAGTGCCTGCCGGTTGACGCCGGTTTTGGCGGCAAGCTTGGTCATGCCTTCGCTGCGGGCGATTGCACCGAGTGCTGCTGCAACATAGCCGGACTCACCGCTTTCTAGCGCATCGCTGAGCAGTTCGACCACATCTTCCGGAGTGCGGATATATTTGGCCCCGTCGAAAGGGGCAGTGACAAGCTTTGTCATTTCTATCTCCATTGCCCTAAAACATACTGAGGATTGGGCTTATCCTCAAAAATTTACCGTGACTTGGCCAGCTCCTTTGCCAGTTTAATTGCGCGATCCTGATCACGCTTGTCGCTGCCGCAAAGCAAAATATAAACGACGCGATCCCGGATCGTGTAATATACACGGTAGCCCGGACCATAATCGATACGCATCTCGCTCACACCGTCCCCGACCGGTTTCCAGTCACCCGGATTACCGCCCTCCAACCGGAAAAGGCGCTGGGCAATCTTGAACTGCGCCCGCTCATCGCGAAGCCCGTCGAGCCAGATCTCAAACTCGGCGGTGCGTTCGATGCGATACATTGTCGGTTATATACGACAACTGTCGCGCGATGTCAAGACTTCGCGCTGATGGACCCCGACGCGCGTGTCGTCCACGCGATCGAATATCAGGGCAGCGGCCACCACCAAGGCACGGCTGCGGCAAGGGACGCGGTGAAGAAGGAAGCGCTACGTGGGAGCGGACATCGGCTGTCATTAGGTGGTCGCGGGGCACCGAGCGGCCGGAGATTTGCGGCGGCTGGTAGAGAAGTTGGTGCCAGGGGTTTAATTGGTGTAGCGTCCCCCGAATAGAAAATGACTTCCGACAGCCCCGATCCCCTGCCCCACGCTTCGCCCCCCTTTTGCCCCCGCATATTGGTCGATGCCGATGCGTGCCCGGTAAAGGAGGAGATTTACAAGGTCGCCTATCGCCGCAATGTGCCCGTAGTACTGGTCAGCAATGCCCGCTTTCGCATGCCCGACCATCCGTTAATCACGCGGCATATTGTATCAGACGGCTTTGATGCAGCGGATGATTGGATCGCGGAGCAAGCGGGGCCACGGAGCATCGTGATTACCGCCGACATCTTGCTGGCGGACCGCTGCCTGAAGGCAGGCGCGGTTGTCATCGGCAATAACGGGCGGGCGTTCACGAGCGCATCCATCGGCAGCGCGGTCGCCACGCGAGCCATCATGGCCGACCTGCGCGCCGGAATGGACGGCATCACCGGAGGCCCAGCGCCCTTTGCCAAAGCGGACCGGTCCAGGTTTTTGCAGGCGCTGGACGAGGCGTTGGTAAGGATGGGTTGATGGTGGGTGTTTTGTGTGCGGGGGCGGTGTCAAGTTGAAGTGCAACACCGTAATCCCCAACTCATTCTCGGCTCGCATAAATGCAAAAAAGTCCATTGGCTGGCCGATTTCATCGCCTTGATAAAACTCGTCAAGAGGTGCCTGCATAGCTACGGCCATCTCGACTGCTAGCGCATCCCGCGCCTCTTCTTTAGTCGGCTTAAACTCCGTGATCCGTACGCAACGAAACCGCTTGTGCGCATCTTGCGCAATTACCAGTCCTCCAAAATCCTTATCGGTCGTATCTTCCACGATCATGCCGACAATCCTACCATCGTCGACCTCAAAAAATTCCAGTTCATTTGCCGTTAGCTCAGCAATTGGACGCCGCGCATAACCGGCAAATGCATTAAATCTGCTTTCGGAAATTGGCTTCATTGCCCATCCTTTCCAACTATGCCGATTTTAAACTCAATCAATAGGAATAAGAAATTATGACTTAATAGTAAAAGCACGAGGGTAAAGGTTTGACACACCTATTTCCCGTGATGACTTCACCAAGTTGCACTTATCGCAAAGCAACTGAATATTGGTAAGGTCGTTTACACCACCAGCTTTCAAGGGAACGATGTGATCATAGTGCTCTTGTAGTGTCACCGAAAGAGTTCTGTCTAGCCGGGTCTTACAAGTTCTGCATTCGCCTTTGTCTCTATGGAAAACGGCTTTTTTAACAAATTGCGGAATTGACACTCTTCGCAACCGTCCGTTGCTGGTAAAGCGCGGGTCAGTCGCGCCAAAGGCGTCAGCATATTGAGGAACGTATCGCGCGATCAATGAGTTAAAGGAATTACAAAACACGACGTCCGGGAAAAGTATGTGAAATACTTCATCGGACAGCTCGTCCAACGCGTTGCCATATTCCGCCCATAACCTAAGATCAAAAAGCTGATCCTCATCGCCCCAATCGACACCAGAAATGTTGATTTTGTAATGCTCGCAGAAATCTCTTAAACTATGATCGTCGCTGTCCCTTTCCGTTGGATCTTCGAAAAAAATAGAGTCAACAATTTGACCGATAAACTGATGCAAATTTGTGTGTTTTGGGAAAGGCTGACACCAATTTGATGTCGCCATGTCACCAAATATATCTTCAAAATTCCGAAGGTACGCAAACTGGCTACGCACGAGATTGAAAACAATGTGTGCATAGAAGTAGGGACTAAAACCCAATCTGCGGTAGTAGTTTTCAGGGCGCATATAACTCAAGTTCGCCTGAACGGCACGCTAAGCTGGTAATACCTGCCATCAATCATGCTCCCGATCACCAGCGCCCATATATAGCTCGCGGCCGGTTTGTCCTCGCTTCGCTCGTTCGCGTCGGGCGCTAGCGCCCTCGGCTCCGTCATAGACCTTGCTCATTTTGTCGCCGCTTCCACCACCGTCAGTTTCTCTTCGGTTGTAGCTGTCACATTGGCGTTGCGGTCGGTTATCGTAATTCGCACGGTATAATCACCCAGCTTTTCACCATCCTCGACCACAAGCGTGGGGCCGATGGGGGACAGTCTGAGATTATATCCTTCAATCGGTGGCCCGCTCCAGATATCGACATTTTTATTTTCGCCATAGATTTTGCCGTCGGGGTCGCGGAACTCGATGCTGCCATTCAAATTGCATTTGCCCACCGCGTCACCCTTGCATCCCGCAAAGATGATGAAGGCGGTAATGGGCTTGTTACGCTCGATCTTCCTGGTCGTCCTTAGGTGGGGCGGACTGGGCTGATGCCACGCAGCCAGGAATTCTTCCGAATTATCGGACCAGAGCTGCACCACCATGAGATTCCCGGCTCTCCCCTCATTCGCTAAAGGGGCGAGGGCGGGGGCTAGCTCAGTCGTTGGGGTGTAAGCCGCTAACAGGAGAGCGAGGGCTAACATCAGCCATGCCCCCGATCACCAGCGCCGATGTAAAGCTCGCGTTGGCACCAGAACGCCACCGTCAATTCCCCTTCCTGCGATGAACAAAAAAGGCGAGTAGCAAGATAGCCGCGATTATGCCCATCGCTCCGCCGACGGTTCCGGTGACGGTCGTAATCGCCTCGTCCGGATCGGACGCTTGCCAGGCGCCGGCCTTCACCTGCAACACCATCCATGCCGCGCCGGCCAGCAATAGCAGTTCAATGACAACCAGTCCCACCAGTGCGCGGGTCGATTTCTTCATGGCAGCCCCCTGTCAGTGTATCCTGTTCCGTAAGTTGAGGAATGTCTTCGCCTACTCAATCATGCTCGCGGTCGCCCTGGCCCATATAAAGTTCGCGCCCGGTTTCCTCATAGACCTCGCTCATTTGAGCCATGCCTTTTTCAGCTTCCTCGGCGGCGATAAAGCCCTCGGTATCCTGATTCTGCAACCGCGCAAACTCCCGCACTTCCTGGCTGATCTTCATCGAGCAGAACTTCGGCCCGCACATGCTGCAGAAATGCGCGGTCTTTGCGCCTTCGGCTGGTAGCGTCTGGTCGTGATATTGCTCCGCCGTGTCTGGGTCGAGGCTGAGGTTGAACTGGTCGCGCCAGCGGAATTCGAAGCGGGCCTTGCTCAAGGCGTCATCGCGGACTTGTGCCGCAGGGTGGCCCTTGGCCAGATCGGCTGCGTGCGCCGCCAGCTTGTACGTCACCACGCCGACCTTCACATCGTCGCGGTCGGGCAGGCCCAGATGCTCCTTGGGCGTGACGTAGCAGAGCATCGCCGTGCCGTACCAACCGATCATCGCCGCACCGATGCCGCTGGTGATATGGTCGTAACCCGGCGCGATGTCGGTAGTGAGCGGTCCGAGTGTGTAGAACGGCGCTTCGCCGCACACCTCAAGCTGCTTGGTCATATTCTCCTTGATCTTGTGCATCGGCACATGGCCGGGGCCTTCGATCATGACCTGGACGTCGCTCTTCCAGGCGCGGTGGGTGAGCTCGCCGAGCGTGTAGAGTTCGCTGAACTGCGCCTCGTCATTGGCATCGGCGATGCTGCCGGGGCGCAGGCCGTCGCCGAGGCTATAGGCGATGTCGTACGCCTTCATGATCTCGGTGATCTCGTCGAAGCGCTCGTAGAGGAAGCTCTCCTTGTGGTGGCTGAGGCACCATTTCGCCATGATCGAGCCGCCGCGGCTGACGATGCCGGTGACGCGCTTGGCGGTCATCGGGATATAGGCGAGGCGGACGCCGGCATGGATGGTGAAATAGTCGACGCCCTGCTCGGCCTGCTCGATCAGCGTGTCGCGGAAGACCTCCCACGAGAGTTTCGTCGGGTCGCCGCCGACCTTCTCCAGCGCCTGGTAGATCGGCACGGTGCCGATCGGCACCGGCGCGTTGCGCACGATCCATTCGCGCGTGTCGTGGATGTTGCGGCCGGTCGACAGGTCCATGACGGTGTCGGCGCCCCAGCGGATTGACCACACCATCTTGTCGACCTCGGCGGCAACGTCGGACGCGACCGCGCTGTTGCCGATATTGGCGTTGATCTTGACGAGGAAATTGCGGCCGATCGCCATCGGTTCGCTCTCGGGGTGGTTGATGTTATTGGGGATGATCGCCCTGCCCCTTGCGATTTCGTCGCGCACAAATTCAGGCGTGACATAATCGGGGATTTCCGCGCCGAAGCTTTCCCCGTCACGGATATATTCGGCAAGGCGCGCGCGGCCGAGATTTTCGCGCTCAGCGACATATTCCATCTCAGCGGTGATGATGCCTTTGCGGGCATAATGCATCTGGCTGACGTTGGCGCCGGATTTGGCGCGCAAGGGGCGCTTGATTGCGGCGGGGAATTGCGGGACGCCGCCGCTGCGGTCGGGGCCGGTTTGGCCGTTATCCTCGGGGCGGATTTCGCGCGCGTCATAGCTTTCAACATCGCCGCGTGCCTCAATCCATTCGCGGCGTAATTGCGGCAAGCCCGCATTGATGTCGATACGCGCATTGGGGTCGGTATAAGGACCGGAAGTGTCATACACCCGGACAGGCGCATCGTCGCAATTGGGATCGAGATGGATCTCGCGCATCGCAACCTTGCGTTCGCCAACATAGATTTTCTTGGAGCCACGGATGGGGCCGGTGGTTACACCGATTTCGGCCCCTGTTGATTCAGTGCGTGCGGGGATATCTGCCATGTTTACTCTCCAGGTTTCGGCAAGAAGAGCGCGGCGATTAAAGTCCGCTCCCTCCCTCCGCCCGCATCAACGGGATCAGGTTCAGCGGGTCGTATGGGTTTACACCATACCTCTCAGTCGTACGACTCCCCGGGGATGGAGAGGGTATAGGGTAGAATTCAGTTGAGTGAAAGTGCTGCGACTGATCGGGTAGCGCTTTTTCCGGCAAGGCCCTTGTCGAGTACCATTTGCAGAGCGTAGAAACAGAGTGGATCAATCGCAGACCCAACCTCCCCCGCCATGACGTGCAGCGCCTGATCCACCGGTAATGCCGCGCGATAGGGCCGGTCGGCGGTGAGTGCGTCGAAGATGTCGGCGACGGTTATGATCCGGGCTTCGCGCGATATGCTCAGCGCATCGAGGCCCAATGGATAACCTTTGCCATCAAGCCGCTCATGATGCGATCCAGCGATCAGCGCCATGTCGTGCATCACGCCGATCTGGCTCAAAATATGTGTGGTATGTTCGGCATGTTTCCGCATTTCGCGCCGTTCATCGGAGCTGAGCGGGCCTGGCTTTTCAAGGATTGCACTACTCACGCCAAGCTTGCCAACATCATGGAGCATGGCCGCGCGGCGCAAACGGCGCCGGATAGGGGCGTCCAGTTCGAGTTGTTCGCCGATGGCATCGGCGTAAAAGCCGACCCGCTCGCTATGCCCGCTGGTATAAGGGCTTTTGGCATCAATCACCTGGCCGAACGCGGCGGCGATGTCATCGAGATAATCGTCATCCACCTCGACCCGCAGCGTTGCCGGTTCAAGCGCGAAGAGGTCTTGTGCGATGTTGTCCGATTCCAGAGCTGTCCAGAATACCGACGAATTGGCCAGTCGCAGGAACGTATCAGCCAATTTCGGGTCAAGCCAACTGCCGCTGCGCCGCATCACTTCGGCAATCGCCGCAGTTCGGCCACCGGCGATGAAAAATACGTCCACTATCTGTGCCAGTTGCGCGATGCGACCGCCGATGTGGATGGCCTCACCCGCAATGCCGAGCGGCAGGCCCGACCCGTCCCAATGCTCGTCCAGATGCGCAATCGCCTGCGCTACGTCGTCCGAAAAACGGAGTTGCCGTGCGATTGCCGCCCCGCGTGTACAGCGGGCGTCCATGATGCCGCCCATGATCGCGCCGGCATTGGCCAACAGGATGGTAACCGCAGCATCGCGCACGCCCGTATCGACATCGACGCCGACCTTGGTCATGATGAATTCGCGGAAATGTTCGGGATCGGGACCGATCAGCTTGAAGGCGTGTTTTAGCTGCCGGTCATTACCGACAAACATCTGGGAAACACGCGCTGCGTTGACGCTGCACCCCAGATCCTTGAGCAGCACGGCATAATAGACGTCGTGGAGCTCTGCATCGTTCAGACCGATGGCCTGCGCGAGCTTTGTGCCAATCCAGCAGGCACGGATGCTGTGCCCGGCGGGTTGCCCCTCGGTCAGATCCAGCGCGTAACTGAATGCGCCCAATATTTCGGAAAGACTGGTCTTCTCACCGGCTTCTATATTAAAGTCAAGTTGCGGTGACTTGTACATATTAATGCGCCTCCGACCATATCGGCGCTAATAAGGGCAATCGTCTTGCCAATTGGTTAAAAAGTCCCAAACTAAAAAGTATAACTTATCCCTGCGGCCAGAAACCATTGATCGTCATCACCACGAATAGAGGTTACAGGTGATCGTTTCGCATCGCCGGTCAGCCGCGAATAGCTGACGAGTGCAAAAGTTCCCCAACCGCCGTCACGCGCATCGCCTGACAAATCGACACCGCCGAGCAGCGTCGCGCCATAGCTTTTCCAGCCGCCGTCGGCATCAAACACTGGCAATCCACTGGTAGCACTGCCGACTGCATCAATGCTGAAATAGGTGTCGGCATAATCATCATCGACATGCGTCGCCGACAGAGTGAGGTTGGTGAATACGGCCTCTGACAAAGGCGTAGAGTAGCTGAGGGTCGGCGTCATCAGCCGCCCGCGATGCGCCTTGGCAACATCCCACTGGACGTCGCCCGACAGCGTCAATGTGTCATAGGGGTTGAGCAATCCCGCGAACGACACGCCCGCGGTCGCGCCCACTTCCACGGCCACATCGCGCTTGCCAAGTGCACGGACGACGGGGTCCTTGATCCGGCTATGGCGATCAAGCCTGACACGGACAAGCGGTCCGGCCAGAAATTTAACGCGACCGTCGCTGTGGCTGTCGGGGATCAGGTCGACATATATTCCCGGACCCCGCGCGCCAAATTCGAACCCGCCGATGCTGCCTTGTGCCAGCGGCGCAGGAAACAGGGTGTAATCGTCGGAGCCTTCGTAGCTCGGACCATAGCCGACACCCAAGCCCACGGTCACCCAATCACCGGCGAATACACCGCGATCCGGCGCGTCGGCCTTCGCACTTTCGGCCTCTTGCGCCTGCGCGTGAAGCGGCGTTGCCATAATTGTTGCCGACAAAGCCATTGTTACGGCAAATGATTTAACCAATTTCATGCTGAATTTCCCCGATGGATAAGCAAGCAAAACAACCGGGCTTATCAGATCGTTCCGCCTATAGCGAAATCCGTCGACTTATAGCATATATTTCATCTTCACCGACTGGGCGGAAACGGCGCTACCCACTATGAAAGAAGCGCTTTTGAACTTGGGCGGGCCGAAGGTGATTGTCGGATTGCGCGAGAAGCCAAACCCTTCGTTGGGGATCATTACCAAGGTATCAAGCTTTCCATTGCCGTTTTCGTCGTGGATCAGGCTGATGGCATAGATGCCCGGTGTGACGCCTGCAAAGTGGATGTTTGCCGCATCCGCTGCAGCCACGACCCGTTTTTGTGCGTTCGCGTCTTTGCTACAATCAGGGAATGCCTTGGGATTGGCGGTCAGGCAGACCATTACCTGACCCTTTGCGTTGCGCAGACCCGATATAGAGAGGTCGAGCTTGCTACCCTCAGGCGCGCTCCTCACCGCGCTGGTGAGCGAAGCTGCCAAGGCCAAGGTCAGTGCCGCAAAGCCGGTCCCAAATTCTGAAATAAAGCCCATAATTCCCCCGATACATATCGTGATGTTTCTCGTGATGCGTTGCCGTGATCAGCCAGCTTCCACATTTGCCGTTGACCCATGTGCTCGGAAACAGCTCCCATCCCATATGATTGGTGATGCCCATAACGGTCATAATGGCAAGCACCACAGCCAACGCGGCGAAGTGAATAGGGATCAGGAACACCAATGCCGGAATTACGATCGCCCCGGTCAGTGCCTCCCACGGGTGGAAAGACATCGCGGCCCAGGCGGTCGGCGGGCGACTTTCGTGATGGACGGCATGGGCAAGCCTGAACCAGAATGGCCGGTGCATCAGACGGTGGGTCCAATAGAACCAGGCATCATGTGCAAAGAGAAAGAGCAATACGGAAAGCGGTAGATACCAGAGCGGATAAGCCCCCAAGTCGGAATAGATCAGCGTCCAGCCGAGATTATCCCATCCCCAAGCGACGATGCCTGCGGGGATGCCGTAAATCGCCGCAGAGGCAAGGCTCCAGCCGATCTCGCGGCGCATTTGCATATCGAGGCCGGAGTAAAGCCTGGGATACCTGATGCGCGTCACCCATGCGAACAGGCCGCTGGTAACCAGATAGCGGATACCGACTATGAAGGTCATCGCGGTGGCGGACAAAAGGATGGCGGGGAAGGCGTCCATGAACCCTGCTTAGCGGAAACCACCCAATAGCCAAAGCCCGTGAACTTCTCTGTCTGGCAGATTTTACCGCCCCGCCAAGCGCGCGCGACCTCTGTGGTAAATATGACATCGGCAGACATTGCTGGAGTTCCAGCGGAACCAAAGGGACCTCCCGGCGTTCAGGCGGTATAAATTACAACGCCACCAAATGTTACGTTGTTTCGACAGGTGGCTCTGTTAAATTGGCGCATAGCCTTGATGGGTCAATCGTGAGGATTACTTCAAGCCCGTCCGCATTCCATATCCGTTCAATTTTACCACCAAGCTGGTCCTTTATACTGATGTCGGAAAGCTGAGTACCAAAACCGGTTTCTTCCGGCGGGGTTGAAATCCTGGGTCCGCCATGTTCTTTCCAGCGAATGGTGACGGTATCGCCCTGAAGACCCGTGACAATCTCCACCCTGCCATTCATGACGGACAACGCCCCGTATTTTACAGCGTTCGTCGCCAGTTCATGGATGACAAGCGCCAGCGGTGTTGCGCTACGTTCGTCGATACGAACATCGTCGCCACCGACAGCGATGCGGCCATCCACTTCGTAAGGGGCGAGCAATTCGGCCAACATCCCGTGCAAACCTGCGAAGTCAGAATAATGCCCCGAAGCACCGCCGTGCGGCCGGGCAAAATCATGTGCGCGGCCAAGGGCCGAAATTCGGCCGGCAAGCCGATTGGCGAAATCCTCGTGCTCGGGTTCGCGGTGAGCCGAAAGTCCAATCAACCCCCCGATCACGGCGAATATATTCTTGATCCGATGGCTCAGTTCGCGGCTCAACAGCTCGGTCTGTTGGGCGTTGCGTTTGGCGTCGTCGATGTCGGTGCATGTGCCGATCCAGCGAATGATATTTCCCTGCTCGTTGCGAACCGGCAACGCGCGCGCGAGCGTCCAGCGATATTCTCCACTGTGGTGTCGCAACCGGTATTCGGCGTCATAGGGCTTGCCGGTTTGCAGACTACGCCGCCACCGCTTCAAAGTCTTGGGTTGGTCGTCCGGGTGGAACATGTCCACCCAATGATCGCCATCTATCGAGCCATAGGGTGCCCCGGTAAATTCATACCACTGGGCATTATAATAATCGTGGGTTCCATCGGGCAGCGTCGACCATACCATTTGCGGCATGGCATCGGTAAGAACGCCAAATTTGGCTTCGCTCACCGCCAATGCTTCTTCTGTCCGCAAGTAATTTTCGATCTCGGTATTGGTCCCGATCCAGCGGACGACCACGCCGGACTCATTCCGCACCGGCACGATGCGCGTCAGAAAACGGCGGTAGATGCCATCATGGGCGCGCAAGGGGAAAATCATTTCATAGGGTTCACCGGTGGCAATGGACTGGGTCCAGTTTTTCATGACGCGCGGTAATTCATCCGGGTCATGCAGGCTTTGCCAGCCCCATCCCTCCATCGCATCGGGCGTCGTGCCACTATAATCGTAGAAGCGCTTGTTATACCAATAGATATAACCGTCGCCCCGGGCGATCCAGCAAAGTGTCGGAAGGTTTTCTGCCAGCAGTTTAAAATCGCTCGCCGCAGGCGAATCGGGAATATCGTCGAGTTTAATAACCGTGCTTCCAGTTGCCTGGCTGCGCCAATAGTCCAGATCTGGAGCGGGTAATGAGGGACGTCGGTGGGGCAACTTGTTTCCTACGAGACCAAATGCCTTACATTTCACAGTCCTTCAATAAGCATTATTTTTTAGAAAAAAACATCTTTTGCTAGGTCCAATCGGGCGTTGATTATGATGTGGAAATTCAAGGAAAAATTTTCCGTGCGCGCCCTCAACCCTTCGCTTTGTCCAACTTGCGTTCAATGGCTCCCGCCAGCATATGAAAGGCTTCGCCCGCAGGTGAACGGTGGGCAAAGCTACCTACCGGCGCGCGGTGCAGCGCCATTTGCTCGACCGCACTCGCCATCGGGATACGCGGCCAATCGGGATTGGCCGACGTCGCTGCAATATGAAGGCGACGGCGGCGGTCGACCATCGAGAAAACGGGCAGCAACGGCGCATGGCCCTTATGGTGCTCCCTCAAATGAGAAACAACATCATCCAGCGCGCGTTGCGACAATGGCGACGGGATGACCGGCACAATGATGATATCGGCAGCGCGCATCATCTGCTCGCTAGTTTCAGTGAGACCTGGCGGACAGTCGAGGAATATCCGGTCATATTGGCCGCTAATGCTCTCGACCAGTTTCGCCAGCCGCCGTTTCTTGCCAAGCGTCGCCAGCAGACCGTCAAGCCCGCGCAACGAGATATCTGCGGGGAGCAGATCAAGCCCCTCTATGCCGGTCTTCTGGATCAATTTATCGGGCGACACGTCACGTTCGAAGACCGATTTGGCCCGTGCTTTCTTGTCTGGCTCATGCCCCAGAATAAAACTTGCCGCCGATTGTGGATCAAGGTCCCACAGCAGGGTTTTCTTACCCCGCCGCATCGCGGCCTCGGCGGCCAGATTGACTGCCAGCGTGGTTTTTCCCACACCGCCCTTCAGACTGTAAATCGCGACCAACTTTGAATCTTGCACCATATTACGTTGCTCCCCCGACCGCACGTAAAAGTCAATATTTACCGGGTCATTCCTCTTCCACTTAATGGACGCATGGGCTAGTGCGCCACCATGGCATCAAGCCCCCGAGAAAATATCAAATGCGATCTGGCGATTGTAGGGGGCGGCTTGGCTGGCGGCCTGATTGCGCTTGCTGTCGCGCGGATGCGGCCCGATATCAAGATCGTGCTGATCGAGCAGGAAGCGCATTTCGGCGGGAACCATATCTGGAGCTATTTTGCCACCGACATTGCGCCCGCTGACCGGTGGCTGACCGCACCGCTGGTGACTTACGGCTGGTCGGGGCATGATGTACATTTTCCTGGGCACAGCCGCGCACTGGACGGGATTTATTACACGATTGAGTCCGAACGGCTTGACTGGGTGCTGCGTAACAATCTGCCCGCTGAAAGCCTGATAACGGGCCGGGAAGTAAAGGCCGTCAGCCCGCGCCTCGTCGTGCTGGAAGGGGCGCAGCGGATCAACGCCGGTGGCGTTATCGACGCGCGCGGCGCGGCCGACCTGAACCATCTCGATTGCGGGTGGCAGAAATTTACCGGCCAGTTGCTCCAGCTATCCGAACCGCATGACCTGACCCGCCCGATCATCATGGATGCAACGGTCGAGCAACATGATGGATATCGCTTCGTGTATGTTCTGCCGTTCGGGATGGACAAACTGTTCATCGAAGACACTTATTATAGCGACCGACCCGACTATGACCCACGTCGTTTGCGTCGGCGCATCGCCGAATATGCCGAGAATAAGGGCTGGCAAGTCGAGCGCGTGCTGCGCGAAGAAAATGGTGTACTGCCTGTGGTGATGGGTGGTGACCTTGACAATTACTGGGCAAGCGGCAGCGGGCGTACCGCGAAAGCGGGCGTACGCGGCGGGTTTTTCCAGCCGGTGACGAGCTACTCGCTGCCCGATGCGGTACGTCTGGCCGTCTATGTGGCGGGGCTGCCCGATTTTGACGGCGACCGGCTAAACATGTTGATGAAACGCCGGGCAGACGAGCATTGGCACAATGGCAAATTTTACCGAATGCTCAACCGGATGCTGTTCCGCGCAGCTATCCCTGGCGAGCGCTATAAAATTCTCGAACGCTTCTATAGGCTCAAACCCGCATTGATCGCCCGGTTTTACGCAGGACTGTCCAGCAAAATGGATATGCTGCGCATACTCTCCGGAAGGCCGCCTGTACCAATTGGCAAGGCGATCAGCGCGATCAAGGTCAAGAAGAAATGACGAAAACAGCCGCGATCATCGGCGCGGGCTTTGGCGGATTGGCGCTGGCGATCCGGCTGCAATCGGCTGGTGTTGCGACAACCGTGATCGAAGCCCGCGACAAACCCGGTGGGCGGGCATATTATTGGGAGAAGGACGGCTTCACCTTTGACGCCGGGCCGACGGTCATCACCGACCCGCCTTGCCTGGAGGAACTATGGGCGCTGTCGGGCAGCAAGATGGCCGACGACATCGAACTGATGCCGGTTTTTCCATTCTATCGCTTGAACTGGCCCGATGGCACCAATTTTGATTATTCAAACGACCCTGTGGGCTTGAAGACCGAAATTGCGAAGCTCAACCCTGACGATATCGACGGCTATCGCCAGTTCCTTGAATATTCGAAGGGCGTACACAAGGAAGGCTATCAAAAGCTCGGCTCGGTCGCATTTCTCGATTTTGCGTCGATGATAAAGGCCGCGCCCGCCTTATTGAAATATCAGGCATGGCGCTCGGTCTATTCAATCGTGTCATCCTATGTGAAGGACGAAAGGCTGCGCGAAGCGTTGTCGTTCCACACGCTGCTGGTCGGCGGCAACCCTATGACGACCAGCGCGATTTACGCGCTGATCCACACCATCGAGAAAGAAGGCGGTGTCTGGTTTGCCAAGGGCGGGACCAACCGGCTGGTCGCCGCGATGGTGACCCATTTTGAGCGCCTCGGCGGGACGATCCGGCTGGGCGATGCCGTCGAGGAAATCGAAACGCGCGGCGACAAGGTTATCGGTGTGCGGACCAAATCGGGCTGGCGGATGGACTGTGACGTTGCCGCCTCCAACGGCGATTTGATGCATAGCTATAAAGACCTGCTGACCGGTAATAAGCGCGGCGAGCGGGCGGCGAAGTCGCTGGAGCGCAAAAGCTGGTCGCCGTCGTTGTTCGTGCTGCATATGGGAATAAAGGGCACCTGGCCCGGTATCCCGCATCATATGATCCTGTTCGGCCCGCGTTACAAAGGCCTGCTTGACGACATCTACAAAAACGGCGTGTTGCCCAAGGATTTCTCGCTCTATCTGCACCATCCGACGGTGACCGACCCGTCATTGGCTCCAGAGGGCTGCTCGACTTTCTATGTGCTGGCCCCCGTCGCACATATGGGCAAGGCAACGCTGGATTGGGATGGCGATGTTGGCGAGGCTTTGAAGGAACGCATTCTGGACGAACTGGAACGCCGCTTGATCCCCGATATCCGGTCGCGGATCATGACCAGTTTCTATTACACTCCAGCCGATTTCGGTCGCGACCTTTCGGCGCATCTGGGCAGCGCGTTCAGCCTTGAGCCGGTGTTGTGGCAATCCGCCTATATGCGCGCGCATAATCGCGACGATGCGATACCCAATCTTTACTTTGTTGGCGCGGGGACGCATCCTGGAGCGGGAATTCCGGGCGTTGTCGGCAGTGCCAAGGCGACAGCGGCGTTGATGATGAAGGATATGTCGTGAAGCGACTGGCAGTATATTGCGGATCAGCGACACCCGAAAATCCGGTATATATCGAAGCAGCTCGTGCGGTCGGTACAGCGCTGGCCGAGCGGGACATCGGCGTTGTCTACGGCGGCGGACGATTGGGCCTAATGGGCGCGGTGGCAGATGCCGCATTGGCGGCTGGCGGCAAGGTTATCGGCATCATTCCCGAAGCATTGGTCGGCGCCGAAGTTGCGCATAAAGGTTGCACCGAGCTCCATGTTGTCAAAAACATGCACGAACGCAAGGCGCGCTTTACCGACCTGTCGGACGGTTTTGTAACCATCCCCGGCGGCGTTGGGACGATGGACGAATTGTGGGAAGCGATCAGTTGGTCGCAACTGGGATATCACCAAAAGCCCGTGGGCGTACTCAATGTTGCAGGTTTTTACGACCAGCTGGTGGCGTTCAACCGACACATGATCGATGTCGGCTTCATCCGTCCGCAACATGCCGGGATCATGATTGTTGACGACGTGCTGGATGGTTTGCTCGACAAGATGGCGGGCTATGTTCCGCACCGCACGATTTTTGAAATGAAGGCGGAAGATTTGTGAGGGTTGATTTCACCATCCCCAACTTTGTCATTCCCACGAAGGCGGGAATCCATGGTCTACCGTATCAGCCAAAAACAGCTTCGGGTTGTGCGGCACAGTCAGGCCATGGATTCCCGCCTTTGCGGGAATGACGCGGGTTGTTTATGGAGCGATTTGACCGCCCTGCCCTCGTCGCCTTCGCCCGTGACTCCATCGCGCGCGGGTCCAAATCCTTTGCCGCCGCCAGCCGCCTGTTCGACCGCACCACGCGCGAGCGGGTGTGGTTGCTCTACGCATGGTGCCGCAAATGCGATGATATGGCCGACGGGCAGGATCATGGCGGCGCAATGGCGGCGGTTGCCGACCCGACAACGCGGATAGCGGCTATTCGTGAGCTAACCGCCAAGGCCCTGTCCGGCATACCGACCGGCGAACCGGCATTTGATGCGCTCGGCGTCGTGGCGCGTGAATGCGGGCTGACGCAGAAAATGGTGGATGATGTGATTGAGGGCTTTGCGCTTGATGCCGCCGACTGGCATCCGCGCCGGGAGAGCGACCTTTACCGCTATTGCTATCATGTCGCCGGCGCTGTCGGCGTGATGATGGCGGTTGTCATGGGCGTGCGGCCCGATGACGATGCAACGCTCGATCGGGCTTGTGATCTGGGGTTAGCCTTTCAACTCGCCAACATTGCACGTGATATCGAGGAAGATGACGCCGCCGGGCGTTGCTATTTGCCCGATGATTGGCTGGCGATGCTCGATATTGGCCCCGGCGAGCAGATGCGCCCGCATAACCGGGGCAAACTGGCTTTGATGGCGCGCTGGTTGACCGATGAGGCGGGCCAATATGAGGCTTCCGCGCGCTTGGGAGCAGCCCGCCTGCCCTTTCGGGCGCGCTGGGCAGTGCTGGCGGCGGCGGGGATCTACGGTGATATCGCGCGCAAGGTGCGAACGGCTGGTGAGAAAGCATGGGACCAGCGTATTTATACCAGCAGAAGCGAAAAATTGCGCTGGGTGACCAGGGCTTTTCGGGATGCCCTGGCCAATAAGCCGCGTCAAACGGACAGGGACGGGTTGTGGACACGACCAATTTAGTCCCAAAAGTCACCGTCGCTCCAGCGCAGGCTGGAGCCTATCACGTGTGTCAGTGTCATCTGGCGGCAACCGATATCGAGAGGCGTGATAGCTGCAGCCTGCGCTGGAGCGACGCAGTTTATGCCCTCTATGTTAGGCGCGCAACAACCCAGCCGCCCGTTCCGCTAACCGCCCAACCGCCGCCTGATGAATCCCCGGCGCGCAGCAAATCAACCCGAAATCCAGTGGCTCACGCTTGTTGTATAGGATAGGCTGTCCCAGGGCATCGGTCACAACCGCGCCCGCCTCCTGCGCCACCAGATGGGCCGCCGCGATGTCCCATTCATTGCCCCAGCGCAAGCTCGCGACCAAATCGGCGCGGTCACAGGCAACCATAGTCATCCGCATTGCGATGCTGTTCGGCTTGGTTACCAGGACAAGATCGCGGTCGGGGTTGGGCAGGTCGTCGGCAGGAACCCGCCCACCGGAAAATTCGATTCTTTTACTGCCGTTCAACTTCTCGCCGTTGCAGGTTACGCCCTCGCCTGCAGCCGCGACCCAAAGCTTTTGCTCAACCGGCGCAGCCATCACCCCAAATACCGGCAACCCGTCTGCAATCAAAGCAACTGACACACACCAGCCGCTACGTCCGCGCACATAATCACGCGTGCCGTCGATAGGATCGACCAGCCAGAGCAGACGTGCATTCAGTCGTGCCGGATCGTCTACCGTTTCCTCTGAAAGCCAGCCAGCTTCGGGCAATATCGCGGTCAGGCGATCCTTCAACAGCGCATCGACCGCCATGTCGATGTCGCACACCGGGTTGTTCTTGCTTTTTTCCCAAACCTTGCTGTCCGGCGCCACGCCCTCGCGCCAGCTGACCATCGCCAGATCCGCCGCTTCGCGTGTCGCAGCGATGACGGCTTCTCTATTAACCACCTGCAATCATCATCCCATCGACGCGCAATGTTGGCACGTTGTTGCTGCGGATAAACTCAAGATCATTGGCGGCGGTCATCGCGGCGAACATATCCTTCAGATTTCCGGCAATCGTAAACTCACTCACCGGCCCCGCAATCTCGCCATCGATGATCAGGAAACCAGCGGCACCGCGGCTATAATCACCGGTTACAGGATTGACACCTTGTCCAGCCAATTCATGGATATAGACGCCATATTTAATGTCCGACATAAGCTGCTTCGGCGTAACCGAACCACCCTCCAGATGCAGGTTTGACGGACTAACGCCAGGCGCACCGCTGACGCCCCTGCTGGCATGGCCGGTAGGCTCCAGCCCCAATTGCCGCGCCGATGCACTTTCCATCAACCAGCCGGTAAGTATACCCTTATCGATGATGGCGCGCTGGGCCGTCGGCAAACCTTCGCCATCAAACGCACGTGACCCAAGCCCGCGCGGGCGGTGCGGCTCGTCGATGATCGAAATACTGCTGTCGAACAATTGCGCGCCGAGCGCTTCCAGCAGGAAGCTCGTCTTGCGCGCAATTGCCGAACCGCCAATCCCGCCCAGTAAATGTCCTACCATCGAACTGCCGACGCGCGGATCGAATACCACCGGCATTGCACCGCTTTTTATCGTGCCGGGATTCAACCGTTTAACAGAGCGTTCGCCAGCGCGTTTGCCGATAGCTGCCGCGCTTTCAAGGTCGACATGATATCGCGCCGAGCGCCAGTCATAATCGCGTTCTTTGGCATCGCCTTCACCCGACAATACGCTGGCCGAAAGCCCGTAGCCCGACGAAGAACTGACACCGGCAAAGCCATGGCTCGTGGCAAGCGCAAATATTGACCGCCCGGCACTCGCCCCTGCCCCTTCGCTGTTGGTGACGCCTTCAACGGCCCGCGCAGCGTCTTCGCATTCCAGCGCCGCTGCCCGCAATTCCGCCGGGTCGGGATCGCAACCATCGTCGCTATCGATATCGGGTAATGCGCCTTTGAGTAGCCGGTCTTCAGGGGCCAACCCGGCATATTTGTCTTCAGGTGCCTCGCGCGCCATATCAATCGCGCGGGTAACCAGTCCGGCCAATATTTCCGGATTCATATTGGATGATGAAATCGTTGCCGATCGCTGGCCGACAAACACGCGCAGCCCGATGTCCTCACCTTCCGAACGCGCCACGTCTTCGAGCGCGCCCAGCCGCACCTGCACCTCGGTCGAGGCGTCGCAGACATAGACGGCATCAGCGGCGTCTGCTCCGGCTTTGATGGCTTGGGAAACAAGGTTTTGCGCGCGATCAAGCGCTTCATTCGGCTTTAACATGCCAAATGGCTTAGGCGCGGGCTCTCGCCGGGTCAATCATGCCCGACGGCAACGTCCCAATTTAGACGACCGCGTTCATTGCGTTGAACAGACCCGCGAGAATGAGCGGAATGGCTATTGCCGCGATCCACAATTTCACCCGGTCGATCAGAAAACGTGTGTGCAAGCCGCCATCGCCCAATTCGCTGGCTTCCAGCGCCTTCCAACGATGTTCCATGCTGCGACAGGCTGGAATGACCATCGCTACAAACACAACCAGCATGAAATAAGGGAATATCGACGTGCCTTCGCTCTCCATCGCGGGCGAGGTGACAAAGATCAGCGCGAGAGTATAAACCACCAAAGCGACAGCGACGTGGTCGCTGATCCGTTTCGCAAAGCATTTATGCGCACGCACGTGCCCGGCATGGTTGGCTCTGGCCATACTCACTCTCCCTTGGACTCTCCAAATAAGAGAGTGTCACTAACGGGACACCGATACAAGCGGATTTACCATATCGTCATGGCAGCCCTAAAATCTTGTGATTTTGCAAAGACAAGCGCCATTTGGGGTTGTCGCTGACAAAGCGGGTTGCGGCCTCGATATTGGAACGATTCGCTTGTTCGCTGCCGCTATCCATCGGCTGAATAAGGTGATGCGTGAAGTTCCACCGTTCCATCGCTGCGGTATCGCTGCCAGGTTGGGGCCAGACCAGTTTCAATTCGTCACCGTGACGTTGAACGACCTCTGATCCCGCTTTGGGGCTGATGCAAACCCAGTCGATGCAGGGATGCACAGGCAAAGTACCATTGCTCTCGATAGCAACGGTGAAGCCGCGATTATGCAATGCGTCAATTATCGCATCGTCCACCTGCAACATCGGTTCACCGCCGGTCATCACGACATAGCGGTGCTCCGTGCCGTCACCCCAAAGCTCCGCGACTTTGACCGCAAGCGCTTCAGCATCATATCGGCCGCCATTTTCGCCATCCATGCCGACAAAATCGGTGTCGCAGAACTGGCAGACGGCGCGCTCACGGTCCTCTTCGCGGCCGGTCCACAAATTACAACCGGCAAAACGCAGAAACACCGCGCGCCGCCCGGCGTGCACGCCTTCTCCCTGAAGGGTAAGGAAAATCTCTTTGACCGCGTAGCTCATGCCCCGGCTCCCACCGATAAATAGGGACAGTCCCTATTTAATTGGGGAGTGTCCCTATTTATCGGCATAAACGGTCGGATCAATCAACCCTGCATCGGCAAAGCCCTTGGCGCGCAAACGGCAGCTATCACAGCGTCCACAGGCCTTATTGTCAGGGCTCGGATCATAGCACGACCAGCTCATCCCCGCATCCAGCTCCAGCCTTGCCGCCTCGGTGGCAATTTCGGCCTTGCTCATATGCAGCAACGGCGTGTGGACGGTGAAGCTGTCACCTTCGACCCCCGCCTTGGTGGCCAGATTGGCCATCGTCTCAAAACTGCGAATAAAATCGGGACGGCAATCGGGATAGCCTGAATAATCGAGTGCGTTCACCCCGATAAACAGGTCGCGCGCCCCGCGCGCTTCGGCAAGGCCAAGGCAAAGCGAAAGGAATATCGTGTTGCGCGCCGGCACATAAGTCACCGGAATCGCGCCGTCATCAACACCCTCTTTCGGCACATCGATATCCGCAGTCAGCGCAGAGCCGCCAAAACGCGTCAGATCGAGCGGCAGGATGATGTGCTCGATGGCATCCAGATGTGCGGCGATCTTGGCGGCGGATTGCAGTTCGATCCGGTGGCGCTGGTTATAGTCGATGGTCAGCGCCACCAAGCCATAGCCCGCCTCGCGCGCCAAACCCGCCACAACCATGGAATCGAGGCCACCTGAAAGTAGGACGATGGCGGATTTGGCGTTGGCTAACATTCTTACCCCATATCCGTTCGTGTCGAGCAAAGTCGAGACACCTATCGGTTGTACGCGACTTACCGGCCTCTCGACTGCGCTCGAGGCGAACGGATTGGGCAGTGAGAGGAAAATGGTGCACCCGGAGCGATTCGAACGCCCGGCCCTCAGATTCGTAGTCTGATGCTCTATCCAGCTGAGCTACGGGTGCACGGTGGAGGTGCCAATAGGGGTGAAGTCCGGAACGCGCAACCCCCTATTTACGCCTTTGCCAATGCAGCCTGCGCAGCCGCCAACCGAGCAATCGGCACGCGATAGGGAGAGGCGCTGACATAATCCAGCCCGACGCTTTCGCAAAACGCTATACTGGCGGGGTCACCGCCATGTTCCCCGCAAATGCCAAGTTTGATTTCGGGGCGGGTTGCACGGCCCTTGGTCGCGGCGATCTCGATCAATTGGCCGACACCTTCGACATCGATGCTGACAAACGGGTCGCGAGCGTAGATGCCCTTGTCGACATAATGGGTCAGGAACCGCGCCGCATCATCTCTAGAAACGCCCAGAGTTGTTTGCGTCAAATCATTGGTTCCGAACGAGAAGAATGTTCCAACTTCGGCAATTTCATCGGCCATCAATGCTGCTCTCGGAAGCTCGATCATCGTCCCGACCAGATAGTCGATGCGTTTGCCCTGTTCGGCAAAAACTGCTTCAGCGGCCTTGTCGACGACATCCTTCATCAGCTCCAGCTCACGCTTGGTACCAACCAGCGGGATCATGACTTCGGGCACCGGAGCCGTCGCCAATGAACAGGCCGCCTCGAATATCGCACGCGCCTGCATCTCGTAGATTTCCGGATACGTCACACCCAGACGGCAACCGCGATGGCCCAGCATCGGGTTTACCTCATGCAGTTCCGCCGCGCGCTGTTTCAGCACGTCGATGCCGACGCCCGCCGCTGCTGCCACATCGGCGAACTCGGCCTCTTCATGCGGCAGGAATTCGTGCAAGGGCGGATCGAGCAAGCGGATCGTCACCGGCAATCCTGCCATCACTTCGAAAATCTCGGTGAAGTCCTTGCGCTGTTCGGGCAAAAGCTTGGCCAGCGCCACACGCCTGCCTGCCTCATCTTCGGCAAGGATCATCTGCCGCACCGAGGTAATCCGCGACGCGTCAAAGAACATATGCTCGGTCCGGCACAGCCCGATGCCCTCGGCACCGAACTCGCGCGCGGTCCGCGCATCGGCGGGCGTTTCCGCATTGCTCCGAACTTTCATCCGACGCGCACCGTCGGCCCAAACCATCAATGTGCCGAAATCACCGACAAGTTCGGGTTGTATCGTCGGCACAGCGCCCGCCATCACTTCGCCCGACGTGCCATCGATGGTGATGACATCGCCCTCACCCAATTTCCGGTCACCGATGCGCAGCGTCTTGGCCTTGGCATCAATCTGCAAGCTGCCCGCGCCAGAAACGCACGGCCGCCCCATGCCGCGTGCGACTACTGCCGCATGGCTGGTCATACCGCCGCGTGCGGTCAATATGCCCTTCGCCGCGTGCATGCCGTGAATGTCTTCCGGGCTGGTCTCTATCCGCACGAGGATGACCGACTCACCCATCTCATTGCGCTGCTCGGCAGTATCGGCATCGAATACGATCGTGCCGGAGGCCGCACCGGGAGAAGCCGGTAGTCCGCTGGTCAGCACATCGCGCGGTGCCGACGGATCAAGTGTCGGATGCAGCAACTGGTCCAGCGCCATCGGGTCGATCCGCAACACCGCCTCGTCGCGGGTGATCAGCCCGGATTCCGCCATATCAACGGCAATTTTCAAGGCCGCCTTGGCGGTGCGCTTGCCCGACCGGGTTTGCAACATCCACAGCTTGCTGCGCTCAACCGTGAACTCGATATCCTGCATATCGCGGTAATGCGTTTCGAGGATGTTGAACACGTCTGCGAGCTGCCCGTAAACCTCGGGCATGGCTTCTTCCATCGACAATGGCTTGGCACCCGCTCGCTCGCGGGCAGCGCGCGTCAGATATTGCGGCGTGCGGATGCCCGCGACCACATCTTCGCCCTGTGCGTTGATCAGGAACTCGCCATAATAAGCATTTTCGCCGGTCGCCGGATCGCGCGTAAACGCCACACCGGTGGCCGATGTATCGCCCATATTGCCGAACACCATCGCCTGCACATTGACCGCCGTACCCCAATCGCCGGGGATGGAGTTCAGACGACGGTAAACCTTGGCACGGTCCGATTCCCACGATCCGAACACCGCACCGACCGCACCCCATAACTGGTCATGTACGTCCTGCGGGAATGGCTTGCCCCATTCAGCCTCGACCAGTCTCTTATATTCGCCCACCAAAGCGCGCAATTCGTCGGCGGTCAGGTCGGTGTCGAGATAATGGCCCTGATTTTCCTTGGCGACCTCAAGCGCCTCTTCAAACGCGCCATGATCGAGTTCGAGTACGACATCGGCATACATCTGGATAAACCGGCGGTAGCTGTCCCATGCGAACCGCGCATCGCCGGATGAGGCGGCAAGGCCCTGTACGGTCTCGTCATTAAGGCCGAGATTGAGCACCGTGTCCATCATCCCCGGCATCGAAACGCGCGCGCCGGAACGGACCGAGACGAGCAAAGGATCGGCAGCATCGCCAAACTTTTTGCCCGTCACCGCCTCAATATGCGCAAGACCGTTCGCCACTTCGGCACGGACGCTTTCAGGGAAGGTCTGGTTGTTGGCGTAATAGGCCGCGCACATCTCGGTGGTGATGGTGAAGCCGGGAGGCACTGGCAGACCAATCGAGGCCATGCCGTCAAGGTTCGCACCCTTGCCGCCGAGAATGTTCTTGTTGCCACGGACAGTTTCGTCACCATCCGAAACACCGCCACCGAAACGATACACATATTGGGTCATATTCAGTCCTGTCTAGCGGAACCCCCTAATACAGGGACACAATACCTATTAACGGCCACCAAATTGCATTCCTATACGATGCAGTCGGTTAATAGGTATTGTGTCCCTGTATTAGACTGCGTTCACCCCTCAATCCTCGAAAAATCCGCAACCCGGTGAACCGCGTCACGAAACCTTGCCAGCAACCCTAATCTAAACGCCCGCTTTTGCGGATCTGGATCATTTACCATCACGCCATCAAAGAAAGCATCGATAGGCGCACGCAGCGAGGCCAACGCAGCCATCGCCCCTTCAAAATCTTCGGCCTCGACCGCCGCTGCCGCCTTGGGTTCGGCGGCGTCGAGGGCGGATTTTAGCGCAACCTCAACATCACTCACACCGTCATACTGAACTTGTTTCAGCATCCATTCTTCGGCATCAACCGGAGGGTCGTTAGGCACGATGGACCCTGAAACAAGTTCAGGGTGACGGTTGTTTTTGTCGTCACCGGATTGCTTCAAGATATTCGCCGCGCGCTTATAGCCGGCCAGCAAATTCACGCCTTCATCGGTCGCGACAAAAGCCTGCAAAGCCTTCACCCGCGCGAGCAGACGGACAAGGTCATCCTCCCCACCAAGCGCAAACACCGCGTCTATCAGGTCATGCCGGACGCCCGCTTCGCGCTGTTGGACTTTGAGGCGGTCGGCGAAGAACCAAACAAGTCCAGCATCTCCCGTAGCGATTTGATCGAGCAGATGGGCGTCGATCTCGCGGGCTCGATGATATACCGCACCCTGTCGCGCTTGCTCTGGCCACCCCGATGCGATGACGTCGATCATCGTTTCTAGGGTATCGTCCAAGCTGAAGCGAAGGTTGTTATCGAGCACAAGTCGAATTACGCTCAGCGTAGCACGGCGAAGAGCAAAAGGATCTTTCGACCCTGTTGGCTTCTCTCCAATTGCGAAGAAGCACATTAACGTATCCAACTTATCCGCCAAACTCACCGCCACCGTTACCGGCGCGGTTGGCACATCGTCACCCTGCCCGACCGGCTTGTAATGGTCGCGGATGGCGTCGGCGACGGCATCGCTCTCGCCTTGCGCGCGGGCGTAGTAGCCGCCCATGATGCCTTGTAATTCGGGGAATTCGCCGACCATGCCGGAGACGAGATCGGCCTTGCACAGACGCGCGGCGCGTTCGGCTTGGGCGGCCAACACACCCAAATCTTCGTCATTCCCGCGAAGGCGGGAATCCATCCCCTGCCCTGTCGATTCTGGCGGCACGTTCAGGGGATGGGCCCCCACCTTCGCGGGGGTGACAATTTGTTGCTCTACCAACCACCGCGCCAGTTTCGCAACGCGCTCGACCTTGTCGGCAACCGTGCCCAGCTTTTCGTGGAACACAATCTGCGAAAGTTTCTCCGCCTGAGCCTCAAGCGGGACCTTCAAA
Organism: Sphingorhabdus sp.; assembly: GCA_040007915.1. Taxonomy (GTDB): domain Bacteria; phylum Pseudomonadota; class Alphaproteobacteria; order Sphingomonadales; family Sphingomonadaceae; genus Sphingorhabdus_B. Next base: position 74,732 of record JBDTUD010000003.1, read on the forward strand.
TCCTGTTCCCAGAAGAACTTCGCATCACTCAACCGCGCTGCCAGCACCTTTTCATTACCGGCAACAATCGCCGCACCCCCGTCATGCGCAACGATATTCGCGGTGCAGACAAACGCATTCGCAAGTTTTCCGTCCGCGTCGCGGCAGATGAAATATTTCTGGTTCACCCGTGCGGTCAGTTGGATGACCTCTTCTGGCACTTCCAAAAACGCCGGATCAAACCGCCCCAGCATCGGCACCGGCCATTCGGTGAGGCCGCTATTCTCGTTCACCAGACCTTCGTCGGGAACCAGCATCAACCCGGCATCGCTCGCTACCTTGTCGGCCCCCGAACGAATGATCGCGCGGCGTTCTTCCTGATCGACGATGACATGGCACGCGCGCAGCTTTTCGACATAATCGTCTGTGCTGCCAATCGTAATCGGTCCGGCGTGATGGAAACGGTGGCCCAGCGCCTGATATCCGCTAAGTACGCCATCGACTTCGCACGGCACAACGTCCTGCGCGAACAATGCCACAATGCCCTGCAACGGCCGAACCCAGCGCAAAGATTCAGGGCTAGCCGACGCCGCGCCCCAGCGCATCGATTTCGGCCATGGGAACGCCCGGACAATCGCAGGGATGGCCTCGGCCAGCACATCGGGGGTGTTTCGACCGGGCTTTTCAATGATCGCGAAATAGGTGCCATCGCGGTCCACAAGCTGGTCTTGCGTCAGGCCCGTCTTGCGCAAAAAGCCTTCCAGAGCCTGCGGCGGAGCGGCGGTTTTTGGACCTTTCAGCTCTTCGCTCACCGCCTCGGTTTCGAGCGGCAGGCCCTTTGCAATCAACGCCAGACGGCGCGGGGTCGCGTAAGTGACAATCTCCGCAGCCTTCAACCCAGCTTTGTCGAGTTCGCCCACGAACAGCCGCGCCAGATCCTCGCGGGCCTTGTCCTGCATGCGCGCGGGGATTTCCTCGCTGCGGAGTTCGAGCAGGAAGTCGGTCATGCGCGGTCGCCCGTGTGAAGGGTGTGCCGATAAAACCGTAGCCCTGAGCCTGTCGAAGGGCGCTTCTCAGTCGAAAGCGATGTGTTAGACTGAGAAGCGTGCTTCGACAGGCTCAGCACTACGGTGTTTTTTGGCCGGTTGCCCTGCATCACGCCGCCCACCCGTTCTTTTCCATCCAGGCCTGACAGCTACCCTTCGCCAAATCGCGGACGCGGCCAATGTAACTCGCGCGTTCCTGCACCGAAATCACACCGCGCGCCTGCAGCAGGTTAAACAAATGGCTGGCTTCAATCGCCTGGTCATAAGCGGCGAGCGGGATGTTTGCGTCGATGCAGCGCTTCGCCTCAGCTTCGGCATGTTCAAAGCCCTTGAACAGTTGCGCGGTGTCGGCAATCTCGAAATTATATTTCGAATGTTCCTGCTCGTTCTTCAGGAATACGTCGCCGTAAGACACTTTATGGTCATTAAATTTCAGGTCGTAGACGCTGTCAACGCCCTGGATATACATCGCCAGCCGTTCCAACCCATAGGTCAGTTCACCGGCCACCGGCTTGCAATCAAAGCCGCCGATCTGCTGGAAATAGGTGAACTGAGTCACCTCCATACCGTCGCACCAGACTTCCCAGCCCAGGCCCCAAGCGCCGAGCGTCGGGCTCTCCCAGTCATCTTCGACGAAACGGATATCGTGCTTCAACGGATCAATGCCGATGGCATCAAGTGACCCCAGATACAGTTCCTGCAGGTTCGCCGGGCTGGGCTTCATGATCACCTGATACTGGTAATAATGCTGGAGCCTGTTGGGGTTCTCGCCATAGCGGCCATCGGTCGGGCGGCGGCTCGGCTGCACATATGCGGCGTTCCAATGGTCGGGTCCCAAGGCGCGCAAAGTTGTCGCCGGGTGGAACGTCCCTGCCCCCATGCGCATGTCATAAGGTTGCAGGATGACGCAGCCCTGCTTGCCCCAATAATCGTGGAGGGTGAGGATAAGGTCCTGAAAGCTGAGAGGCGCGGCGTCAGACATTGTCGCCCCCTTGGCGGAGAAGCCGCGCTAAATCAAGCATGACAAGGGCAATTTGTAACAACATACGTTGACGGCTATGGCGAAAGCCCGCTTATGCATTTTTTAAGGCTACCATCACCCTGGAGCACCCCAAAATGTTGAAATTCCTGATGTACAGATTGTTGCTCGCTGCGGCTCCGTTTTGGGCAGCGAATCCATCGCAAGCGCGGGAAGTCGCGCCAACCGAAGCGCCCGCAGAAGTGACAGCGCTCGACCCCGTCCCCGTGCAACCTGTCGTAATCCGCGACGTTGACCCGGCATTGTGGGTGGTAAAGGACGCCGACACCACAATCTATCTGTTCGGCACGGTCCATATCCTGAAACCCGGAATGGGCTGGTTTGACGACGGCGTGAAGGCGGCATTTGACCGGTCGGATCGCCTAGTCCTCGAAATGGTCGAACCGTCCGCTGCCGAAACACAGATGCTGTTCGGCCGACTGGCGATGGACAAAAGCGGCAAAACCGTGCGGTCAAAAATGACCGAAGCCGACCGCAATATTTATGAAGCGGCGATGGCCAAGGTTGGCATTCCCGCTGAAGGCCTTGACCCGTTCGACCCATGGGCCGCAGCCGTCACCCTGCAGGTTGTGGCGATGACACAAAAGGGATTTGACGTGAACAGCGGTGCCGAAAAGCAGCTGACCGCGGCCGCTAAAGCTACCAATAAACCAATAGAAGGCGTCGAGACGATGGAATATCAACTGGGCGTGTTCGATGCCTTATCGGACGAGGCCCAAGTTAAATTTCTGATCGAAACCGCAAAATCCATTGATGAAATCGACACGAGCATGGACCGGCTCGTCGAATTATGGGCTAGGCCCGACCCGGAAGCACTGGCGTCGGAAATGAATGAAGGGCTAATCAACCCGGCGCTCTATACCGCGTTACTGACCAACAGAAATGCCAATTGGGCCAAATGGATATCAGCCGAACTCGCCAAACCCGGCACGACATTCATGGCGGTCGGCGCGGGCCACTTATCCGGTCGTACCAGCGTGCCGGTATTGCTGTCGGCCTATGGGCTCACGGCGGAACGGGTCGCTTATTAATGCATGATTTTTGACGGCTGAACCTTTAGAAGCGGACGATGACCGTCGCGCGTTTCTTTGCCATGCTTTTGCTCTTACTACTGGCAGGCTGCTCTTCCGAGGGCGATCAATCCCAAATCGTCACAGAACAGAGTGGCAAACCGGCGCTTTGGAAGGTAACGGCCAAGGAAGGCACCGGTGGAACAGCATGGCTGTTCGGAACGGTCCATCTGCTCCCCGAAGGCACAGACTGGCAGGGTCCATTGATGGACGAAGCGATCCGCTCATCGGACGGCCTTGTCATGGAAGTGACGGGATTGGATGATCAGCGGGCGGTCGAGGGCCTATTTTCTGCGATGGGCGTGAACCATGATATGCCGCGATTGGCGGACCGCGTTGGTGCATCGGAACGTCCGGGGCTCGACAAAGCGATCAACGCCGCTTCGGTGCCGGTGCTGACGCTCGACAATATGGAAACTTGGGCGGCGGCGTTGACGCTGTCGGCGTCGATCAGCGACGGATTGGGTCTCAGCCGGGAAGCCGGTGTCGAGCAGGTGCTGCAACATCGCTACACCGCCGATCAAAAGCCTGTGCAAGGATTGGAAACGATACAGCAGCAATTCAGCTATTTCGATACCCTGCCGGAGAAAGAACAGCGCGCCATGCTATCGGTCATTGTCGAAGGTGTTGGCGAAAGCAGAACGAAGTTCCAGAAAATGCTCGATGCGTGGATGGCTGGCGATGTTGATAATCTGCTGACCGATGCCAATGACGGCCTGCTGACGTCGCCGTTGATCAGGGAAACATTGCTTGATGGCCGCAACCGGCGCTGGTCGGATGCGATCGGTAAAATGATTGATCGTAGCGAACGGCCATTTGTTGCAGTTGGAGCCGGGCATATGGTCGGTAAAGGCGGCATGCCTGAATTATTGTCGGCCAAAGGCTATGTGGTCGTGCGTATTCAATAGATTTGGAGCGTGATGATATTAGATTGATGTGTTCCCCGGCGCAGGCCGGGGTCCAGCCCCATCAAAGATTCTTTGTGTAGGTCTGGACCCCAGCCTGCGCTGGGGAACACAAGCGATTCAATCAAATGTCAGCAAACTCTAAATGACCGCCGGTTCCAGCAAGCGTAGCGTTCCGGCACCGGCATCAATTTCGGCAAGCGCGCCCACCGGGATGGTGAACTGGTCGGATATGTGGCCGAACCACGCGCCTTGATAAGCAGGAATGCCGAGTGAACCCAGATGCTGTTGCAACACAGAATTGAACGTAAACTCGCTCGTGCTGCCATCGGTGGCCCGGCAATCGGTGCACTGGCCAAAAACGACGCCCGCAAGATCCTTCAACACGCCCGCCTGCGCGAGTTGGGTCAACATCCGGTCGATCCGGTATTCGGCCTCTCCGATATCTTCCAGAAACAGGATCGCACCGGCGAAATCGGGCAAATAGGGTGTGCCAGCCAACGCCGCCAGCACTGTCAGATTGCCGCCGAGCAATCGTCCCTGCGCCTTGCCACCCCGCAAGACTTGCGTACGCCAGCGGCGTTGCACCAGCCTGTCTTCGCTGGCGACCGGGTTTTGATAAAGCGGTGTCGCACCGTCAAAGGCGATGGCTTTGAAACTGTCGACCGAGGATTTGCCCCATGCGCTGCTGGCATTGGGGCCGTGCAAAGTCACAAAGCCGCCCTTGGCCGCAATCGCCATATGGAGCGCCGTTATATCGCTATAGCCCAAAAGCAGTTTCGGGTTGGCGCGGATTATATCCCAATCGAGAAACGGCAATAACCGGGCACACCCCCAGCCGCCGCGCACCGCAAAAATCGCACGAACATCCTTGTCGGCAAACATCGCGTTCACGTCCGCCGCGCGGTCCTTGTCCTGACCCGCCAGATAGCCATAACGGTCAAGCAGATGCGCCGCACGTTTGGGCTTTAGGCCCATCGCGATGACCGCTTCTTCGACCAAAGTCAGATCGAACGCATCGTCGCTGCCTGACGCCGGTTCGATGAGACCAATGGTGTCGCCTGGACGAATCCTTGCAGGCTTCCGGATGCCTGCCCATCGCGTCGCGGGAGCAGCAAATGCCGAGGGAGCCGCTGTTAATGCAGCCAGTACTGCCATGATGTCTCGCCGCGTCAGCATGATAAGGGCCCTAACGTAAATGAGGCCGAGAGCTAACGGCCAGCCATATTAAATGCAATCTTGCGCACCCTTTGTCTACTCCGGGGGTTGAAAAAGCGTCACGCGAGGCGCAAACTGATGGGTATGCTCTCGCAAAAAACCCGATACGCCATCCGTGCCATGCAGCATCTGGCCGACCGTTATGGGCAAGGCCCCGTCCAGCTCGCCGATATTGCCACCGAACAGAAAATACCGCCCAAGTTTTTGACGGTGATTTTGTCGGAACTATCCCGGTCGGGGCTGGTCGCATCCCAGCGGGGCAAGGACGGCGGATACTGGTTAGGCGTGCCGCCCATCGACATCAGTTATGGTGACCTGATCCGTATCATGCGCGGTTCGTTGGCGCTTGTCCCTTGCGCCAGCCGTTACGCGCATGAGCGTTGCAAGAATTGCGTCGAGGAGGAAAACTGCCGGACCCGGGCACTGATGCTGCAAGTCCGCGATAAAATGGCAGACCTGCTCGATAGCATAAACCTGTCGGACCAGGTTGAAGCTGTCGAGCAGCTCGAAGCGGCGGAATAATCCAAACCGAACACCCGAAATCAGATAGGCGCGCGACTGCAACCTTTCGGCGCTCAAACAATAACTTTATGCTTAATTCGATTGTCAATCAATTTAGTTGAGTTTAATGGCAGCTCGACGAGGGCGCACATGGGGTGGCCCCCTCACTAACGAGGTGCTTATGTCTCCCAATTTCGACAGCCTGTCTGGCGAAAATCGCGAGCAGCCCTATTCGCTTTGGCTTCCGCGCTGCGGATGGCCGAGAGATATCCAATTGGCTACGCAACGCGTTGAACATCCACTATTTCGACTTCCTGACGGCGCAATCGGATAGCCCCAGTCTTATTGTGGCACAACCGGCCACCCGCGCATTTATGTACCTTACATTGTCTGCAACAGTTTGATACCCACCGCCCAGCTCACAGGACTGCCTCATGTTTGATTATATTATGAATATCGATTGGTTAGCCGCTGCCCCATATATCGGGGTGGGCTTTTTGGCACAGGTGATCGACGGTGCCTTGGGAATGGCATTTGGTGTCATTTCCAGCACAATGCTGGTCAGCGTGATGGGCGTCGCCCCGGCGCGTGCATCCGCAGGCGTACATCTGGTCGAAATGTTTACGACCGGCGCATCGGGCATCAGCCACGTGCTCCATAGGAACGTTGACTGGAAATTGTTTGCGCGCATCGCTGTTCCGGGCATCGTTGGCGGTGTGCTGGGTGCCTATGTATTGACGAATATTCATGCCAACGTCGCAAAGCCGCTGGTGATGCTGTATCTGACATGCGTCGGCTTCTACCTGTTATATAAAGCCCTCACCTTTTCGCATGAACACAAGATCAAGGACCCCAAAATCACCATTCCGCTTGGCCTGTTTGGCGGCTTTCTCGACGCGTCGGGTGGCGGTGGCTGGGGACCGGTGGTGACATCAAACCTGTTGATCCAGGGATCAGATCCGCGAAAAACAATTGGCACAGTGAACACGGCAGAATTCTTTCTAACCCTGGCTGTATCGCTCACATTCATTCTTACCATCGGGCTGCAAGCCTTCACCCTGGTAACCGGCGGCTTGCTGGTCGGAGGTTTAATCGCGGCACCTTTCGGGGCAATGATTGCAAAGCGCATTGAGCCAAAGCGACTGCTTTTGATGGTCGGCATTGTGCTAACGGTCACCAGCCTGTTCAGCCTCTACAAGACAATGGCTGGATAAAGTCCGCAAAGCTTGCAATTTGGGAGCGCGCCGCATATAGGCGCGCGCTTGTCGTTGTGGTCATCCCTGGAGGCGTGACGGCAAGCTGTAACTTTATTGGAGATTTAACATGAGCGATCAGCTGACTTTGTCGGCCGAGACGCGCGAACGGGCTGGCAAGGGAGCCTCCCGCGATTTGCGTCGTCAAAACCGGATACCCGCCGTAATTTACGGCAACAAAAAAGACCCCGAGATGATTCACGTCGAAGAAAAGGCGCTCGTCAAATTGTTGATGACCGGCCACTTCATGAACAGCGTGGTCGAACTCGACCTTGGTGGCAAAAAGCAGATTGCTTTGCCAAAGGACGTATCCTTCCATCCGGTGACCGATCGCCCGACCCATGTCGATTTCTACCGCATCGGTAAGAATGCCAAGGTCGAAGTCAACGTGCCTGTGGTATTCGTGAACGAAGAAGCATCGCCGGGCCTGAAGCGCGGCGGCGTTTTGAACGTGGTCCGTCACGATCTAGAACTGATCTGCGATGCGGACAAGATTCCTGATGAAATTGAAATCGACGTAACCGGCGCTGAAGTCGGCGATTCGATCCACATTTCAGCGCTGACTTTGCCCGCCGGTTCGACCAGCGCGATCACCGACCGCGATTTCACCATCGCCACCATCGTTGCCCCGTCGGCGCTCAAATCGAGCGAAGGCGATACCGCAACGACTGAGGGTGAAGGCGAAGCCGGGGCCGAAGGCGAAGCCGAAGCTTGATATTATATCCGGGGCGGGCAATTCGTCAGCCCCGGACATTCCCGCATAAGGGGCGTGCGCGATGCAATTATGGGTAGGCCTTGGTAACCCCGGACCGACCTATGCCATGCACCGGCACAATATCGGCTTCATGGTGGCCGATGCGATTGCCGAAATCCATGATCTGCCAACGCCTGCCAAGAAATTCCTGGGCTGGGTTCAGGAACTGCGTTTGGGCAGCGAAAAAATCATCCTGCTGAAACCCGCCACTTTCATGAACGAAAGCGGGCGCAGCGTTCGCGCCGCGATGGATTTTTACAAGCTTGGCCCGCAAGATGTGACCGTGTTCTACGACGAACTCGACCTCGCGCCATTCAGGGCAAAGGTGAAGATGGGCGGCGGAGCGGCGGGCCATAACGGCATCCGCTCGATGATCGACCATATCGGTGCAGATTTCCGTCGGGTGCGCCTGGGCATAGGCCACCCCGGCCACAAGGACCGTGTTACCGGCTATGTCCTCGGCAATTTCCACAAGAGCGAGATCGACGATCTGGCAGATTTTCTGGGCGTAGTCGCGGCGGAGGCCGAATGGCTGGCCAAAGGCGATGACGTGCGGTTCATGAATGATGTGGCGATGCGGTTGCAGGATTAGTCCGCAGGCGGTTTCCATCATTCGATAGGATTGCCTTTCCGGATCGTGCGTGCGTACGAACCGCCAATGGTCATTGCGATATGGCGCAAAAAGCAACCCGCTTTCCCCGACATCCGCGTCTTCACATTTCTGTCGCGAGGCTTTCGTCAAGCCGACGCAGTGCGGTCACCGCCATGACATCGTCTGCTGTCAGATTTCACTATGTCCTGGTTGGGCCACCATCCCGACATTCCATCAGCCATAGAGAACAGGGGAAGTTCATGTCTCATTTAACAGACGCAGCGCGCGCACCACATCGAATCGGAGCCGACGATTCGACCGATCCAAACAGCCTTGAAGCAATCGTCGCGGCCAACCCGTCGCGTCGTTCGCTGCTCGTAGGCGGTCTGCTGGGACTTTCCGCAGTGCCACTCTATGCGCTGGCCTCCAGCAAGAAAACTGACGCCTCTGGCAATTGGGTCCAAGTCTCGCAGCCGCAGCCGTCCGGAAGCGTCCCAGGCGCGCTGGCACGGAAGCGCGACTCCATAAGCTACGAAATCAATTTCGCCTCAGTCCCCGCCAATCAGAACGACCTGGTGACTGTACCGAGCGGCTATTCCACCGATGTGCTCCTAAAGGCGGGCGACCCGGTGGAAGCGGGCGTACCCGGCTATGCGGGCAGCTACCCAACACCCGCCGTCGCAGAGAAATGGGCTGGCGGCAATCATGATGGCATGGAATATTTCACTGTGCCCGGCGTCGATCCTAACCGGGGCGGATTGCTCGCCATCAACCACGAATTTCCTGATTTCAATATCCTGCAATCCGGTAGCTACAATGCGGCTACGGCCACGGCGGACCAAAAGGCGTTGGCGTTGTCGGCGGTTGGGGTTTCGATTGTCGAGGTGGCCAAAGTTGGCGACGGTAAATGGTCTGTGAAGACGGGTTCGCGCTACAACAAGCGCTACACCGGCAATAGCAGCTATCTCGCCGGTGGCCCCGCGGCGGGACTCGTGTCGAGCAACATCAAGGGCATGCTCAACAACTGCGCCACCGGACGGACGCCATGGGGCACCTTCCTTACCTGCGAGGAATCCACCGACAATTATCTCGATCCGACCCAGCCTGAGACCGACTATGGTTGGGTGATCGAAATCGATCCGCTGAACGAACTCGCGGCGCCCACCAAGCGCACTGCAATGGGCCGGTTCGACCACGAAAATGTGGCGTTCATGACCAATGCCAGCCGCCGCACGGCTTTCTATATGGGTGACGATGGCACGCCTGGTTGCGTCTACAAATTCATCCCGGATCGCGCCTACAGCAAAAACAATCGCGCGGCGAATACCAACTTGCTCGACAGTGGAACGCTCTATGTCGCGCGGTTCAACGCCGACGGTACCGGCGAATGGCGCGCGCTCGTGCAAGGGCAAAACGGCCTCGTCGTTGGTGCGAGCGACCCCGGCAATGTCAGCCAGAGCACGACCCCGCCTGCGCCCACCACGGTCAATTTCGCGAACCAGGCCGATGTGCTGATCAACACCAAATCGGCGGCTCGCGTCGCTGGTGGTACGGTCATGGATCGCCCCGAATGGATCACGGTCGCACCGGACAACCAGGCAATATTCGTGACCCTGACCAACAATAGCGGCCGTCAGGTTACGGATCCCATGAACCCGCGCACGGTCAACCGTCACGGGCATATATTGAAAATGCGCGAATCGGGCGATTCTCCGCTAGCGACAGCCTTCTTCTGGGAAATATTCCTGCTCGCGGGCGATCCATCGCTGGCATCGGGTGGTGCGAACCTCACCGGTAACATCAACGGCGACACCTTCTCCAGCCCCGATGGCATTCGCATCGATCCTCAAGGGCGCCTGTGGGTGCAAACCGACCATAGCGTTCCAGGCAATTCGGGAGTTACCGGACAGTCGATCGACCAGACGTTCGGGCACAACGCGATGTTCTATATGGACCAGACCACGAAGCAGTCGAAACGCTTCCTCGTCGGCCCGCTGGGCTGTGAGATTACGGGCCTTGCTTACACGCCAGACCTGAAGACCTTCTTCGTCAACATTCAGCATCCCACCGGAAGCTGGCCGGTCGCCGGACAACAACCGCGTTCGTCGACCATTACCATCACAAGAACGGACGGACAGCCGGTCGGCAACTAACGCCCTCCCCATTATCGGGCGGATTGCGGAACCTTTGGGTCGCAATCCGCCCGGACTTGTTCTAGGGGTCCGGTCGATCAACAACCGGACATAATTCATGGGTTTCAAATGTGGTATTGTCGGGCTGCCCAATGTGGGCAAGTCCACCTTGTTCAACGCGCTGACCGAAACGGCAGCGGCGCAGGCGGCGAATTATCCATTTTGCACGATTGAGCCGAATATCGGCAATGTCGCGGTGCCCGACCCGCGTCTGGATACCATTGCCAAAATTGGTGGCAGCCAGAAGATCATCGAAATCCAATTGGGCTTTGTCGATATTGCAGGTCTGGTGCGCGGCGCGTCCAAGGGTGAAGGTCTAGGCAACCAGTTTCTGGGCAACATCCGCGAGGTCGACGCCATCGTCCATGTGCTGCGCTGTTTCGAAGATGACGATGTCCAGCATGTCGACAACAAGATCGACCCGATATCGGATGCCGAAACGGTCGAAACCGAATTGATGCTATCCGATCTGGAGAGCCTCGAAAAGCGGGTGCCCAACTTGATAAAGAAGGGCACGCAGGGCGATAAAGAAGCCAAGGCCAGTGCTGTCGTATTGGGCCGCGCGCTTGATCTGTTGCGCGAAGGCAAGCCCGCGCGGCTAACCCGGCGCGATGACGCCGATGAGGAACGGCTATTCCAACTGGCGCAGTTGCTGACCGCTAAACCGGTGCTGTATGTCTGCAACGTCGAGGAAGCCAGCGCCGCTAACGGCAATGCACTGTCGGCCAAGGTGTTTGAAAAAGCCAAAGCCGAAGGTGCCGAAGCCGTCGTCGTTTCCGCCGCCATTGAAGCCGAAATCTCGACCATGCCCGCCGAAGATCGCGAGGTGTTTCTCGAAGATCTAGGCCTCACCGAAACCGGCCTCGCCCGCGTCATCCGCGCCGGTTACGAATTGCTCCACCTCATAACCTTCTTCACCGTCGGCCCCAAAGAAGCCCGCGCATGGACCGTTCACACTGGCGACACCGCTCCCAATGCAGCAGGTGCGATCCACAGCGATTTCGAAAAAGGCTTCATTCGCGCCGAAACCATGGCTTATGACGACTATGTCCAGTTCAATGGCGAGGCCGGAGCCAAGGAAGCGGGCAAATGGCGGTCGGAAGGCAAGGAATATCTCGTCAAGGACGGTGATATCATGCTGTTTAGGTTTAATGTTTGAACCGAACTGCCGGATATAAACTGCCGTCATGCTGAAAGTTCAGCATGACGGGAAGGGATTCAAGGTGACGGTTTCCTTGAAAGCGGAGTATCAAAGGCATCCAGTATCGGACACGGTCCAGCCGGACCCGATGCGCAACTTGTTGCAAGTCCGGCGAGCGATTTACGGGCGGAAGTGAGTTCGGCGATCTTGGCATCGATGGCCTCTATCCGTCGCGTAGCAAGCTCCCGCGCCCTAGGCCGGTCATCGACTCTATCTAGCTGGATCAGCTCGCCAATTTCTTCCAGCGTAAATCCTGCCGCCTGCGCTGCCCGGATGAAACGCAGCCGCCGCACATCGGGGTCGCCATAACGCCGGATGCTCGCCCCGCTGAAGCTGTCGCCGCGATCAGGAGTGTCGATCAGCCCGCGCCGCTGATAATAGCGGATGGTTTCAACGCCCACGCCACCACTTTTTGCCAGTTTCGAAATAGTCATCGAATGCATGGGTTGACTCCGTACCATGATACGGAACCTATATAGGGTTAGACCGGTTAAGCAGGCAAGAGGCAAACAAGATGGTTTATACCAGAAACAAGCAAGCCGACCTTTACCGGATGGTAATGCCCGATCATGTCTGTCCTTATGGCCTGAAGGCGAAATATTTGCTCGAACGCAAAGGCTTCATGGTCAACGACCACCATCTGAAAACGCACGCCGAAACCGACATGGTCAAGGCGAAATGGAATGTAAAGACTACGCCGCAGACGTTCATCGATGGTGAACGGATCGGCGGTTATGACGACTTGCGCCGTCATTTCGGGCTGAAAGTCGCCGACCCCGATGCCACCAGTTACCGCCCGGTGATCGCATTGTTCGCGATGACTGCTTTGATGGCGCTGGCGGCGAGCCACGCTGTATTCGGTTCGCCTTTTACGATGCGCGCTGCCGAATGGTTCATTTCGTTCAGCATGTGCGTGCTGGCGCTGCTGAAGCTCCAAGATGTCGGAAAATTTTCAACGATGTTCCTCAATTATGACGTGCTGGCGAGGGTGTGGATACCTTACGCCATGATCTATCCCTTTGCTGAAGGCCTGGCCGGCGTGTTGATGACGGCGCACGCGCTGCCGTTCATCTCGATTCCGGTGGCAATGTCTATCGGTTCGATCGGTGCGTTTTCGGTGTTCAAGGCAGTCTATATCGAAAGACGCAAACTGAAATGTGCTTGCGTTGGCGGCGCTAGCCAAGTGCCGCTTGGTTTTGTTTCACTCACCGAAAATCTGATGATGGTCTCGATGGGCGTCTGGATGCTCGTGGGTTCAGGTTGGAGTATGTAATGAGCAAGAAGTATTGTTTTCTGGCAGCAACGGCCGCCATTTTCCTATCGTTTCCCGTGATCGCGCAAGATCATGGCGGGCATGACATGCAACCGGCACCCGCTCCTGTTGCGCCGCCGCCCGTTGACCATTCGCAAATGGATCATTCACAGCAAGGCGATTTGACGGACGACATGGCTGGCATGGACATGGGCGAAAGCGATATGCCCGCCGAAGGTTCTGGCACAGCCCGTCTCCCCGGCAATGAGGGCGGGATGCACGGCCTCCACATCAATGCCGGAGAGGACTGGATGGTCATGGCGCATGGCTATGCCTGGGGCGTCTATACCGACCAGTCGGGGCCACGCGGCGGCGACAAGGCCTATGTTCAGTCGATGGCGATGCTCAATGCCGAGCGCAAATTCGATTGGGGACGGTTTCAGTTGAAATCCATGCTCAGCCTTGAGCCGCTGATGTCCAATCGCGGTTACCCTAACCTGTTTGCCACCGGCGAAACCGCTGGCGGCGAGCCGCTGGTTGACCGGCAGCATCCGCACGACCTGTTCATGGAACTGGCGGCGCGGATTGATGTGAATGTCGGCGAGAATGCGAGCGTCTTTCTCTATGGCGGCCCGGTCGGCGAACCGGCGCTTGGGCCCAGTGCATTCATGCACCGCGGTTCTGCGCGCTACAATCCCGAGGCTCCGATCACGCATCATTGGTTCGACAGCACGCACATCACCTACGGCGTTGCGACGGCGGGCATTTCTACCCGCCAGTTCCAGCTGGAAGGATCGGTCTTCACCGGACGCGAACCCGACGAGGACCGGTGGAACATCGAAAAGCCGCGTTTCGACAGCTGGTCGGTCCGCGCGACTTACAACCCTTCGCCGGAATGGGCGATGCAGGTCAGTCACGGCTTCCTGAAACGCCCCGAATTCCTGATCCACCCCGACGAGAACGAGCACCGCACCACCGCCAGCGTCCATTATGCGAACGGCAAAGGCCTGACTGCAATCGCTGCTTTTAGCGCCAAAAACCGCGATCCGGGGCCGACGCTGACCGCGTATCTTGCCGAAGCCAATTGGGACATCGACGATCACCACACCGTCTTCGCTCGGGCCGAAAACGTGAAGAATGACGAGCTGTTTCCCGACGACCTCAACCCGCTGCACGAGATGCCGTTCCGCGTCAGCAAATTCCAGGCGGGCTATGCCTACCGCCTGCCGCTGACCGGACCGTTGAACCTCGCACTCGGCGGCACGGTTTCGGCGTTCTCCAAGCCCGACGCGTTAGATGCGGCTTATGGCAAAAATCCGATGGGCTTCACGCTGTTTGCAAAATTGTCGCTGGGGAATTGATTTCGGCTTGCATGCAACGGGTTTTCAATCGAAACTCGTTTCATGCAATATTTCGAAGACATCATCGTCGGCACAAAATCCCAGTTCGGACGCTATGAAGTTACCCGCGAAGAGGTCATCGAATTTGCCCAGAAATATGACCCACAACCTTTTCACCTGAACGACGAAGCGGCGGCAAAGACCCATTTCGGCCGAGTGGCGGCAAGCGGCTGGCATACCACGGCAATGACGATGGCAATGGTCGTCGAGAATTTCACCGCGACCCGACTGGCGGGATTGGGGTCGCCGGGTGTCGATGAACTGCGCTGGCGCAAACCGGTTTATCCTGGCGACACATTGCGCTGCGAATCCGAGATAGCGGATAAACGACACTCTGTCTCGCGCCCCGAAATGGGCAGCTTCCGTTCGCAAGTGCAGGTGTTCAACCAGCATGACGAGGTGGTAATGAGCTTCACGTCGATCGGACTGATCAGCGTGCGGGGCGACGCGGCCGGCTAACGGTCATGTCCCCCGCCCAGCCCCCCGCCGAAACCATCGCCGAAGCCATCAATGCGCTGGTTGATGACCGCGGCATCCTGCGCCTGCGCGTCGTGCCCGGCGCGAAGGTTGAGAAGGCGGCGATTGAAAACGGCGCACTCAAAATCTGGCTCCGCGCCCCGCCCGAGGACGGCAAGGCCAATGCGGCGGTGTTGCGGATGTTGGCAGACTTGCTCGACCTCCCGCTTGGCGCGCTAAAGCTGGTGCAGGGTCCGACGTCACGCGACAAACGCGTGCTGATTGCAGACAATTGCCGAAAAACTGTGCACGGTTAGCGTTCTGTAAACCGAACTAGTTTAGTCGCTGTACTCCATGAACTGGATGTTTTTACTCACCTGTCGAGGTGCGAGTTAGCGAACAATGGCTGTAACGAGACTTTTTAAGAGTTTTCAAGGGCTCTCTGCGAGCGATTCCGCCAATTATGGCTCGGTGGCGGTAATTATGCCAACCGACGTCAACCGGCGTCTGGAAGTGATTGACGATTTCGAGCATGCGGGGATCGGGTGGCTTTGGGCGACCGACTCCGAAGCACGGTTAATCTATATTTCCGAAAATGCGGCGGAAAAACTGAACCGCCCGATCGAAGAACTGCTTGCCCAGCCACTTTTGAAGCTGTTCGAGACCGATCCTGACACGCCTAGTGAAAAGTCGGATCGCCCGCTCAAATTTCAACTGACGGCGCGCAACAAGATCATCGACCTCGCGGTACGGCTTACCGTCGGAAAATCGCAGACCGAGGATCGTCCCACCTGGTGGTCGATATCGGGGCATCCGAAATTCGACAAATCCGGCAATTTTCAGGGCTATCGCGGCAGCGCGAAAGACATCACCGTCGAATATGAACGCAAGCTCGTGGATTCGCGGCTTGCTGAATATGACTCGCTGACCGGCCTCGCCAACCGGCACCGCATGGACAAGCGGCTCGACTCCATTCTCGCCTCTTACAAATCCGCCAAACGCGCCTGCACGCTGATTATGATGGACCTCGACCGGTTCAAGCACGTCAATGATACTTTGGGTCACCCGGCGGGCGACGAGCTGCTCCGGCAGGTTGCCCGGCGGCTTGAGCGCGTCGTCGGCAGTCGCGGGGAAATCGGCCGACTGGGCGGTGACGAGTTCCAGATTATATTGCCCGACATTGACGACCGCGGAAAGCTTGGCGAACTGGCGAGCAAGATTATCCAGATCGTTTCGCAACCTTATGCAATCGATGACAAACGCGCCACCATAGGCACCTCTATCGGCATTGCCGTAGCGCCGTATGATGGCGACGAAAAACTGGACCTCGTCCACAATTCGGACCTCGCGCTATATGCTGCCAAAAATGGCGGCCGCGGCCAGTTCCGTTTCTATTCTGCCGACCTGAAAGACGGGGCAGAAGAACGCCGCCTGCTGGAAGAGGGCCTGCGCGATGCGTTGCAGGGTGAAAAGCTGGAGCTGCATTATCAACCGGTGGTGCGGACCGCTGACCATATGGTTGTCACGTTCGAAGCATTGATGCGTTGGGAACATGACGAACGCGGCAACATCCCGCCGGACGTGTTCGTCCCGATCGCCGAGGAATCGGACCTGATCAACCAGCTCGGCGCATGGGCGCTGCACCGCGCCTGCCAGGATGCGATGCAATGGCCAAAATCGGTACGCGTCGCGGTCAATGTGTCCGCAGCGCAATTTGCCAATTCCGATCTGGTCGCCATCGTTACCGACGCGCTTAAAACATCGGGGCTTGAAGCGAACCGGCTTGAACTTGAACTCACCGAGAGTGTTTTCATGGGGGACAGCGAGACCATCGACGATATCTTCAAGACCTTGAAGGAACTCGGCGTCCGGCTCGCGCTCGATGATTTCGGCACCGGCTATTCCTCGCTCAGCTATCTGCGTTCGGCCCCGTTCGACAAGATCAAGGTTGACCGCACCTTTGTCGATAGCTGCACACAAAAAGACCATAATAGCGCAAAGATTATTGCCGCCATTATCGGCCTGTCGGACGCGCTGGGTATGGAAACAACCGTGGAAGGCGTCGAGGCATTCGACCAGTTCGACGTCGTGGTTTCAAAAGGCGCCCGCTTCATTCAGGGATGGATTTACTCCAAGGCGCTTAGACAAGAGGTCATCGTCGAACGGATGCAGTCGGGCGAATTCCGGATTGAACCCGATGGCCCCGAACTCCACCGCCCCGAACGGCGGTCGGTATTCCGCCGCATCGGCATCATCCATGACGACCATCGGTACGAAGCGCTGATGCGCAATCTGTCGAAAACAGGCGCGCGGATCGACGGCCTGCTCGGTGTTCCGGAAGGCACCGGACTGGTGCTCGATTTGTCCGGCGGGCAGCTCGTCGTCTGCACCGTCGCCCGCGCGCAAGACGCCATGATCGCGGTCGAATTCGAAACCCCGTTGGTCAGCGACGGCGCCGGCGGACTGTGCACAAGACACCGCGTGTCCCCTTATGCCCTCGCCGCTGCCGGCTTGCAGTCAGAAGCCTCGCCGGCGCGTAATTATCCGGTGGCGGTGAACGGTGATGGATCGAAAACCAAGCCGCAATTCCTGCAGGTCGCCGTCGCGAAGTCGCAAGGGGTGGGCGAGTTTCAGGATTAGGTGGTATTTTACATTAGACTCATAACTATCTGAAATATAATCACTTCGTCATTCCCGCCCTTCGACTGCCCGCAGGGCGGGAATGACGAACGTGGGAAACGTCACAAACCGCGTCAATCCCGCTCCGTCGCTATCCCTTCGACATGGTCGTTGATGTCGACCACACCCAGCAGTCTCATCGCCATCAGCGATTGCTTTGGCCAGCCCGGCGGTAATGTCTGGTCACAGCACGGGCAGACCTCACCCCGCTGCGCCTTTGCCCGCAACCCGTTCATCAATGTCGTGCAGCGCTCGCTCAATTTGCGCTCGGTTTCTTGTGGATCGGGCGCTTTATATTTGTGGCCCCAACGGCCAAAGCGGATATGCCCATCGCGCCATTCTGGCCAGGTGATAATTTCCTCTCGCGGCAATCCGGCGAGATCTTTCAGTTCCTTCGGCAATGCCCCGCCCGCCAGATCGCCGCGCTTCAGCAGCAGGCCCAATAGGGAATCCGATGGCGTAATCCGCCGCTCGACCTCTTCGCCCTTGCGGATGATGATCGTCTCGCGCCCCTCAACCGCGCGTTTATAGGCTACCGCCTCCAACCCCTGCCCCGCGCGTTCGAGCGCATCATCCCATGCCTTGGAAAAGCGCGGAAAACGCCGCTTCTGCCGATAAGCGCTGTGGTTCGAAAGCCCCGTGACCCGGCACGCATCACGCACGCAGCCGGAATAAGCGAGCAAATCAAGAAACCGCTGAACCCGCTCCCGCGTCCAGCCATCATGCCGCACGCGAAGACCGGGAAGATATGGGTGACTGTCCATGGTCAAATTCCTATATTGGTGATAGTTATAATGCAATATAACCTATATGGAATGTTGTAGGAAAGCGGTTTTTGCGGATGAAGAGCAAATACGGCCGTGGCGACGTGACCACAGCCAGACGCGCGCGCAGATCGTCCATGAGGGAGTCAAGTGAAATCCACATTTAAGTTCCATGCTTGCAATTTAATTTTTGCAAGCATATGCTTGCATCAATATTTTGCAAGCATTGGATTTTAAGCATGGAAAAACCAGTAGGTCGCGCAGTTGGAGGAGTTGCTAGGGCTAAATCTCTTACCCCCCAAGAGCGCAGTGAAATTGCTAAACGCGCTGCGCAAAGCCGGTGGTCTAGCGACCTTCCTCTGGCCGACTTCGAGGGTGTATTCCGGATCGGATTGAAGGAGGTTTCGGCGGCAGTTTTGCGGGATGAAACGCGGATCATAACCCAAGCCAGCTTTCTGCGGGCCTTGGGGCGTTCGCGCTCTCCAAAGGCTGGAACTGGCGTTCTTTCGACAGTCGACGAGCTACCCTTTTTTCTGCAAGCGGATGCATTAAAACCATTTATAACCAATGAGTTAATAGAGTCGACCAAGCCTATATTTTACCGCACAAAAAAGGGAGGAAAAGGAGTCGGCTACAACGCTATCGCCTTGAAACGTGTAGCTGAGGTCTATTTGCAGTTTCGGGATGCCAGTTTACGCCAAGCGGGCATGATTCCTAAGCGATACGAGGGGATTATTACCGCAGCCGATATGTTGATAAGGGGGCTTGCAGAAGTCGGTATTCTCGCACTTGTGGATGAGGCGACCGGATACCAAGAGGTTCGCCAGCGGCACGCCCTGCAAGATGTTCTCGATGCTTTCTTACTCAAAGAATTAGCAGCATGGGCGAAGCGATTTCCAGATGACTTCTATCGTGAAATTTACCGCCTCAGGGGATGGGAGTGGCGCGGGCGCAAATTTAATCCACCCCAAGCTGTAGCCGGATATACTACTGATTTTGTTTATGAGCGCCTGGCTCCCGGCATAAGAGAGGAACTCGAAACGAGAATGCCTAAAGATGATGCCGGAAAGAAGAAAGGTCGCCTGCACCAATTATTCACCGACGATATAGGGCATCCCGCGCTGGCGCAGCATATTCACGCTGTCACCACGTTAATGAAGGCGTCTAAAAACTGGAACCAATTCAAACTTATGCTGGACATGGCGCTTCCAAAAAAGGGCGACACTCTCCAACTGCCTTATGTCGAAGATGAGTGACCCCACCGCTTCGCGGCTGCCTTTTGCGCAATCTCTTTGCGGCGTTATGGGGTCATATTGCAGCACGTTTTTTGCCGCCCAAGCTGCCCAGCGGCTGACTTCCCGTGTCATCGCGACATAGGGTTTGGTGATTGAGGACGGTTTACAGAAATTGGCTGGCGAATTGGCATTCGTAAATGCAGTGGAGCCGGTCTTTGTCGAATGGCTCTGTAAAAAGTACGGACGGAAGAACATCGACAATATTAAAAGCCTAAGGGTCGGAGTGCCAGAGGCCTAACGACACTCAATGCGCCGTCAAACCAATTCCACCCCAACGCCAAAGCCGTCATCCCCAACCACACCCTGATCAAAGGCATTTATGTCTTTTGCAAACCCAGATAAATGAATATCGCCAAAATGAACCAAACAGCAACGATTATGGAGGCAGCAACTAAGCTGGTCGGACGATCTGCTGTTTCGGACGCGGCAAGGCGAAATTCGGAAATTAGGGGCGCAGGGATGAGCCTTAGGGCAAGCCAAATTCCCGCTGGCACAATAATAAGATCGTCCAGATACCCGAGCACAGGGATAAAGTCAGGTATTAGGTCAATAGGGCTAAGTGCGTAAGCTGCGGTTGCGCCCGCTACAATTTTTGCTGCCAATGAAACCCGACTGTCTCGGGCCGCAATCCACAGAGCAATTACATCGCGCTTCAGGTTTTTCGCCCAAAGCCTAATGCTCACTCCGGCTTCTCCGGCACCGGCTTATGCTTCACGACCTTCTTTAGCGTTGCGTCCCAACGCTTTTCGTCGGTGTCGCAATCGAGATTGCGTGCGGCCTCTTTGAACTTGTCTGCCTGAGTTTGTTCCGGTGTATCGGACAGCGAACCTTCCTGTTCGAGAAAGCGGTCCAGCGTCGAACCGCGATGTCGGTTTTTTGGCATGGCGATGACCTAACATTTATCGTTGGTTTTGTTAAGTGCTGGCTCACACAAAGACGCGAAGAACACGAAGGCGCAACACGCGTCAATCATCCCACACCGTTCGCCCTGAGCTTGTCGAAGGGTTGCGTTTTCTTCAACGGACAAGAAGAACAATGCTTCGACAAGCTCAGCACGAACGGGTTTGGGGGGCCTGATTTTCTTCGCGCCTTCGCGCCTTCACGCGAAACAAAATTACACCGCCCCCCGCGCATGCGCAACGATTTGGGCGCACAAGCCCCCCTTGCCCCCTGCCCCCCTCTACGCTAAGGCGCGGCCACCAAACGAATCTCCCGCTTTGACGCCGGTTTGACGTGTCCTGATAACCCCGTTGCCTGCCCTGACCCTTCGATCCTTCGACAGGCTCAGGACTCCAGGATGAACGGAGGAGGTGGCGTCGTCTTCCCTGACCGGTGCAAAGTACCACATTTGCAACGAGGTACATTATGACCGCCATTGGACTAGACAGCTTACAGACCCGCACCACTCTCAACGTGGGCACCCAATCGGTCGATTTTTACTCTTTGCGCAAGGCATCGGAGAAATTGGGCGACGTGTCGCGCCTTCCTTTCTCGATGAAAGTGCTGCTGGAGAACCTCCTGCGCTTTGAAGATGCCGGTTTTACCGTGTCGGTCAGCGACATCCAGGCGCTGGTGGATTGGCAGAATGATCCAAAATCGACCCGCGAAATCCAGTACCGCCCTGCCCGCGTTCTGCTTCAGGACTTTACCGGCGTGCCTTGCGTGGTCGATCTCGCGGCGATGCGCGATGCGATGAACAAGCTGGGTGGCGATCCAGAGAAGATCAACCCGCTGGTTCCGGTGCATCTGGTCATCGACCACTCGGTCATGGTCGATGAATTCGGTCACCCAAAAGCCGCTGAACAGAATGTCGAAATCGAATATCAGCGCAATGCAGAGCGTTATGACTTCCTGAAATGGGGTTCGAAATCGCTCAACAACTTCAAAGCTGTCCCCCCCGGCACCGGCATTTGCCATCAGGTCAATCTGGAACATATCGCGCAAGCCGTATGGACCAGCGAAGCGGCGGACGGCAGCACAATCGCTTATCCCGACACCTGCGTCGGTACCGACAGCCATACGACGATGATCAATGGCCTTGGCGTGCTCGGTTGGGGCGTCGGCGGGATCGAGGCGGAGGCCGCGATGTTGGGTCAACCGGTTTCGATGCTCATTCCCGAAGTGGTCGGCTTCAAGCTGACCGGCGCGATGGCCGAGGGCATCACTGCGACCGACCTCGTGCTGACGGCCACACAAATGCTGCGTGCCAAGGGCGTTGTCGGGCGGTTCGTGGAATATTATGGTCCGGGTCTGGATAGCCTGACGCTGGCCGACCGTGCGACCTTGGCGAATATGGCGCCCGAATATGGTGCGACTTGCGGTTTCTTTGGCATTGATGAAAAGACGCTCGATTATATGCGCCTGACCGGCCGTGATGAGGCGCAAATTGCGCTGACCGAGGCTTATGCCAAGGAACAGGGCCTGTGGCGCTTTGCCGACGCGGTGGACCCGGTGTTCACCGACACGCTGGAGCTGGACATGGGTTCGGTTGTGCCCAGCCTTGCAGGGCCAAAGCGCCCGCAGGACAAGGTTATCCTGACCGAGGTGGATGATGTGTTCAACGCCGATCTGGCCAGCACCTATAAGCATGACGGCGTGAAACGGGTGATGGTCGAGGGCCGCAGCCATGACATTGGCGACGGCGATGTTGTGATCGCCGCGATTACCAGCTGCACCAATACATCGAACCCCAGCGTGCTGGTTGCTGCCGGCTTGGTGGCGCGCAAGGCCAATGCCTTTGGTTTGAAGCCGAAGCCTTGGGTAAAAACCTCGCTTGCGCCGGGGTCACAAGTGGTGACCGATTATCTTGACCGTGCCGGACTGAGTGCGGATCTTGATGCGGTTGGCTTCAACCTTGTCGGCTATGGCTGCACCACCTGTATCGGTAACTCCGGGCCATTGGCCGAACCGATTAGCAAGGCAATCAACGAGGGCGACATCGTCGCCGCCTCGGTCATTTCGGGCAACCGCAACTTTGAAGGCCGGGTTTCGCCCGATGTTCGCGCGAACTTTCTGGCCTCACCGCCGCTGGTCGTCGCTTATGCCTTGAAGGGCACGGTGATCGAAGACTTCACAACCACGCCGATCGGGCAGGCGACCGATGGGACCAGCGTGTTCCTGCGCGACATCTGGCCGACCAATCAGGAGATCAATGACGTGATGACCGCGAACATCGACCGCTCGATGTTCACCGCACGTTACGCTCATGTCTATGAGGGCGATGCCCATTGGCAGAAGATCCAGGTTGAAGGTTCGGACACATATCAGTGGCGCGCAGGCTCCACTTATGTCGCAAATCCGCCCTATTTTGAGGGGATGAGCATGACCCCGGTGCCGGTGATGGATATCATCGAAGCGAAGCCGCTGGCGATTTTGGGCGATTCGATCACAACCGACCATATTTCACCTGCGGGGAGCATCAAGGCGGACAGCCCAGCCGGAAAATTCCTTTTAGATCATCAGGTTAGCAAGGCAGACTTCAACAGCTACGGCGCTCGGCGCGGCCACCACGAAGTCATGATGCGCGGCACTTTCGCGAACATCCGTATCAAAAACGAAATGGTCCCCGGCATCGAAGGCGGCATGTCACGCTACGGCAAAGAGGTCATGCCGATCTACGACGCCGCGATGCGCCACAAAGCCGATGGCACCGCGCTGGTGGTGATCGCAGGCAAGGAATACGGCACCGGCTCCAGCCGCGACTGGGCCGCAAAAGGCACGAATTTGCTGGGCGTCCGCGCCGTAATCGTCGAAAGCTTCGAACGCATCCACCGCTCGAACCTCGTCGGCATGGGCGTGTTGCCGTTGCAATTCATGGAAGGCGAGAGCCGCAATACGCTGGGTCTGACCGGTGATGATAGCTTCACCATCACCAGCGTCGCGATGCTGCAGCCGCGTCAGACCGTCACGGTAAAAGTCACCCGCAAGGACGGCAGCACCTTCAATTTCGACACCCTCTGCCGCATCGACACCGCGAACGAGGTCGAATATTTCATGAACGGCGGTATCTTGCAGTATGTGCTGAGGAAGCTGGCGGCTTAAGCCGGGATTGCAATTGACGGTGGTTTAGGAAAATCGGGCGGCGAGTGCCAACATGGCTATCGCCGCCCTGGCCGCCTCGCCGCCTTTGTCCTTGTCATGCCGGTTAGCGCGGGCCAGTGCTTGTTCGTCGTTCTCGACGGTCAATATGCCATTGCCTATCGCGATACCATCCATCGTCAGCGCCATAACGCCGCGCGCGCTCTCGTTCGACACGATCTCGAAATGATAGGTTTCGCCGCGGATGACGATTCCAAGCGCTACGAATCCATCATAGCGCCCGCTTTCCGCCGCCATTGCAATCGCTCCCGGCACTTCAAGCGCGCCGGGAACCGTAATCGTCTCGTGCACATGCCCCGCCTCTTCAAGCGCAGTACGCGCTCCGTCCAACAGCATGTCATTCAGATGGTCGTAAAACCGCGCTTCAACTATTAGAAACTTTGCCATTTACTCAAGCCCCCGGAATACCGCGTTCGCCCACGACCTGCAGGCCGTAGCCTTCGATTCCCACGACATTGCGATGGGAATTGGTCAGTAGCACCATCTCATGCACGCCCAGATCTGCCAAAATCTGCGCGCCAATGCCATAAATGCGGAGGTCGCCACTTTCGGGGGCAATGCCGCCAATTTCGGCCTGTAGCTTTTCAACGTCGTTGGGCATCAGCAGTACAATTACGCCGCTCCCCTCACTACCGATTGCGGACATGGAGCGCTGCAGCGTCCGCTTACGTGGTCCCGACCGGCCCATTACGTCATCGAAGATCGAGATTGAGTGCATTCGCACCAGGGTTGGTTCCCCGTCAACGATCTTGCCTTTTTGCAGCACGACGTTGATCGAGCCATCGACCTTGTTGCGATAGGTCATCGCCCGCCAGTCACCCCCATAATCAGAGGAGAAGCTGCTTTCGTTCGCCTTTTCGACCAGGTGGTCGTTACGCATGCGATATTCGATTAGGTCCCGGATCGTACCCATTTTCAGATTGTGGAGCCGCGCAAAGGATACAAGATCGTCCATCCGCGCCATTGTGCCATCATCCTTCATGATCTCGCAGATGACGCCCGACGGATTGAGACCCGCGAGCCGCGAGATATCGCAAGCCGCTTCGGTATGCCCAGCCCGTACCAAAACACCGCCATCGCGGGCGATAAGCGGGAAAACGTGGCCCGGCGTAACGATATCGTCTTTGCCCTTCGAAGCGTCAATCGCGACCGATACAGTGCGCGCACGGTCAGCCGCGCTGATGCCGGTGGTAACACCCTCACGGGCCTCAATCGAGGTGGTGAACGCCGTTTCGTGCCGCGTACCATTGGCCCGGCTCATCAGATCAAGCCCCAGTTGCTCGACGCGCTGCTTGGTAAGCGTCAGGCAAATCAGGCCGCGGCCGTGCGTTGCCATGAAGTTAATTGCGTCGGGAGTCGCCATTTGCGCGGGAACGATCAGGTCTCCCTCATTTTCCCGGTCCTCGTCATCGACGAGGATGAACATACGACCGTTGCGCGCTTCTTCGATGATCTCCTCGATCGGGACCAGAGCGGGGCTGTCATCATTGGCGAACAGGTAGCTTTCCAGCTTGCGCAGCGTGTCGGTGGTGGGGTTCCAGTCGGGCTGATCAAGATCGCGCAGCGTGTTTGCATGGAGACCGGCGGCCCGGGCCAGGCCGGAACGGGAGAGGCCGCCTTCGTTGACGAGGTGGCGGAGCTTGGTGATTAATTGGATGGACATAAGGCCTCGGAAGTTCGCTAAGGTTACGCGGAACGTGGTATTTGATTCGGTAGTTTCACATTATAATGTGAATGTCAAAGAATCAAATCACATCGAATTGTAATGGAGAGCGATATGGCGTCAACGGTCTGGTTGAACAAGACGGCGTTGAGCGAAGCGCATATCCATGAAGAAGCCCTGCCCCCGCTCGGCGAATGCGAGGTCCGGCTGCGCATCGAAAGCTTCTCGGTCACCGCCAACAACATCACTTATGCCGTGATCGGCGATATGTTCGGCTACTGGAATTTCTTCCCGGCGAAGGGTGATATGGGCGTGGTGCCGATGTGGGGCCATGCGGTGGTCGAGGACAGCACCCACCCGGACATATCGGTTGGCGAACGGGTCTATGGCTATTTGCCGATGGGCACCCATCTTGACGTCCTGCCGGGCAAAGTCAGTACCGGCACCTTTACCGACATGGCTGCTCACCGCCAGCCGATGAGCTCCATCTACAACCAGTATAGCCGCCTTGCCGCCGACCCCGAGCATGACCCGGACCGCGAGGCCGAGCGCATGCTGTTCGGGCCGCTGTTCAAAACCGGCTTTCTGATCGAGGCAATGTTCCGGCGAGAAGACTGGCATAAGGCTGAAGTGCTGGTGATGACGAGCGCATCATCAAAGACATCAATGGGGCTGGCCAGCGTGGCGAAGGACCTTTCGCCCGCGATCAAACGCATCGGGCTGACCTCCAAAGGTAATGTTGAATTCGTGCGCGGCACCGGTTTGTATGACGATGTTATCGCCTATGAAGATGTTCCCAGCCTGCCGCAAACACCTTCGGTTTTGGTAGATTTTGCAGGAAATTCCAGCCTGTTACGCGACATTCACGAGACGCTGGGTGAGCATCTGCAATATAGCTGCCTGGTCGGCGCAACGCATGTCGATGCCCGCGGATTTGGTGGGTCAAGCGATATGCCCGGACCAAGACCGATCCTGTTCTTCGCCCCCGAATATGCCGCTGCCACCGTGAAGGAATTTGGTCCCAAAGGCTTTAGCGAGGCAGTTGCAGCGAGTTGGAAAAATTTCATCGGTGCGGTCGCTGGTGTCGTCGATATCGACGAGCGACACGGTCTTGATGCCGCTGCTGACGCTTTTGTCGCAACGTTTCAAGGCAAGGCTGACCCGCAAAAGGGCATCATCATTCGCCCCTAGGTGGTGTTCACGTTCACGGACCAATCTGACGTTTCCCATATTCGTCATTCCCGCGAAGGCGGGAATCCATCCCCTAACCAATGGGTTACTGAGCAGCGGTGCGTTAAACCTGCCGCTCAGGGGATGGATTCCCGCCTTCGCGGGAATAACGAAGTGATTATATTTCATATAGTTATGATTCGAATGTAAACACCACCCAGGCTCCCGACCAATTTCACATAGCAATGTGAATCAGCGTCGCCGAAAGGTCGCGCCATTGATTGGATGTTCACACGCCATGCCCCAGGCAGCGCAATTCCGGGCAATCCGTCGAGATAAGCATTTCAAAATCCAACAGATTTTCTGCTGCAAATCCTTGCGAACATCCATGGGCCGCAAAATGGTGGGCGATACAAGGTTTGAACTTGTGACCCCTCGCGTGTGAAGCGAGTGCTCTACCGCTGAGCTAATCGCCCGTCTCCGGCACTTAAACCCGGACAGGACGCGGCCTTTGCCAGACGATCAGGCTCCGCGCAAGCGGTTCACGACACTATTTTGATGTGCGAACGGTTGGCAGCCTTGTCTTCATACACCTTGCCCAAGCCAATCAAGATCGTATCGATAATCCGGCCCAGCTTCTGCTCGTTAAGTTTCGTCGTACCGATCGTGATGATGGCCTCCGGGTGGCAGTAAGGCTGTACCATCTGGTTGATGAGCGACACCGTTTCGTCGATCGACAGGCCGCCAAAATAACCCTGCTCCATGGCTTCTGCGACTATCATAGCCAGATAATGGTCACCCAGATCGACATAGCCGCGCACAACCTCTAAATACTGGTGGCCCATTTCCAAATAGCTTTTGAACAGAGCGGGTTCGGCCTGATATTGATCGACCAGAACGGCAAACCGCCGCGCAAAAAATGCGAACAACTTGTCGCGTGCGGGCAAATTCGAGCCGACAACTTCTTCCATGATCCTTACTTTTTCAGCAAACCATTTTTCGGCAACTGCCTCCGACAACGCTTCCTTGTTCTCAAAAAAGCGATAGATGTTGGACGGCGACATACCTGCGGCGGTTGCCAGTTCAGCCATCGAAATGTCGGCAGCGCCGCGTTGGCGGACAAGATTGTCAACGACCTCCAGCAATTGCTTTCTGCCTGCCTCTATATCGGTTTGGGGCCGCGCCATACCGTCTCCTGTATTATATCATTATAACAGTTCTGTGATATACGAAGGATATCTTCAGTTTTCAATGCCGTCGAATGCAAAGCTGCCCTGGCCGGTTGCATAGTCCTGAATATGGTCCTCGCCGACCAGTCCGGACAAAGTGAGGCCAAGCAAACGCACGGCCATTTCTGCGGGCAGTATCTGATCGAGCAGTTGGTGGCCCAGCTGCGCAAATTCGGCCTTCTCGACCAGCACATGATCTAATGTGCGCGACCGGGTGACAGTTCTAAAATCTGAAAACCTTGCCTTTAATACCAATGTCCGCCCGCGCGTCTGGTAACGCTCAATCCGTTCCCACACGATCTCGATTATCTCGTCTATAGCTTCGCGCAGTTCGGTCTCGCTGCGCTTGTCGTCAAAATAGGTGAGTTCCCCACCAAGGGATTTGCGGATCTGGTTCGGATTGACCGGTCGGTCGTCGATGCCGCGCGCAACCTTGTAGAGATAGCTTCCCCAACTGCCGAAATTCGCGTTTAGCCAAGCCTCGTCCTTTTCCGCCAAATCCGCGCCCGTCAATATTCCCAGCTTTGCCATCCTTTCCGCCGTACGCGGGCCAACGCCGTGGAAACGCCGCACGGGCAAACCCGCCACAAACGTCGCGCCCTGTTCGGGCAGTATGACGCACAAACCATCGGGCTTGTTCTGGTCGCTGGCGAGTTTGGCGATGAATTTGTTATAGCTGACACCCGCGCTTGCGGTCAGGCCGGTTTCGGCGCGAATATCGGCGCGGATCGCCTTCGCAATCTTGATCGCAGAACCAATGCCCTGTTTGTCAGCCGTGACATCGAGATAGGCCTCGTCCAATGACAATGGCTGGATCAGGTCCGTGTGCCGCGCAAAAATCTCGCGGATTTGTCGGGATACGGCCCGATAGGCTTCAAAGCGCGGCTTGACGAAAACAAGATCGGGGCACTGGCGCTTGGCGGTGATGGACGGCATCGCCGACCTTACCCCGAACGTCCGTGCCTCGTAACTGGCCGCAGCAACCACTCCGCGTTTGGAAGAACCACCCACCGCCACCGGCTTGCCGCGCAAATCGGGATTATCGCGCTGTTCTACGCTCGCGAAAAAGGCATCCATGTCGACATGGATGATCTTGCGGACGGGTGACACAACATTCCCACCAGACATAATTCGCGATCCAAATTCCGTTCGCCTCGAGCTTAGTCGAGAGGCCTATCCGTCTTGCACGACCTATGGGTGTCTCGACTACGCTCGACACGAACGGACTTTATTAGCATGTTTAAGCCCCTATCTCCGCCCGCAAAGCTTTGCGGTCGAGCTTGCCTATCATTGTTTTAGGAAGAGCGTCGCGCACGACCACCGATTCTACCCGCTCATGCTTGCCCAATTGGGGGTTAAGCCAAGCCGCAATCGCAATGCCGTCATCTGCCGAACCCTCGTTCAGGGTCACATAAGCCCGGGGGCGCTCACCCAGATAAACGTCGGGGACACCGATCACCAACGCCTCTTTAACCATCGGATGGTGGTAGAGAATATCTTCCACCTGGCTCGGAAACACTTTGAACCCGCCCACCGCAATCATGTCTTTCAGGCGGTCGACGATGAAGACAAAACCGTCTTCGTCAATCGTCGCCACATCACCAGTGCGCAGATAACCACCCGCAAACACTTCGGCATCGGCATCGGGCTGGTTCCAATAGCCCATCATCACCTGCGGCCCGGCAAAGGCCAGCTCGCCCGGTTCGCCCTCTGGTGCCGGCTTATTCGGGTCTTCCTTGTCGAGCAGCTTCACATCGGTGCCGGGGATCGGCTGACCAATACTGCCCAGCTTGTTCATCGCCGCATAAGGGTTGCACGACACCACGCCCGAGCTTTCGGTCAAGCCATAGCCCTCGATCAGCACCGAGCCGCTCACCTTTTCAAACCGGGTCTTCAGTTCGGCGGGCAAAGGAGCGCCGCCGGATACGCAGGCGCGCAGCGAGGTAAAGATGGTCTTGGCGATATCGGGACAATCGAGCAGCGCCTGATACATGGTCGGCACGCCGGGCATCGCTGTGACATGGGTGCGATTGATTGCCGCAAGTGCCGCCTTCGCCTCGAAACGGGGCAGCATCACAATCTCTCCCCCGTTGTTGATCGTGCGATTGAGCACGGTCGCGTTAGCGAAAACGTGAAAGAACGGGAGCACGCCCAAAATGCGATCATCGCTTGGAGCATCCGGCTTGTTGAAGCGGGACTCTGGATCGATGCAATTGATCTGCCGCGCGTTGGCGGTGATGTTCTGATGGCTGAGCATCGCGCCCTTTGGCGTGCCGGTGGTGCCGCCGGTATATTGCAGCTGCGCCACATCCTTTTCAGGGGTGCATAACTGCCTGGCATAGGCTCCGTCGTTGGACACCAGGTCGGCATAGAGGGTGATCCGCGGGTCACCGGGTATAGCGGCTATGTCTTTGCGCTTGAACAACCGGTAAGCTAGGCCTTTGGCGCGGGGCAAGGCT
The DNA here is from genome assembly GCA_040007915.1 of Sphingorhabdus sp. Classification (GTDB taxonomy): domain Bacteria; phylum Pseudomonadota; class Alphaproteobacteria; order Sphingomonadales; family Sphingomonadaceae; genus Sphingorhabdus_B. Next base: position 104,947 of record JBDTUD010000003.1, read on the forward strand.
TCGGCAATGCTACCGACCACCAGTTCCTGCAAGCTGCTATGGTCGAGTACTTTGATTGCGGTCGGTAGCAACGCGGCCGCCGATACGGTAAACAATATCGTCGTGCCACTGTCTGCGACCTGATGTGCAAGCTCATCCACCGTGTAGAGCGGCGAGAAATTGACGACTGTCGCCCCCGCCGCCAGCACACCATAATAAGCTGCGATATAATGCGGTACATTGGGCAGGAACAACCCGACCCGGTCACCTTTGCCGACACCTTTGTCTTGCAGTCCTTTGGCGACCCGTCGGACCGCCGCCGCCATATCGTCGTAACTATATTTGCGGCCCAGGAAATCGGCCAGTGCCGCCTGGCCCATGCGCTCTGCGGATATGAAAAACATGTCATGCAGTGCCATCGGCGGAAAACTCTGGTCCCAAGCCGAAGGGTGTAGATAGTTTCTGGTCCAAGGGGCATTCATGGACCCAGCTTGCGCCATCATTTTGAACTAAACCAGCCCACGCCGTCACGCACTTCCACGGTCGCGCGGCCAGCGCGCTCCAGATAACGCAAATGCGCCATCGCTTCGCCGGTGGCGAGACCAAAAATGCTGTCGTCAATCGGCCGTCCGAACAACAGCCCGAACGTATCAACAGCGCGCATTTCCTTTGCCCGCAAAGTCGCCTCTAACCTGTCGAGCTGGTCGTGATGGCCCTCGGCCAACCGGTCGAGCCGGGCATGAATGCCCTTGAACGGGAAGCCGTGCGCTGGCAGCACCAGCATGTCTTCCGGCAAAGCGGCGCGAAACTTGGCGATTGACGCCAGCCATTCGGCCAGGGGATCGGCATCCGGCTCGCTGTCCATGATCGACACGTTGGACGTAATACGCGGCAAAATCTGGTCACCGGCGATAATCACGCCGTTTCGGTGATCGACGAAGCACGCATGTTCGGGCGTGTGCCCGCCTCCGGTCAAAATCTGCCAGTCACGGTGGCCAACGCGGACTACTGCACCATCATCCAGCCGGTGATGGCCGCTCGGTAACCGCGAAACGGCGCGGGCAAAATTGCCCCAGCCGCCACTGCGCATGATCTCGATGCGTTGCTCGTCATAACCGGCATATTTGCGGCGGCGCAGCACGTCCTCGGGCGGATGCTCAAGCTGTTCGTTGACCAACAATCGCGTGAGCAGCCATTCGGTGCGGTTCATCCACACCGGCACTTTGAACTTATGGGCAAGCCATCCGGCGCAGCCAACATGGTCGGGATGGAAATGCGTTACAAAAATACGGGTCAGCTGGCGTTCGGACAAGGCGCCTGCAAACATCGCTTTCCAATGGTCAACGACATCGGGCAAAAACAGCCCGGTGTCGGCAATCGCATAGCCATTTCCACCGGGCGCATCATCGTCGAGCAGCCACAGATTAATATGCCCCAGATTTCCCGGCACCGGCATCCGCGTCCAACCCAGATCGGGCGCGAGCGGATAGATTTCGCCATATCCTGGCGCATGGTCGCCCAAGGGGTAAGTTAGCCCTTTGAACTCTTTGGCTTCAAAGCCGTGGTCGACGAGCGACATGTCATAAGCAGGGGGAGATTTTGTGGCCATAAACCCAGCCCTGCCTTAAGCGCGCGGTTAAGGCAATGGTGACGTTAGGGAAGGTGAAATGGAAATTCCCTCTCCCGCAGGATGATTCTAAGCGCCCGGTTTCTTGAACAATGTTTCGGCGGTCAGTTCCGGCTTCGCGCCTTCCTCTTCCTCTTCGCCGTTCAGCGCAGCTTCGACCTTGCGTGCCGCTTCGGTGCGTTCGGCACGGAGCTGTTCGATTAGCGCATCACGGTCGGTGCCCAAACGCAGATCGTCAGCAGCCTTGTTATCAATCCCGGCCTTTTTGGCAGCACGATTAACGATGGCGTCCAGCTCACGCTGCGAACACAGTCCGAGCGTTACCGGATCCTTTGGCTGGATTTCGGCAATGTTCCAGTGGCTGCGGTCACGGATAGCGGCAATCGTGTTGCGCGTTGTACCGATCAGCTTGCAAATCGCGCCATCCGAAATTTCCGGGTGATTACGCAGCAGCCATGCGATGCCATCGGGTTTGTCCTGACGCTTCGAAACCGGCGTGTAGCGCGGGCCTTTGGTACGACGGACCTGATCAGGACCTTTGCTCATCTTCAGCACATAATCTTCGTCGGTCTGACCCTTTTCGATTTCTTCCATCGCCAGTTCACCGGCATGAACAGGGTCACGGCCGGTATATTTCGAACCGGTCATGTCATCCGCCATCGCCTGCACTTCAAGGATGTGGATACCGCAAAATTCAGCGATTTGCGGGAAGCTCAATGCGGTGTTGTCAACCAGCCAGGCGGCGGTTGCGTGTGGCATCAAAGGGGTGGCCATGTGCTTTACTCCAATAATAAGGGCCGCCCCTTGCGGAGCGGCCTGAATATGTTGAGCGGAGTAATAGGCGATATTGCTGGTGTCGGCAAGGCCTTCTCTGAACCGACCGTCAGACCACCAATACAATCTTCCCGACATGCCCTCCCGCCTCCATATAAGCGTGCGCTGCGGCCGCTTCGGTTAGCGGAAAACATTTGTCCATCTCGGGACGCAACTTGCCGTCCGCGACCAACGGCCAAACGGTGCGGCAAATCTCATCGGTCAACAGCACCTTGAATTCCAGCGACCGTGCGCGCAGCGTCGATCCGGTCAGCGTCAGTCGCCGCATCATGATCTGCGCCATATTGATTTCCGCAACTGCACCACCCTGCACCGCGATGGTGACATGGCGGCCATCTTCGCGCAGGCACATCAGGTTGCGGGGAACATAATGGCCAGCGACCATGTCGAGGACAATGTGCACACCCTGTCCTTCGGTGATGCGTTTGACTTCTTCAACGAAATCGGTGGTTGCATAATTGATGGCGTGGTCCGCCCCCAACGCCCGTGCTGCCGCGCATTTGTTGTCCGAACCACAGGTAACGATCACTGTCAGCCCAAATAACTTGCCCAGCTTGATCGCCATCGTGCCAATGCCGCTGGTGCCGCCGTGGACGAGCATAATCTCGCCTTCCACGGCGTAAGCGCGTTCGAAAACATTGTGCCACACGGTGTAAAGCGTTTCCGGAAGCGCCGCTGCTTCGGCCATAGTCAGGCCCTTCGGTACCGAGAGGCATTGGTCGGCGGGAGCAAGGCAATATTCGGCATAACCGCCGCCTGAAACCAGTGCGCACACCGAACGCCCGAACATCGCGACATCGACGCCCTTGCCTAGCCCCACGACCTCGCCAGCCACCTCCAGCCCCGGAAGGTCGCTCGCGCCCGGCGGCGGGGGATAGTGACCTTTACGTTGGACTATATCGGGCCGATTGACCCCGGCGGCGGCAACGCGGATCAGCACTTCGCCTGCACCCGGCACCGGAACGGGTCGTTGGCAGGGGACCAGCACCTCCGGCCCGCCCGGCGTGGTGATTTCGATCACGGTCATCATTTCCGGTATATCGGTCATTTGCGCCCCTGCCCTGCCCTAGACTGCCTCGCCTATTACGCAGCTTACATATTGACAGCAAGCGCCGTCCGGTAAATTATACGCTATGGAAAGCGACGACAATCTGCCGCTGCGCCGCGATGATCCGCTGACCAACCTGGTCAGACAGGATTTGGACCCATTGTCCGTAGCCGAGCTCGAAGAACGCATCGCCACGCTGAAATCGGAAATAAGCCGGTGCGAAGGCAAAATCGCCTTCGCCAACCGCCACCGCAGTGTTGCCGACGCTTTGTTCAAGAAATGAACGCTAACCGAAAACTAATAATTTCGGCGCCTAATCCGTTATCGATATTATGCCGGTTGAAAGCCGGGAAGCAGACGCCGATATAGTAAGAAATAGACCAGCGACCCTGAGCCAGGAGCCAAGAATATGCCATCATTTGCGGAATCGCTGGAAGCGACACTTCACAATGCGCTGAAACATGCGGGCGACCGGGCGCATGAATATGCGACGCTCGAACATTTGCTGCTCGCGCTGATTGACGATGGCGACGCGGCCAAGGTCATGCAGGCGTGCGGTGTCGATTTGGGCGAACTGTCCGATATCGTCATCACCTATCTCGATAGCGAATTGGAAAGCCTGCGCGTTGAGGGAAAGGTCGATCCATCCCCCACCAGCGGATTCCAGCGCGTGGTGCAGAGAGCGATATTGCATGTCCAAAGCTCGGGCAAAGACGTCGTAACGGGCGCGAACGTGCTGGTTGCCTTGTTCTCCGAACGAGAGAGCTATGCCGTATATTTCCTCCAGCAGCAGGATATGAGCCGCCTCGACGCTGTATCCTATATCAGCCACGGCATCGGCAAGGACGGTAAGCTCACCGAACCACGTCAGGTAACCGGCAGTGAGCAGAAACGCGAAGAGACCGAGGACACCAAGTCGAAGAAGGACAAAAAGGAAGGCGCGCTTGACCAGTTCACGATCAATTTGAACGAAAAAGCCAAGCAGGGCCGGATCGATCCACTGATCGGGCGCAGCGCCGAGGTTGACCGCACCGTCCAGATCCTGTGCCGCCGGTCAAAGAACAATCCGCTTTATGTAGGCGAACCCGGGGTGGGCAAAACCGCGATTGCCGAAGGGCTGGCGCGGCGAATTGTCGAAAAGCAGGTGCCGGAGGTTTTGCTTCCTGCTGTAATCTACTCGCTCGACATGGGCGCGCTGTTGGCCGGCACCCGCTATCGCGGTGATTTTGAGGAGCGATTGAAGGCGGTGGTGTCGGAGCTGGAAAAGCTACCCGACGCGATCCTGTTCATCGACGAAATACACACCGTGATTGGCGCGGGCGCAACCAGCGGCGGCGCCATGGATGCATCGAACCTGCTGAAACCGGCGCTGTCGGGCGGCACGATCCGTTGCATCGGGTCGACCACGTACAAGGAATTCCGCAACCATTTCGAAAAGGACCGCGCGCTGTTGCGCCGGTTCCAGAAAATCGACGTCAATGAACCGAGCATAGAGGACACGATCAAAATCCTTGCTGGCCTGCGCACCGCATTTGAAGACCATCATAAGGTCAAATATACGCCCGATGCGTTGAAAGCCGCAGTCGAACTATCATCGCGATACATCAACGACCGTAAACAGCCTGACAAAGCCATCGATGTGATTGACGAAGTTGGCGCCATGCAGATGCTGGTTGCACCATCGAAACGGCGCAAGCTTATTACCGCCCGCGAAATCGAGGCGGTCATCGCGACGATTGCGCGTATCCCGCCGAAACAGGTTTCGACCGACGACAAGACAGCCTTGGGTACACTTGAAGCCGATCTGAAACGCGTCGTGTTCGGCCAGGATAAGGCCATTGAAGTGCTGGCAAGCGCGATCAAACTCAGCCGCGCAGGACTGCGTGACACCGAAAAGCCGATTGGCAGCTATTTGTTCAGCGGCCCTACCGGCGTCGGCAAAACCGAAGTGGCACGGCAATTGGCCTCGATCCTGGGCATCCCGCTCAAACGTTTCGATATGTCCGAATATATGGAACGCCATAGCGTGAGCCGTCTGATCGGCGCACCTCCCGGCTATGTCGGTTTTGACCAAGGCGGATTGCTGACCGACGCGGTTGACCAAAACCCGCACAGCGTGCTGCTGCTCGACGAGATCGAAAAGGCCCACCCCGACCTATTCAATATCTTGTTGCAGGTGATGGATAATGGTCGCCTGACCGACCATCATGGTAAAACGGTGGATTTCCGCAATGTCATCCTGATCATGACAACCAATGCCGGGGCCAGCGACATGGCCAAAGAAGGCATCGGTTTCGGTAATAATATCAGCAAGGAAGACGCTGGCGACGAGGCGGTCAAAAAGATGTTCGCGCCGGAATTCCGCAACCGGCTGGATGCGACCGTGCCGTTCTCCTACTTGCCGACCGATGTCGTCGCCCGCGTGGTCGACAAATTCATCCTGCAGCTCGAGTTGCAGCTGGCCGACCAAAATGTGCACATCAAGCTCGATGACACAGCCCGGGCGTGGCTCACCGAACGCGGTTATGACAAGCTATATGGCGCAAGGCCGATGGCCCGCTTGATCCAGGAGAAAATCAAGCAGCCGCTGGCCGAAGAATTGCTGTTTGGCAAATTGGTCCATGGCGGGGAAGTCGCGGTGCATATGAAGGACGACCAACCGGCGTTCGAAATAACACCTGCTCCGCCCAAGGCCAGCAAACCCAAAGCGCCGAAAAAAAAGGCGGTGGGTAAAGCCAGCAAGGCGGAGTAGACCTTACGAGGCCCCGTTTGCCCTTAACTTGTCGAAGGGTCGCTCTTGTTTTTCACGTCGAACAGTGAATGCAATCCCGCGACAGGCTTAGCACGAACGGATGATTGTGAACGAACTCATCCGCCAACCGCAACCAGCTGCGCCGTCGCGCCGATACCCTCGAACAGGCTGTCCTCGGTACCGGTCATCCACACCTGCGCGCCGGTTACGGCAAGCAATTCAAACAAGGCAGTCCGACGCGAGGGATCAAGATGTGCCGCCACTTCGTCCAACAGCAAGATCGGCGGTTCGCCCCGCTGCTCGGCAACCAAGCCGGCATGGGCAAGGATCAACGACAGCAACAACGCTTTCTGTTCCCCAGTTGAGCAGCGATCCGCCGGCTGGCCATTGGCGCGGTGATGGACGACCATGTCGCCGCGATGCGGGCCGACCAGCGTGCGCCCCGCCGCAGCATCGCGCTTTCGCCCCGACCGCCAGCCATCGCGCAGCGCATCGACATCGGTGGAGCCCGCAATGTCCAGCGCGATTGCCGGGACCGCGAAGGGGCCTACCGCCACCCCTGCCAGACGCTGCGACAAAGCCGACATCATCCGTTCACGCGCCCCGTTGATTACGGCGGCATGTTCGGCCATGGCGCCTTCGATAGCGTCGAGCCACATCGGGTCGGGGGTATCTTGGCCGGTCAATAGCCGGTTGCGTTGCCGTACCGCATTGTCGTAGCGACTGCTATGTCCCGCATGAGCCGGTTCCAGCGCCAGCACCAAACGGTCCAGAAACCGCCGACGCATATTCGCGCCATCGGTAAACAGCCGGTCCATCGTCGGCGTCAGCCAGATCACCGACAGCCATTCGGCCAGCGCGTTGATCGGTGCCGTGGCACCATTGATCCGCACCTTGCGGCGTTCCGGCGCGTCAGCATCAACGCCAGTGCCGAGAATGACATCACCCATCTCCGCCGTCACCGCAAAACCGCCACCGCCGTCACTGCGTGCCATTTCGCCGAGGCTCGCGCGCCGCAGCCCCCTACCCGGGACGAGCAACGATATCGCCTCCAATATGTTGGTTTTGCCTGCGCCATTGGCCCCATGGAGTGCAATGAACTGCCCCTTTGGCACCAGCGACAGCGCGGCATGGTTGCGGAAATCCGTCAGGGAAAGGCGGGTCAGGGCCATAACCCGCTTCTGCTATAGAAGCCGCCGCAACCGTCAACCCGATAATCAGTGCCATCCACGATTTGAAATTCCTCATACGATACGATCCCATATATTGGGGTAATTTCCCACTTTATATGTTTTTGTAATCCGCCATGAACGGCTAAAATTGTCTATATATATGATTTAATTGTACTTATTACAATTGGCACGCTCCCTGCAATATTGTTCGCATAACCGGAATGGTCCGGTGAACATCACGGCCCAGATCGGCCCTATTGAAAGGAACTTTTACATGACTCTCACTTCGCGCACCCAGGTCGCCTCGGTATTCGCCGCTATATTCTGCGCCTTCGTTACCATTGGCATGAGCGTTGCCCCTGCTCTCGCCCCCGTCGCCAGCGTTGTTGCTTAAAAGCGGGACTTGGATGAACAGTTTTCAAACCAGTCCCCGGTGAATTTGCAAAAGCAATTTTGCCGGGCTGACTGACCAACATTAGGGAGTTTTAAAATGACACGCTTGGTTCTGGACAAAGCCAATAAAAAGATTCTCGGCGTTTGCGCCGGCCTCGCAAACTGGTCGGGTATCGACCCTTTGATCGTCCGTTTGCTGTTTGTTGCAGCAACATTGATCGGAATGGGCTCGCCAATTCTCATCTACATTGTTTTGGCTATGATACTCGACTAACGGGTTGACAAATATAAAATCTACTTGCCAACCGGACCTCTTGACTGCCATAAAAGCTGTGGATGGGTATGACGGAGATTTGCGTCATGACCGCGAGGACCGAGTATCAATTGCATTACACCTCGCGCTCGCATGCGCGGGGTTCGGTATCGATTGCCGCCGATATTCGCGAAAAAGGCGGTGGACGCAACAAGATCAGTATCCTCGATTTGTCGCAAACCGGCTTTCGTATGCAATGCGGCATGGACATTCCTGATGATCGCGTGATTTTTTTGACGATACCCGGCTTTTCCCAACTGGAATCGCGGATTGCCTGGCGCAAAGATTGGATTTACGGCTGTAAATTCATTCAACCCTTACATCCCGCGATCTACGATCATATTGTTAGAACCCATCCCGCTTTGGGCGCGTCGCAGGGCCTCTAACAGCTCCTGACCACGGTTACTTTACCAACCAGATTTCGCCATAACCGTTAAACGCAGGTGCAATCTTGTGCTTCGCATCCCGCCCCGGCGCGAAGGCCAAGTTCGGGAACCGCTCGAACAGCATCGGCAACGCAATCTTTGCCTGCACCTTGCCCAAGCCAGCCCCCAAGCAATAATGCGCGCCTCCGCCAAAGGCGAAGTGCTTGATATCCTTGCGCTCGATATCGAATTTGCGCGGGTCGGGGTTGAGGGCGGGGTCGTAATGCGCGCCTAATAGCGACAGGTGGATCGTGTCGCCTTTCTTCACCATCTTGTCAGCGAGTTGCATATCCTCGGGTGCAGTGCGCAGCGCCTGTGCCACTGGTGGCTCCACCCGCAATATTTCGTCGAGCGCATTGTCGATCAGCGACGGATTGGCCTTCAGCTTCGCCAGTTGGTCGGGGTTTTTCAGGAACTGGACAACGCCGCTGCCGATCATGTCGGTCGTGGTGCTGTTGCCCGCGATCAGCAGCAACCGGATGAGCAACACGATATCGGTGGTGGTCAGAGTATCGCCCTCCTCCTCCGCACGCGCCAACCGGCTGATCAGATCCTCAGCATCATTGCTGCGCCGTTTTTCGACTTCGACCGCCAGATAATCGGCCAAGGTCGTGGTCGATTCCTCGTATAACGCGGTCTGTTCGGGCGTGCGAAACGGGTTAAGCGCCTGCATACAGCCCAATGACCAGCGCCTGAAATCCTTGCGGTCGGCGGCGTTGATGCCCAGCAATTCGGCCATAACCGTGGTCGGCAAGGGCGAGCCGAAAAGCTGCACAAAATCGAACTCGCCCTCAGCCGCCGCGATATCGTCGGCCAGGTCTTTCGCGATTTCCGCGATGCGGGGTGTCAGCGCATCGACCGAGCGCTTGTTGAACGCCTTCAGCACCAGATTACGCTGCCGCGCATGATCGGGATCATCGAGCATCAGCAATGAGAGTTCTTTGCTATTCTGCCCGTATAGCGTTTTAGTGAAGGTGCCTTCATTCGCCTTGGCCGGGTCAACCACCAGATGGCGGTTCTTGACCAGCGCCTCAACCTCTTGCCCCCGGGTGAAAAAATAGCGGTTCAATTGCTGGTCGTGATGCACCGGGTCAGCCGCCCGCAACCGTCCCAGCGGTTCCCACGGCGTTTCGCGGTAAATGGGGTCGAGCGCCGATAATTGATATCCGGTCGGCAATGGCGACTCTTCTCCCGACATTTAAATCCCCTGTTATCAATGGTCCGTCAGCATCACCCTAAAGACGGCATTCAGCAACGCAAGCCATTCGAGAACAGGCCGGCGAGACATTTATATTTTCTATTGAGACGGTCGCCCAACCACGCTTGGCAAATTAAATCCTTTGGATTACAATTTCTCCATGTGGTTGCTCGACAAAATGTTACGGCGGCTCGTCAAACGCGGAGAATTGGTCGTCGTTGACCATGATGGCCGCGAATATCGGTACGGCGCGCCGGACGCTACGCACCCGATGGTCCGAGTACGGTTCACCGACAAGCGCGCAGCTTTCCACATTGCCAAGGATCCACGCATAGGGGCCGGCGAGGCGTATATGGATGGCCGAATCGTCGTTGAACAGGGTGACATTCGCGATCTTGTCTTGCTCATCCGGTATAATGCACCGTGGGAAAAACCGCAGGCACTTAAACCGAAAGGGCCGTTGCGCAGGGCTATCCAAAAGATCGCCGGGCGTCTGGATCAAATGAACTGGCGGACGCGGTCTAAACGAAACGCCGAGCATACTTATGAGTTGTCGCGTCGACTCTTCGAGCTTTTCCTCGATGAGGACCGGCAATATACCTGCGCTTATTATCGCGACACCGGCAATAGCCTCGAACAGGCACAACTGGACAAAAAGGCGCATATTGCCGCCAAGCTCAACCTGAAACCCGGAATGAAGGTGCTCGATATCGGCTCCGGATGGGGTGGGCTCGCGCTCTATCTCCATCGCCATTATGACGTCGATGTCCTGGGTGTGGCACTGGCCCCCGACCAGATCGAATTTTCGCGCGCACGCGCGGCAGAGGCCGGAGTTGGTGATCGGGTTAAATTCGAACTGTTAGACTATCGCGACGTGGCCGGCACGTTCGACCGTATCGTCAATGTCGGGTTTTTCGAGCATCTGGGAACGCCGCAATATCCCGGATTTTTCGCCAAATGCCACGAACTGCTCAAACCTGACGGCATCCTGCTTTCACATAGTTGCGGACGCATGGGGCCACCGGGTGTTACCGATAAATGGACGCGAAAATATATCTTCCCCGGCGGCTATATCCCGGCACTTTCGGAACTGGTGCAGGAAGCGGAAAAGCACCGGCTAATGGTGTCCGATGTCGAGGCGCTGCGATATCATTATGCGCATACCCTGGAGGAATGGTTCCGGCGCACCACCGCCGCGGAACGTGAAATTACCGAGCTTTACGACCCGCGTTTTTTCCGCATGTGGCAATTTTACCTTGCCGGAGCAGAGGCATCCTTCCGCTATGGCGGAATGGTCAATTACCAGGTGCAATATCTGCGGCACCGCGACGCGGTACCGATGACACGAGACTATATGTTGCACGAGGAGGAAAGGCTTCGGGGTCTTGACCAGGCTCCAGAATGGCACATAGCGGTGGCGGCCGAATAGCGCTTCAATCGGCGGCAACAACCCCGAACAGATCATGCTCGTCGGCATCCTCGATGGTGACATCAACTATATCGCCCGCTTTCAAATCCGCAGCAACATCGCGCAAGAACACGTTGCCGTCGATCTCCGGCGCGTCCGCCTGTGAGCGACCGGTCGCGCCAATGCTGCGATCTTCGTCCGGCTCGCCGATTTCATCGATGATCACCGGCAGAACGCGGCCGACCTTGGCTGCGAGTTTGGCAGCGCTGATCGCGGCGGTTTTCTCCATGATGCGCTGATAGCGCTCTTCCTTGATCTCTTCGGGTACCGGATTGGGCAGCGCATTGGCCTGCGCGCCCTCAACGGGTTCAAAGCGGAAGGCGCCGACGCGGTCGAGTTGCGCTTCGTCGAGCCAGTCGAGCAAATACTCAAAGTCCGCCCCGGTCTCACCGGGAAAGCCGACAACGAAGCTGGAACGGATGGCGATGTCGGGTGCAATAGCGCGCCAGCTGCGGATGCGTTCGAGCACTTTGGCTTCATTCGCCGGGCGCTTCATCGCCTTCAACACCGACGGCGCTGCATGTTGGAACGGGATGTCGAGATAAGGCGTCAGCAACCCTTCGGCCATCAACGGGATGATATTGTCGACATGTGGATAGGGGTAGACATAATGCAACCGCACCCACGGCGCTTTGCCTTCGGCGGTACGCAGGCCGCCCAGTTCGCGAGCGAGATCTGTCATATGGGCGCGGACTTGCCTGCCTTTCCACTCGCGCGCGTCATGGCGGGTGTCTACGCCATAAGCCGAAGTGTCCTGGCTGATGACCAGCAGTTCTTTCGTCCCTGCGGCGACCAGTTTCTCGGCCTCCCGCAGCACTGCGTCAATCCGGCGACTGGCCAGTTTACCCCGCAGGGTCGGGATGATGCAGAAGGCGCAGCTATGGTTGCAGCCTTCGGAAATTTTCAAATAGCTATAATGGCGCGGCGTCAGCTTTAACCCGCCCTCAGGAATATCGAGATTTGGCACCAGATCAACAAATGCACCGCGCGCAGGTGGCGCGGCCTCATGCACTGCCGAGACCACGTCTTCATATTGATGCGCGCCGGTGATGGCTAGCACTTGCGGGAAGCGGGCGCGAATGACGTCGGCTTCGTTACCCATGCAACCGGTGACGATTACCCGCCCATTTTCGGCAATCGCCTCGCCGATCGCTTCCAGGCTTTCTTCCTTGGCCGAATCCAGAAAACCGCAGGTGTTGACAAGAACCACGTCCGCACCCGCATAATCGGCGGACAGTCCGTAGCCATCCGCCCGAAGTTTTGTCAGTATCCGTTCGCTATCAACCAATGCTTTGGGACAGCCGAGCGACACCATGCCCACCTTGGGCGCTGCTTGTATTACTGTTGCCATGATGGCGGCGCGCATAGCGGGTTTGCGCGGGCTTGTCACGGACGACGATGGAGCGCATTAATACGTCGTTGAATATAAGGGAGATTACAAATGGCGAACGCGAATTTACTGGCAATATTGGTTGCCGCGCTAAGCGGATTTCTAATTGGCGGGCTCTGGTACGGGCCGTTGTTCGGCAAAGCGTGGCAGCGCGAGGCGGGTCTCAGCGCAGAGACCATGGGTCAAACAAACCCGATCAAGCTGTTTGGTCTGACATTCCTGTTCAGCGTTCTGTCCGCGGTATTCCTTGGACATATGCTCGCGCATATCGGGGGCGATGCGAAATCGACGATGATGATCTCGGTCGGCGTTGCCATCGGATTCATCCTCCCAGCCTTTGGCACCAACTATCTGTTCGGACGCAAATCGGCGACACTGTTCGCTATCGATGCCGGTTACTGGATTGTCTTTTATGCCGCGATGGGTGCGGTGTTTGTGCTCTTGGGCACTTGACGCGCCAGCAATTTCACCAGCGGATTGATTGGGGTCCTAACCGTTATAGGCCTTGGCAAGCACTGCCAGCGATTCGCCGTGAGTGAGATCAAGCTGCAAGGGCGTCACCGCGATATAACCGGCCTCGATAAGCTCAAGATCGGTGTCATGTCCCGCAGTGTCCACTACACCGTGCAGACCGAACCAGTAATAATCATAACCGCGCGGGTCGGTGCCTTTGACAATCGAGCCACGACTGTAATCGTGAAAGCCCTGGCGCGCGACCTTGATGCCCTTGACAGCGTCGGGCGTGAGCGCGGGAAAGTTGATGTTGATTAACGTGCGCGGCGTGAACGGTTCATCCAGTAACGGACGAAGCACCCGCTCGCCCCAAGCCTCTGCGGCAGAAAACGGAACGCTGTCGGCCATGCCTTCCTTGCTGTAGACTTGGCTCATCGCAATCGAGCGAATGCCGGCAAGCGAACCTTCCATTGCGGCGGACACTGTGCCGGAATAAGTGACATCATCGCCCAGATTGGCCCCGCGATTGACGCCGGACAGAATCAGATCAGGCTTGGCATCTTTCATGATAACGCCCAGCCCAAGCATCACTGAATCGGTTGGCGTACCCGATACCGAATAATGCTTTTCGCCGTGCTGGCGGATACGCACCGGTTTTGTCAGGGTAAGCGAATGGCCGGCACCCGAATTTTCTTCGGCGGGTGCCACAATCCAGATATCGTCGCTCAAGGTCCGCGCAATGCGTTCAAGCACTTTCAGGCCCGGCGCGTGGACGCCGTCATCATTGGTAAGAAGAATTCTCATAAATTTCTCTCGACTACAAAAGCTCGTCATTCCCGCGAAGGCGGGAATCCATCCCCCGCCCTGTCGAATAGACGGAATCGTCAGGGGATGGGCCCCCGCCTGCGCGGGGGTGACGAGAAGGGGTCACGGCACCAACCGCTCAATCCCGCCCATGTAGGGCAACAATGCCTCCGGAACGGTCACGCTACCATCGGCCTCTTGATAGTTTTCGAGCACCGCCACCAACGTGCGTCCAACCGCCAGCCCCGAACCATTGAGAGTATGAACAAACGCCGTGCCTTTGCCGCCTTCCGGCCGGTAACGTGTATTCATCCGCCGCGCCTGCCAATCGCCACAATTGGAACAGCTGGAAATCTCGCGATACAGCCCCTGCCCCGGCAACCAGACCTCCAGATCGTAGGTCTTGCGCGCGCTTGCGCCCATATCGCCCGTGCACAACAGAATTTTGCGATAAGGCAGTTCGAGCTTTGTCAAAATTGCTTCAGCAGTCGCCGTCAGATATTCGTGCTCGGCTTCGCTGTCTTCGGCGCGGGTAATCGAGACCAGTTCGACCTTTTCAAACTGGTGCTGCCGGATGAGGCCCTTGGTATCCTTGCCAGCGGCTCCCGCTTCCGAACGGAAACAGGGCGTCAACGCGGTTAGCCGGATGGGAAGCGTCGCTTCATCCAATATCTGCCCGGCGACGCTGTTGGTCAGAGACACTTCGGCGGTCGGGATCAGCCAGCGGCCATCAGTAGTCTGAAACAGGTCTTCGGCGAATTTGGGCAATTGCCCGGTGCCGAAAACGGCATCGTCCTTCACCAGATATGGCGTCGCGCATTCGCTATAGCCGCGCTCAATCGTGTGCTGGTCGAGCATGAACTGTCCGAGCGCCCGATTGAGCCGCGCCATCTGTCCGCGCATAAAAGTAAAGCGCGCTCCCGACAGCGCGACGCCCGTTTCAAAATCGAGGCCCAGCGACGGGCCGAGGTCCGCGTGATCCTTGGGGGTGAAATCGAAGTTGCGTGGTTCACCCCCACGGGCCAGCTCGACATTGCTGTTTTCATCCGCCCCCGCGGGCACATCATCCGCGGGGAGATTGGGAAGCCCTGCAAGCAGAGCGTCGAGTTCGGCAGCAATCGCACGTTCGTCGTCTTCCATCTGCGGCAGATTTTCTTTCAGACCTGCCACTTCGGCCATTAAAGCTGCGGCGGCCTCATCATCGCCCTTCGCCTTGGCTGCGCCAATCGCTTTCGACGCGTCATTGCGACGCGCCTGGCCGTTCTGCCATTCGGTCTGGATAGCGCGCTTTTTCGCATCAAGTACCAGCACAGCCGATGATACAGCATCAGCGCCACGCCGTTTCAGAGCGGCGTCAAAGTCTACAGGATTTTCGCGGATATATTTAAGGTCGTGCATGGCCGCAGGCTATGCCGAGGCAGTCGCGCTGACGCAAGCCCACAATGAAAAAGGGCGACCCGAAGGCCGCCCTTTAAAAGACAACAATGCAGCGCCCCCGACAGGCAATTAGCCCAAAATCATCGTGATTTCTTCGCCTCAGGCGAATTATGGATGGACTCTGACTTTAAGCTGCAATCGTGTCCTTTTTTGATTTCTTGGCGGCGCGACGGCGGACAAAGAGCGAAGCCGCCGCCGCACCAAAGAGCAGTACCATTGGAGGTGCGGGAACATCCGTGCCGCCAGTGGAACCACCGGTCGAACCGCCACTCGAAGATGAGGATGAGCTCGACGAAGAGCTGCTGCTCGACGATGAAGAAGAGCCGCTTGATCCTGTAGAGGTGCTACCACCGCTGCCGCCAAAGCTTGACGAGCCGCCCGATGACGATCCCGACGAAGAAGAGCTGGAGGATGACGATCCACTCGAACCCGAACTGCCCGACGATCCGCTTGAACCGTTGCTACCGCCCGAACCACCATAGCTTGACGAGCCATGGCCACCTGACGAGCCGCCCGGTTTGCCCGAACTGCCGCCGCCCGACGACGAACTGCTGCTCGATGACGAGCTGGAAGACGATGATGAACTTGACGACGAGGACGAACCCGAGCTTGTTACCGCACCGCTTGACGTGCTGACATTCCCCGAGGAAGTGGACACGCCGCCGGTCGACGTGCTCACGCCGCCAGTGGAAGTCGAAACCCCACCTGTCGAGGTAGAAACGCCACCCGTCGAGGTCGAGGTGCTGACACCGCCGGTCGAAGTAGAAACGCCACCGGATGTACTGGATGTGCTGGAACCGCCTGAACCACCCGAGGATGTCGAACTGCTGATACCGCCCGTGCTGCTGGAGGTGGAAGAGATCACGACCGTGCCGCTGCTGCCGCCACCGCTGCTGCCGGAAAAACCGCCGAAGAAACCGCCACCAAAGCCACCGCCGAAACCGCCCGACCCGCCGATTACTACGGGAACGCCACCGCCACCCTCGCCCTGATAGGGTGCGGGCGGTATATAAGGCATCGGCACAGGCGGCATCGCGCCCTGAGCGAAACTAACAACGCTTGGCGCGCAGCTGGTCGTTGTGGTGCGTACCACTTTGCGGACGCGTTTGACTTTACGCACAGGTGCATGACGAGCAATTTTACGCGCTTTCGTCTTCTTCGCCACCTTGTGGACTTGCGCCTTTGCCGGAGCATCGACGACCTGCATTGCGCCACCACCGATCAGCGCTCCGCCGCACGTGCATGCACACAATTTAGCTAAAGCCATGCGTACTGACATAATCTTGACCTTCTTCAGCGTATGAAGTTCGGGAACCCGTTCAATTGATCGGAATCGAACCTTCACCTCTTGATGTTCCAAGAAACGCAGAAGTTTGGATTAATCTCAATTCCATTAACCCTGTTTGACAGGCAACTGACGAATAAAATGAGCAAAAATGGAGGGCCTCACCCGAACCGTCCCGAAGTGGAACTGTTTGCGATAAAAGATTTTAGCACCGATCCATCTTTCCACAGTTTTGATCATACTATTCAGCCTGAACGACATTTGTACCTTGTGCGGCATTTGCCCCGAGTCTATAGCGCCGCCGAGAGTGAACATACCGCACGACCGCTCCTTCCTTTCGCGGTCGTCAGAGGTGGAGAAATCAGTATGAGCGTAAGCTCCGAACCTCAAAAAATATCGAATGATAGCAATGGTTTGAATGATGATCTGGATCCGGACTACCTCCCCCGCGAAGACGAACCATTTATGAATGACACACAGCTGAAATATTTCGAAAAACAGCTGAACAACTGGCGTCACGAAATATTATCTGAATCACAGGGGACGTTGAACCAGTTGCAGGATGGTCCGATCCGCGAACCAGACCTCAATGATCGCGCGTCGAGCGAGACAGATTGGGGCATCGAACTGCGTACCCGGGACCGGCAACGCAAGCTTATCGCCAAGATCGACGCTGCCTTACGACGTATCCAGGACGGCGAATATGGCTATTGCCAGGTAACCGGCGAGCCGATTTCGCTGGCCCGCCTGCGCGCTCGGCCGATTGCAACGATGACCTTGGAAGCACAGGAACGCCACGAACGGCAGGAGCGCGTTTCACGCGACGATTGATTGCGCGAGCGGGCCCCACCCGCCCAAATATGCTTAACAGATAACCGTCCTGGTGCCTCCTGAAGGTGCCGACGTTAATCTTTTGGCTACACTTTCCTGCCACTACTAACGTGTAACAAAAGCTAGAAAAGCAGCCTTCGGTGCACGATGAACAAACCATTTGGTCCAATTAATAGCGGTATCCAGACCGGCGCGAAGCGCGATCAGGGTCGTGACAGCTTGCTTTTGAAAGCTATTTTGCGATTTCCCTCTTCTGGGAAGGAAGGCGAAGTTCGTATCCGCAATCTCTCGTCGGGAGGGTTAATGGCGGAAACGCCGGTTCGGGTTACGCGCGGTGAAGTGGTGGAAATAAATCTGCGCAGCATTGGTTGGGTTACAGGCCATGTCGCATGGATCACCGAAGGACGGATGGGCATCGCTTTCGATCATCCGCTTAATCCGAAGGCTGCACGCAAGCCGGTTGGACAATCCGAACAGGACCTGCCGCCTTATTTGAAAAAGCTGAACGATATCAGTGGCGCCCGCAAAATTCGTCGCGCCTGATATTCAGCTTTCCAAACAATAAATATCAACGGGCACCGCTATCCGGTCTAGCACCTGACCCATTGGATAAGCCGATTTCCTACCCTCTTCGACTGCCTGGTCGAACACCGCCCGTTTGTCGGTGCCGGTAAAAACCACCATGGTCGTACGCGCCGAAGCAATCGCCGATGCAGTCAATGTCACTCGATTGACCGGCGCTTCGGGCGGCAAGGGATCGGGTGCTACGCCTATCGCGCGCACATCTTTGCCCGCGTTGAGTGCCGCTTCCAGATCGGGTCCCGGAAAAATCGACGCCGTATGGCCGTCTGCACCCATGCCCAACCATACCAGATCGGGTGGCCAGTGTAAGTCGGCAAGCCTCGCATTGGCAGCACTTCCGGCCAAATGATGATCGGCGGCCTCGCTCGCAATGGGCAGGACTCGGGCACCTTTGGGAATGAAAATCTTCGCAATCATCGCGACATTGGAAAGCGGATTGTCCACCGGCACCAACCGGTCATCGGTCGGTATGATCGTGACGTTTTTCCAGCGGATGTTGCTTTGCGCCAATTTTTCGAGAATCGGCTTGGGCGTTGATCCGCCCGGAAAGGCAACAAGCGCCTGCCCCCGCGCATCAAGCGCACTTTCGATGATGAAGCTGACATCGCCGACAACGGCATCGATCAGATCGTCGATGGCATCAAATTCCCAATATTCAATCTCTTCGGCCATTGCCAAAACTCTCCGGTTATTGCTTGAGCGCCGCTGCGGCGCGGGCTGCGGCTTCGATCACCACAACATCCGGCGTCCCTTTACCAACAAGCCAGCTGCCGCCAACACATAAAATTTCGGGAACTGCCAACCAGTCGGCAGCTGTTTCCTGTTTGATGCCACCGGTCGGACAGAATTTGCATTGACCAAAGGGACCAATCAGCGATTTCAAGGCAGGAAGCCCGCCATTGGCTTCGGCCGGAAAGAATTTAAAGTGCGTTAGCCCCAAGTCGAGCCCGCGCATGATATCGCCCGCATTGGCTATGCCGGGCAGAAAGGGTATGCCCTTTGCGATTGCCGCCTTACCCAAATTGTCCGTCAGTCCGGGCGAAACAATGAATTCCGCACCCGCCGCAATCGCGCTTTCGAGGCCGACAACATCAAGAACTGTTCCCGCGCCCACAATTGCGCCAGGCACTTTTTTCATTTCCGCGATGACGTCCAAAGCCGCTGGAGTACGCAGCGTCACTTCCAAAACCGGCAAACCACCCGCGACCAGCGCCTCGGCAATTGGGCGGGCATGGGCGGCATTCTCAATCACCAGGACCGGGATAACCGGAGCGGTACGCATTACCGTTTCAACTGAACTCATTTGGCGTGCTCCTGTGCAAATGCGGCAGCGGCGCCAAACAGGCCCGGCTGTGGATGGGTGATCAATTTGACCGGAAGGGATGCCATGAGCGCCTCAAACCGGCCTTTCGCGGTGAAGCGTTCGGCGAAACCGGAGCGGATCAGTGCATCCTTGATGCGAAGACCCAAACCGCCGGCAATCACCACGGCGGCACCGCCTTGCGCCAGCGCGATATCGCCTGCCACGCTGCCCAGTGAAAGACAGAAGCGGTCAACGGCAGCTGCTGCGAGGCTGTCTTCGCCGGACGTGCCGATTTGCCAGATTGTCTTGTCGTCGAGCTGCTGGACAGCGCGGCCCTCGATTGAGGCAAGCGTCTCGTAAATATCCGATATACCCGGCCCCGCTACCACGCGTTCCACCGACACCCGGCGATAGCGTTTACGCAATCGCGCCAGCACCGCATCCTCGATACTATCGAGCGGCGCAAAATCGATATGCCCGCCCTCGGTAGCCTGCACATGATAGTCACCAGCACGGCGCAGGATATGGGCCACGCCAAGGCCCGTGCCGGGTCCGACGATGCTGATCGTTCCATGATCGGGCAAAGGCACGTCGGGACCGGTCAGGTGGATGAAATGCTCAGGCGCAGCTTGCGCGACCGCATGGCCGACAGCGGCAAAATCGTTGACGATGACATAGCGATCAACCGCCAGTTTCTCACAAACGAGCGCGCGGCGGATAATCCACGGATTGTTGGTCAGCTTTATAACATCGGCATCAACCGGGCCAGCTATCGCAATCGCTGCGGCGCGTGGCAGAGTGACGCCGCTGATCTGTCCGAAATCTTCCCAAGCCGTCTGGAAACTGGCGTGCTCGGCGGTTTTCAGCGTGGTCGCCTCGCCGAGTTCGACAACGCGACCATTATCAACTTCGGCGAGCGCAAAACGCGCATGGGTGCCGCCGATATCAACCGAAACGATTTTCGTCATAAACCGGCAGCCGCCAGCATGGCCGAGCCGCCCTTTTCGGCTTCGTCGGTGGTGGCGCGCATCATCGCAAACAACTCGCGACCGGTGCCGACATGCGCGGGCGGCATCGGGACCGGCATCCGCGCTGCCCATTCGGCTTCATCAACCAGAACGTTTAGCGTGCCGCTATTGGCGCAGAGCCGTACCATATCTCCATCCTGCAATTTGGCGATCGCACCACCGCGCACGCCTTCGGGGCTGAGATGGATCGCCGCCGGAACCTTGCCCGACGCACCGGACATCCGGCCATCGGTGATCAAGGCAACCTTGAAGCCCTTGTCCTGCAATACACCAAGCGGCGGCGTCAGCTTGTGAAGTTCGGGCATCCCGTTTGCCGCCGGTCCTTGAAAACGGATAACGACGATCACGTCCCGCTCCAGTTCGCCCGCCTTGAACGCCGCCAGTGCATCATTCTGGTCGGCAAAAACGCGCACCGGCGCTTCAACGGTCCAGCGCGATTCATCGACCGCACTGGTTTTGAAGGTCGCACGTCCCAGATTGCCGGTCACGAGCCGCATCCCACCGTCGGCACTAAACGGATTGGCTGGCGGGCGCAGCATCGTCTCATCAGCCGTGACGGCCACGGCATCGCGCCATGTCAGCGTTTCGCCGTCGAGCACCGGCTCTTGTCCATAGGCTGTCAAATCATCGGCAGCGACAGTCATGATATCACGGTGAAGCAATCCGGCATCGAGCAATTCGCGAATGACAAAGCCCATACCGCCCGCTGCATGGAAATGGTTCACATCGCCAGATCCATTGGGATAAATCCGCGCAACCAGCGGTACGATGGACGAAAGCTGGTCGATATCTTCCCAGTCGATGATGATCCCTGCGGCCCGCGCAATTGCCGGAATATGCAGGGCATGGTTGGTGGAACCGCCCGTTGCGAGCAAGCCAACACAAGCGTTCACAATCGCTTTCTCGTCAACCGCCAACCCCAACGGCCGGTAGTCATCGCCCTCCCAACCGATTTCGCTCAAGCGGTGAACGGCAGCACGGGTCAGTTCGGTGCGCAATTTCGTGCCGGGGTTGATGAACGCCGCGCCTGGCATATGCAGGCCCATGACCTCCATCATCATCTGGTTAGAATTCGCTGTGCCGTAAAAGGTGCAGGTGCCAGCACCATGATAAGACGCAGCCTCGGCTTCCAGCAATTCAGCACGGCCAACTTTGCCCTCGGCAAATAACTGCCGGATGCGCTGTTTTTCCTTGTTGGCAAGCCCCGACGGCATTGGACCTGCTGGCACCAATATCGTCGGCAAATGCCCAAAGCGTAAGGCACCGATCAAAAGTCCCGGTACAATCTTGTCACAAATGCCGAGCATCGCGACGCTTTCAAACATCCCGTGGCTGAGGCCTACTGCGGTCGCCATGGCAATGACATCGCGGCTGAACAGCGATAATTCCATCGAATCCTGACCCTGGGTCACGCCGTCACACATCGCCGGAACGCCGCCAGCAACCTGCGCGGTGGCACCAACCTCGCGGGCAAAAATCTTCATTTGCTCGGGGTAGCGGCCATATGGCTGATGCGCGGAAAGCATGTCGTTATAAGCTGTGACGATGCCTATGTTCATCGCCTTGCCGCCACGGATGGCGGTCTTGTCATCCCCGCTTGCAGCGAAGCCATGGGCCAGATTGCCACAGCTTAATGTTGGCCGGTTGACCCCGGCATCGCGCGCGCGCGCGATCAGGTCGAGATAGGCAGCACGACCGGACTTGGATCGCTCGACAATCCGTGCCGTGACTTTCGCGAGGGTCGGATGCAGTTCACTCATGCCAGCTCACTCCGTCGCGTTCGGTCAGCGCGATTGCTGCGCTTGGCCCCCAACTCCCGGCGCCATAATTTTTAGGCTTCAGCCCTGTTGTTTTCCACAGCTCGCGGATCGCATCGATCCATTTCCACTGCGCCTCAACCTCGTCGCGACGGACAAACAGCGTTTGGTCGCCCTCGATCAGGTCGAGCAACAGCCGCTCATAGGCTATCCGTCGCCGGGTTCCGGCAAATGCAGTCGTGAGCGACAGATCTAGAGGCACTTCGCGCAAAGTAATGCTGCCACGGTCAAGTCCCGGCTCTTTTGCCATCACCAGCAGCCGCACATATTCCTCCGGCTGCAGGCGGATGATGAGCGTATTGGCGTCCAACCGTCCGCCACGGTCACGGAAAATATTATGCGGCACTGGCTTGAACTGGATCACAATCTCGCTTCGCCGCTCGGGCAGCCGCTTTCCAGTACGCAAGAAGAATGGCACGCCTTGCCAGCGCCAGTTGTCGACATAGGCCTTCATCGCGACGAAGGTTTCCGTGTCGGAAGGCTTGCCCAAGTCGGCATCATAGCTGGCAACCGCGGCTCCTTTGACCGCGCCCTCAATATACTGGCCGGTAACGACATCGCCTTCGACTACGGGGCGCAGCGCACGGAGTACCTTGACCTTTTCGTCACGGATCGCAGTCGCATCCAGGTTGGCAGGCGGTTCCATGGCGGTAAGCGCCAGCAATTGCAGCATATGGTTCTGCACCATGTCGCGCATCGCACCGGTATCATCATAAAAGCCCGCACGGCCCTCCAGCCCAACGGTTTCGCTTACCGTTATCTCCACATGCTCAATCGCATTCGCATTCCACAGCGGCTCAAAGAGCATATTGGCAAAACGCAGTGCCATCAGGTTTTGCACGGTTTCCTTGCCCAGATAATGGTCGATACGGAAAGTACGGTTTTCGGGAAAAACGGCATTTACGGCATCATTGATCGCGCGGCTGCTGGCGAGATCATTGCCGAGCGGTTTTTCAAGGCCGATCCGTACATTTTCACCCGCCAATCCGGCACCGTGAAGACCTTTGATCGTCGGTTCGAACAGCGATGGCGCGGTGGATAGAAAGATCGACAAACCGTGGGGAATATCACCAATTTTGGCAGCCAGTTCGCCAAAGCCTTCGGGCTTTGAGGCATCCAGTTGCTGATATTGCAACCGCTTTAAAAAGCCATCTATCATGCCCTCGGCTTTGCGATCATCGGGCAGGAATTCGCACAAGGCGGAACGCGCAAATTCGCGGAATTCCTCATCAGTATGGGCGCTGCGCGCGGTGCCGAAAATGCGGAGGTCGGGGTCGATCAGGTTATCGGAGTGCAGTGCGTATAATGACGGCAGCAACATCCGCCGCGACAAATCACCCGTAGCCCCGAAAAGCAGCAGCGTCGAACTATGCTGATCCATTTATTATCTGCCCTGCTGCTACTGAAAATGGGATACGAGTGATGCGGATTGTCCATATGCCGCGCGCGTCAGCCCGTGACAAGAGTGCGTTGATCAGCGATCCCCATCGACAGTATCAGAGGCTCGGATATCTGGCGCGCCAGAAAATCGGCCTTGCCCGATAGCCCTCGCCAGCCGCTTGCGATGAGGGCCTGCGCCACCGGTGCACCAAGAGTGGTGCCCGGCCCCAACAATATTATCCTGTCGGGCGCGAATTCGGCAGCGGCAACCTGAATGGAGCGGGTGAAATCATAAGTCCGGTTGAGTTGGGTGCCCAAGGTATAGCCATAGATATCCGCCACATCGAAGGCTTGGGACGACCAGACGCGGCCCTGTCCGTCGATTGCCGAAATCGCTCCCGATCTGAAATCGACAAGTGGATTCGCGGCCTGCGCCATTGGCAAGATATGGTCGAGCAGCGGACTGTGAAACGCCGCATGGTGCATCAACCGCATGGGAAAACGGTCATCCTTGGGCAGGCGTTCGCTCAGCCATTTCAGGCCAGCATCGTCCGCCGCGAACACAACCATGCCACCAAGCCGGATCGAGATATGGACCTGAATACTGGAATTGATCGAAGCTTCGGCCAGTAACGCGCTAACAAGATTTTCTTTTCCGGAATCGACATTCCAATCCGCATCAACAATTGGCCAGACAATCTGGCCACCTGCGCCATGCTGATGCATCAGGCTGCCCATATTGTTGACCAGCCGAGCACCGCCATCAAAATCAAGCACACCGGCCGCCGTTAGCGCCAGATACCAGCCCATCGAGTTGCCGGTGACGGCGACAATATCGTATCGATCACGGTCGATAGCCGCAAAATCTGCCAATGCGCAGGCATAGATAAGCAGCGACGCATTATCGCCGGTCATATGTGTGGCGGGCGAAAATTTTTCGGTGCCATCCAGTTCGGAAATCGGGATTTGCCCGGTTGAGCGCCGCAGCGCATCGAGCCGTTCGACCAGATCACCGCGCGTCGCATGATGCGTTTTCAAATAGCCCAACTCGGTGGTGTTATAAGTACCACGACCAGGACAGACGACCAGGGCAGTTTGCCTCACGCCACCGCTGCCTTCGCCGCGTCGATGATAGAGGCTTTGCTGGGCAACACCAATTCGGCGGCAGGGCCAAGCGGTATGAAACAGTCTTCTGCGGTGATCCGGCTGGCTGCATCGCCCCTGCCCGCTTCGGTCAGGATCGTCATCAGCTTTTCGCTCAGGCTGCCCGAACGGCGGCTCTCATCAACGATCAGCACGTTCTTGCAATCCGCCACCGCAGCGATGATCGCCTTGTCGTTCAACGGGTGCAACCAGCGCAGATCGATGATCCGTAAATCGACGCCTTCTGCGCGCAATTCTACCTCTGCCTGCCGCGATAAATAATAACCATTGCCATAGGTTATAATCGCAAGCTCAGTTCCCATTCCATATACTGCCGGTTCGCCGAAGCCAATGATTTGGGCAGCATCGGGCGCGACATAAGGTGCGGTCCATCCGCCATCATCGGGCGCGGAAAGGTCGGTTGTATGATAGAGCGCAATCGGTTCGACAAGCACGACAACCCGCCCGTCCTCATGCGCCATCCGCACAGATTCACGCAGCATCCCGGGGGCATCGGCAGCGTTCGAGGGACAAGCGACGATGATACCGGGAATGTCGGTCAGCACCGCCAGACTGTTATCGTTATGGAAATGCCCACCAAAGCCCTTTTGATATGGCAGCCCGGCAATCCGCAGGACCATGGGATTGCGATATTGCTGGTTGGAAAAGAACGACAAAGTCGCTGCTTCGCCGCGTATCTGGTCCTCTGCATTATGTAGATAGGCCAGAAACTGGATTTCGGGGATCGAGACAAAGCCATTATGTCCCATGCCGATAGCGAGGCCCAAGATGGTTTGCTCGTCGAGCAAGGTATCGAAAACCCGCGCCGCGCCGAACTTGTCTTGCAGGCCTTGGGTGACGCCGTAAACCCCGCCTTTTTTGGCTACATCTTCGCCAAACAGCGAAACATTGGGATAACGTAGCATCAGGTCGGCAAGCGCAAAATTGATGCTTTTGGCGAGCGTCACTGGCTTGGCCAGATTGCGCGCGTCTTTGGCGAACAAGGCATCGCGGGCTGCCGCATTCGGCAAAGGAGGCGATGTTTTGGCGCCAAATTTGGGCTCCACCGGAACCATCACCTCGGCCGCAGTTTCCAGCCGTGGTTTCGCCAGCGCATCTTGCGCCACGCGGTCAACCCGCGCGCGCATATCCTGATAGCGAGCGACAATTTCATCGCCCGACATACCGGTTTGCTCGACCAAAATGCGTGCGCTGTGCAATAACGGGTCTTGCGCCTCGGCGGCTTCAATATCGGCCAGCGCCGAGTAGCTCGCCTCAACATCGGCGCCTGCATGACCCATCAACCGCACGGTACGCATATGCAAGAACACCGGCCGCCGTCGCGCCCGTGCATACCCCACAGCCTCTTCACATCCGCGCATCGCGTCGTTCAAATCAGCCCCATCGCAACCGATATAATGCAGCGCCGGACGGTGCGCGAAACTGGCTTCGATCCAGCCGCCAGGGGTGCGCACCGAAATGCCGATGCCATTATCCTCGCACAGGAAAATGATCGGCATCGGCAGATGCTGATACGCCGCCCAGCATGCCGCATTAAACGCGCCCTGCGATGTCGAGTGGTTGGCCGAGGCGTCGCCGAACGAGCACAATATTATGCCGTCATTTGGCAGCAATGCGCCCTCCAGCTTGAGCCGGTGCGCCATGCCAATGGAATGCGCAGCGCCCACCGCCTTGGGCAAATGTGAAGCAATCGTACTGGTTTGCGGTGGGACAAAGGTCTGCGCACAGCCCAATACTTTGTGCCGCCCGCCGGAAATCGGGTCATCGGCGGAGGCAGCGAATGATAGCGCCATATCGTAAAGCGGCGTCAATCCGCCCGCCTGCTTTTTGCGCTGGATCAGGAACGCCCCGTCACGGTAATGCAAAAACGCCATATCGGTTGCACGCGTTGCCGCCGCCATCGCCGCCGTACCTTCATGGCCCGAACTGCCAATCGAGTAAAAGGTTTTGCCCTTCGACCGCCGCGCCCAAAGGTCGAGATGGCGGCTCATGATCTGGCTGTCGAACAGGTCCACAAGCTTGTGCGCAGGCACCTGAAATGCCGCCGCATGGTTGCGCGCTACAGGAAAGTCTTGTGCAGTCACCCGCCGCACAAACGCCTCGTCGATTATCGTGGGCCGGTCAAACATATCCGCCCTGTGAATAGCGCGACACCGGACAAAAGCCAAAGTTATTTGGTGATCTCAATACACCAGCAGAAGGGGGCGGCCTCCGATCAACGCCCCCTTTTGCTTTGTGCTATCAGCAAATCAAGCAGCTGCTTTGTAAAGCGTCTCGCCCTTGTCAGCCATTTCACGGAAGCTCTTGGGCGGCGCAAAACGAGCGCCGAATTGCTGTGCCAGTGCGTCTGCTGTGCGGACAAAATTCTCGAGCCCAATTGTGTCGATATAGCTCATCGGGCCGCCGGTATAAGGCGCAAAGCCCCAGCCGAAGATTGCGCCCAAGTCGGCACTTTGCGGATCGCCAACCACTTCTTCTTCATAGCATTGCGCGGTCGCAATCAGCTGAATGTAGAGCAGCCGTTGCTTGATCTCATCGACTGAAGGCTGGACGGCGGTGATCGGATAGTGGTCCGCCATGCCTGTCCACAATGCCTTGCGTTCTCCTTTATCGTCATAGTCGTAAAAACCGCTACCAAAGCGGCGACCTTTACGGCCCAGTTCGACTACCATCTTTTCCATGAACGGTTCGGTGCCGCTTGGTACATAGGCTTCGCCCAAGGCGACCTTGGTCGATTGCATCACATCATAGCCAAGCTGCAATGTGGTTTCGTCAAGCAACGCCAGCGGCCCGATCGGCATGCCAAGCAGCTTTGCCGCATTTTCGATCAAGGCAGGCTTCACGCCTTCGGTTACCATCAGCATCGCCTCACCCATATAAGGCGGGAACACGCGGTTGGTGAAAAAGCCGCGAACGTCTTTGACGACAATCGGTGTCTTCCTGATCTTCGCGTTATAATCGAACGCTGCAGCAAGCGCCAAATCGCCCGTTTTCTCGCCAGGAATGATTTCCAGCAAGGGCATCTTCTCCACAGGCGAGAAGAAGTGCAGCCCGATAAATTGCTCCGGCCGGATCGAGTTTTCCGCCAATCCCGTAATCGGCAAGGTCGAAGTGTTCGATGCGAATACAACATCGGGGCGGATGACCGCTTCCGCCTTCTTGATGACATCTGCCTTCACGTCTGGCCGTTCGAAAACGGCTTCGATAATCAAATCAACATCTTTCAGGTCGTCATAATTGTCGGTCGGTGTGATGCGCGCCATGAAGGCATCGCCAGCCTCTTTGGTCATCTTGCCCCGGCCTACCGCCTTGTCGATAATCTTGCGGCTGTAATCGACCGCCTTGTTGGCGTCCGCAAAGCTGCGGTCGAGTACGATAACCTCCATGCCGCCCTTGACCGTCACATGGGTGATACCCGACCCCATCAGCCCGCCGCCGAGCACACCAACCTTCTTGATCTCCACCGGCGGGACACCAGCCGGACGGCCAGCTCCCTTCTCCGCCGCTTGCTTGTTGATAAAGAGCGTGCGGATCATGTTCTTGGCCTGGCTGCCGGAAAGCAGCTTGGTGAAATATTTCGCTTCAACCCGCAAAGCCAGATCGAAAGGCACGATCGAGCCTTCATACAGACACGACAATATCGCCTTCACCGCGTCGAAATTGCCCTTGCTCTCCTTATGCGCAATAGCATTGACACCCATGTAAAATTGTACCGAACGCGCGTCCATCGCCCCTGCGCCGCCGGGGAATTTGAAGTCTTTCTTGTCCCATGGCGCTGTGACTTTGGGATTTGCTTTAACCCAAGCCTTGGCATTGGCGATCAGGTCGGCGGCGGGCGCTATTTCATGCACCAGGCCTTGCGCTTTTGCGGTTGCCGGGTCGAGCGACTTGCCCTGTATGATCATCATCGCTGCATTTTGCAGGCCGATCAGGCGCGGCGTGCGCTGGGTACCGCCAGCACCGGGCAGCAGGCCAACCAAAACTTCGGGCATACCCAACTGAATTTTTGGATTGTCCGCGACAACGCGGTAATGGCAAGCAAGTGTCAGTTCCAAACCGCCGCCCAAGGCAAGCCCGTTTATCGCACATGCCACCGGCTTGGCCGAAGCTTGTCCGCCCGACAATGCCTTGGCGGAGTGCCCACCCGCTTCCATACGACGGAGCAACACGCTCAATGCAAAGGCCTGGTCAAACGCTTCCTTCATATTGTCAGTTTTCCAACCGCCCAACATCGCGAGGTCCGCACCAGCCAGAAACCCGGATTTTTTGCCCGAGGTAATCACCGCGCCCTTGATCGCGTCGTTGCTGTTGAAGTCATCGACCCACGCGCCGAATTCAGTGATCAGTTGCGCATTCCAGACATTCATCGATGCGCCGGGCACGTCGATGGTGACAAGCGCAATGCCGTCGGCATCGATATCGACTGAGAAAGTTTTGTAAGTCATTTTTCTTTTCCTTGTCGTGTTCCTGCGAAGGCAGGAACGCTGGAGGTCACAGTGTGAGACTGACACGGCTCCTGCCTTCGCAGGAGCACATGGATCAATTCACGCGTTCGATGATGGTGGCGGTGCCCATGCCGGCGCCGATGCACAATGTCGTCAGCGCGGTCGATTTGCCCGAGCGTTCCAGTTCGTCGAGCACAGTACCCAAGATCATTGCGCCGGTTGCACCCAATGGATGGCCCATGGCGATTGCGCCACCGTTGACGTTGATGTCGCTGTGATCGATGTTCATCGCCTCCATGAAGCGCAGCACGACAGCGGCAAACGCCTCGTTCAATTCCCACAGATCAATGTCGCCCTTCGCCATACCAGCGCGCGATAGCGCCTTTTGCGCCGCGAATTCGGGGCCAGTGAGCATGATTGACGGTTCCGACCCAATTGAGGCCATCGAAACGATCCGCGCACGTGGTTTCAACCCCAGACGTTCGCCCGCTTCTTTGTTACCGATCAGGACTGCAGCGGCACCATCGACAATACCCGAACTGTTGCCCGCGTGGTGGACATGGTTGATCTTCTCGACCTCGGGATAGCGCATGATCGCGATATCGTCGAAGCCCGGCATCATCTGCCCCATCATCTGGAATGCCGGAGCCAGCGCACCCAAAGACTGCATATCGGTTTCAGGCCGCATCAATTCGTCATGGTCGAGGATGACTTCGCCAATCACATCGCGGATTGGCAGGATCGATTTGGCGAAGCGCTTTTCTTCCCAGGCTTTGGCCGCGCGTTTTTGGCTTTCGACCGAATAGGCGTCAACATCGTCACGGCTATAGCCGTAGATGGTGGCAATAAGGTCGGCAGATATACCCTGCGGAATGAAATAATTGGCAATCGCCGAACGCGGGTCAAGCGGCAATGCGCCGCCGTCCGAACCCATCGGCACACGGCTCATCGATTCAACACCGCCGCCAATCGCTAGATCGCATTCGCCGGATTTCACTTTTGCTGCCGCGATGTTCGAAGCCTCAAGCCCCGAACCGCAGAAGCGGTTGACCTGAATGCCTGACGTTGTGTGCGGATAGCCCGCAGCAAGTACCGCCGTGCGGGTAATCACCGCGCCCTGTTCGCCGACCGGTGATACACAGCCAAAGGCCACGTCTTCGATTTCTCCGCCCGAAAGGCTGTTGCGGTCGCGCACGCTGGCGAGAACCTGCGCCGCCAGATCAATCGGTGTGATCTCATGCAATGCACCATCAGGGCGGCCCTTGCCGCGCGGGCTGCGCACCGCATCATAAATATAAGCTTCGGTCATATTATCAATCCTGTGCTGCGACCACGGCACCCGCCGCGACCAGTTGGGAGATATCGGCCTCGGCAAAACCTGCCTCGGTCAGGATATGGGCATAATCGCCACCCTTTGTTGCTATGTCGAAATGGGTAGCAAGCGGCTGACTATCAAGCCGCGGGGCGATTTGCGGGTGGAGCCACTGGCCATCCACCAATATGGCCTGCCGCTCTGTATTGGCTTGGTGTGCCGCTGCCTCGACATAGTCAAGCACGGGCGTCACGCAGGCGTCAGTTCCGGCGAAAATCGTTTCCCATTCGTCGCGGGTCTTGCTGGCGAACGCCCCTTCGAGAATTTCATGCTGCTTTGTCCAAGCGGAATAGTCGTTCTGGTGGCCATAGGCTTCGGCATTGATGGACAATCGCTCCATCATCGCGGCAAAAAATTGCGGCTCAATGCAGCCGACCGCCATGAACCTGGCGTCGCTGGTAGTGTAGCAGCGATAATAAGGTGCAGCGCCATCGAGCAGGTTTGCTTCTCGCGCCGTCTTCCAACTGCCAAGCCCCGCCATACCATGGATAAAACTCATCAAGCTGTTTGTGCCATCGACAATTGCCGCATCGACGATATTGCCCTTGCCGGTGCGCGCGCGCTCGATCAACGCAGCCAGAATGCCCGTAATCAGGAACATGGAGCCCCCACCAAAATCGCCCACCATATTGAGCGGCGGCACGGGCGGCTGGCCTTCCTTGCCAATGGCATTCAACACGCCGGTCATGCCGATATAGTTGATGTCATGCCCTGCCATCTGCGACCAGGGTCCGCTCTGCCCCCAGCCGGTCATCCGGCCATAAATCAAGCCGGGATTGATCGCGTGGCAAACCTCCGGCCCAACGCCCATCCGCTCGGTCACACCAGGGCGCAGGCCTTCGATCAGAACATCGGCGGAGGCCACCAGCTTCAACAGCGCTTCAACCGCCTCCGGCTTTTTAAGGTCGAGCACAATCGAGCGTTTGCCGCGCCCATCGATTCCCTTGCCAACAATGGCCTGACCGGGCCGGTCGATGACAATGACATCCGCGCCCATATCGGCCAACAATTGCCCGGCATATGGGCCGGGGCCAATGCCCGCGAGCTCGATAACCCGCGTGCCGTTGAGCGGGCCTGTCTTGGCGGGCGAATCAGTCATGGCATCCTTCCGTTACGGCCTGCTATCCAGACCGATTTAATCGAGCGATTAAAAGGAAGCCATGTAATGCCAGCCGTCGCTTGACGCAAGCGTCATGCTGCGAGGCAACATCATTAGCCGTAACTTACTTTACGATTGTCGCGGTGGGAACTGTCACGGGATTATTAAGGATAGTTGCTTGTGGAACCTGTGGGACAATAGTTGCGCCTGCTGGAATTGCGAAAGTAAGTGGCTCAGCGGTTCGTGCAGTCATGACCATCCCATGCGGCATCGCGGCCGACTTGCCGGTGACAATTGCTGCGCCGATTATGCCTGCAGCGGCCCAAGCACCAATGGCACCGGCGATGTTACCCTTACCTACCTGGCGGTGTTTACCGGTCAAATGCAGTGTGCGGTCCTTACCAATCTCCAGCGACTCAAAACTCACTTCCATCTTGCCGCTCTTGCCAAAAGCACCTTTGCCTGTCCGCCATGTGATCCGCGCTTGTCCCAAGGTATTCTTTGGAATGACAACATATCCGGAATGCATCACGTCAGCGACCGTGCTGATCGCAAATGTATCGCCTTCGCGTGTGCTCATGGTCGTAATGTGATCATTCGGCGTCACCGCAATTGCCGTGTTTGCTGGCAAGACCAGTTGCTGCATCGCCGGTGCAATTGCCGTTTGCGTCGCAGGCGAGCCAAGCTGCGCCGTCTGAACAACTGCAGGGTCAGTTTGTGCATTGGCATGTGTCGCTACAACGGCGCAAAGCGCAACGATTGCTGACATAGTTTTCATTTTATTGCCCCCTATAGATTAAGGCCGAAGCCCGCGCCGTTTGTGGCGACGCGCAGGAGGCGAGTCAATCAATGCGCAAGAACTCACACAGAATATCTGTAATTTATCGAGATGATACCTATTTTGAGATGTTCATTGTAACAATATTCTGTCGTCAACTAACAAATTCAGTATTGCTTCTGTTAATTTGGTACTGTCAGTTCAATCCACATCTTCTACAGCAACCGCTTCGCCGGTCACGCGCTGCGCCAGCGCCGCTGCGATAAAAACATCCAAATCACCATCAAGCACATCAGCAGGCGTTGGTGATGTCACGCCGGTGCGCAGGTCTTTCACCATCTGATAGGGTTGCAAAACATAGCTGCGAATCTGGTGCCCCCAGCCGATCTCGGTCTTCGCCGCATATTCGCCACTTGCCACTTCTTCGCGTTTGCGCAACTCTGCCTCGTACATCCGCGCCTTCAGCATGCCCATCGCGGTCGCGCGGTTCTTGTGCTGCGATCGGTCGTTCTGGCTGGCGACGACGATGCCGGTCGGTTTATGGGTGATGCGCACCGCTGAATCGGTCGTGTTGACGTGCTGCCCGCCCGCGCCTGACGCGCGGTAGGTATCGATTTTCAGGTCACCTTCGTTGATCTCGATCTCGATATTGTCGTCGATCACCGGATAGACCCAAACGCTGGAAAAACTGGTGTGGCGTTTGGCGGCGCTGTCATATGGCGAGATGCGCACCAGCCGGTGGACGCCGCTTTCGGTCTTGGCGTAGCCGTAGGCGTTCTCGCCCTTGATCTGCATCGTCGCCGATTTGATGCCAGCCTGATCGCCCGCCTGATAATCGACCATTTCGACCTTGTAGCCGCGCTGTTCGGCCCAGCGATAATACATCCGCTGCAACATTTCGGCCCAGTCTTGGCTCTCGGTGCCACCAGCGCCTGCATGAATTTCGATAAAGCAGTCGTTGCCGTCAGCCTCGCCCGAAAGCAGCGCCATGACCTTGTCCTTGTCCGCACGGTCGGCGAGCGCTCGCAGAGACGCCGCGCCTTCGTCCGCCAGCGCCGCATCATTTTCCATCTCGGCAAGCTCTATCAGTTCGACCGTACCGGTCTTGTCAGCATCGATTTCGCGCACCGTGCTGATCGCGGCGTCCAGTCTGCGCCGTTCGCGCATGACTTCTTCGGCAGCTTTGGGGCTGTCCCACAAGGTCGGGTCTTCCACCTTGGCGTTCAGTTCGTCCAGTCGCCTGAGCGCACGGTCCCAATCCAGCGACAGCTTGACCAGATCAAGCGCTGCATCAATGCGGGCAACAAAGGCTTCTGCGTCGGCGCGCATCGGGTAACTCCAAAGGAAAAACTATGGCCCGCGCCTTTAGCCGAACTGCGGCGCAAGTCAAAGGCGGGCAGTCAATGCGTACCGAAAGGCCGATGCCAGTTAATTCTGCCGATCAAAACGCATCCCGGCCCTGACATGGGCGATCGCGTTATTTACCTGCCTTAGCGCAGCCTGGCGGTGGCCGCCCTTGTCTTTATCGGCCGTAGCCAAATCAGCGCGTGCCTGTTCCAAGTGGCTGAGCGCGCTTTGCATCCGGGGTTGATCGGCCACGGCCATGTTGGCCACCGCACCTAGACCAAAGCTGCTGGTAACAAGCACAGCAGCAAATTTTTTGGTGATTTTCATTTTGGTTTCTCCAAGTTACCGGGACAGGACAGGTTATGTCCAAGAACCCCAGCTTGTCAAAAAATGTTCCCGAAAACCTAACTCGCCTCTACTTTCACCAATAACGCGTCCACCTGCACCTGCGCGCCGGGGGTGGCGTTGAGTTCGGTGACGGTGCCATCAAATGGCGCGGTCAGGCTATGCTCCATCTTCATTGCTTCGAGGGTGAGGAGTTTCTGGCCCTTTGTAACGGTGTCGCCAGCCGCGACCTCGACCGCGATGATGCGGCCCGGCATGGGGGAGAGGATGTCGCCGTCATGCGCGCCGTGGTGGCCAATACCATCCACACGGGCCGCTGCTATTGCAAATACACGCCCATCATTGATCCCACTCAAAATGGTCCCATTGCATGGCTCAATCCATGCGTTGAGCTCAGCATATGGACTTGAGATTTCAACAGCCGCGGCCTGCCCATCGACGTCGATGCTTATCAGCCGTTGCGGACCAGCATTTAGTCGGAATCCAAATATGCCAGTTAATGGATTCGAGCCTGCATCTCGCTCACCATCCAACGAAGAGCCACATTGATAGACGGCATTGCCTGCGGCTTTACTCGCTACCGCCATTGCGCCAGCCTCGATTACCGCCGTCGGCGCTTCGTCCGAAGGAATTAGGTCATCGCCAATCGCTGCAATGAAACCAGTGTCAACATCACCCGTGCCAAATCGTTCTGTTTTTAGACAGTTTAGCAGGAAAGCCGCGTTTGTTTTCACAGGCCAAACAGCAGTGCAAGCACAAGCTTTTGAAAGCCCTTTGATCGCTGATTGACGGTCCTCGCCTCGGCTGACCAGCTTTGCGATCATGGGATCGTAAAAAGGGCTTACGTCGCCTCCCTCTTCAACACCTGTTTCGATCCGCACAAGATGTTCCGGCAACATCAGGTGCTCGAGTTTGCCAACACTCGGCAAAAACCCCTTCGCCGGATCCTCCGCATATAACCGAGCCTCCATCGCCCAGCCGTTGATGCTCAGCTCATCCTGCCGCTTCGGCAACACCTCCCCGCTCGCCACGCGGAGTTGCCATTCGACCAGATCAACGCTGGTGATTTCCTCCGTCACCGGATGTTCGACCTGCAACCGCGTGTTCATTTCCATGAACCAGATGCGGTCGGCGCGAAGGCCCTCGGACGCGTCGGCGATGAATTCGATGGTGCCTGCGCCGACATAGTCGACCGCCTTGGCCGCCTTAACCGCCGCTGCGCAGAGCTGTTCGCGGGTGGCGTCGTCCATGCCCGGCGCGGGGGCTTCCTCGATCACTTTCTGGTGACGGCGTTGTAAGCTGCAATCGCGTTCGAACAGATGGACGATGTTGCCGTGGGTATCGCCGAACACCTGCACCTCAATATGGCGCGGCCGCTGGATATATTTTTCGATCAGGACATGCGCATTGCCGAACGACGAAGTCGCCTCACGCTGGCATGAGGCAAGCGCGTCGATGAAATCTTCGCCTGCGTCCACCTTGCGCATCCCCTTGCCGCCGCCACCCGCGACCGCCTTGATCAGCACGGGATAGCCGATTGTCTCGGCTTGGGTTGCGAGGAAGGCGGGGTCTTGGTCCTCGCCCATATAGCCGGGGGTGACGGGCACGCCCGCTTCGGCCATCAACTTCTTGGCCGCATCCTTCAGGCCCATCGCGGTGATGCTGGCGGGACGCGGGCCCACCCAGATCAGGCCGGCGTCGATGACAGCCTGCGCGAACTCGGCATTTTCGGAGAGGAAGCCATAGCCGGGATGAATTGCTTCGGCCCCGGTTTCGAGAGCGGCGGAAATGATTTTCTCGCCCACCAGATAAGATTCACGCGCCGGAGACGGCCCGATATGCACCGCCTCATCGGCAGAGCGCACGTGCAGCGCCTTGGCATCGGCATCCGAATACACCGCGACGGTGCGGATGCCCATCGCCCGCGCGGTGCGGATGATCCGGCAAGCAATTTCGCCACGATTGGCAATGAGGAGAGAGGTAATCATTTAAATTCCTCCCCGGCACGGGGAGGTGGCGGCGCAGCCGACGGAGGGGTCCCGACCGCGCGGCAAGCCTCAATAATCGCCATCAAACACCCTTCCATATTCTTCAATACCTCATAAGCGGCAAGCCGCATTGTCCGAAATCCTCTTTCAGCCATGATCCGATCCCGCACCGCATCCTTGTGTGGCTGGTCTCCACGATTATGCGCTTCCCCATCTACCTCAATGCAAAGCCGCGCCTTCAAACAGGCAAAATCCAAAGTGTAAGGATGTTGCGGAACCTGTTTACGGAATTTGAAGCCGCCGGGATGCTGTTGCAACTGCACCCAAAGCAAAACCTCGGGAAAGGTCATTTCCTTCCGCAATTTTCTGGCGCGTTTCACCGCTTTTATCGGTTGGCGAAGGACTGGAGGTTGCAACTCTTTCGGTTTGGGCTCGTTCACTCAAATCCTCCCCGGCACGGGGAGGTGCCCCCTCGAGGGGGCGGAGGGGTCCCACCTATCAACCGCAGCACAAACCTCCAAGTGGGCCCCTCCACCACGCTACGCGCGGTCCCCCTCCCCGTTCCGGGGAGGAATTGGGTGCGGATGATCCGGCCGCCCCGGTTTGCGATAAGGAGGGATTTGATCATTCTACCCAGTCCTCATCTTCGTACTCAGACCCATCAATGTAATCATCATCCCCTAACATCTCGTCGGCACGTTCGCCGTCCTCAACAGAATCTTCATGCACTCGATCATGGCAGCCGTCGCAAATCGCAACCAGTTCCCATAAAAACCCGTTGTAGATGTGCTGATAAGTGAGATGATGCACCTGTGTTGCAGAATTTTCTCCGCATCCTTCACAACGCCCATTTGCACGCACTAAAACTTTTTGGCGTTTTGCTTTCCACGCTGGTGAGCTCAGATAGGCTGCATATTCTGCGTTCCCTCTGCCCGCTTGAGTCTCAAAGTGCTGTTGCCGGATTTGTTTAAGCTCCGAATAACGCTGTTTTTCGTACGCAGCGAGTTGGTCAAGTGGAGCTTGAGATATGACGTCCGCGTTTGGAATAAGCGATTTTTTTACCCACTGTCCATTCGGCCGCCCACAGTTCACGCATTGGTTGCGATACATCCAACTACCGTTGCTCGGCTTGACTTTACGCATCGCATATTCGGGATGGGCGCAATCCGATTGCAGCCAACGCCGATAGTCGGACTCCAACTCAGAAGTCTGGTTCAAACTCACCATCTGACCAGACTTTGTGTCCCTGTGCCACGTCATTTCCGCAACTTGCTGACTATTCAGTGGCGCTTTCTGAAAAGCGTCGTTCACATCCGGAACACCCCGAACCGGGGCGCCTCCTCGACCGGCGCGTTCAAAACCGCCGCGAATGCCAGCCCCAGCACGTCGCGCGTCTGCGCCGGGTCGATGATGCCGTCGTCCCACAGTCGCGCGGTGGCGTGATAGGGGTTGCCTTCGTCTTCATATTTCTGGCGGATCGGGGCCTTGAAGGCTTCGGCTTCGCGCTCGTCCCACTTATCGGCGTCGCGGTGGACTGTTGCCAGCACGCTCGCCGCCTGTTCGCCGCCCATCACGCTGATCCGCGCATTGGGCCAGGTGAAGAGGAAGCGCGGCGAATAGGCCCGCCCGCACATGCCGTAATTGCCCGCGCCAAAACTGCCGCCGATCAGGACGGTGATCTTCGGCACGCTGGCGGTCGCAACCGCCGTCACCAGCTTCGCGCCATGCTTGGCGATGCCCTCCGCCTCGTACTTTCCGCCGACCATGAAGCCGCTGATATTTTGCAGGAACAGCAACGGGATTTTGCGTTGCTGCGCCAGTTGAATGAAGTGCGCGCCTTTGACCGCGCTTTCTGAAAACAGCACGCCGTTATTGGCGAGGATCGCGACCGGCATCCCCCAGATGTGCGCGAAGCCGCAGACGAGCGTGGAGCCATAAAGCGCCTTGAATTCGTGAAACTCGGAGGCATCGACGATGCGCGCGATGACCTCGCGGACGTCATAAGGCGCACGGACGTCGTCGGGGATGATGCCGTAGAGTTCTTCGGCGTCGTATTTTGGCGGGCGCGGCCCTCTCATTCCGTTCGTGTCGAGCATCGTCGAGACACCCATCGGTTGTGCGCGACTTCCCGGTGTCTCGACGATGCTCGACACGAACGGA
The DNA here is from genome assembly GCA_040007915.1 of Sphingorhabdus sp. GTDB lineage: Bacteria > Pseudomonadota > Alphaproteobacteria > Sphingomonadales > Sphingomonadaceae > Sphingorhabdus_B. The sequence continues at coordinate 143,164 of JBDTUD010000003.1, forward strand.
CCTGAGAGGTGGGAGATGATGTCCCTAACAATGGTCAATGCATGTTCGTCATTCTCGGCCACATGATCGACCACGCCCGATTTGCGGCCATGCGTATCCGCGCCGCCCAGCTCCTCGGCACTGATCTCCTCACCCGTCGCGGCCTTGACCAGCGGCGGGCCGGCCAGAAAGATCGTGCCCTGATTGCGCACGATCACGCTCTCGTCGGACATCGCGGGCACATAGGCCCCGCCCGCGGTACAGCTGCCCATGACGCAGGCGATTTGCGGGATACCCTTGGCGCTCATATTCGCCTGATTGAAGAAGATGCGCCCGAAATGGTCGCGGTCAGGGAAGACCTCGGCCTGGTGGGGCAGGTTCGCGCCGCCGCTATCGACCAGATAGATGCACGGTAAATGATTCTCGGAGGCGATCTCCTGCGCGCGGAGATGCTTCTTGACCGTCATCGGATAATAAGTACCACCCTTCACCGTCGCGTCGTTGCAGACGATCATGCACTGCCGCCCGGACACGCGGCCAATGCCGCAGATCAACGCAGCGCCCGGAATTTCACCATAATAAAGGTCATTGGCAGCCAACTGGCCGATTTCGAGGAAAGGCGAACCCGGATCGAGCAGGCGTTCGACCCGCTCCCTTGGCAGCAGCTTGCCGCGCGATGTATGCCGTTCGCGCGATTTCTGATTGCCGCCCAAAGCAGCCTCGGCAACTTTTGCCCACAATTCGTCCCGGAGTGCGCGATTATGCGCAGCGTTGGCACGGAAGGTTTCGTCGTCGGCGTTGAGATTGGTAGGAAGAACGGGCGCGCTCATTTTAACCCTCCGTCATGCTGAACTTGTTTCAGCATCTTACTAAAGACGGTGCATGCAAAATAAGACCCTGAAACCAGTCCAGGGTGACGGTGTGTTAAATGCAATCTCATGCCCCAATCAACTCCCGTCCGATCAACATTCGGCGGATTTCGTTGGTTCCGGCTCCAATATCAAGCAACTTTGCATCGCGGTAAAACCGCTCGACCGGCCAGTCCTTGGTGTAACCCGCGCCGCCCAGCGCTTGAATCGCCTCATTCGTCACTTTTACAGCGCTCTCGCTCGCCAACAATATCGCCCCAGCGGCATCAAACCGCGTTGTCCGGCCCGCGTCGCAGGATTTGGCAACCGCATAAACATAAGCTCGCGCCGAATTGAGCGCGACATACATGTCGGCGACCTTGCCCTGCATGAGCTGAAAACTGCCAATGGATTTGCCGAACTGCTTGCGCTCGCGAACAAACGGCAGCACAACGTCGAGACAGGCTTGCATGATGCCCAGCTGGATACCCGCCAGCACTGTGCGTTCATAATCGAGCCCGGACATCAGGATAGCGACGCCGCCGTTGAGCGAACCCATGATGTTTTCGTCGGGTACTTCGCAATCGCTGAAAACCAGCTCCGCTGTCGGCGAACCACGCATCCCCATTTTGTCGATCTTCTGGCCGATGGAAAAACCCGGCATATCCTTTTCGATGAGAAAAGTCGTTATTCCGCCCGATCCTTCACCGGTCTTGGCATAGACGACCAACGTGTCAGCATAAGCGGCATTGGTTATCCAGAATTTGGTGCCGTTAAGAACATATCCGCCTTGCACCTTTTCGGCCTTCAGCTTCATCGAAACGACATCCGACCCTGCCGCTGCCTCCGACATCGCAAGACTGCCAACATGTTCGCCTGAAATCAGCTTGGGCAGATATTTCGCCTTTTGTTCAGGACTGGCCCAGCGGCTGATCTGGTTGATGCACAGATTGGAATGCGCGCCATAACTCAGCCCGACCGAGGCCGATGCCCGCGCCACTTCCTCTTGCGCAACAACATGCTCAAGATAGCCAAGACCAAGTCCGCCATCTTGCTCGGAAACAGTAATGCCGTGTAGGCCAAGCGCGCCCATTTCGGGCCATAGATCGCGCGGGAACCAGTCTTCCGCGTCGATCTTCGCAGCCAATGGGGCAATCTTGTCATCGGCAAAGCGACCCGCGCTGTCGCGGATCATGTCGGCATTTTCGCCAAGGTCAAAATTGAAATGGCTCATCACACCTCTCCTCATAGTCGCCTTAGACCAACCTGAACCTTTTAGGAATTCGAAGTTTTTTCGCTTTGGAACACCGGGCGGAACACCGGGCGACCTGACGCGTTTTCAGATCATCTATGGAAAGGAAAATATCATGGTCGAAGGCCAAAAATCGGAAGTTCAAGGCGAAGGCAATTACGACGCCGCGCGCGAATATGACGAGAAAACAACCGAATTTGCAAAAGACAAAGACCGCGTGGAACAAGCTGCGAAAGAAGCGAAGGATGCGGTTAATTCGGACGAGCGCGACGAGCTGGAGGAGGCCGAAGCTGAAGGCCGGGAAAAAGCCAAAAGCTAAGGTCAGCACCTTTCCCGAGAAGCAACTTGAATCTTAGCCAGAAACAAAAAGCTGGAGCAAACTCGTGGGTTGCTCCAGCCTGCCCATCAGCGGTCTAGCCGAAATGGACAATTTTACTTTTGTCTCTTCTTCCCGTTACGCAGTACCAGGATTAAACGAGGGCGGATCGCTGGCTGGGAAGGACGCGTCGGCCATAGCGTCCACGTCTTCCCAGTCGTCGCCGGGATGATCGCGCATTGCCGAGCGTCCGGCATTGCGTGTCTGATCAAAATTTTCGGCGTCGGTTTCACCGTCGGAAAAGGCCGCAGAAAAATCGTCTGCCCAGCTATTTCCGCTCTGATGATGTTTCCACGCCACGTAACCGGCGGCTAAGCCAGCGGTTACAACCGAAGCCGTAATACCGACCCACGCGGGTATATGCGGCATAGACCAGTTTTCAGTGCGCGACCGACCCGACTTTTTGCGCCTCACCTGGCTGCCCTCCAACCCCCGGGTAGATTTGCCATTCGCAGTGCGCGATTTGGCGGCAGTTCGGGATTGCCCCGGAGTCTTGCGTGTACCCGATTTTTGCGTAGTCGATTTTGGTGTATCTGTTGCAGCAGTTGCCATATCATCCTCACTAAGGCCGTATCCGGCCACCTTGGTTGAACAAGCAATCAACGGATCAGGGCGACAAAGGTTCCTTCACTTCGGCGCGCAATTCCCACCGCTGGCTATCATCCGACGGCCCCAAAAAACAGCGTTATGGAACGAAGCGACGGCTCGCGGGTTTAACCGCGGCCAGCAATATTGGAGAAATAAAATGTTGAAGAAATCTATTGGAACCTCAACCGTCGCAGCACTCGCCGCATTGTTTGCGGTTTCAGCCTGCAACAGCCCTGCAGAAGAAGCCGCCGACACAACCGCCGATCAAATGGAAGACACTGCGGACGCCGTGCGCGACACGGCTGATACTCAAGCCGATGCTTTGGAAGACCAAGCTGACAAAGTAGATACCACAACCGACGGCGTGGATAGCGCCAAGGAAAATTCCATGGAAGATGCTGCTCAAGCTAAGCGCGAAGCAGCGGAAAAAACCGCCGATGCCATCGAAGAAAAGGCTGATGCCAAACGAGAAGCTGCTGACAAATAAATTTGGTCCCCCACCCGCCACTAAGGGATGGCGAAAGCCATCCCTTTTTTTATCCACCGCGCTGGCTTGTGAGGAATTCGATCAGTCCGCGCTCGTCAGCGCTCAAATATTTGGTGCCTCGGGGCAACCGCCCGTCGAAATTTGGATCAGCACCCGCCTGCACCGCTTCGATGATCGCAGGATGCACATAGCTTTTCCGTGCCATTGCCGGGGTGTTACCTAATTCGGTTGCCACTTCGTGCAGCACTTCCTTAAGCGTGGTTTTTCCTTTGGAACGCACGAGCGCTGAAAAGGCGATGACACTGGCACCCCATGTCCTGAAGTCCTTTGCGGTAAAATCACCGGCATGTTCCTTCAGATATGCATTGATATCCCCGGAGGTGACGGGTCGTAGATTGTCGTTGCTGTCCACATATTGAAACAATGTTTGACCCGGCAGATCCTGGCACCGCTTGACGATGGTCGAAAGCCGCCGGTCGTTGATGCTGGTCCGTTGCTGCTTTCCGGATTTCCCAAGATAATCCAGAATGACCCTGCTGCCGCGGACGGAGGCATGACGGTTGCGTAACGTCGTTGCCCCGAAACTTTTATTGGCCCGGGCATATTGCGCATTGCCCACGCGAATTCTGCCCATGTCGAGCAGACGGATGACAGCGGCAACCACGCGGTCACACGAAATATCGCGCCGGGCGATGTCGCGTTCGACACGCTTTCTAATTGCCGGAAGTCGTTCCGCAAAATTGAGGCACCGGCCATATTTTTCGGCATCCTTCCGTGCGATGAAATCATGGTGATACCGATATTGCCCCCTCCCTCGCCCATCCACGCCAACCGCTTGAATATGCCCATTGGGATATGGGCAATACCAGGCATCGGTGTAGGCTGGCGGCAGCGCCAAGGCATTGAGCCGCTCGATGATCGCTGGAGATTTGACAGGCCTGCCATTGGCAGCAAAATACTGCCAACCGCCCTTCACGCGCTTGCGGGAATATCCGCCTTCAAAACTATCGATATACCGCAACCGGACCATGCATTACTCAACGATATTAACGCCAATAAGTGCCCGCAAGAATACGCTTCAGGCCGCTCAAACCTGATCTTCTTACAAAGCTTTCCAGAAGGGTTGGGCCTGTCGTTGTCTTTAAGGGGACTAGAGGGGGGACTCCGGAAGCGACAGGCCCAACCGTTGAATGCATTGCCCACCCGAATGTTCCGTTATGTCTCAATTTTTATTTTTAGTTGCACAACACGTGACCGCAAAGACCCATAACATCGTACGATTTTTGGGTCCTGACCGGAACTAGCAGACGCCGGGACGGTTGATAACGAAAGAACCGGAAGTGGCTTACAACATGATTGTCCCGGATAGTATACAGATTGTAGGCATATTGGCCGCCATCGCATCGACCATCAGCTTTGTTCCGCAAGCCTGGAAAATCATTTCGACACGCGACACGGAAGGCCTTTCACGTCGAATGTACGCCTTAACCGTAATCGGGTTTGCGCTCTGGCTGACCTATGGGATCGGCAAGAATGATTGGGCGTTAATCGTTCCCAACAGCCTGTGTTTGGCGATGGCTATGTTTATATTTGCTATGCTCATGATGCCGCAAAAACAGCGCCAAGCGGTCGCAGACGCCATTCAGCCAAACACATCGGCCAAGAGCTGAGCATGGAAAACCCCGACACATCGAATGCAACGGCATGTAACGTACTTGTCGTCGATAATGACCCGCTGGTCCGGCTGGGTACGGTCATGATGTTACGTGAAGCCGGATATTCGGCCCGCTTCGCACAGGATGCCAAAACCGCTTTGGCTATACTCAAAGAGGGATATGCGCCGGAGTTAATGGTGACCGATTATTCAATGCCCGGAATGAACGGAGTGGAACTGGCTCGCTCCGTATCGGCCTTGGGGCTTGGAACGCTGATCCTCATCATGACAGGTCACAGCAAGCTCGAAGAAACGACCGACGAAAAATGGGGTATATTGGCAAAACCCTTCGATACTAACGAATTAAAAACGGCCATTGCCGAACTGTCCCATTAGGTGGTGTTGACATTCAGATCATAACTATATGAAATATCAACACTTCGTTATTCCCGCGAAGGCGGGAATCCATCCCCTAACCAATGGGTTACGCAGCAACGGTGCGTTATCCCTGCCGCTCAGGGGATGGATTCCCGCCTTCGCGGGAATGACGAATATGGGAAACGTCAGATTGGTCCGTGAATGCAAACACCACCTAGCCTTTGAGAACGGACTCTCTCGCTTCGTTCGGAGAATAGCTGAGCGAGAGGCTTACGCCTTGGTCTATTCCCGTTTGGATATCGAGCTTGCCCTCCAGTTGCAGAACGAACGCGTGGATCAGGTCCATGCCCATCATATTCTGTATGGTTGCGGTGTCGTAACCAACGCCGTTGTCGGCAATTGTCAGCGTTATGCCACTATCAGAACGCACCAACGAAGAGGTTATGACACCGGCACCCTCGGAGGGGAATGCATGTCTATAAGCATTTGAAATCGCTTCCACTGCAAACAATGCCAAAGGTATCGCTTCATCGATGGGCCGGTTGCCGACTTTAGCGGTGCACTGGAGCAAGGCTTTACTTTTTAATCCCATACTGTTGTTTAATTGGCTACACAGTTCGGAAAATACCCGACTCATATCGACCTCCCCCCGTTCGGCATCGTCGCTGTTTTCATACAGTAAACGGTGGATTAGCGACAAAGCGGCCATCCGGACACGGGTTTGGTCTAGTACACGCCGTGCCTCGTCTTCCTTCACCTGGGCGGATTGCAATGCTAGCAGGCTCATGATCATCTGGAGATTGTTTTTTACGCGGTGATTAACTTCGCGCGCCATTTGCCGCGTTGTGGCAAGCGACGCCTCCAATGCTTCGTTGCGTTGGGTTATGGCTTGGGCCATGGCGTGAAGATCGTTGCCAACTTCGGCGATTTCCGGGGGAGCTTTGGCGAAGGCGTGCCGCCTTTCAGTATAATCTCCCGCGGCAAATTGCCGGGTTAGCGCGCCCAGTTCGTCCAGCCAGCGGAGTACCAGTCTGTTGAGACCGGCCCAAACCGCAAACAATGTCAACATGATGGCCAGCAGCGGCCAGACAATCCCCGCGCGCACCTGTTCGCGTAGCGGCAGAACCAGCGGATTTTCAAGTTCGGCATAAACAACGTGAAGCTGGTCTTCATAAAGCGGAGCCGAAGAATATAGCCACCGCTTGCCGTCCTTGCCGCGCAATTTGAGCGCCGACCCAAAGGAGTGTGCGACATCAACTTTGCCGAAATCGCCCGGACCAGCGATAAGCAACATCTTGCCATCACTATCAGCAACCCCGACGGTCGCATATTCGGAAAGCTCGCTGTTGCGCAGCGCTTTTTCAATCCATGAAAGGCTGATGCCGGTGCTGATCGCACCTACATAATTTCCATTCGACGTAAATAGCGGCTGCATCGCAATTATCACCCGCCGTCGTGAAATAGGTCCGATGGTCGGCGCGCTGATGGTGAATTTTCGTGTCTCCACCCCCCGTTTCCACCAGCTTTCCTGCGCGTATGACACCGGCCCGGTTGCAGGAATCGCCGAACATGCGGCATTACCAGCAGCGTCGGACCAGACAATGTTAACCAGCGCCTGTTGCGCCACAAGATTTTCTCTGAACACCTCAGCGCATTTCGGCGTGTTGTTAATGACGTCCGGGTTGTGCATCAACGTCATCAGCATTCGTTGCGCCGCCAGAATGGGCTCATGCTGGCTAGAGGCCTCTGCCAACGCGTTCACCGCGAGCCGGTCTGCAATTAATTGCCGACTATATGCGCTGTTGCCGATAGCTTGATAAAAACTGAAAACCGCGATGGGCACCAATGCGCCAAGCACGGCAAATACCAATCTTCGATTAAGCGTCGGTCTGATCACCCCCAATACCCCATAAACCCGGTCAGAGATCGCCGGGCACCGCGCCCCGCCCAAATTTTTGTTGCCGTCCCCGGGAAATTTTCGTCACACCCGTTTCGGCTGCCCGTCCGTCCAGATCCGCATTATACTGTGCGGTACCGTTTATCAAAATCGATAGTGCAGCCCGGCCTCGCGCCAGTCGGCTTTTAATAGTTCCAATCGCGCAACCCATCACCTCGGCGGCTTCTTCGTAAGACAATCCGTTTGCGCCAATCAGCATCAGCACCTCGCGCTGCTCGAAAGGCAATTTTTGCAATGCTGCTGCGACATCCTCCAAATTCAATCCATCCTGCTGCCCCGCTTGTTCCACCAGAACCCGCTCGGCCACTTCCGGATCCCACGACACCATGCGCGAATTGCGCCTGATCGTCGTGTAAAACTGGTTGCGCAGGATCATGAATATCCAGGCGCGAAAATTTGTGCCGGGTGTAAAGCTCTTCTGGGCCGCCCAAGCGCGCATCATCGCATCCTGAGCCATGTCATCGGCCAATTCGCGATTGCCGCATAAGCCACGGGCGAAACCACGCAGAGCAGGAATAACCGCCAACAACTGAGCCCTGAATTCATCAGGGTCATGTTCGACTTCGGACTGTGACTGCGGGGCGTCATCCGCCATCATGCGTCATTTTCCCGATCGCTAATTTTGCGGTCAATTGCTGCTAACAGCTTGAGGAACTCGTCCGGAATTTCTTCCGACTCCACTTCCTCATGTAGCCGTTTCAAGGCGATGGCGATCGGATCGGAATGCGCATCAAAGGGCTTGGAACCAATGGCTGCTGGTGGAAGCGGCTTTCCCTTTTGCACCATTTTCGGCTCCAATACACCCAATCCTTGCAAGTCGGTTACCATAAAGTTTTCGCATCCGGACGCCAGCCGTTAAAAATCCACCCGGTTGATTTGCAAACTGGTAGAGCCTAATAATGTTCCGGCCGGTGGAACATAGGTCTGCCATTGCGGTTTTAAGTTAACCGACAAGGGGACATTATATGGGACTGAGCGAAGCGGTAGCACCCGAATTGCCATATTTGCGGCGTTATGCACGAGCCATTACTGGTTCGCAGGCCTTAGGCGATGCTGCCGTACGGGCAACATTGGAAGCTTTGCTGGAAGAGCCTGCGGAATTTGATATTAATTCCCCCGCCAGGCTGGAACTCTACCGGATTTTTCATCGTCTGTGGAAGCCGGAGACACTTTCGGAACTTGCTCCACTGGGTGATGTCGGCAACCTGACTCCCCGGATGCGCCAATCGCTCCTGCTGGCCTCTGTTGAAGGTTTTAGCGTCGGTGAAACATCCCGGATATTGGATACGCCACTGGAACAAATATCTACCGAGCTCGACCAGGCTAGGATATTGATCGCCAACCATTTGGCGTCCGACGTTTTAGTCATCGAAGACGAAGCCATCATCGCGCTTCATATCCAGTCCATCGTAAAATCGCTGGGCCATAATGTGGTCGGGGTCGCGCGGACGAGCGCCGAAGCCGTTGCCATAGCGCGGGAGAAATCGCCGGAACTTGTACTTGCGGATATCAGTCTGGCCGACGGGTCTAGCGGCATCGACGCGGTTAAGGAAATCCTGTCGGAAATGGATGTGCCGGTCATTTTTGTGACGGCCTTTCCCGAACGCTTGCTCACGGGCGAGCGGCCCGAACCGACATATTTGATAACCAAACCGTTCGAGCCGGTCATGCTGACCGCGACCATAGCACAGGCGCTACTCGTTCACCGCGAACAGTCCAGCCAGCGAGCTGCTGCGGCTTAGTGGCTATTGGGTTGATTCGATTGTGTTCCCCAACCTAGGCTGGGGTCCAGACCTAAACAAAGAATCTTTTTGATGGGGCTGGGCCGTGAGTCACAGTCACGCGCCTCTGGTCACCCTATGCCGGGGAACACATCAACCCTAACCACCGTCAAATATCTCAAACTGGATCGGCTTGAACGAACCATTGTTGGATTGTAGTGCCGAACAGGCAGTAAGCCCAATCACCAAATCCATCGCCGCCCGGAACCGGATTGTGTCGCCAGCTTTGCTACGCGGCGGCAGAACTTTGATAGCGCCGGTTTGCCCGTCAACTTCAACATTCATGAAGCAATTAAACGCGACCGGGATGCTCGTTTCCGGAATGCTAAATGGCGCCAAAACCCGCGTCAAATTCTCAAAGCATCCGCCACACGGATCCTTCTCGCCATATATTATGCGAAACGTATCCCTGGAACAGGGCGTCAGCAGAAAATCATGCCTGCCGACGTCATCCTCGACAATTTCGAGCATCACCCGACTATGATTGGAATAGAGCAGATGTCCCTTCGTCAGATAGATGGTACTGGCGTAATCAAGGGTCCGCCCATTTGAAAGAACCTCGCCTGGATCATCTGCGTTATATGCGACCAGATCGGCAACTTGTTCGCCAAAGGGATCTATGACGAGTAGTTCCTGGCCTCGTTTGATGGAAAAGCCGGCACCGCTTTTCGGTTCAATCTCATGCCGCATCGGCGTTCCACCGTGTTCGCCGTGAAAAAGGGCATTGCCAGTCCCTTCCTGTCGCCCGACCACTATACTGACGCGCTTCTGACTCAAGACCATGCCGCGATACCATCGGATTGATTGACCCGGAAAAGAGCGCATCGCGCTGCAAGATCACCTCTCGCATCCGTTCGTAGCGGTCCGTTTCGCGCAGGGTCCTGAACTGTGAATGCGGGTTCAGAACGATGGCAGGCCTTTCGAAGCTACGGGCAAGCCGGCTTGAATGGGGATGCAGGCCAATCGCAAAAAATGCCTCGCCTGCAAAGCTCAAAGCAAAATACGGGTCGGCAGAGTCAGTACTGATCGCGGGGTCAGGCTCGAACCCCAGCCACCGGTCTTTGTCGCTCCATGACTGAAGCCGGTTCCAAAGCGCACGCTCGAACTGCACTTCGGTCAATGGCGACGCATCTTCAAATATGACGACGCAACTCCACAAGCTGTCCGGCTCGGAACTTGAAATCCTGACAAAGCGTGAAATGGCGTGGTGCACACGCATATCGTCCCAGTTCGAACGAATATCCGAGGCTACGCAGAAATGCAGATGGTTGCGGCCGAGCGCCGATTTGGCACCGACGCAGGGGAAAGAATCCTCGTCGACAAAGGCTTTAAACGCCTGCGCGAGCGGATGGCCGGATTGGTCTAGATATAGTAGCACGGTGTAGAAAACCGGGCGCCGAAGCGCCCGGCCTTGCCCTTATATCGCGTTTTCGCCGGACATTGCCTGCTTCAAATCCCGCATCTGGTCATGCCCTGCCCTGATCGAAGTGAAGCAGCCTTGGACGACATCACGCGTACCCAAAGCCAGGTCGTTGTCTGCAAGGGCCGCTTCATATTTGGCTTTTATATAATCTTCGCCGCGCTCGACCTCGGCAACAACGGCTTCGTCGTCGGTACCGGTTAGAGAATCGCGAAGCTTCATGAAAAACCTGTGGGCACCCGCCGTCGCTGAACCATCATCTTCAGGCGTACCGCCCAGATCGCGCACGTAAGTCTGCAATTTAAGGACTACATCTTCCCGTTCATTGGCGCGACCTTTGAAGATTTCCCGAAAATTTGAATTTTCGGCATTGGCGGCGGCGGCATGATATCCATCCACACTGTCTATTGTCGTTGAGATGAGAGAGTTGAGAGTTTTGATATCATATTCCATGATCTGTCTCCTAAGGGAATGTCCCAATTCAACGGATGGCCGACATATTGGTTCCGATGAATTTCGACGAAATGCAGGATTTTGCGACAGGATTTTTGGGACAAAGAAAAGCCCGGGTCACCTCGCCGACAACCCGGGCTTTAAAGCCAAGTGGTGTTAATAAGCCGAGCGGTTAACGCATCGATCCTCGACGGAACAGGTTAACCACTGCCAGCAAAATCACTGCTCCCAAGAATGAAGCAACGAGTGATCTAAGGTCAAATGCGCCGTTAGTAATGGGCGCTCCGCCGAGCAGTGGAGTTACCAGAAATCCGGCAATCACCGCACCTACCAGTCCGACAACAATATTTAAAATAATGCCTTGCTGGCCGTCTGTCCGCATCAATATGCTGGCAAGCCAGCCAATGACACCACCTACTATGAGTATGATAATAAGGTTCATTGCAGTTCTCCTCTATATGGTGAACAAACAATGACCGGACGAAATAGTTCCAAAACTATGCTGGCAACCATCAAGGAGGTAGCCAACATCTCCTTTATTTTCGTTATTTCAACTCCAACGCCCGTATTACATCACCCCAATCGGCCAGCTTGAAATTCTGGGTGTCGGGGGCGTTATTGCCGTCTTGCGCGACGAACAGCCCGCTGCGGAAATCAGGTCCGAAATCTCCCAAAATGAGCTCGATACCATCGGTTTCCTGCGTGCCATCGACGCCGCCATCGCCCAAACGAAACCGGCCGACATAGCCGAGATCGGGCAAGCGGTAGATGGCGTAGGCGTTGTCCCCTTGGCTTGAGGCCACCAGATAGCCACCGTCCGCGCCCATAGCGGCGATCGCCAGGCCTTCGACATCGATTACCAGTTCGGTGCCGTCTGCTTTGGTGATCGGAATGGCCTGGGTTGGCGCCGACGGATCGGCACCAAAGCGCCAAAGGCCGACATCTTCTTCGGCCACATAAAGCTGACCGGTACGATCATCCACGACACAGCCTTCGGATTGGGTGCCAAGCTTCATGCGGCGCACCACGCGGCCGGTTGGCTGCGCACCGGACAGATCAAGCGCGACCTGATCGATCCGGCCATCCTTCATGACGACAAATCCGAACAAGGCATTGTCGCTCCGACGGTTCCACAAGCACATGCCATAAGCTTCGCCCGGACCAACGGGTACCGCACCAAGCGACACCAGTTTTTGCGCCGAAGTATCAAGGCGAAACAGCATTATTTTGGCATTCATAATGTCCAACCGGTCGCTTGCCGCAACGATGACGCCGCGCTGGCCGCCTATCATCACGCCATCGCGCAGATCAACATTGTTCAAACGCGGCGCCGGCGTGAAGCCCAACGCGCCGCCTTTCAGATCGTAGACGTGGATGCCGGCCTTCTTGTCGGTCGCGACGATCAGGCTGGCCTCCGGTCGCTCCGCATTGCGCCAGATTGCCGGGTCATCTGCCGCATCGTCGAGCGTGCCGACAGGCTGGGTTTCAACCTTGGCTTGAATGGATGCTGTCGGTAGCGAGCTCATCACCGGCTGCGGGGTGGCGCAGCCGGTGATGAGCAATGGCAGAATGACCAAAGGCAGACGCATCAGAATGCGTACCGTGCCATGATCTGGAATACCGGACCTGCCTTTTCGGATTCGATTTCATATTCGTCGAAATCACGAGCAATCTGATCAGCCTCATTGTCGAACTTATTGAACGTTTCGCGCTTTGCTCCGTTGAGCAGGTTGGAACCAACCGCACGGATGGTGAAGCTTTTGCCAATGCGCTTTTCGACGAAGATTTCCATATCCGCACCATAAGTGGTGGTTACTTCTTCCGCCAGCACCCGGCCAAAGGCCAGGCCCTGCTTGCGATAGGTCGCGCCGAATGCCGCCTGCACGCTCGGAATGTCCTGAATGAGGCCGAAGTTGTAGACATATTTCGACTGGTCGTTGAAACGGCGCTCGCCAAGGGAATCGGTGATTTCGCTGTCGAGATAGGAGAAGTTGCCGAACACGCCGGTGTTGGGCAGCCCGACGAAACCGAGGTCGGTCGACAGGTCGAACTCGATGCCATAGACTTTGCCGTCGCCCACATTCTGCGGCTGATAGACGAACGTGCCTGCGCCTATGGTCGCCAACTCGATCAGGTTTTTGACATCGCGGTAGAAGACATTGACGCCGAAAATGCCGCCATTGCCGATCCGGCGCTCATAGCCCAGGTCAAAGCCCCAAGCGGTTTCGGGGGCGAGTTGCGGGTTCCCCTGCAGGTCGCTGTCGCCGACTTCTTCCTCCAGCAATGCTGGCGAGATGAAGTTGAAATCTGGGCGACGGTTGGTGCGCGCCACCGAACCGATAATCCGGTCGCGTGAGGTTATGTCCAGCTTGAACGATGCCGAAGGCAGCAGCTTCTCATAGTTGTTGGTCTGCGTCGGAACCGCTGCGGCACCGGTGAAGTCGGTGATCGTGAGATCGGTGGTTTCGTAACGCAAGCCAGCTTCCCAGGAAAAGCTGCCATTCTTGCCCTCGACCAGCGCGAATACGTCGCGGCGATCTTCCTTGATCCGGTTCACGCCGCCGTCTGTTGCCCCAAGAGCGGCTTCGGTCAGGCCACCTGACAATTCGGTCGGATTGTTGGTGAACTGATCCCAGGTCGTTTCGAGGCCGGGGAACTCGTCATCCTCATCGGTGTCGAGAACAGCCATGTCGCGCTTCTTGTTCTGCAAAAAGCCGCCAATGACAAAATTGATATCGTCGCTGATCTGGAACTCATGGTCGAGCTTGAGCGAGAATTCCTTGTCAACGATGTCAGTCGCCGTCAGCACACCTTCGAATTCCGGAACCTCACCATCGTCATAATCGACATCGAAATCAATTTCAAATTCGGTTTCACGACGCTTCTCGTCGAACTTCGCATAACCAGCGCGCACCGAAGTTTTGCCCAGCGACCATTCGTGCGAAAGCTTGCCATCGATGCTGAAGTTTTCCTGGTCGATGTCCGCGACATTGGCGTTGTCCGACAGCAGATTGCCAACGGGAACCGGCCCGTTGATCGCTGTTTCATCATCATATTCGAAAGACCGCTCGGTTTCGGTGCGGTCGGTGCGGACATAAAAGCCGTTGATCTTGAAATCAGTGGTGTCGCCGTCAATCTCATAGGTTCCGTTGAAGGAATAATCCTTGCCATCGCGGGTGTCGGTCTGGTCCTCGCGATTGTCGAAATCATCCGTGGCAAAATCGGGGTTGTTCTCCGGAGAGTCGCCGTAGCGGAGACTCTTCTTGATCTTGGGGTTGTGGCGGCCTTGTAGATTGGCGCCGAGCAATAAGCGGCCAGGACCAACCTGACCACCATACACGGCGCTCACGCTCGGTTCGAATTCCTTGTCGTCATAATAAAGTGCGCCGGCGCGGACATAGCCGCCGTCGAGCTGATAGCTGTCACGCAATACGATGTTGAGCGATCCCGCGACCGCGTCGCCGGTGCGCCGCGCCGAAGAGGAGCGCAAGATTTCAACGCGCGAGATCAACTCAGCCGGAATGCGGTCGAGGAAGAAGGAGCGGTCGGCGGCTGATCCGGGCACGCGCTCGCCATTGATCAAAATCTGGGTATAACCAGGCGGCAGGCCGCGCAAACGTGCGCCATCACTCTCGATTACGTCGGACAGGAAGGTCACCGAAGGCACGCGCTTCAGGGCATCACCGGCCGTCAGCGGTTCGAAACGCTGAAAATAATCGGTGTCGTAAATCAGGATCGGCTCGCTTTCTTCGCTGCGGTTGCGATAGCCGATATTGCCCAGCACGACGATTTCTTTCGATGTGGTGATCGCGCCTCGCTCCTCTTCGGAGGCTTCGTCGGCGGGCGGTGCGGCCTGCGCCAGCAACGTGCCAGGTATCATGGCCAGAAAGGCTGCGCTTGCAAGCATATAAGCCCGAGCGGATTTGTTGAGATTCTTTGATTCTTTGACGTACTGTGTCATAGCCGTGGTCCCCGGTTAATTGTTATTTGCTGGCGGGGCATTAGGCAGCGTTTGTTACGTGCGCGCTTATTGACTGTGACAGTTCCGTGATAAAATGATTTCAATCATAGTAGGGAAATGCAGCAAAAGCGTAACATAAGCGTGGCAGCGGACCAAAAGTTATTCTGAAAGGTGATGGGTGTGAATTCGGCGAAGGAGCCTCGTGCCATTGTTGGCACCAAAAGCAATGCAGCTTCGCGTTATTTTAACCGGGAATTGTCGTGGTTGAAATTTAACCAACGTGTGCTGGAAGAGGCATCGAATTCCGCCCACCCCCTGCTTGAAAGACTGCGGTTTCTATCGATTTCGGGAAACAATCTCGACGAATTTTTCATGGTTCGCGTGGCGGGCCTGCGCGGCCAGCAACTTCGTAAAATTGAAGAGCTGTCAATCGACGGGCGAACACCGTCGGAGCAATTGGCAGCAACCATAGCTGCGGCTGACGCGCTGATGGCGCAGCAACAGAAGCTGTGGAAAATACTCAAAAGCCAGTTGAAGGCCGAGGGTATTAAGGTCTTGGAACCCTCCTCCATTGGCAGGGCGGGTCTCGCAGAGGTGGAGCAGCACTTTCGTGAGCAGATACTGCCTGTTCTCACCCCGCAGGCACTGGACCCTGCGCATCCGTTTCCATTCATTCCCAACCAGGGTATCAGCCTGATATTCGACATGCGCCGCCGAGATGATGGCGAAGTCGTGCGGCAGTTGGTGATGATCCCTTCATCGCTTGCGCGGTTCGTGCGGGTCCCCGGAGGGAACGCGCGCTATGTCACCATTGAATCACTGATCAAGCGCTTTGTCGGGCAGATGTTTCCGGATTATCTCCTGGTGGCGGCAGGCGCGTTTCGCGTTATCCGGGACAGCGATATCGAGGTTGAGGAGGAGGCCGAAGATCTTGTCCGTTATTTCCGCACCGCGATCAAACGACGGCGGCGGGGCAAGATCATCCGGCTGAAACTGGAAAAAGGCCTGCCCGATGAACTCGCGACACTCATCCGCACCGAGTTGGGCGCAGGTCGGTCCATCGTGGCCGAAACCGTTGGCTTTTTAGGTATTGGCGATCTGGCGCAACTGGTCGATGAAGACCGGCCTACGCTCAAATTTCCGCCCTATTCGCCGCGCTTTCCCGAACGGATATTGGAACATGATGGCGACTGCTTTGCCGCGATCCGGCAGAAGGACATTGTCGTCCATCACCCATATGAAAGCTTTGATGTCGTGCTGGCGTTTTTGCAGCAGGCGGCACTCGACCCCGCTGTAGTGGCGATAAAGCAGACGCTATATCGGGCGGGCAAGCAATCGGCTGTTATCCGCGCATTATGCGAAGCGGCCGATGCCGGCAAATCGGTGACCGCGATCGTCGAGCTGAAAGCGCGGTTTGACGAAGAACAAAATCTGCACTGGGCATCCCAGCTTGAAAATTCGGGTGTTCAGGTCGTCTACGGCTTTGTCGATATGAAGACCCATGCGAAAATTTCGCTGGTTGTCCGCCGTGAAGCCCATGGTTTCCGCACCTATTGCCACCTCGGTACGGGAAATTATCATCCGGTTACCGCCAAGGTCTATACAGATCTCAGTTTCTTTACCGCGGACCCGCGCATTGGCCATGATGCCGGCCAGATTTTCAACTATATCACCGGCTATATTACGCCCAATGATCTCCAGTTGCTAACAATGAGCCCGTTGGGACTGCGCGAGAAAGTCCTGTCGCTGATTGACGAAGAAATCGCGCATGTCGCGTCCGGACGTCCGGGAGCAATTTGGGTTAAGCTCAATTCGCTAGTCGATCAGGCGGTCATCGACAAATTGTACGAGGCGAGCGAGGCGGGCGTCGAGATTGACCTTGTCGTCCGCGGCGTTTGCTGTTTACGGCCGGGCGTTAGCGGCATGTCCTCCCGCATACGGGTCAAATCGGTTATCGGTCGTTTTCTGGAGCACAGCCGCATCTGGGCTTTCGGCAACGGTGCCGATTTACCTAATCCGGGCGCGCGTGTTTACATTTCGTCGGCAGACTGGATGTCGCGCAATTTTGATCGCCGCGTTGAATATATGCTGCCGATTGAAAATCCGACGGTGCATGACCAAATTCTCGATCAGGTTATGGTTGCAAACCTGCTCGACAACCAGCAAAGTTGGATGCTGCGGTCCGATGGCCGTTATGAAAGGGTAAAGGCGGGCGACATGCCGTTCAATCTACACCATTATTTCATGACCAATGCTTCTTTGTCGGGTCGCGGCGGGGCATTGGCCGACGAGAATAAGGTGCCGACGCTTAGCCTCGTCCGACGCAGATGACGCCGGTTCGGCAAGCCGTTATCGATATCGGCTCCAATACTATCCGGCTGGTGGTTTATGCAGGGCTGCCAAGAGCGCCAATGCCGATTTATAACGAAAAAAGCCGCGTGACATTGGGCGCTTGCCTGGCAGGCGACGGCATCATTGACAAGGCCACCATGAACGCAGCACTGGCCGCACTTGGCAGGTTTGAAACACTCGCCCGTTCGATGAAGGTCGATACGCTGCGGGTGGTCGCAACTGCCGCGACGCGGGAAGCCAAAAATGGCCGGGTGCTTGTTGAAAAGGCGGCTGCGCTGGGTATCAGGGTTGAGGTTCTTGACGGCGATACCGAAGCAAGCGCAGCAGGATTGGGCGTGCTTAGCGACAATCCGCACGCCGACGGTTATGTCGGCGATCTTGGCGGCGGCAGTCTTGAACTGATCCGCGTTGCGGGTGGCGCGTTGAGGGAGCGGATATCGCTGCCGCTCGGCACGTTGCGCCACAAGACACTGATAGGCAAAAATACCAAACAGATCGCGCAGATGATCCGGCAGGACATCGATAGCCAGACCGAAAGCCTTGCGTTTCCAATCGAAGCCGGCCTGCCTTTTTATTTGATCGGTGGCGCATGGCGCGCCTTTTCGCGGCTTCATATGCAGGTATCCGACTATCCGCTTACCATATTGTCAAACTACCAGATGCCGGCCTCGGCGCCTGCTGAGTTGATGGCGCTGGCGAATGATCCTGTCGCACTCGCGCAAACCAAAGTCGTACCGTCGGCACGGGTCGCCGCAATGCCTGGATCGACCGCTTTGCTGGCGGCATTGGTGCGTTTGTACCAACCCAGCAAGTTGGTCACCAGTATTTACGGTCTTCGGGAAGGCTTGTTGTTCGACCAGCTGTCCGACGCGCAACGGCAGGAGGACCCGCTGATCGCGGCAGCCCGGTTCGAAGGCGAACGGCTCGCTCGGTTTCCGTTTCACGGCGATGTGCTGGCGGACTGGATTGCGCCGGTTTTTGCCGACCAAAGCGACACCGATACTAGACTCTGCCGCGCGGCATGTCTGCTTGCCGACAGCGTGTGGAACGTGAACCCCGAATATCGCGCCGATCATGCGCTTGACCTGGCACTTGATGGCAGCTGGCCGGGCGTCGTTGCCAGCGACCGCGCCGTCCTCGCCGCCGCATTATGGACGGTCCACGCGGGAAAACGGTCGTTGCCCGACAAGCTTGCTACGCTGGCGAGCCCCGGCGCGCTGGCCCAAGCGGTTATCTGGGGCTTGGCCATCAGGCTGGCCCAGCGGCTGGATGGAGGCACCGGGGGTGCGCTTGCCGACAGCAGCATTAACGGTGATAATGACGTATTGAGCCTGCAACTGACCCGGCAAAGCACGCGGTTGCGTTCCAACACGCTTGTCCGTCGCCTGCAAGCATTGGGTGAGGCACTGGGCTATCAGCGGGTCGAACTTTTGGTCTAGGCCGCTTTCGCTTTGCGTCCAATTTTTGGTTTAAGCCGCTTGGTGAAGCATTGGCCGTAGGGCGTCGGTTAATGCCGCTACAAACTGGTCAACGGTATTTTCCCAGTCATAGAAGCGCGCCGCTGCCACACAATCCTCTGCGCCACAATCTTGCGCTGCTCTGATGGCGACCGACAAGTCTTCGTCCAGAACGCCGACCTGCCCGGAATAGATTGCGCCCGGACCATTGCCCGTTGCGCCGACAACATCCAATGGACCGGCAACCGGATATCCTGCGACTGGAACGCCGCTTGCCAATGCTTCGACCATCACCAGTCCGAATGTATCGGTACGGCTTGGAAAAACGAACAAGTCGGCGGCGCTATAGGCAGACGCTAGCTCCGCGCCGCCAAGCTTGCCCAAGAAAATGGCATCGGGATATTTGCTGGCAAGCTGGGCAAGCATGGGACCGTCACCGACCACTACTTTGCTGCCCGGCACATCAACCGACAGGAAAGCCTCGATATTTTTTTCGACGGCAACGCGGCCCACCGACAGCATCACGGGCCGTGGCAAGTCCCTCATTGCTGCATGCGGTGGTTGGCAGGCGTGGAAGAGATCAAGATCAACGCCCCGCGACCATATGCGTGTCTGCATTATGCCGCGTTCATTAAGCTCATCGATCAATCCGTGCGTTGCCACCAACACCGCATTCGACGGCGCATGGAACCGACGCATCAACGGCCAGAAGCGTTCCGCCGAGAGGCCCGTTCTAGCGGCAGCATAATCCGGAAAGCGGGTATGGAACGCAGTGGTAAAGGGCATGTCGTTGGCGATGCACCACGCCCGTGCACTCCAGCCGAGCGGACCTTCGGTCGAAATGTGGACAATATCGGGGCGCGTTTGATTGAGCATCCGGCGCACCGTCATGCGCGGCGCTACCGCCAGTCTGATTTCACTATAGCCGGGGCATGGCAGGGTATAAAACAGATCGGGTGTAATGAGAACGACCTGATATCCGCGCGCGCGCAGCCGGATTACGGTTTCGTTCAGTGTCCGGACGACGCCATTGACCTGCGGGAACCAGGCGTCGCTAACAATGACAATACGCTTCATGCGTCCACCGTTTCGGGCGTTTTGCGGGTGCCCGCCTTCCCAGGCCGTTCATTTTCCATCCGGACCCGCTCGCGGACACGTTCTGCCCAATCGATGATCGACATCTGTCCGTCTGCTGCCTCGACGAGTGCGGTGCAGCTTTCGACCCAGTCACCATCATTATAATATGTGATTTTTCCAAACTGCCGGATTTCTGCGGTGTGGATGTGTCCGCACACGACACCATCCAAACCGCGAAGCTCCGCCTCATGCGCTACTGCTTCTTCAAACTGGAACACAAACTGGACCGCGTTTTTAACTTTTTTCTTCATATGGGCCGACAACGACCAATAAGGCATTTTCAGCCGCTTGCGGATTTTGTTGAACCAGATGTTAGCGGTCAGTAACAGCGCGTAGGCTTGGTCGCCCAAAAATGCGAGCCACTTGGCATATAGAACGACGCCGTCGAACATATCGCCATGTACCACCAAAAGGCGGCGGCCATCGGCGGTGACATGTACCGCTTCTTCGATGACCTCGATCCCGCCAAAGCTGAAACCGACATATTGCCGGAACATCTCGTCATGGTTGCCCGGCACAAAGATCACCCGTGTGCCGCGCGTTGCCATTTTCAAAATGCGGCGGACAACGTCATTGTGCCGCGCAGGCCAGTACCAGCCTTTGCGCAGACGCCACCCATCGACAATGTCGCCGACCAGATAGAGCGTCTCGCATTCGACCGAATGCAGGAAGTCCACCAGCAGGTCGGCATTGCAACCAGCGGTTCCCAGATGAATGTCGGAAATCCAGATCGTGCGGTATTTCAGTTTCGGCGTGAAGCTGCGGGGTTCGGGAGCGTTCACCCATTCCCTGAAACCGTTGCCACCACTTAATTGCGTAAACGCTGGTTGTTCGCGCGCACCGATATCCGGTGCCGGATGTTGATGCTTTGCCATACCGAAAACCCCTTAATATTGCCCGTTTCAACGGCGCATACAGGGCTCGGGTGACGTTACGACGTGGCTGCGTTGACAATATGGCGACAACCGTTCGCCAAAAATGACATTTTTATTACAAATATATTGCAATTTATGTCATTTTTCTGTAATAATTGGCTTGAGAGAGCAGGAGAGAAGCCATGAAATTGTTACTTATCAGTGTGCTGGCTATAATTTCCGTCAGTGGAGTCGCACAAGCTGAACCGGCGACAGGTGGCGAAATTGGTTATCCGCGCGGATCCATCGGTTATGACGCGTTGATGGCGGGCGACAATGATCGCGCGATCAGCCAGATCATGGCGAATGAAAGAGTGAATCGTAATGATCCGGCACGCCTGATCAATCTGGGACAGGCGTATGCAAGAACCGGACGTACCGCTCAAGCGGTCGAGCTTTTCAATGCGGCGATAGAAAGCCGCGATGAATTGGATTTGATCCTCGCCGACGGCAGGGTGATGAATTCCAAAGAGGCCGCCAAGCAAGCACTGACGAAGCTGCACATGCGGATGGCTGCGCGCTAAGCCCATCTTTTTACCGGAGCCCATTCTGGGTTAAGGGCGGACTGGAAACGGGCCGCCTTTTTTGTTTGCGCAGAAGCTTTCTGCCCCCAACGCAAAACCGTCAATGTCACATTACTGACGTAAAACATTCTCTCAATTGACATGCAAAAACAACAACGCCGTCACAGGCCGTCCCTAACCGCCGTCCTCGACAACGGGTGGGGCCGATATGATTCGCTGCTGCTTCGTTGCGTGTGCCTAAACACAGGCTTGATATTTGTTGCGGAGAATCACAATGTTAGACCCAAAATTGCGTGGGATCATTTATGCGACGGCAGCTGCCGCTCTTGTCGCGGGCTGCGGGGCTGACGACATTGCGTCGCCCGGCACCGGTGGAAATATTACCATTAACAACCCGCCAGCGGCTGCTCCACCTCCACCGCCCCCGCCACCAGTGTCAACATTGGTTACACCAGCAACGGGTTGCCCTACCATTACTGATCCTCAAGGCCTGACTGACTCTGGCACGATTACAGGCACAACCGGCGAATATCGCGTTTGCACACTGCCTGCGCGGATCAATGTCAGCACTTCGCTTCCCAAGATTACTGGTTTGCTTTACCGCCTTGGCGGACGTGTTGATGTTGGCACGGATCAGGGGCCCGCGTCGACCAACAATGTTGTGACGTTGACCATCGCGCCTGGCGTGATTGTGTTCGGCGGCACCGGTGTTTCGTGGTTAAACGTCAATCGCGGTAATCGTATCAGCGCCGTTGGCACAGCAGCGCTCCCCATCGTCTTTACCAGCCGTGATAACGTTCTTGGTCTCAATACCGATGCTTCTATCGGTCAATGGGGCGGCGTCGTTCTTAACGGCCGTGCGCCAATCACCGATTGCGCTGCACCTGCAGCTACCCCAGGCACGATTGCTTGTGAACGCCAAGTCGAAGGCGCTATTGATCCTGCACTTTATGGTGGTGCTACTGCAGCCGATAACAGCGGACGGATGAGCTATGTGCAAATCCGCTATTCAGGTTTCGTTCTGTCCGGAAACAGCGAACTACAGTCGCTGACCACTGGCGGCATCGGTTCTGGTACCGTTCTTGACCATATCCAATCTTTCAACAGCTCGGACGATGGTGCCGAATTCTTCGGTGGCAACGTGAACATGAAATATTTCGTGTCGATCGGTGCCGATGACGACAATCTGGATACCGACACCGGCGTCAAAGCCAACTTCCAGTATGTGCTCGCGGTTCAGCGTCAGGGTGCTGGCGACTCGATGATTGAAGCTGACTCCGACAACGCGCTGGATGGCAATACGCCGCGCCAGAATACGCGTCTGTCCAATTTCACATTCATCCAGCGCAACAATACCGGTAACCTGACGGCCATCCTCCTCCGTGGTGGTACGGACTACACGCTGGCTAATGGCGTGATTGTCAGCCCGAACACGTCTTGCTTGCGTATTAGCCGTGCACAAACAGCTTCGGCGACCGTCGATGCCTCAATTGATGAAGCGGGCGCTCCAGTTGTCCGCTCAGTGGTTGCCCAGTGCGGCACTCCAGCATTTGTCGGTCTAAACGGCGTCACCGATGCAGAGGTTTCCGCAATCTTCGGTTCTGGCACGAACAACAATAACAGTGCGTTCACACCGACACTGTCTTCGTTGTTTATCAACGGTGCATCTGAAACCGCAGTAACGGCATTCAACGCCAATACGCTTGCGGCGTTCTTCGACACCACGACTTATATCGGTGCCGTCAAGGACGCGAATGACACATGGTATGCGGGTTGGACGTGCAACAGCGCGACCGCCGCACTGGGCACCAGCGTGACCGGTCTGTGCACCTCGCTACCTACATTCTAAGCTGCGAACCATGATACGGGGTGGGGTGCAGCCATTAGGTCGCACCCCACCCTTTCAATTTTGATTAAGGGAAAAACAATGTTGAAGCCAATGGGGGCGATCAGCCTGTTGCTCATAACGTCCGCGCTTGTCGCACCTGCTGTAGCGCTTGCGCAAACGGCACCTGAAACGCCTGAGACCGAGGTCTCCGAAACGGTGCAAGCCGAACCCGACACGCAAGATCCCGTCGAACAGTCTGCCGAACCGGCAGTTGACGCACCGGCCGAAGAAGAAGAACCGGTTGATGTTTCCATTCCCGGTGGCGATGAAATTGTAGTCAGGGGCTATCTTGACCGCAACATTGCGAAATCTGCACCGCAAGTTGTCTCGGTTCTGTCCAGCGCCGATATCGAGCGAACAGGCGAAGGCGATATTGCTGGCGCCCTTGCACGCGTCACCGGCTTGAGCGTCGTCGGCAACGGCTTTGTTTATGTGCGTGGCCTGGGCGATCGCTATTCATTGGCGCTGCTCAACGGTTCGCCCCTGCCCAGCCCCGAGCCGCTGAAGCGCGTTGTACCACTGGACCTGTTCCCGACCAGCGTGATCGCATCTTCACTGGTGCAGAAAACCTATTCTGCCAACTTTCCGGGTGAATTCGGCGGTGGCGTTATCAACCTGACCACTAAGGCAATTCCAAGAGAACCGTTCCTGACAATTGGGGGCAGCATCACTGGCGACAGCGAAACCACGAACGAACTCGGCTACACTTATTATGGCAGTTCAAGCGACTGGAGCGGTTTCGACAATGGTTCTCGCGACTACCCCCCTGCCCTTGCGGCTTATTTTTCCAGCGGAGAGCGCATTAGTGCTGGCAATGTCGATACACAGGCCATTGCTGGCCAATTGGTAACCGGCCGCAACGCCGTCATACAGCGCAACAAGCATCTGCCGCCCAATGGTTCAGCCAACATCACCGGCGGCACCAACTGGGAGCTTGGCACCGATACGTCGTTCGGCGTGATCGCGACGATCGGCTACAGCAACAAGTGGCGCACGCGCGATACTATCCAACAGACAGCGTCAACACTCGATCTCTCGCAGAAAGAACTCGATTTTCAGAAGGTCATTACAGACAATCGCATCGTGGTGAACGGCCTGCTTGGCTTTGGCTTGGAATCGGGGGAGCAGAAGATCCGTTGGACCAATCTGTTTATTCGCGACACATTGAAACAAGCTCGACTGGGCGTCGGAACGCGCCAGACCACTTCGCCCACTGCTACCTTGATGCAGCAAGATACGGCTTGGTTTGAGCGTCAACTTGTTGATTCACAGCTTGTGGGCGATTTCAAACTGTCGCCCGACGTGAGCCTCAATGTTCGCATCGCCTACGCCAATTCAAAGCGTGAAGCGCCCAACGAGTTCAGCTTCGAATATTACCGCAGCAATTTGGCGTCAGATCCATATGGTGCATATTTTATCAACCGGTTGAACAACGGTCAGCAAGGTAGTGCTGAGGTAAGCTACTCTCTACTCAATGAAAATTTGTGGGCTGGTGGCCTTGACCTGAGTTACAAGGTTACGCCCGATATTACGGCAACGATTGGCTACGCCTATTCGGACACCACGCGACGCACCGAGCGCCGCGACTTCCAGTTTTCGGCACCCAGTACATTCCCGACCGCCGTTGCGCTGTTCCGGCCCGATTTCCTGCTCCAGCCGGATGTAATCGATTTCTACGGCATCACGCTGGTCGATACCAACGAGGCGAACCCTGTATTTGATGCGCGCTTGCTCACCAATGCCGGATATGCGCAGCTTCAAGCCTATTTGACTCCTCAAATTAGCCTCAATCTGGGTGTTCGCTACGAAGCAGCGAAACAAACGGTTGTACCGGTCCAAGTGTTTAATACCCCCACCGCATCCCTCGCATCAACCCAACTCAGCGACGCTTACTGGTTGCCTGCGGCGACGCTGACATGGGATATAAACGACGAGATGAAATTCCGGTTGAGCGGTTCCAAAACAATTGCCCGCCCGCAATTCCGCGAACTGATTTTCCAGAACTTCTACGACCCCGATTCAAACCGCATGTTTCGCGGCAATCCGCTGTTGACTGACAGCCAGTTATATAATGCCGAAGCGCGCTATGAATATTATTTCGACCGTGAACAGCGCTTGACGGTTGCCGGATTCTTCAAACGGATCGATAAGCCCATCGAAACATTTTCGAGCTTTGACGACAACTCGGTCATAACCAGCTTTGCAAATGCGCCAAAGGCCGATCTTTATGGTGGCGAAATTGAAACCCAGAAATATTTCGATCTTTCCGGTCTGTCCGAAACCGGGTTCTTGTCAACCCGCCGCGCGGTCATCATTGCGAACTACACCTACACCAAGTCAAAAATCAGCGTGAAGGCAGGCGATACGGTTGCGGTATTTAACTCTTCTTCGACCTCGGCCCTCGACTATTTCCGTACTGGTGCGCCATTGACGGGCCAGTCGGACCACCTCGTCAATCTGCAATTCGGCTTGGAAGACACAGAAAAACTCTCGCAGCAAACCATTCTGTTCACTTATGCAACCGACCGCGTCACCAGCCGTGGCGCATCGGGTCAACCTGACATTATCGAACGTCCCGGCATCCAGCTTGATTTTGTCGCCCGCCAGGGCATCAAAATCGCCAATACTGATATGGAACTGAAACTGGAGATTCGTAATATCACCGGCACAAAATATCAGGAATTCCAGCAAAGCGGTGACAACAAGATATTCTACAACCGGTACAAGGTTGGCACCAGCGCTTCGCTCGGACTGGATATCAATTTCTGATCATCTTCAATTTAGTCCCCCAGCCTGACGGCAGCGAACGACCTTCGCTGCCGTAATTTTTTGTAGCTGGGCTGAACCACGCGGCGGCGACATAGTAATGAAATTGTCATTTTATCGTCATTCGAGTGTCACGCCCCTGCCTTAGCCCGCACTTTGATGGACGAATCATCGGGGGCAGTTGTGGCAATATCGCTGGCGGATCAAATCGGAATCGCGGTCGCGCGTGCGCGCTCCATTCGGCTTGCCAATGTATTGATTGCAGCGCTCGGCATTGCCTTGGCCATTCAAGTGGCACAATTGTTTTGGTTGATTGTGACTCCCGTGGGGCCGGTTGGGGACTGGCGTTCCCGCGCGGTTGATGTAATGCCGCCAGCTGCGCGTATGGCTCTGTTCAATTCGTTCGACCCGTTCTTCCGCACCGAGGCCCCCGCAGCAGGAACCGACAGCGTTACCTCGCTAAACCTGACCTTGTTCGGTATCCGTGCCAATGAAAGCTCGGGCGGTGGTTCGGCAATCATCGGCGGCGAGGATGGCGTTCAGCTTAGCTATGCCGTCGGCGACGAAGTGATTCCGGGCGTGACGCTGGATGCAGTTGCGTTCGACCATGTCATCCTGTCCCGCGGCGGGGTCAAAGAGTCGCTGTACCTCGACCAATCGGTGCCTGCCGAAACGGTAAATCCGGCAGACCCGGGGGCGGCAAACGCAACCGCGCCGTCTGCTAACAAAGATGCCGCGCTCAATGCCGACACTTTGCAAAAATCCATCGCATTTGCCCCACGCAAGGAGGGCGGGCGGGTGACCGGCCTCGTGCTCACACCGCGGGACGACGGCACGATGTTGCGCCTCGCAGGATTCCAGCCCGGTGACATCGTTGTTGCAGTTAACGGCCGACCGGTTTCGTCGACCGGCGACATTGCCTCCCAAATCCGGCCAGGTGCCCGCCTCAGCATAGAAGTTGAGCGCGGCGCAAATAAGGTCCCCATTGCTTTGAATATGGAATAACAGTGATCCGTAAACTTCCCCTGCTTCTGGCATGCACTGCCTTGATTTTTGCCGAGCCTATCGCCGCTCAACATACGCTCAATGTGCGTGACGCCGACATTCGCGCATTTGTGCAAGACGCCGCGCGCGTGACCGGACAGACTTTCATCGTCGATGGCCGGGTAACCGGCAAAGTGTCGGTGGTGACCGACAGACCGTTGTCCCGTTCCGAATATTTCGAAGTGTTCCTTTCCACGCTGCGCGCCAACGGCCTGGTGGCCATTCCGATGCGCGGGGGCGGATACCGCATCCAGCCCGCCGACGGCGCCGCCACGCAACCAACCCGGGTCGGCAGCAAGACCGCCGCGCCCAGCCAGTTTGTTACCGAAGTATTCCGTCTGCGTTCGATTGACGCCACCACTGCCGTTGAAACACTGCGTCCGCTGGTCAGCCGGGAGGGATCGATCACGGCTAACCGCAACGCCAACAGTCTGGTTGTGGCCGACTATGCCGACAATATCCGCCGCATCCGTGGCCTGCTCCAACAGATTGATCGCAATACAGCGGCAACCCAAATTATCACGCTCGAGAATGCTGGTGCACAGGAAATTGCCGGTGCGTTACAAGCTCTCGCTGGACAGGGGGCTGGCGAAGGCGCGGTTTCTCCGGTCAGCGTAGTCGCCATCGACAGCAGCAACGCGATTGCCTTGCGCGGCGATCCGGCATCGGTGTCGCGCTTTGCCGCAATGGCCCAACAGCTTGATGCGCGGGCGCGATCGGGTGCGGAAATCCGGGTTTACTGGCTGAACCATGCCAATGCCGAAACCTTGCTGGAAACCGTGCAGTCGCTGATCGGCGGGCAAAACGTTACATCCCAGACGTCGGCTGTGCCTCCTGTGGCGTCGGCCGCCACCAATGGGGCGGCAAGCACAGCCGCTGCGCCTGCCCCAAGCCCCGTCGTTGCTGCATCCTCATCGACCGGAATGAACGGCATCGGTGGTCGCGGGCCGATCATAGTTACCCGATACGAAGGCGCAAATGCGCTGATCGTTGCGGCCAATCCCGAAATGCAGCGCACTTTGGGCGAATTGATCCGCCAACTTGATACCCGTCCCGAACAGGTATTGGTTGAGGCGATTGTTGTCGAAATCGGCAATGAAGCAGCAAAGAAACTGGGCGTACAGTTTTTGCTGGGCGGCAAGAATTTGCCGTTTGCGGCGACAAATTACTCAAACGCAACACCCAATATCCTGACTATCGCCGGTGCCATTGGTGCCGAAGAACTGACGCGCAGCACAACCACGGTCAATGGCACGACCACGACCACATCGACGACCAGCGCGCTTGGCGACAGCCTGCAAGAGGCAGCAGCAGCATCGATCTTGAGCGCCACTGGCGGTTTTGGCGGATTTGCCCTCGATATCGGCAAGAATGCGATTTTCGGTACGATCATCAACGCGATTGCTGCCGACACCGAATCCAACTTGCTGGCAACGCCGCATATTGTCACGCTGAACAACCAGAAAGCGAAGTTTCTTGTCGGTCAGGAAGTACCGGTTAGCACTGGTGAACAGCTATCGGCCAATTTTGAAAACGCTTTCCGCACCGTCCAGCGCCAAGAGGTGGGGATCAAGCTTGAGGTGACGCCTCAGGTCAATGCGCAGGGCGATGTGAAGCTGTTTCTGAAACAGGAAGTTTCCAGCGTTGCCGGCCCGGTTTCGTCGCGGTCAAGCGACCTCATCCTCAACAAACGCGAATTTGAAACAACATTGACCGTCGGTGATGGCCAGTTGCTCGCAATTGGTGGTTTGCTGAACGACGATGAACGCCGCACTATCGAGCGGATCCCTTTACTCAGCGACATCCCGCTAATCGGCGAGTTGTTCAAATCGCGCAGCCGGAGCCGGAGCAAGACCAATCTGATGGTCTTCATCCGCCCCACAGTGCTTCGCAGCCGCGTCGATGGCGACCGGCTAACCGCGCGGCGTTATGACTATGTCCGCGAGATGCAGCGCGCACGCAACCCCGATATCGAACCGTCGATTGACGAACTGTTACGCGATTATATGGGCGCAGTGCCGCCCGCATCGCCTGACGTCGGCCCCAATGATGTATTGATCGGCGTAACCGACCGGATCGAGCGACCTGCGGCCGGGCCGGTACAACCGGTCGATGTTCCGCCAAGCGAACTGCAATCAACCGCTGGAGGCAAGTCATGATAATCCGGCGCGGCGAAGGTGATACATCGGAAGCGGTGCCTGTAGAGGGGTTGGCGCGATCACCGCTGCTTGATCTGCCTTATGCCTTTGCCAAAGCACATGGCGTCGTGCTGCGCCACGAAAGCGAAAACCGGATCGTGGTCGCGTTGCGGGACGGCGCGGATCCGCTCATGCTGCTTGAAGTACGTCGCCATCTGGCGATGCCGTTCGATGTTGAAATGGCCGACAATGCTACTTTTGACCGCTATCTGTCGGACCATTATGCCATGGACGGTTCGGCTGCGGCGATGGCAGGATCGATTGGCACACATGACAGGGACCTGCTGTCCGACATGCTTCCCTCGGCCGACGATCTGCTCGACAGCGCCGATGATGCACCGGTCATCCGCCTGATAAACGGTATAATTGCCGAGGCAGTGCGGCAGGGCGTGTCCGATATTCATATCGAACCTTATGAAACCGGGCTCGTTGTACGGATGCGCACCGATGGCGTGCTTCAGGAACGGTTGCGGCTACCGGCCAATGTCGCGCCGGTGGTGGTTAGCCGCATCAAGGTCATGGCGCGGCTCGATATTGCCGAACGCCGGATTCCCCAGGATGGCCGGATCGGCATTACACTCGGCGGCAAGCTGGTTGACGTGCGTGTTTCGACACTGCCCAGCCGCGCCGGTGAACGCGTGGTTATGCGTATCCTCGACAAGGAAAATGCCGGGATTTCGCTCGATCTGCTCGGCATGTCCGACGACGCATTAAAAATATTGGGTGATGCGCTGGCCGAACCCAACGGTATCATATTGGTGACGGGTCCTACGGGTTCGGGTAAAACCACGACGCTTTACGCGGGCCTCAAACGTCTGAACGACGGTACGCGCAATATCCTCACGGTTGAAGATCCGGTCGAATATGCGGTTGAAGGCATCGGTCAGACACAAGTCAACGCCAAGGTCGGCATGACCTTCGCCGCCGGTCTCCGCGCTATCCTTAGGCAAGATCCCGATGTCGTGATGGTCGGCGAAATCCGCGACCGTGAAACCGCCGATATCGCGGTGCAAGCCGCACTCACCGGGCATCTGGTGCTGACTACCGTCCATACCAATGATGCATTGGGCGCGATCACCCGGATGCGCGACATGAAGGTCGAGCCGTTTCTGCTCGCCTCGACGCTACGCGCAGTGATTGCGCAGCGTCTGGTTCGGCGCCTGTGCCCAGAATGCCGCGAACCGGTGCAGGCCGACGGCAGCGTCGCGTCGCTGCTCGGTTTTGATCGTGGCACCGTGGTCTATAAGGCCGTCGGCTGTCCGACGTGCAGCAATACGGGTTATCAGGGCCGGATTGGTGTGTTTGAGGCAGTAAGGATCGATGAAACCATTCGCCGCCTGATTAATGACGGCGGCGATGAAGCTATCCTTGCGCGTCATGCCTTTTTGAACCATTCCAATCTCAGCGCCGCTGCACGCAAACTGGTCCGCGCGGGCCATACAACCCCTGAAGAAGCGATCCGCATTTCGCGGCGCGAGGATATCGTTGATGCCTGATTTCGCGTATCACGCGATTGATCCCGATGGCCGTGAACGGCGTGGGCGCATTACTGCGGCGAACGACGACCTGGCGCGCGAACGGTTGACGCAAAAGAAGTTCTATATCGTCAGCGTCGAGCCTGCCGCGTCGGTGCCATCCGTACTGTCTGCATTACCGTTACGGCGACGGCCAAAGCTCAATGCCAAGCAGCTTACCTTGTTTACGCGGCAATTATCGTCGTTGGTGCAGGTAAGCCCCCTTGAAGAGGCGCTGCGTACGATCAGCCGTCAGAGCGAACAGGCCCATGTCCGGACGATCCTGACCGAAGTGCATAAAGGTGTCGTCGAAGGACAGCGCCTGTCCGAAGCAATGCGCCGCGAAAACACCAGCTTCCCTGCCCTCTACCGCGCGATGATCGCGGCGGGTGAAGGTGCGGGCACATTGCCCCTGATCACCGAACGTCTGGCGGCGTTGCTCGAACGACAGGCGGAGATGCGCGGCAAGTTGATCGGTGCGCTCGCATATCCGATCGTACTTTCGTTGGTAGCGATATTGGTGGTCATGGGACTAATGGTCTCGGTCGTCCCGCGCGTCGTCGAACAGTTCGACAATGTCGACCAGCAACTGCCCCTGATTACGCGCATCGTTATCGGGATTTCGGCATTTCTGGCGTCTTATTGGTGGGCAATCATCATCATTGCCATCATCGGCGGATTTCTCTTCTGGCGCGGGTTACAGCAACCGGTGTTTCGGCTGTCTGTTGATCGCTTGAAACTGCGCCTGCCGCTGCTCGGCAAGCTCATTCGCAATCTCCACGCTGCCCGCATGGCGCGTACCTTGGCAACCATGGTCGCGAGCCGCCTGCCGTTGCTCGAAGGTTTGCGACTGACTGGTGGCACAATCCGCAACACGGTGCTGGCGCGTGCCAATGACGACATAGTTGAAGCCGTTCGCGGCGGCGGCAGCCTGTCCGGGGCGATGCGCGCGAGCGGTGTATTTCCGCCGTTGCTGGTCTATTTGACCGCCAGCGGCGAAAGTTCCGGGCAGCTCGACCTGATGCTTGAACGCGCCGCCGAATATCTCGAACGCGAATTCGACAATTTCACCAGCGCCGCATTGTCCATGCTCGAACCTTTGATTATCGTATTGATGGGCGGTGTCGTCGCTGTCATCATCCTGGCAATATTGTTGCCTATACTCCAACTGCAAAATCTTACGGGGCTTTGACTATGCTACGCTTCCTGTACAACCTGTTCACGGACATGTCGTTTCCACCCGCCCGGTTTCGCCGCAAAGCAATCAAGGCTGAAAGCAACGGTTTTACATTGGTTGAGATGATGGTGACGCTGTTTATCCTTGCCTTGCTCACCACGATTGTCGCGATCAATGTCCTGCCCAATCAGGACAAGGCGATGGTACAAAAGGCGAAAGCAGATATCGCGGTTCTCGGGCAAGCAATGGAAACCTATCGTCTTGATAATCTGAACTACCCTGATGCAGGCGAAGGGTTGCAGGCACTGGTAAATCCACGGGATACCGGCGGCGTGGCACGAAGCGGGGGCTATATCAAAAAGCTGCCCAACGACCCATGGAATCGCCCCTATCAATATAGCAACCCGGGTCGCAATGGCGGGTTCGATGTTTATTCGCTAGGCGCGGACGGCGCACCCGGTGGCGAGAATGAAAATGCGGATATTTACGGCGAATAAGCCGCGTTCATTTTCAAAAAACAAAAAGCGCGAGCGCGGTTTTACGCTGGTTGAGTTGATGGTGGTTATTTTTATCATCGGCATCGCCAGTGCTGCGGTGGTGATGACCGCGCGTTCGCCTGACCGGGGTGCGCGTGACGAGGCGGAGCGATTGGCGGCCCGGATTGCTGCGCTGCGCGACAATGCGATCCTGCAATCGCGTGGCATGGCCTTATGGATGCGGCCATCGGGTTATGGCTTTGAGGCGCGCAGTGATAATATATGGTTGCCACTTAACGACGCCCCTTTTGTAACCACCAACTGGCGGTCCGGCACCTCGGCGCAATTGGAAGGGCGGCAGATTCACGTAGTATTTGATAGCACTGGTCTACCGTCCGGTCCCGCCGAAATCGGTATTAGCCGGGGAACGGCCTTGGCGACCGTGAATGTCTCGGCAACGGGGGATGTCCGTGTTGCCCGCTGATCCGCCGCCGTCCGAAAACGGTTTTACTTTGCTCGAAATTATGGTGGCGCTGGCGATCTTCAGCCTGGCCGCACTGGCGATGGTCCGGCTGCAAGGCTATTCGGTCCGATCGACCGCCAATCTGGGTGATAGCGGCATGGCATGGCAAGTCGCGCGCAATGTCGCGGTTGAAAAATTATCCGATCCGGCCCCGCCGGTGCTGGGGGATGACCAGGGCGAGGAGACGAACGGCGGGCAGATGTGGCAATGGAACACGACGACCAGCCAGACCGATGATGCACGACTGGTGCTGATTGACATCAACGTTTCGGGCACCGGCAACGCGGCGCTTCGCAAAGCCAAACTAACCGTCGCGCGACCGGTGGAGCAATGACGGTCATTCGGTCCGATGAAGCCGGTTTTACACTGGTCGAAATGATGGTCGCTCTGGCTATCTTTGCCTTGATGTCGGTGGCGGGTGTCACCTTGCTCCGCTCGGGAAGCGACACCCAGATCGCGGTTAAGGAGCGGCTGGAAAGTCTGTCGCGCATCAACCGGCTGGTTTATGCGGTGGAAGGCGATTTGGCCCAGGCGGTCGCTCGTCCGGTGCGCGATCAGGCCGGACTACCGGTCCCTGCCTTTATCCAAGGCGGCGATGCGGCACCTGGGATGTTGTTCGGCTTTGTCCGCGCCGGATGGTCCAATTTTGATGAAACCCCGCGCGCCGGATTGCAACGCGTCGCCTATAGTCTGGAGGGCGGAGCATTGAAGCGGGTGACCTGGCCAATGCTGGACGGGGCGGAGCCGACCGAGGCCGCGACATTACTGAACAATGTAACCAGCGCAACGGTCCGCTATCGCGATGAAACAGGCGCCTGGCGCGATGACTGGACCGCGACCGATGCAGCCGCACTGCCGCGCGCGATTGAACTGCGCTTTCAACTCAACGAAGCGGCCGAGCAGCGCATGCTATTTTTGGTAGGCCCACAGTCCCGGGTGAAGCCCAAACAGACCGAAGAAGCGGCGTACTGATGACGCCGGTCAAAGAAAACGAACGCGGTGCCGCGTTGTTGTCGATCCTGTTGCTGGTCGCAGTGCTCGCCGTAATCGCCGCAACGACGCTTGACCGCTTGGCCTTGTCCACCAAGTTGTCCGCCAATGGCAACGCTCTCAGCCAGGGCCGCGCTTACAGCTATGCTGTCGAGAATATTGCAACATCCCGAATTGAGGATTTGCTGGCGCGTGATGCTGCCCAAACTACGCTTGACGGGGGCTGGCTGAACAAGGAGCAGCCTCTGCCTGTTCCGACCGGCACTGCTACCGCCCGCGTGCGCGATGCAGGCAATTGTTTCAATCTCAACAGCCTGGTCAGCCAGGCCGACGGACAGTTACTAGCAAGCGGCACCGGCCAGGAACAATTTATAACATTGATGTTGACTCTTGGTGTCCCCGACAATGAAGCGCGAGCCGTAGCGGCGGCGGCGGCAGACTGGGCAGATAGCGACGCCTCGCCATTACCGGGCGGGGCCGAAGACAATGACTACCGCAGCGCAGAAACGCCCTATTTAGCTGCCAATAGCCTTTATTCCCACCCCAGCGAATTACGCGCAGTCAAAGGTATGACGTCCGCCATTTACGCGCGCCTGCGGGGCTGGATCTGCGCGTTGCCGGCCGCCGAATTGTCGCCGATCAACATCAATACGTTGCTGCCCGATCAAGCGCCGCTACTGGTCATGCTATTTCCCGTCGGGCACCTAAGTCCGCTCGCCGCGCGCAGCTATCTCGCCAAGCGGCCAACGAGTGGCTATGGCAGCCTCAATCGATTCTGGGGAGCACCTGAAATGGCGGCATTGAAGCCGACAGATTTGGTGCAAGGGCAAGTCAAACTGAAAAGCAAATATTTCTTGTTGGATACCAAAATATCTATTGGAGACCTCGTTTTGCAGGGTCAGGCACTTGTCGCTGGCGATCCGGCACCAGCGCGGGTGTTGTGGCGCAGCTGGGGTGAAAACGAATGAACCGGTATAGCGCGATCATTGTAGGACTGCCGGTTACAGAAGGCGATGACCCAGCTGTCCGGTGCTTACTGGACGGCACGATCGTCTTAACCGGCACCCTGTCGGATCTCGATAACATGCTCGAAGGCTGGGACCTCAGTGATGCCGCAGTCATGGCGATTATCCCAGCCGCGCACGTCCGATGTATCTGGTCGTCATTTTCCGATCTCGAACCAAGACAAGCCGAAAGCGTGGCGCGGTTGCATGCAATCGAACATTCGATAGGGCCTGTTCACGCGGTTTCCCGCCATATTGGTGAAGGCCTGGTCCTGACCGCCACAGTTTCACCCGCGATATTGGATTATGGTTTGGCGTGTCTGGAAGCTGCGGGCTTAAATCCCGACATAGTCATCCCGGCTGGATTGGTCGTCGACGGACCCGCAGAGGGTTACGTTCGCTTCCTTATCGACGACGCGGGCGTTTTACGCGGCGCACGGCTGGCTGCACCCGACGAATCAGCGTTGCACACTTTGTTGGTCGGCGACGCGCCGGTCGCAATGCTCGATGCAGAAACCGTCCAGTCGATGATGGTTGCGGCGACCATCGACCCTGCCATCAACTTGCGCCAAGGCGCGTTTGCGAAGCGCGAATATCGCAGCTTTGCGACCCCGCTCCAACGGTTGTGGATCAAGCGGTTGTTTGTCTTGTTATTGCTGGCATCTCTGCTGCTCGCGCTGGCAACATGGGCAAAATACCAGATTGCCGCCAGCGCCGAAAACGACCGCGCGCTTGCCGCCGCACAAAAAATCGACCCGAGCATTACCGACATCGAGCAAGCCGAAGCCGCAATTGACCGTGCCTTCGCACAAAAGGGCCTCGGGCGACGGCGGTTTGCGCCGATCTCTGCGGGATTGTGGCAGGCGGTCAAAGTTTCACCCAATGTCAGTATTCGCGAACTGCGTTACGGCGAGGACGGGATAATGACAGTGGTGCTGGCGGCGCCAGACGCCAATGGCGCCAACAAGGCACTGATAGCTATCCAGCAATCGGGCTACCGCATCACCGCAACCCCCCGACAAGACACAACGGGCGCGACACTGGTCGACTTGACCGTGAGGATGCCATGACCGACAAAATTCGCATCTGGTTCACTGCTCTTAGCTTGCGCGAGCAATGGATGATCGGAAGTGCGGCCGTGCTTGCGGGGCTATTGGTGCTGATTTACGGGCTGATCTTTCCTTTATGGTGGGCAATCGATAATTCGATCGAGGCCCATGACAAGGCAGTGGAACGGCGCGGACGCATTGAGGCGAGCGTTGCGGCGGCCAGGGGTAACAACACCAACCCGGTTCAAAGTCCAACCGACGGATCGCCGCTCGATCTTGTTGTAGTGCAGAGCGCTACCGAAAAAGGTTTTGATATCATCAAGTCACCGAACAGCGCGTCGGGACAGTTTGTTTTCCGTATGGAACAAGCGCGGGCACCGGCTTTGCTAGCGTGGCTGGACGAACTTGATGGCCAGGGCATTGAGGTGCGCTCACTGACGCTTCGCCCCGCTGGAAATGGCAGTCTTGCCGTGGACGCGGTTGTCACGAGGGCAAGCAATTGAAGGGCGTTCCCCGCCGGATATGGATTGCTGGCGCGGCGCTCTTGCTGCTGGCAATCATTGCCTTCATTCCGCTTCGCGTTGCCGTTGGCGGACAAGCAGTTTCAGCTCGGAAGGTCGACGGAATCATCTGGGCCGGTTCCGTGCGCGACTTGCGGATTGCCAGTCTGGCCATCGGTGACGTAAATGCGGGTTTGCGTTTCTGGCCGCTGTTAATCGGGCGGGCGACGATGGATTTTGAACGCGGCGACGCAGCATTTTCAGCCGGGATCAGGGGCTCTGTAACCCGAAGAGGGGGCGGCTATTCGATCAACAATTTGAACGCCGCTTTTCCGCTGTCGCAAATATTCTCGCCGCTGCCTTTCGAGAATTTGGCTCTCCAAGATTTCTCGGCACGCTTTCATTATGGCCGTTGTGTGGAAGCATCCGGCAGTATCCGGCTCTCTCTTGGTGGCAGCATACCGGGAATAGACGTAACAAATGGCCTGATTGGCAAGCCCCGTTGCGATCGGGGTGACCTGCTTCTGCCACTCATCAGCCAGTCGGCAATGGAACATGTCGATATCCGGATCAAAACCGACGGCAGCTACAATGCCACCGTATTTCTGGAAGGCGACCGCGGCGAATACGCACCAATGCTCGGCTTGAGCGGTTTCCGTTCCATAGCCGGTGGCTACCGCTTCGCCCGAAAGGGACGGCTCTGAACGTAATGCTGGAAGCCGCGCTTGCCGGGCTGCCATCATGGTTCCTGATCGGCGGCGCGGCAATTCTGGGCGCAACGTGGGGTAGTTTTGCTGCGGCATTGTGCGATCGCTGGCCGAACGACAAAAGCGTCACCAAAGGCCGGTCGCACTGCAACCATTGCGGCCATATTATCCGGGCACGCGACCTTATACCTTTGTTGTCATTTTTGGTTCTTCGCGGGCGTTGCCGTGATTGTCACGAAGCGATTGGCGCACGAGCAATTATCATCGAAATTATGTCCTTGCTCTTGGGTGCCGTCCCTTTCGTCCTGCTCCCCCCGGGGCAAGCGGCAGCGGCGGCAATCCTCGGCTGGCTTTTACTGCCGCTGATCACGCTTGATCTCCTGCATTATTGGCTTCCCGACAGATTGACCATTATTCTTGCAATGGCCGGCTTGGCGATGGGCGGCATTTTGACACCCGATATCAGCATAACGGACCAAGCCATTGGGGCAGTTACCGGATATGGCATTCTGGAACTCATCCGGCGCTTATACCGCGCCCTGCGCCATCGCGAGGGCATGGGTGCCGGTGATCCCAAACTGTTCGGCGCGTTGGGCTTCTGGTTCGGCTGGCAGGCGCTCCCAATGCTGATGATGCTGGCAAGCGGCGTGGGTCTGATCTGGGCGTTCGGGGGGCGGCGCAAAAATACAGGACTGCGGCTGTTGCCCCTTGGCGCATATCTTGGGATATCCGCCATATTGCTTGCGTGGTTTTCTAGTACGCTGGAACCGTTTATCAGCGAGCGATTGCCGGTTGCGGGGATTGAGGCATGAGTAAACACATCCTTGTCATTGACGAAGGCACAACATCTACGCGGGCTGTACTGTTTGCGCCGGATGGGCGCGTCCTCGGCAGTTGCCAACGACGGCTCACGCAATATTATCCGGCCCCTGGTCTGGTCGAACATGACGCCGCCGAAATCTGGGCACTGACACTGGAATGCGCGCGCGCGATGATTGCGAAAGCCGGTGGTGCCGGCAAAATCGCCGGTATCGGAATCACCAATCAGCGCGAAACCATTGTGTTCTGGGACAAGCGCACCGGCGAGCCGCTGGCCCCGGCAATTGTCTGGCAGGACCGGCGAACGGCGGACATATGTGCTAAGCTTAAGGAACGCGGCAAAGAACCGGTGGTACAGGCCAGGACAGGGCTGTTGCTGGACCCATATTTCTCCGGCTCCAAAATCGGCTGGGCGCTGCAAAACTGGCCGCAGTTGGCGGCGGCGGGCGACCATCTCGCGGTCGGCACGATCGAGAGCTATCTCGTCTTTCGCCTGACCGGTGGCCTGCATGTAAGTGATGCAACCAACGCATCGCGCACCGCGTTGATGACGATTGAGGGCAGCGGTTGGGATGATGGCCTGACCGATATGTTCGGTGTGCCGCGCGATATCCTGCCGGAGATTATCGATTGCGCGGGCAGGATCGGCATCACCCTGCCCGATTTGTTCGGCGACGCGATCCCGATATCGGGCGTGGCGGGCGACCAGCAGGCAGCGACCATCGGTCAGGGCTGCTTTGCCATCGGCCAGACCAAAGCGACTTTCGGGACCGGTGCGTTTGTGCTGACCCAAACCGGCAGGACGTTGCACCGGTCGAAAAATCGTTTGCTATCAACCGTTTTGTACCAACTAAATGGAGAGCGGCATTATGCCCTCGAAGGCTCGGTTTTCGTCGCGGGCAGCCTCATCCAATGGTTGCGCGACGATTTGGGCCTCATCAAACACGCCGCCGACACCGAAACGCTGGCGCGCAGTGTCCCCGACAATGGCGGCGTCTATCTCGTGCCTGCTTTATCCGGCCTGGGTGCGCCGCATTGGCAGCCCGCCGCACGCGGCGCGATCAGCGGACTGAGCTTCTCGGCCAAGAAAGCGCATGTCGCCCGCGCGGCGCTAGAGGCCATGGCGCACCAGACGCATGACCTAAAAACCGCCTTCGCCGCCGACGGCGCGGACTGGGCCGAGTTGCGTATCGACGGCGGCATGGTCGCCAATGACTGGATGGCACAGGATTTGGCCGATATGCTGGCAATTGACGTAGAACGGCCAGCGTTCATCGAGACAACGGCCCTTGGCGCGGCCATGCTCGCCGGGGTTGGCGCCGGTCTTTACCAGACGCTGGCGGAAGCCGCGGCGATGCGCGGCGATGTCACCCGCTTCACACCACAGCTTGGCACGGCGGAGCGTGAAGCCCGCCTGTCCGGCTGGGCCGACGCGCTCGGTCGCGTGTTAAAAGCCTAAAATATCCGTGATGGTCAAGCCTGACCTGGGCCCTTCGACTTCGCTCAGGAGAGCCCTGTCGAAGGGTTCACAGTGAATTCAGGGATTTTCGCATCCGTCACCGGAACTTCGCCGGAAGGCGTGTCTTGAGCCCTTCGACTATGCTCAGGACAGGCATGTCGAAAGGCCTGTCTTGAGCGAAGTCGAAAGGCGTGTCTTGAGCAAAGTCGAAAGGTCTCACTAAAGTCTCACCTGAACAGGGTGGAGCAGCGACACGGCAAGGGCCGGGAGCGACGCCTGTTAACGCATTTTCGGGATGCTTCGTTGCGCCGGTTGGCAAGATAATTTCCTACAAGCGCCTCTGCACTCATGCGTCGGTATTACAGGAGGGGGACGGACAGGGTCAAAGAGCAAGCCGCAATGGCGACAGTTGCGAATGTCCCAAATGATTTCCTACATTGCAAGACGATAATTTAGGGGTTTACGCACCTGTCTCGGTAATTCCTAATTCCGGGCGCGGTAATCGAAATCCGTCACGGCAATGCTTCATTTACGAGCACGACGGAACCTGCAGGCGTTCCATCAAAAGTTAACTGAACACTATAATTTCCGCGTTCTCTGACAAAATCCACCTTACGACTTGGCTTAACGTAAATCTTACGTTTGCAATATCTGGTTCCCGAAGGTGAAGTGTATATGTCTTTCCCGCTAGAATCCCAGATAAATATACTCGAAACGCACCCTCGATATCCCCCAGTCTCCTTAACATCTATCAAAATTGAATTGGAATTCGCCTTGTAGGATGGTGCCCCCTCTCCACAAGATGTCATCCCAATGGCGAGTACGCCAAAGCAGGATAGCTTTGCCCAGTGACTCATCTCGCCGGTATTAGTATTACGGTGACAGTGCACTTAATTCACCCTCTTATCACAGCATTATATGTATGCCAAATAGCATATGATACTGAGAAAACACATAAAATCTTAATTAAGTGCACTGTCACCGTAATTCTAATGGTAACTCCGCGCGTTCCAAAAGTAAGTGCAACAGGCCATGATCCTGTTGGCTGAAACAGGAG